>DASYUI010000026.1:0-125221 GCA_036001425.1 Actinomycetota bacterium
GTGTTGGAACTGGCCGGGCTCACCGAACCCGCTGGCGACGATCTGTCCCGCCGCCGCCTCCAGGTGCCGCCTGGCGTCCGCCGCGTTCCCGATGGAGAGCTCCAGGTAGCCGAGTGCCGTACGGTTTCGGATCTTCGGGAAGACCGCATCCAGCGATTCGGCTATCGCCAAGCCTTCTTCGGCGAGACTCCGGGCCTGGTCAACCCGACCGATGTGCGCCTCGACAAGCGCGCGGATGTACAGGAGCTGGGCGACGTTCCGCTGATGACCAGCGCGGAGCGCGATCTCGTGGCCCTGAGCCGCATACTGGGCGGCTAATTCGAAGTTGCCCGCCCGCGACTCGAGCTCACTCATCCAGAACAAGTGATCGTCGAGCGAGCCCTCCTCCCCTCGCTCCAGGGCCCGCGAGTGCACGGTGAGCAGAGTGGCGCGCGCCGCGTCGAGATCGTCCCCCATCATCTGGAGGCCGCCCAGCATCTGCCCGGGCCGCCAGTCGACCACCGCTCCCTCCGCGCGTTCGCTCTCCGCGATCGACCGCTCCATCAGGTCCAGCCTGATGCCGGCCCCGGCGTAGGACTCCGTCATCCCGACGGCCGTTAGCACTGGGCCGAGGAGGGCGGGATCCTCCAGCCGCTCGGCGAGATCGAGCGCGCGCCGGGCGTGGACCACTGAACGCGGCAGATCGCCTCGCCAGACCAAGACCATGGCCAGCATGAACTGGACCCACGCGATGATCCTCGAGTCGTCGCCCGCCTCGCTCAGTGCCCTATGGAGGTGAGCTTGGGCTTCGGTCAGGCTGTCAGCGTTGTAGCGGACCCACGCCAGGCGAACCAAGAGGTCTGCTCGCTCGGGGCCGGGCTGAGCGGAGGCGATGGCCTCCTCCAGAAGAGTCCGGGCGCGCTCACTATCACCCGCAGCGAAGTGGTCCTCGGCCGCGTCCACCCTCCGACGCCTGGCTTCGTCGGGTCGCTCCTCCGGAGTGAGCGTTGCGGCCAGCTCGGCGAGCTCCGCCGCCGCGTCCGGGGCCCCTCGCGTCCTGGCCTTCCTTGCAGCGTGGTCGAGAGCCTCGGCCACACCAGTGTCGGGGCCGCCCGACCCCAGGGCCAGGTGGCGGGCCCGCTCCTCCGGCTCGTCGGCACCCCCAGCCAGGCGGCGATGCATCCTGCGCCGCTCGGCGAGAGGCGTGCCCGAATAATGGACGGAGGCGACCAGCGGGTGGGTGAACCTGATCCGTTCCCCCTCCAGCTCGATGAGGCCCGCCCGGACTGCCCTTTCCAGTTCGGCCGGCGCGAGCCCCCGCTCGCCGAGGACCCGATCGACGAGCGAGACCGTGGGCTGGGCGAGCGCGGAGGTCGCCAGCAGGACTTCCCTGGTCCTGGCCGGGAGGCGAGCGATGCGGTCTCTGACGAGCTGCCCGATCGTGTCGGGCACGGGAAGCGGTTCAATCCCCGTCGGCTTGTTTCTGCGTTGCTCCAGCGCTCTGGCCAGCTCCAGCGCGAAGAAGGGGTTCCCCCCGGAGCCCTCATGGATCCGGACCAGGGTGGGCCGGGGAAAGCTCAGTCCCAGGCGGGCGTGGATCAAGCGATAGAGCGCTCCTAGAGTCAGCGGGCCGATGGCGATCTGCTCGTGCCGCCCCTCAGGCACCACACGGTCAAGGACCAGCGGAGCGCGCTCCCCGTCGGCAACCCGCCGGGTTAGAAACACTCCGATCGGCTCGTCGGTTAGGCGACGCGCGGCGAACTCCAGCACCCGCGCCGAGGAACCATCGAGCCATTGCACGTCGTCCACGGCGAGGAGAGTGGGGCACAGTTTGGCCACGGACCGGAAGACCCCCAGAACGGCAACCGACACGGCTCGCTGCGCTGGAGGCGGACCCACGGGTAGCCTCCGCAGCAGGGCGACCTCGAGCGCATCTCGCTGAGGCTCGGGCAGGGCCGGAAGAGACTCGTCTACGTATCCCTCCAATAAGTCGGCCAGACCGGTGAGGGCGAGCTGCGTTTCGGACTCGGCTGGTTGACAGGAGAGGATCCGATATCCGCGGGCTGCCGCGAGGGACAGTCCCTCCTTCCACAGGATGGTCTTCCCGATTCCAGCAGCGCCCTCGAGAACGAGGGCCCTCGGCCCGAGGGGAACCCCGGCCAGAAACCGGTCGATGGCGGTGACTTCGGCCTCTCGCCCGATGATCTTCTCCGCGGGGTGCTGTGGGGCAACCATGCCGCCCCTATATCACCGCGTGCCACCTGGCGTGTCTAGACTGACGATCGGCGACCACCCTGTTGCCTGGCCCGACCGGTAATGCAATCTCCTCTGGCCGGCTGGGCCCGGAACTCCACGTGTTGCCCTCCGGGTCGCCCCCCGACTGCCACGACATCTTCTCAGCTGGTTTGCACCCGCGTGGGGCCGGGCCTGGTCCACGAGGCCGGTGACGCATAGGGCGCTATCCTCTATCCATGTGCCGAAGCATCAAGCGACTGCGCGGGCCTGACGGCCCGGCCACTGGGGAGGAGATCCGCGAGGCCGCCCTCCAGTACGTTCGCAAGGTGAGCGGGTTCCGTGAGCCGTCCCGCCGGAACGCCGAGGCCTTCGAGGCGGCCATCGAGGAAGTAGCGGCCTCCTCCCGGAAGCTGATCGAGGCCGTGACCCCGGGCCGGGCCCGGGGCGAGGGCACCTGAGCGAGACGCCTGACTGGATCGGTGAGCGGGCTCTCGCAGGAGAGTCCGCTTGCGCCTTATTCGGAGGGCCGTGGGGAATCTAGGATTGAGATCCCGTCCAGGCCGCAGGGAACAAGTCCAGGATCTCAAGAGGAGGCCGACACGATGGCCCGATACCTTCTCCTCACGGGCGCCGGCATCTTTCTCCTGTTCGGCTGTGCCCACGGGATTCTCGCGCTTCGCGATCTCTGGCTCCCTCGCACCTTCACCCCCACCGACGACAGCGTCCGTCACGCCATGCAGGATTCAAGGGTGGCGATCAATCCCCACACCAACGTTTGGGACGCCTGGCTTGGGTTCAATCTCAGCCACGCCCTGGGGCTGGCCATGTTCGGCGGGAGCCTGGTCGTCATCGCGTGGCGTTACTTCCGACTGTTCGCTGAAAGCCCATGGATACAGTTCGCCGCCCTACTGGTTGCAGCCGCCTACTTCATCCTTTCGATCCGGTTCTGGTTCCGGGCGCCGGCGGTGGGCTCCGCGGTGGGGTTCCTATGTTTCCTGGGAGCGGTCATCCTGTCGGCCGCCTGAGGGCAGCAGCGTTTGAATCGATCTCGACGAGGATCCGGATCCGCGGGCGAGCCGATGGGGCGGAATAGGATCGGCGTTGGCCATCAGTGATCCCCAGTCCTCTCGTGCCTGCAGGGCGTCGCTAGCTCGAGCGCTTCCTGAACCGATGCTCGGCCAGCACTTGTACCGCCGACGGTCGTTCGGTTGACGTGCCCTGATCCCCTGCCTTGGCGCTAGCCCAAACGGGAATGGTGCCTTCGCGATCCTTCAACCACTCTCGCAGCCGCGCGGGCGGGAGAGGGAGACCGACGTAGAAGCCCTGTGCCACGTCGCATCCCAGCCTCGCGAGGATGCGGACCGTCTCGTCATCCTCGATCCCCTCTGCCACGACCGTGAGGCCGAGGGCGTGGCCCAGACCGATGGTTGATTCAACGATCGAGGCGTCTCTCCCGTCCTGCACCATACGCATCACGAACGACCGGTCGATCTTGATCTCGTCCAGTGGCAGACGGCTGAGGTAGGAAAGGGACGAGTACCCGGTGCCGAAGTCGTCGATCGACAGACGGATCCCAGCCTCGCTCAACCTCTGCAGCATGGCCCGACTGCGATCGGGGTCCGCCATGATGCTGCTTTCGGTGAGCTCGAGGCAGAGCCCGCCAGCGGGAACGTTGTAGCGGTCCAGCAGACCGGTGACATCATCAGGGAAACGCTCGTCCTGGAGCATCCGCGCCGACAGATTCACCGAAACCGGTACATCACCTATCTCTTTGACCAGGATCGATTGACGCTCGAACAGCGCTGTCTCCAGCGCAAGGAGCGTCAGGTGCTTGATGATTCCGGCGTGCTCGGCGATCGGGATGAACTCGTTGGGTGGAACGAGGCCGCGTCGTGGGTGCTCCCAGCGCGCCAGTGCCTCGACGCCTGCCAGACCTCCACTCCGGAGATCAACCTGAGGCTGATAGACGAGAAAGACGTCCTTCCTTTCGACAGCCGCTCTGAGCTCGGCGATGAGCGCCAATCGTTTCGGGCTGTACGGGTCCTTCTCCGGGGCATACGGCTCGCACTCGCCACGGGTTTCCTTCGCGACGTACATCGCCACGTCGGCTCGTTGGAGCAACGTGCTCGCATCCTCTCCATCTGCGGGGAACACGGCGACCCCGGCACTCGCGCTGACGTCGATCTCGAGGTCTTCCACTTCGAATGGTGTATGGAGGGAACGTACGATCCCTCTCGCATCTCGAAGAGCCGATTCGCGATCGGGGACACTCGAAAGAAGCACGGCGAACTCGTCCCCGCCCAACCGCGCAACGACGTCGTCATCGAGGAGTCCACGCAGCCTTCGCCCAATTTCCTTGAGAAGCTCGTCTCCGTTGTGATGCCCCAGCGTGTCGTTCACCTCTTTGAAGCGATCCAGATCCATGAGGATTACTGCCACGCAGGATTGTCTACTCCTGGCCTGTTCGATGGCTTCGCTCAGCCGTTGCAGGAACCACACACGATTGGGAAGACCGGTGAGGCGGTCGTGCAAGGCCAAGTGCTCGTTCGTGGCGGCCTCCTGCCGGAGCCTGTCGAGCAGCCGGCCTTTCTCCAAGGAGACGCTCGTTTGCCTGGCGATCGTTTCAAGCATGTTGAGGTCGTCTTCGGCGAACGTGGCCTGGTCTTCGATGCGGTTCGCCACGAGCATGGTCCCGATCATGCCCTCTTCCGCACGCATCGGGACCACGATCGCATCCCGGGCCCCGCTCGCTGCCAGATGAGCTCTGAGCCGCTCGTTCCTGATAGGACGAGCAAGCACGATCCCCTGTTCTTCGGCCACAACTCGCGCCCATACTCCCTTCCTCGGATCGAGGTGCGCCTGCCGGTCGACTTCCCAACGATCCCCCGGTCCCAGCGTGGTCCTCGATGCGGGCGCTTCGATGTCGGTGTCGAACAGCGTGATCTCGGCCATCTCGGCGCGAAGCATGTCCCTTGCCCCCGATAGGGCCGAGAAGAGCATCGATTCGACGTCGGTGGCGGCTTCAGCGGCCCGATTCGACTCGTAGAGCACCCGGAGCTGATTGTGTGCGCGCCGCAACGAGCCGTGCGCATGGAGTCCGAGGAACACGACCGCAGCGGCCACGAGCAGGAGCCAGCTGGAAGCGGGGTGCGCCCAAACGATGATGACGGCGAGAAGGGCGAGTCCGGTATTGGCGAACGTGATGGCGGTCCCCACTCCCAACAGGCCGCGAAGAACGATGGGTTTGGCCTCGGTGAGAGAGATGGCGAGGCCCACCATCAGAGAGGAAACGACATCGAGTGTGTGAGTGACGATGAGTGTCGCTGCCCACCCTGCGGGCCCGAGCGGATTGCCCAGGGAAAGGATCGGGTGGAAGAGCAGCAGAGCGAGGCAGACTTGGACCGACAGGAGGCTGAGATTGAAGGCCAGTTTGATCGGCTTCTGTCGACGGTGCAGGGCGAGCGCCGCTGCGGCACCGGCAGTCTGGCCCAGCACGAGGCTCGTGGGGTGCGCGAAGAAGAGACCGAGAACCAGGGGGATCTCGCTCAGCGAGAAGGAGACGGTGCCGCGACGGATCTCGAATTTCACCACGAACACCTCGGCGAGTCCGAACATCGTTCCGAGGACCCACCAGGGGAGAGGAAGCGGGTGAACGGGTTGGAGGTGCCGGACGATCAGTACGAACAGCCCCACCGAGATCAGGGCCATGCATGAGCTGAGCGCCCAGATCCGCCGGTCTCCGGGCAGCCGAGTGGGGATGCGGCTCGCCGGTCGCTCCCCCGTGTCTCGTGTTCGCGAGCTCAAGTCTCAGGGAGCGCCCTCAGCTCCAGGTCTTCCCACCCCAGGTCTTGCCCTTCCAGGACGTCCCACCCCAGGTCTTTCCACCCCACGTCTTGCCGTCCCACCCGATCGCCTCGAAGACATAGGGAGCCCATCTGTTGTTGGACCAAGCGTCGGACCACGTGCTGCCCAGCCACGCGTTTCCGAGAGCGTCGACCTCCCCCACCACCAAGTCGAGCGGGCCGTCTGCATCCAGGTCCGAGTAGACGAGCGCGCTGGAGTCCCGGCTGAGCTGGATGAGACCCGCTCCGGTAGACCGGAGGCTTAGCAGCGCGCGATTGGCCGGCTTGCTCGCATAGGTGTTCGCGACCGACGCATTGACCGCCGCCGTCGCGTCGACGAGACCGGCGCCGGCCTCGGTTCCAATGAGGTTCAGAAGGCCCCCCATCTTCTTCGCCGTCCCAACCAGGGCGGCCTTGAGCACGTCCGGGGTGATGGAGGGGTTAGCCTGGATCATCAGGGCAGCCACCCCGGATACGATCGCCGCCGCCTGGGAGGTTCCCGAGCCCTTGAAGTAGTAGTCGCCGACCCGAGCTGTCGGGTGCTCGGTATCCAGCGTGCTGCCCGGAGCGCGAAGGGAAACCAGCCCGATGCCCGGAGCGACCAGGTCCGGCTTGGCGACCAGGTCGTGGGTGGGGCCTCGGCTGGAGAAACCGGCGACGACGTCGTCGCTGGTGCTCGCGGTCCCTCGGACGTCGGCGGCACCTACCGTGATGACGAAGGGGTCGTCCCCGGGCTTGTTGATCGTGCCGGGGAGCGAGCCCCGGTTTCCGGCAGCGACGATGACCGTGATACCGGACCGCCATACCTGCTCCACTGCGTAGTCCAGGGGATCCAGGAGGTAGGTCTGGATGGCGTCCGTGCCGAACGAGAGGTTCAGGATCCGAATGTTGTATGCGGCCCGGTGAGTGACGATCCATTGCATCGCGGCGATGACCACGGAGACGTCGGTGGAGCCGTCCGTCCCGGCCACCTTCACCGAGATGAGGCTCGCCTTGCGAGCGGCTCCGGCCCAGGTGCCGCCGGACAGGGCCCCGTCACCCGCGATCAGGCCGGCCATGTGCGTTCCATGCCCGAATCGGTCGTAACCGTCGTGGTCGGAAGTGAAGTCCACCCGGACGCTGACGCGGTTGCCCAGGTCCGCCACGCGAGTGAGTCCCGTATCCAGCACCGCTACCCCGACTCCCGCCCCGGTATAGGAGGAAGGGAGCCGGATGCTCTGCCTCCAGACCTTGTTGGCAGCCACCGAGTCCATGCCGTCGAGGAGGTCGAGGTCGAGGATGCTCATGCGTACGCGGCCGTCCCCCCACACATGGGCGACCGCTGGAGAGCTGAGCAAGCCGCGAAGAGACCTGGTTGGAAGGCGAGCCGAGAACCCACCCACGATGGGGAGTTCGTGGGTCACGCTCCCCCCGAGCTGGTCGATCAGCTCTTCCGCATCTCCCGAGGCGGGCCTCGTCTCGCCCACGATGACGTCGAGCGCCGGCAAGCGGGCGTCGTCCGCCTGACGAATGAGTGAGGGGTGAGCCTTCTCCCGGAAATCCCTGCTCTCCACGCCCCCCAGGGACACGGCCAGAGCGGCGAAGGCGGTCGCAAGGACGATCGCCTTTCTGCGTGTGGCGGGTGCAGCGGTGCGCCTCAGCCCCAGCGGGAGTGCCAGGCCCGTCGGCATCACTTCCTCCTCGTTCTAGAGATCAATCCGTTCCCCTTAGTTGTCGGACGGTTGGGGGCCCAAGCCGATGGCCGTTTTACCTAGGCGAAGTAGTCATTTGTAGGGGTGCGACAGGGCCATATGCCCGAGATGTCCAGGGATGCTCGACACAACTCACGATCACCCTCCACCGAGGTCGAGGTGACCTTCACCCGCACGAGGACGGCACGCTGGTCATGCTGGAGCATCGGGGATGGGAGAGGGTGCCGTGACGGAGCCTTAGCGAGGTAAACCGCGCCTTATCTGTTACTCTAGTGCCACGGGTGGCGAGAACGCCGCCCCGTGAGGTTCACTTCCGCAGTCCTCCTTCGGACGTTCTGCAGCGAGGAAGAGAGACCTCGCCGGATCGTCAGCGGCGCCCGCGCCGCAGAAGGAGTTCAGATGCCCCGCCCGTCCTTCTCCGACCTTGGTGTGTCTCTGCCCGTAGTCCGGGCGCTCAACCGTCGAGGGATCATCTCGCCGTTCCCCATCCAGTCGCTCGTGTTGCCCGGCCTTCTCGCCGGCCGAGACATCCTGGCCCGCTCGCAGACCGGCTCCGGGAAGACGCTCGCCTTCGCCATCCCCATCGTCGAGCGGGCGCCACGGCCGCCTCAGCGCCCGGCAGCCCTCGTACTTGTCCCCACGCGCGAGCTGGCCGCCCAGGTCGTGGGGGAGTTCGCCGGGATCGCCGAGGTCCGGGGCCTCAGAGTCGCCGCGGCGTACGGAGGGGTGAGCATCCGCGACCAGGCCGACGCATTGTCCCGAGCCGATGTTGTCGTGGCCACGCCGGGCCGCCTCGAGGATCTCGCTTCGCGCGGACGGATCCGCCTGGATGGTGTTCGAATCCTGGTCCTTGACGAGGCGGACCGGATGCTCGACATGGGGTTCCAGCCTCAGGTCGACCGGATCGTCCGCCGCCTGAGCCGCGACCGCCAGACGATGTTCTTCTCCGCCACGCTCGGCGCAGCGGTTCGGCAGCTGGCCGCGGCGTACACGCGAGATGCGGTGATGCACGAGGTGGAGGCTCGCCGACCGACCGTTGAAGAGGTTCAACATCGATTCGTTCCCGTCACCAACGGAGGGAAAATCGAGGCCCTCGCTGCAATCCTCGAGGGCACGCCGGGACGCGGCCTCGTGTTCGTCCGAACGAAGCGGAGCGCCGACAGGCTGGCGCTGCGGCTCAGGGCGCGGGGCATCCCGGCCGCGGCCATGCACGGCGACCTGTCGCAGGCCGCCCGCGAGCGCGCCCTGGACCGGTTCCGGTCGGGGAAGGTTGCCACCCTCGTGGCGACCGATGTCGCCGCCCGCGGCCTCGACGTGGAGGACGTCGCCCACGTGATCAACTACGACCCTCCCGAGGACGACGACGGTTACGTGCATCGCGTCGGCCGGACGGCGCGAGCCGGACGGAGCGGGACGGGGATCACGCTCGTCTTGCCCGAGCAGCGGGCGGACGTGAGCCGGATCGCCGCTCGCCTGAGGCTCGCCGACGAGTTCCGGCAGGAGGGGATGGAGGTTGCGCCCCCCCGTTTGGTCTACATGTCGCGGCGTGGCCGCCGGTCCCAGCTGTACGGCAGGCCCCGGCGCAGCGCGTAGCAAAGGCGTAGACTATGGCTGTGACTATCATCCCGACCGTCTACCGGACCGAGCGCGGCCTCATCTGGCGCATCTTCGAATCGGATGACGGAGGGTTACGGGTGGAGATCCTCAAGAGCGGCATCTGGGTTGCCGGCCGGATCGGGATGGTCGGCCTCCGTCTGTCACCCACCACCACCAGGCTCACCCTCGAGGAAACCAGGGTCCTCCCCGCCTAGAGCCTCGGGTTCGCTTCCTCAGCTAATGGGGGATATGCGGCCCGGTGATCGTCTCCAGACCAGCGGCGACGTTGCGGAGCTGCGTCTCGCTGAGTAGGCCCGTGAAGTGCTCCCGGATCCCCCGGAGGTGGGTTCTCGCGGCCTTCCTCAGCTGACCCAGTCCCTCCTCCGTGAGGCTGGCGAGTGCGACCCGAGCGTCCTCAGGATCCGTCCGCCGCTCGACCAGCCCCTTCGAGACCAGCCGATCGACCAGCCGCGTCAGTCCACTGGGTGACAACATCACCCTCTCTGCCAAGTCCGTCATGCGCGACGCTCTGCCCGGCGCGCGAGCCAGTCTGAGGAGGACGTCGTAGGCCGCCAGCGGGAGGTCGTGCTCCTCGCGGAGCTCCCGATCCAGCCTCCGGATGACCTGGTGGTGCGCATGGAGCAGCGCTTGCCACGCCCGCATCTCCGTCTCGGTGAGCCTGCTGGCAGTCACCCTTTCAGGGTAGCAGCCAGAAACTTGCATGTGCAAGGAATCAGATGATATTCTTGTGTACGCAACTAACTGCGTTCGCGTGCTTGTGGGGAGACCATCGCATGTGGGTGACGGGTGATGTCGTGGCGGGGATGAGTCTTGGGCTCGCCCTGGCCGGCGCCCCGGGACCGGTTCAAGCCGTGCTGCTGGCGGAGGCGGTCCGGGGAGGGATCCCTCGAGGGCTTCGGGCCCTGGCGGGAGCCGCCGTCACGTTCGGGCTCCTCCTGGTTTCCCTCGCGCTCGGACTGTCAATGGCGCCTCCGACGGGTGCGATACTTCGGATCCTCCAAGTCGTTGGTGGCGCGTTCCTCCTCTGGCTCGCTGTGGAGGGCTTCCGGTATGGCCATGCCATGGATCGACCATCGCCCGAACGGCGAGCTCTGCCCCCCGCCGCTCGAGGCGTTCTCGCCGTCCTCCTCAACCCGGGGGCGTGGCTGTTCCTCGGCGCCGTGGCCTCTCCCTTGTTCGCTGCGGCCAGCCAGAGGGCGGGGACGGAAAACGCCCTTGTCGTGGCGGTAGCTCTCATGTTCGGCCTGGCGATAGGAGACGGGGGCGTCGTCTTGCTCGGCGGTCTCGGCCTGCGCCGGGCCGGCGAACGGATCACTCGCTGGGTGCGTCGGGCCCTGGCGATCCTGCTCGCCGGCCTCGGCGCCTGGCTTGTGATCAACGGGCTGATTCCGTGAGAGGAGGACACAGATGAGTGACGTGATGTTCGGCCTGAACGTCTCACCTTCGGCGGCGCCTGGCTCCGACCCCGTTGCGGATGCCAGGCTGGCGGAGAAGCTGGGCTTCGATTTCGTATCGGCGAACGATCATCTCCACGGTGAAGAGCCGAGGCACGAGACCTGGACCATGTTGTCCTGGATCGCCGCGGCGACCTCCCGGATCCGGGTGGCGACCCGAGTGCTCGCGGTGCCCTACCGGCACCCGGCGGTGGTGGCCAAGATGGCGGAGACACTCGATCGGCTGTCCGGCGGGCGGTTGATACTCGGGCTCGGGGGCGGTTACTCCAACGAGGAGTTCCGGGCCTTCGGGCTGGGAGTGCGCTCGCCGAGGGACAAGGTCGACGGCCTCGAGGAGGCCATCCGGATCACCCGCGGCCTGTGGTCGGAGCCCACCTTCACGTTTGAGGGCAGGCTGTATCGGACCGAGCGAGCCCAGTTGGAGCCGAAGCCGAATCGTCGTATCCCTATCTGGCTTGGAACGTATGGCCCCCGCGCGCTGGCCCTCACCGGCCGGCTGGCCGACGGGTGGATCACGACGCTCGAGCTGGCGCCGCCGGAGCGGGTGTCGGCCATGCGGGATCGCGTCCTGTCGGCAGCGCGCGAGGCCGGCCGGGAGCCCGAGGAGATCAGGTGCGTGTACAACGTCGACATCCGAGTGGACGAGCGCGTGGATGAGCCACCGACCGTGGTGTCGGGACCCGCCGAGGTGGTGGCCGAGCGCCTGCGTGGCTTCCTCGAGCTCGGCTTCACCGCCATGAACCTGTTCCCGGTCGGCCGGGGTCAGGACGAGCAGGCCGAGCGCCTCGCCCGCGAGGTGATTCCGGAGGTGCGAGCCGCAGCCGCGAGCGCCCGCCGACATTGACCGAGCGCGTCCTCACCACCAGAGAGCTCAATCGCGCCCTGCTGGCCCGTCAGCTCCTCCTTGAGCGCTCGGAGCTTTCGCTCACCGGGGCGCTCGAGCGCGTTGCCGGGCTCCAGGCCCAGTACGCCCCCTCGGCCTACGTCGGGCTGTGGACGCGCCTGCGGGACTTCCGCCGCGATGCGCTGACGAAGGCGCTGGAGCAGCGGCGGGCCGTGCAGGCCACCCTGATGCGGGCCACCATCCACATCGTCTCCCGCCGCGACTTCCACCTCTTCGCCGCCGCGATCAGAGATGAGCGCCGGGAGTGGTGGTTCCGGGTCCAGCGAAGACAGCTTCAGCTCGAGGGCGTGGACATGGAGAAGGTCGCCGGGCGTGTGCAGAACCATCTGGCCGACGGCCCGCTGCGCCAGGCGGAGATCGCCGAGCGCCTTCGCGCCGAGGGCTTCCCGCGGATCGCGTGGGTCGGCGCGGGGATGTGGATCGACCTGGTCCGGGTGCCCCCGTCGGGCACCTGGGAGGGGCGGCGAGCCGATCTGTATGGGCTGGCGGAGACGTGGCTGGGGCCCTCGACGGCCACGCAGGCCGCGGGCCTCGAGCATCTCGTACGGCGCTACCTCGCCGGCTTCGGCCCGGCCTCGCTGAAGGACGTGGCGGGCTGGACCGGTCTGCCGGCCACGACGCTCCGTCCGGTGGTCGACGGCCTCCGCCTGCGCCGATTCCGAGACGAAGGGGGCGGTGAGCTCCTCGACCTGCCCCGCGCCCCGTTGCCGAACCCCGACACTCCGGCGCCGGTGCGATTCCTCCCGACCTGGGACGCCACCCTGCTGGTGCACGCGCGGCGCACCCAGATCCTCCCGGAGTCCGCCCGGCCGCTGGTGTTCAACACGAAGACCCCGCACTCGGTGTCGACGTTCCTCGTCGACGGCGCGGTGGCGGGGACGTGGCGTTACGAAGAGGGACGTGTGCGATTGGAGCCGTTCGGCCGGGTCCCCCGCGAGGCCCGCCGCGATCTGGACGAGGAGTCGGAGCGCCTGGCCGCGTTCCACGGGGAGGAGGGGTGAAGCAAGGACTTCGTCGAGGTCGATCCGCCTGGGCGGTTAGCATGTCCCCGCGACGCGTACCATGCAGGAGGAGCAGCAGTCCAATGCCTGACCGGCCCCCCATCGAGCCAGCGCTCCTGGAGCGCTGCATCGCCCCCCTCGCCGAAGCCCGCACCCTTCCTGCTGACGCCTATCTCTCCCCGGACGTATTCGCGTGGGAGAACGCCCGGGTCTTCGAGGGTTCGTGGACGTGCGTGGGGCGGTCGAGCGACCTTTCGCAGCCCGGGGACCAGCGAGCGGTCCGGATCGGCTCGGACGGCGTCCTCCTGGTGCGAGGGAAGGACGGCCGGCTGGGCGGGTTCTTCAACACCTGCCGCCACCGGGGCCACGAGCTCCTCCCCTGCGGAGCAGAGCCCGTGCGCCGGGGGTTCATCCGCTGCCCCTATCACTCCTGGACCTACGCCCTGGACGGTACCTTCCGCACGGCCCCAGGGTTCGCCGACCGGCCCACGTTCGAGCCCGCCGACCCCGAGCACGGGCTGGCCTCGGTCCGGGTGGAGGAGTGGAGTGGCTGGGTGTTCGCGAACTGCTCGGGCGAAGCTCCCGACCTGAAGGCGCACGTCGGGAACCTGGACCAGGCGATGGAGCCCTACGAGCCCGAGAGATTGGTCGTCGAGGCCGTCGTGGATTACGACGTGCACGCCGACTGGAAGGTGATCTCGGAGAACTACCACGAGTGCTACCACTGCGAGAACATCCACCCCGAGTTGTGCCGGGTGACGCCGCCGGACAGCGGAGTGCAGTTCGTTCCCACGGGCCTGGTCGTCGGAGGGTCCCTGGACCTCATGGAACACGCCGAGACCATGTCCCTCAGCGGGGAAAGCCGAGGAGTGCCGTTCCGGCGCCTCGACGAGCGCCGCCGGCGGGAAGTCCACTACCTGCAGGTGCTTCCGAACCTCTTCATCAGCGCCCATCCCGACTACGTCCTGACCCATCTTCTGGAGCCCCTGGGTCCGGGCCGGACCCGCGTGCGGTGCGAGTGGCTGTTCCCGCCGGAGGCCTGGGAACGGGAAGGCTTCGACCCGGGCTACGCCGTGGAGTTCTGGGACATCACCAACCGCCAGGACTGGAGCGCGTGCGAGGCCGCTCAACGGGGAGCCGCGGGCCGCGGCTACCGTCAGGCCCCGTTGTCGAGCGACGAGGTCGGCGTGTACCAGTTCATGGCGCTGATCGCCCAGAGCTACCTGGCAGGGAACCTCACAGGGCCGGTCCCCGCCGGGCGGCTCGTCCCGGCGCGCGGCTGAGCCGGGACCCTCCCTGAAAGAAAGGACCCGCTCTCATCTTCCTCTCAGCCCCGGCGTTCTAGGCTTCCCCGGGAGGTTCCTGGTGCGCGTTCTGGTGGTGGAAGACGAGGTGAAGATGGCGGGCCTCCTCAAGCGGGGCCTGGAGGAGGAGGGCTACGCGGTCGACACGGCCGGCGACGGCAGGGAAGCCCTGTGGCTCGCTACCGAGAACTCGTACGACGCGGTCTTGCTCGATGTCATGCTGCCCGACCTGGACGGCTTCGAGGTGTGCAGGAGGCTTCGCGACGCGGGGCGGTGGAGCCCGGTGCTCATGCTCACCGCGCGGGACGGTGTGCCCGACCGCGTCTCCGGGCTCGATGCGGGCGCCGACGACTACCTAACGAAGCCCTTCTCGTTCGCCGAGCTCCTGGCCCGGCTCCGCGCCCTGGTGCGCCGAGGGACGCCCAAGCGTCCACCCGTGCTGCGGGTCGGGGACCTCACGCTGGACCCATCCACTCGGCGCGTGGCCCGGGGCGATGGGCCCATCGAGCTCACGGCCAAGGAGTTCGCCCTCCTCGAATACCTGATGCGGCACCCGGGAGAGGTCCTCTCCCGCACCCGCCTCATCGAGCACGTGTGGGACTTCGCCTACGAGGGCGACTCAAACGTGGTGGACGTCTATATCCGGTACCTGAGAGAGAAGGTCGACCGGCCCTTCGGCGCGGATTCCATCGAGACCGTTCGTGGAGCGGGCTATCGGCTGAGGGAGGAGCAGGCGGATGCGGCTTCCGATCCGGACTAGGCTCACCCTGGTCTCGGCCGCGCTCATGGCGGCGGTCCTGGCCGCCGCCGGCGCCTTCCTGTACCTGCAACTTCGGCTCGATCTGCTGGAGGCCGTCGACGCCGGACTCCGGTCGAGAGCCGAGGCCCTGCTCGGGAACCTGGAGCGGTCGGGTGACGCGCTCGGGGACGGAAGCGGCCTCGCTGAGCCCGAGGAAGCCTTCGGCCAGGTCCTGGGGCCGGACGGGCACGTCATCGAGTCCTCCTCAGGCCTGGAATCCCGTCCCCTGCTCACGGGGGCCGAGGTGTCCGGCCTGGCTGGACCGCGATTCCTCCAGAAGGAGGTTCCGACCGCCGAGGAGCAGGTGCCGGTACGATTCCTCGCCGTCCCCGCTTCGGATGGGCGAGTGCTCCTGGTGGGAGCGTCGCTGGAGGACCAGCAGGAGGCCCTGGCCCGCCTGGGGATCCTCCTCGCCGTGGGTGGCCCCCTGGCCCTCATCCTGGCCACCGGAGTGGGGTGGGCCGTGGCGGGTGCCGCCCTCCGACCGGTGGAGCGGATGCGGGCCCAGGCCGCCGCTATCTCCGCGTTGGAGCCCGGTCGCCGGCTTCCCCCGGCCGGAACCGGCGACGAGGTCGCCAGGCTGGGGGAGACCCTGAACGCCATGCTGGAACGCTTGGAGCAAGCTCTCCAGCGTGAGCGCAGGTTCGTGGACGAGGCCAGCCACGAGTTACGGACCCCCCTGGCGAACCTCCGGACCGAGCTCGATCTGGCACTCCGCCGCTCGAGAAGCCCCCAGGAGCTAGAGGATGCGCTTCGGAGTGCTGCCGAGGAGACCGAGCGGCTGGCCCGGTTGGCCGAGGATCTCCTCGTGCTGGCGCGGGCGGACCGGGGACGGGTCCCGGTGCGACGCGAGCAGATCGATCTGGCCCCACTCCTCGCTGGGGCCATCGAGGCCTTCGCGACCCGGGCGGCGGAGGCGGGGGTCTCCATCGAAGTCCGCGTCTCCGAGGGCCTCAGGGCGAGCCTCGACCCTCTCCGGATCCGCCAGGCGGTGGGGAACCTCCTCGACAACGCCCTCCGCCACACTCCCCGGGGCGGGAGGGTGACCGTGGAAGCCGCCCGCGCGGACGGATCCCTCTCCCTCGAGGTCCGGGACACGGGCGAGGGATTCCCGGCGACCTTCCTGCCCAGCGCGTTCGAGCCCTTCGCCCGTCCCGATGGCTCCCGTTCCCGAGCGGACGGCGGGACCGGGCTTGGGCTGGCCATCGTGCGGGCGGTGGCCCAGGCGCACGGCGGCGCGGCGGAAGCCCGGAACCGTCCCGGGGGCGGCGCCTCGGTGACCGTGCGGATCCCTGAGTAGCCCCTCTCATCTCCGACTCACCGTCCTCTCATCGCGTGGGGGTAATGCTGTGGCCAGGAAGTCAGGGCCGTATTGGATGGTCCCGCAGACAAAAGGAGGGAATCAGATGGATCGCCGAACCGGATGGATCCTCAGCGGATCACTCGCGCTGGCCCTCATCGCCGGTGGCACCGCGTTCGCTCTGGCGAGAGGCGCGGGCGACGACGAGCCGCTCATCGGCTCGGCCCTGCAACGGGCCACGGCTGCTGCCCTGCAGCACACGGGTGGCGGCACGGTCATCGAGACCGAGGTCGGCGACGACGGCGCCGCCTACGGCGTCGAGATCCGTCTCGACGATGGAAGCGTCGTCGAGGTCAGTCTCGACGAGAACTTCCAGGTCATCGGCGATGAGACCGACGACGGCCCGAACGACCAGAACACCGGGCCGAACGACGACTGATGGCCCCGAGAGCGGTCGGCATCGGGTTGGTGGCGATGCTCCTCACCGGCGCGTGCACCGGCGGCGGTTCAGCCGCCTCTTCCGGCCGAGGGGGATCGAAGACGATCCCGCAACCGGTGGTGAAGGGACTCACGGTCGCGCCGGAGAGCGCGCGCGTCGACGTCGCCATGCCGACGTTCTCCGACCCTACGGATATCAGCAACCCGCTGTTTCCGGTCTCTGACCAGGAGTCCGTGCTGATGCTGGGAACGGTTGACGGCAAGTCGTTTCGGACGGAGGTGACGCTGCTGCCCTACACGAGAATCATCGAGTGGGAAGAGCAGCGGGTCGAGACCCTCGTCTCGCAGTACAACGCCTTCCTCGACGGGAGCATCGAGGAGGTCGCGTACGACTACTACGCCCAGGCCGACGACGGGTCCGTCTGGTATTTCGGCGAGGACGTGTTCGACTTCCGGGACGGGGCCATCGTGGTCACTGAGGGAACCTGGCTGGCCGGGAGGGACGGCCCGGCGGCGATGATCATGCCGGGCGATCCGCACGTCGGCGACGTGTATCGGTCCGAGAACGCACCCGGCTTCGTGTTCGAGGAAGTCACCGTGAAGTCCGTGGGCGAGTCTCTCGACGGACCGCTCGGCCCCATCGAGGGGGGCATGGTCGCCGAGGAGCTCCACAGCGATGGGACGACCGAGGAGAAGATCTTCGCCCCCGGCTACGGCGAGTTCTTCACAGGTGGCGGGGGGGATATCGAGGCGCTGGCCCTTGCCGTGCCCACCGACGCGCTCTCCATGCGGGTCCCGGCCGAGCTCACGACGCTGTCGAGGGGCGCGCTCGACGTCTTCGACGCGGCGGGATCGGGACGCTGGAAGGCTGCGGCGGCGACCGTAAGGGACATGGCCGCCGCCTGGGAGGCGCTCCGGAAGGCCGGCGTGCCCAGGTTGATCGAGCCTCCGATGAGTGCCGTCCTCGAAGGGCTCACCAGGGCGGTCCACGCCCGGCGCGGCGGCCGGGCCCGAGGCGCGGCGATCGAGGCCGCCCGGTCGAGCCTCGACCTCCAGCTGCGGTACCGGCCGGCGACCGAGGTCGACCTGGGCCGTCTCGATCTCTGGGCGGCCCAGCTACTGGTCGATGCGGCGGCGGGTGATGCCGACGGAGTCGGCGCGGACGCGTTCGCCCTCGACTACGTCCGCGACCGGATCCTGAACGCGTTGGATGCCGCAGACCTTGCCCGCGTCAACACCCATCTCGGGGCGATTCAGGTCGCTGTCGTCGACGGGGACCTCGCCGCAGCGGCCGACGCCGCGAAGCGGCTGCGAGGTACGCTCGCTGGACTGGGATCATGAGCCGCCGGGCCGCAGGAGCGCTGGTCGTCGTGTTGATGACCGCCGCGGGGTGCAGCGCAGAGGCGCCCCGGGGTGGTGGGCCGGTTGCCCCCCCGGAGAACCCCGCCGCCTTCGTGGAAGGGGAGCCCTACCGGCCCCGGATCGACCCGGCAGACTTCGTCGACGCCATCGACAATCCCTACTTCCCACTGACCCCGGGCACCACGTACTTCTACAAGGGTGTCTCCGACGGAGAACGGGAGACCGATACCGTTCACGTGACCGAGAGGACCAAGGAGATCCTCGGGGTCGCCTGCATCGTCGTCCGGGATGCGGTCAAGGTCAAAGGAGCGCTCGCCGAGCTGACCTTCGACTGGTATGCGCAGGACGTGGACGGCAACGTCTGGTACTTCGGCGAGGACTCCCGAGAGATCGAGGACGGGAAGGTGGTCAGCACCGAGGGCTCCTGGGAGGCGGGAGTGGATGGGGCCCAGCCCGGGGTGATCATGCCGGCGCAACCCCAGGTCGGCTTCACCTACCGGCAGGAGTTCTACGCGGGAAAGGCTGAGGACATGGCCAAGGCCGTCGCCCTCGACGAGACCGTCGACGTGCCGGCCAGCTCCTTCGACGAGGTCCTGGTGACCGAAGACTGGACACCGCTGGAGCAGAAGCTCCTCGAGCGCAAGTACTACGCGAGAGGAATCGGCGTGGTGCTCGAGCGGCTGGTCAAGGGGGGAGAGGAGGTCCTCCGCTTGGTCGAGATGCGGCCCTGAGGCCAAGCAGGCCTGAGCCCGGGTGAGTCGGAGGACCCCAACCCGTATCCTGGCTGGCATGGTGGCTCGCGAGGAGCGACTGGAGGTCGCCGGCCGGGAGGTGACGATCACCAATCCCGACAAAGTGTTCTTCCCGCGCCTCGGGCTCACCAAGCTCGATCTGGTTCGGTACTACCTGGACGTGGCGGACGGGGCGCTGCGAGGGGTGGCCGGTCGGCCGATGGCCCTCAAGCGGTACGTGAACGGAGCCGAGGGCGAGTTCTTCTTCCAGAAGCGGGCCCCGACGTCGCGCCCGGACTGGGTCGAGACCGTCGAGCTGAGCTTTCCTTCCGGCCGCACGGCCCACGAGATCGTCGTGAGGGACGCCGCCCAGCTCGCCTGGATCATCAACCTGGGATGCATCGACCTCAATCCGCATCCGGTTCGAGCAGACGACCTGGACCATCCCGACGAGCTCCGCATCGATCTCGACCCCGTCCCTGGCATCGAGTGGAAGCAGATCCGCGAGGTCGCCCTGGTGACGAGGGAGGCCCTGGAGGAACTGGGCATGGTGGCGTGGCCGAAGACATCCGGCTCGCGAGGGTTCCACGTCTACTCCCGCATCGAACCACGATGGTCGTTCGCCGAGGTCCGCCGGGCCGCCCTGGCCGTCGCTCGCGAAGTGGAGCGCCGGGCATCCGATCTGGCCACCAGCAAGTGGTGGAAGGAGGAACGCCACGGCGTGTTCCTCGACTACAACCAGAACGCCAAGGATCGGACGGTCGCCTCCGCCTATTCCGTTCGCCCCACTCCCGACGCCCGGGTCTCCGCCCCCCTTTCCTGGGACGAGGTGCCGGACTGCGAGCCCGAAGCCTTCACCATCGAAAGCATGCCCGAGCGGTTCGCCGAGATCGGCGATTCGTGGAAGGGCATCGACGAGGACGCCGGGTCCCTCGATGCCCTGCTCGAGCTGTCGGCCCAGCACGAGGAGGCCGGGTTCGGCGACGCCGCCTGGCCTCCCCAATTCGCCAAACAGCCCGGCGAGCCGCCGCGGGCACAACCCTCGAAGCGACGACAGGAGTGGCGAGAGCCCGAAGGGCTCGTTCCCCCTCCGGCACCGGGGAAGAGGGCCGGGCCCACCGGGCGGCGGCGGACGACCATGCCGCTCATCGAGATCGCCCGGGCGGCCACCGAAGCCGAGGCCCTAGAGGGGCTGGAGCGCTGGAAGGCCAAGCATCCGGGCGTCTGGTCATACCTTGCCCCCGCCGACGTGTTGGTGGACTCGATGCGAGGGCGAAGCACCACCTGGACCAGGATCCGGCTCAACCTTCGCAACATTCCCGAGAATGAGCGCCCGCCGCAGGAGGCCCTCGAGGTCGAATACGACCCGTGGGAAGGACTCGGATGGCCGGACCCACCGGCGAAGTCCGAACGCCCCAAAAGCTCTCGCTAGAACCTCGCCCGTTTCCATGAACCGCTCCCCGTCTCCCGTCGTCTGAAGGTGGACGCGGATGGCTCTCCGAGGGAACCGAACAGGGTCCCACCGTGTATCAGTCTTCGGAGCCACGCCCTCGGCCGGAAGAAGGGAGAGCGGGATGAGGATGAGGATGCCCTTACTGGTCCTCGCGGTGGTCCTGTCCGCCTGCACCTCGCAGCAACCTCGTGCCAGCAATCCCGGTCCGGTGGCCCGGGCACCTCAAGGCATCCTGCTGCTGGGGTCGAGCATCGGCGTGAAGTCGGTGGATCCGTCCACCGGGGAAGTGCTGTTCGAGGGATCCGGGGTCCCCGCTCTGGGCGACTGGTCGAACGTGTTCACAACCCGGGTCTCCGGCCGGGCGACGCTCTTGGAAGCGAGCGACGCCGCCACCGGCGCGGTGGTGTCGAATGTCTCGGTCCCGGGCAGGCTGAGCGTGCGCGTGGCCTCCGCCGACGGTTCCCTGGTGGCGCTGATGGCTCCGATCCCGGCCGGGAGGAGCCCCTGGATCCCCGAGCCCCGGGCTTCCACCACCATCGTGGTGGCCGACCCGACTGGGGACGACGAGCCGACTCGCTACCGGCTCGAGGGGAACTTCGAGCCCGAGGCCTTCTCGACCGACGGAGAGAGCCTCTATCTCATCAGCTTCCTTCCTCCCACGGATCCGGTCGCCTACCGCGTGGCCCGGCTCGATCTGGGGAGGGGCAAGGTCTCGCCCGTAGGCACACGCACGAAGAGCGCCGTCGTGGAGACGATGAGCGGGACCCGCCTGGAGCAGCTCCCGTCTCCGGACGGAGACATGCTCTACACGCTCTACACGACCCAGCCGGCCACCTACGCGGAGGGGCACGCCAACGTGGGTTCGCCGGTGGCGTTCATCCACACCCTTAGCATGGATGAGGGATGGGCTCACTGTGTCGTGCTCCCGAAGAAGCTGTGGGGAGCCGATCCCTCCGACGAGGCCATGGCCCTCTCGCCAGACGGGGAACGCCTGTACGTGGTGGACACGGCCCGCGACCTCGTGGCGGTGATGGACACGGATGAGGTGAAGGTCATCCAGAGCCAGGAGGTCGATTTCGTGCCTTCCCGCGGGGCCGAAACGCACGCCATCGTGGCCTCAGACGGCACCCTGGTGGTGGCCTCCGGGTCGCGGGTGTGGACTTTCGACGGGGAGGCACTCACGCCTCTGGGGACCCGGACGATGGACGCTTCGGTCTCCGCGCTGGGCTCCGGCCCCAGCGGGGTCTACGTGGCGATGCCGGGAATGATCGCGGTCATCGATCCCTCGACCGGCAAGCCGGCAGTCTCAATCCCTTCACCGGCGGGACAGGGAACGGCGTTCGTCGGGATGATCGAACGAGCCTAGCGCGAAGTCGAAGTCGGCCCTTGTAAACGTCTCCGCCCCCCCGCTGGCTCTGGAGCCACGAGGCTTACTGAATGGGAAGGGCTCGACGGCTTCCCGGTGTGCCCCCCGATGGTCGATGGATCGTCTTCAGCAGCGATCGGGGCGCTACCGCCGAGCAGCTCCGACGGAATCGCGCCGGTGAGGGCTGGTACGGAGCCTCTCTGTACCTCATGCGACCCGATGGCTCGGGGGCGCATCGGATCCTGGACGCTGGGGGGAACACCCTCGCAGTCACCTCCTGGGTGCGCTGATCCTCCTTACTCCTTACTGAGCACCGCGCTCAGGCCGGGCGACGTTGGGCCAGGGGATGGCAGGCCTCGGCTGCAGCGGACAAGGCATCAAGCTCCGCTACGGAGCGTTCGGGCCAGAGGCTCCGCTCGGCCACGAGCTCGAGGAAGGCCTCCACGCAGAGCGGATCGAAGAGGGCGCCGCTTGCCGCGGCGATGTGGGAGAGAGCTCGATCCAACTCCCAAGCCGGCCGGTAGGCTCGGTCGGAAGTCAGCGCGTCCCACACGTCGGCCAGGGCAGCGATCCGAGCGGCCATCGGGATGGCCTTGCCGGTCATCTTGTCCGGGTAACCGGTGCCGTCCCAGCGTTCATGGTGGTGGCGGATCACTGCAAGCGCGTTCCGAAGCGAGGGCGCGCGGCTGGCCATCTCCCATCCCACGTTCGGGTGCGCGTCGATCCATGTCCACTCGTCGTCGGTCAGTTTTCCAGGCTTGTTGAGGACCTCGTCGGGGACCCCGATCTTCCCGATGTCGTGGAGGTATGCGCCTTGAGCCAGCGCCCGGAGCGCGTCCGGGCCTAGGTCGAGGCGAAGACCGATACGGACGGATAGGTCGGCAACGCGGACGGAATGGCCGTGGGTGTATCGGTCCTTGGCCTCCACCGCGCCCACCAATGCGTTCAGGGCCTCAGGGTAGCCGCGAGCGATGTGCTCCAGTGGATCCGTGATCGATACGGTGGCGATGGCCCGATGGACGCTCCGCGCGCGGCGCGACTCCGTCACCACGGCCCAGGCGGCCGCGGCGAAGCCGGCAAGCAGGTACGCGTGATAGTCCCACCAGGAGATTCGCCAAAACTGGCCGACCTCGAACGAGATCAGGGCGTCGACCGAGAGCCAGCACGCGACCACCAGACCGAGCTGGACCCTGTCCCGACCCAGTCGCCAGCGCTGCCAATGCATGGCACCCGTCACCAGGAGGATCAGCCCGCTCGCCACGATGACGAGATGGGTGAGGGTGGACTCGAACGCGAACGGACGATCCCCGAGGCCGGTGGTCGGACGCACCACGATCGAGAGTGATCCGGCAACCGCTGCTGCGGTAACCGCAGCCAAGGTGGCCCTGGGGAATCGGGTCACGAGACGCTTTGGGGCGCTGGTCGCCCGGGTGGCCGCTGTGCCAAGGCACAGGGCGAATCCGGCCAGTGCGAGGACGGGGAACCTGGCCACCCATAGGTTCATGGGGCGCCCGCCGATGCCGGGAGTGGTAAGGCCGTGGGCGAGCATGAAGGCTCCCACGAACACGCAGCCCAGGGCGAGGAGGACGGGGGCGGCCTGCCGAGCCTGCGCCGCCACAATGGCCGTGAACAACGCGACCAGAAGGGCGCACGCGGCGATGGCGCTCACCGCAACCAGGTGGAAAAAGATGGACTCGAACGCCACGTCGAGCCGTGGGACGGCTCGGAGGGTCAGGGTCGCCCCCAGCGGGGCGGCCAGGAGAAGCACGAGAAGGCCGGTTCCCGAGCCGCCCAGCCCGCGCAGTCCACGGCGAAGTCCCTTCAGCGGCGACACGCCCACGACACGCGGGTCTGACGTCATCGCCCCGGAAAAGCGACGCATTTCGGGCCGATCTTGAGCGGTTCTCACGTCTGTTCCCAGTGAAGAGGCGGAGGCGGATTTCGGGAATGACCTGAACCTCGCCTCAGACTCGCCTCGCTCCGATCCAGGCGAGCCTTCAAAGGAGGAATATGGACACCGCCCGGCAGGTTGTGCGGGGATGGCTCCAGGACGGATCCATTGGAGCATCGGGCCAGGCGAGAAGGAGGATCAGGTGAACATCGCCATCATCGGTGCCGGAAACGTAGGCCGGGCTCTCGCCGGGTCGAGCGTTCGTGCCGGCCACACCGTCACCTTGAGCTCGCGAAGCCAGGAGGACGCGGAACTCTGCGCCAAAGAGACCGGAGCCCAGGCGGCCGGGTCGAACAAGGACGCGGTTGAGGCCGCCGCCGTCGCCGTCTTCGCGGTTTCGTACCCGGACCTCGACGGCCTGTTGGCCGAGCTCGGTGACGCGCTGACAGGCAAGATCGTCGTGGACGTCACGAACCGCATGGATCCGAACGACCCGGCACAGGCCATCGACGGCACATCCGCGGCGGAGCAGATCCAGAGCCGTGTCCCGGCGGCCCGCGTGGTGAAGGCCTTCAACACGGTATTCGCCGGCCGCCAGACCGACCCCATCGTTGACGGAATTCAGCTCGACGGCTTCGTGGCCGGAGACGACGGCCAGGCGAAGGCGACTGTCCTCGAGCTTGTGGAATCGATCGGCCTCCGACCCATCGACGCTGGCTCGCTCTCGATGGCTCGGGCCCTGGAAGCGCTCGCGCTCCTCAACATCACCCTCAACATGCGCAACGGGTGGAGCTGGCAGAGTGGCTGGAAGCTGGTCGGGCCGACGGGCTAGACACCAAGAGCAATACAGGAGGTGCAATCGCATGGAGGACCAGAGAGTCATCGGCCGCATCAACGAGCTGGCCGAGGAGGAGCACGCACTCTGGCAGCGGGAATCGCGCGGGCAGGCCAGCGAGAGCGATCGCGAGCGTCTCAAGGAGATCTCCGTCACGTTGGATCAGTGTTGGGACCTGCTGCATCAGCGACGAGCGCTGCGCTCTGCCGGTGATGATCCAAACGACGCGCGGGTTCGGGACGCGGGAACGGTCGAGGGCTACGAGGCCTGAGCGAGATTCCGGCGAGCGGCCCGCTACCCCGTCGCCGGGAGCACGAACCGCATCGTCGTCCCGCGCCCCGGTTCACTCTCGGCGGTGATCGCGCCGCCGTGCGCCTCCACGAGGCTCTTGGCGATGGCCAGACCGAGGCCCGCACCTCCCGAGTCTGACGCTTTCACGAATCGGTCGAACACATGCGGCAGATCCTCCGGAGGGATGCCCGCTCCAGTGTCCGTGACCGTGAACGCGACTCCGCCGTTCTCGGCCCGGTGGGCCGCCACCACCACGGAGCCGCCGGCGGGCGTGTGGTGCATGGCATTGTGCAGGAGGTTGGCGAGGACCTGACCGATCCGCACCGGGTCGGCCTCCACCGACGGGAGGCCCGGCGGCACGCGTCCCTCGAGCGCGATGCCCCCCGCCGCCGCGGCAGATCTGAACGCGGCCACGGCGTCCCCGACGAGTTCGGCCGGGTCGAGGGACTCTCGATGCAGGCGGAGAACGCCAGCCTCGGCCGTTGAGAGTGTCTGGAGGTCCTCGAGAAGCCTCGACATCACCCTGGTCTCCTCGAGGACCGGTTCCACGTGGGCTCGGTCCGGCGGGTAGATCCCGTCGAGCAGGCCTTCGAGATTTCCCTGGATCACCGACAGCGGTGTGCGAAGCTCGTGCGTGACGTCGGCGAGCAGGTTGTGACGCTGTTCCTCGCTTGCCTGGAGCCTCTGGGCCATGGCGTTGAAGGAGCGGGCCAGGCGCCGCATCTCTCGCGGTCCTCGCTCCTGGAGCCGGGTGGAGTAGTCGCCCGCCGCTACGCGGTCGGCGGCTTCCATGACGTCGCCGACGGGGGCGGCCATGCGCCTGACGGCTCGCCCGATGGCGAAGAACACGAGTAACAGCCCGAAACTGAGGATGACGACTGCCGGACCGAAGCCTCCGTCCCGTTCGCCGTCGAACATTCCCGAGATGAGCGCCCACGCCAGCGCGTTGACCACGAACATGAGCCCGAAGAAGAGCAGCAGGAACAGGCCGACGCGGCGCACGAAGTGCCGCCGCATCCCATGCCACGCCTCCGGACCGGAGCGCGAGAACGGCTCGTTCTCCGGCCACCACGGTGGCCGGGATCCCCGGCCGTGACCCGATTTGCGTCCCCACCACGGCGGCCCGTACGGGTGGTCGTGCCGATGGTCATGCATCGGTGAAGCGGTATCCCACCCCGCGGACGGTGATCAGGTAGCGGGGCCGCCCCGCCGCCGGCTCGATCTTCTTCCGGACGTTCTTCACATGGGCGTCGATGGCCCGCTCGTACGATTCGAACGCCACGCCGTGGATGGCGGCCAGGAGCTGCCCCCGGGTGAACACTCGCCCGGGCTCCCGCATCAGCGTGGCCAGCAGCTCGAACTCCGTCGGCGTGACCTCGACTCGGCGCCCGCCGACGATCACTCGCATCCGCGGAAGATCGAGCTCGACGTCGGCGACTCGGAGCACCTCCGGGCCTCCGGCAGCCGCCGCGCTCGAACGCCGGAGCACTGCCCGGACCCTGGCCACGAGCTCCTTCGGACTGAACGGTTTGACGACATAGTCGTCGGCCCCGAGCTCGAGCCCGACCACGCGGTCCGACTCGTCCCCGCGCGCGGTGAGCATGACGATGGGGACGTTCGAGGTTCGGCGGAGCTCCCGGGCGACATCCAGCCCGTCGCGCCCGGGAAGCCCCAGGTCGAGGACGATCAGATCGGGCTTGTGCCCGCGCGCGCTCGCCAACGCCGACTCTCCGTCCCCGGTGACGATGACGTCGAACCCGGCATGGGCGAGATAGTCGCGAACTAGCCGCGCGATCTTCATCTCGTCCTCGACGACCAGGATGGTCCTCATGGGCAATCCCGCGTGCGGTGGAAGCGTGACGAAGGGAGGGGGCGGAGGCAAGAGCCCCCGCCCCGTCGTCCGCGTCTGTCCGCCTAAAGGCTCGCGGTCTCCTCTGGACTGCCTCCCGCGCCTTCCTCGTGCTGGCGGCGGTGCCACTCCTCGAACCTGGACGGCCCCTTGCCGTATGGGCCCGGGCCCCAGTGCGGATGGGGGTGGTCCCCCCAGCGCCCGCGCCAGAACAGCCGGCCGAGCAGGAAGAACAGTCCGATGAAGAGCAGCGGGAAGAGGATGAAGCCGAACGGGAAGAACCCGTACCCGTACCCCGGACCGATCACCCGGACCACCTCTTCCGCCCGGCCGCTATCCACAACGGCCTGGTGGAGCCCCGCGTTGTAGGCGCCGACCCCGATGGCGATCGCAACCAGGATCGCCAGGAGCAGTACCACGATTCCCATCCCCCGTCGCATGTCGACCTCCTCTCGACGGCGTCCTTCCGTCTGGGGCCATGGTGCCGCCCGCATGTGAAGGGAATGTGAACGCCGCGAGGAGGTTCTGAGATCTACTCGGACGCAGGGACCAGCCGTTCGAGCTCGTCCGGGAGCCCCGACAGGTCGGAGAGTTCCGCCTCGCGGGGAGTCCGGCTCTTCTCGCCCAGTCGGTTGATCCACACCGCCTTCAGCCCCAGCTTGGCGGCGGGCCTGAGGTCGTGGAAGGGGCTGGCAGCCACATGCACGTGTTGGTCCTTCTCGGCCTTGGACCGCTCGAAGAACCTCTCCCAGTGCCCTGGCTGGGGCTTGTAGGAGCCGGCCTCGGTGGCGGTGATGGTGAGGTCGATGCGGACCCCGATCTGTTCGAGTGAGGCGGGGAGGAGATCCGGATCGATGTTGGACAGGATCGCCAGGCGCCATCCTCGCGTGCGGAGCTGGGCCAGGGCGTCCGACACCTCCGGGAAGGGGGGCCACTGCGGCAGGGAGTCGGCAAGCGAGCTGTCGAGCCCGAACGGGAGGTCCCTGCCCTCGATGGCGCCGATGGCCAGCAGGCACCGTCGCAGCACTTCCCGATAGGGCAGCGGCCGTCCGCTCACCCGCACCTCCTGGACCAGGGGCTCGACGGCGTGGTGGATCTTCACCAGTTGCTCGGCGTCGGCATCCGGCCAGATACGGCTGAAGGCGGCCCGCATCCCGCCCTCCCAGTCGATCAGGGTCCCATAGCAGTCGAACGTCGCCCAACGATCGGACATGGGCGCAGTCTATGGTAGGAACAAGAGCAATGGCAGCAGGCGCCATCGAGATCCAGGACCTGGTCAAGCGGTACGGACGGAAGACGGCGGTGGACGAAGTCTCCCTCTCCGTTCGGGAGGGGGAGACCTTCGGCTACCTGGGGCCCAACGGCGCGGGCAAGACCACCACCCTCCGCTGCGTGCTCGGCCTCATCGCCCCCACCGCGGGGACGATCAGCGTCATGGGCCACGACGTGCGCAAGGAGCTGAAAGCCGTGCTCAGCCTGGTCGGTTACCTCCCCGGCGAGTTCACCCTGTGGCCCCAGCTGACCGGGGAAGAGTGCCTGGAGTACCTGGGCTCGCTCCATCCGCGGCCTCCCGTGCGCCGCGGCGAGCTGTGTGACCGGTTCGAGCTGTCGAAGGCCGACCTGAAGCGGCAGGTTCGCCTGTATTCCCGGGGGATGAAGCAGAAGGTCGGCATCATCCAGGCGTTCCAGCATCGGCCTCCGCTGGCGATCATGGACGAGCCCACCGAAGGTCTGGATCCGCTCATGAAGGAGCGGTTCGTCGCGCTCCTGGCCGAACATCGGAGTGGCGGCGGGACCACGTTCCTCTCATCCCACATCCTGTCGGAGGTCGAGGAGACCGCCGACCGGGTCGGAGTGATCCGGGCGGGGCGGCTGGTTCGGGTGGGGGCCGCGGACGACCTCACCGGCGAGCGCGTCCGCCACTGCACGGTGGTGCTCAAGGAGCCGCTCTCCGACCCGACCCGACTTTCCCTGCCCGGCGTATCGGCGTTCGACGGGGACGGCACCCGGTTCCGGTTCGAATATCGAGGAGACATGCAGCCCCTCATCCAGGCTCTGGCGACGCTTCCGGTCCAGGAGTTCCTGGCCGAGCCCGAGAGCCTGGCGGAGGCCTTCTTCGAGGTCTACGGCGGAGGACGATGATGCTACGCGTCCTCCGCCAATCGGTGGGTCAGGTCGGCCGGTCCATGGTGTTCCTGATGCTGGGGGCGGCAGCGTTTCACTATCTCGTCCTGCTGGCCTCGTCCGCGTTCCTCGGTGACGCTCCGCGGGCGGCCCTCGAGAACGCGCCGAAGTTCTTCAGCCAGCCGCCGGAGGCCATCGAGGCCTTCCTGGGCGGATCGGTGGACTTCTTCACCCCCACCGGGTGGGTGGCCTCGGCGATGACCCACCCCATCACGCTGGCCATCTTCACCGGGGCGGCGCTCTCCGTCGCGGCCGGCGCGGTGGCGGCGGAGGTGGAGCGGGGGACCGTGGACCTCGTGCTGGCTCGGCCCGTCGGAAGGGTTCGGTTCCTCCTGGGCAAGGCCGCGGCCACGGCGACCGCGGTGACGGCCGCGGAGGCCGGGGCGTTGGCCGGCGTGCTCCTGGCCACCCTCACGGTGAAACGCATGGACGAGCTCACGATGGCCGATCTGTGGCGACCATTCCTTGGATCGTGGCTGCTGTTCGTATCGCTGGGCATGGTGGGGCTCCTGCTCTCGGCCCGGTCCAGCCTTCGGAGCCGGGCCATCGGGATGACGGTGGCGATCATCGTGGTCTGGTACTTCGTGAACTTCATCGCGCTCTTGATCAACGAGGTATCCGGCGCCCGGTACGCGTCGCCGTTCCACTACTTCCGAGCTGCCGACTTCCTTTCCGGGAAGCCGATCGCCGTGGACGCGGTCGCGCTCGCCGGTTTGGCGGGGGTGGCGCTGGCCGCCGCGCTGTGGTGGTTCTCCCGGCGGGATCTCACGCGATAACCCGAAGGAGCTCACTCAGATGGAAGAGCGGAAGCTCGGAGCGTCCGGGCTTACCGTCCCCGTTGTGGGCATGGGCACCTGGCGCACGTTCGACATCCGGGGGCGGCTCGCGGAACAGAACGCGCGCGCGGTGGTGGACACCGCCCTGGAGTGGGACGCTCGGTTTTTCGACTCCTCGCCGATGTACGGCCGGGCGGAAGGAGTCCTCGGCGCCGCGCTCGACGGTCGCCGCCACCAGGCCCTGGTGGCCACGAAGGTATGGGCGGGGACGGTGGAGGAGGGCCGGACGCAGGCGCGCCGGGCCCTTGCGCTGTTCGGGGGGCGCGTGGACCTCTATCAAGTGCACAACCTGGCGGCCTGGGGGGAGCAGCTCCGGCTGCTCGAGGAGCTGCGGGACGGGGGAGCGGTGGCCGCGATCGGAGCGACCCACTACAGCGCGGCGGCGTTCGACCAGCTGGCTGAGGTGATGCGGTCGGGGCGGATCGCCGCCGTTCAGATCCCCTACAACCCGCTTCAGCGCGAGGTCGAGGAGCGGATCCTCCCCCTCGCGGAGGACCTGGGGCTGGGTGTCGTGGTGATGCGTCCGTTCGCGGAGGGAGCGCTCATGAGGAGAGCTCCCCATCCGGCGAAGCTTGCTCCACTTGAGGAGTTCGGCGTGAGGACCTGGAGCCAGGCGCTGCTGAAGTGGATCCTCAGCGATCGTCGGTGTCACGTGGCGATCCCGGCCACGTCGAGGCCCGAGCACATGGCCGAGGACGCCGCGGCCGGCGATCCTCCGTGGCTCGAAACACCCGAGCGAGACCTGGTTGCCCGGCTGGCGTTGGGGTAGGAGGAACGTGTCGGGACGATCCGAGCAGGAGGCATGGAGATGAGCGACGAGAAGGTTTGGACGGAGGAGCTGCGGGTCAGGGGCGACGCTCTGGTGGCGAAGATCCGCGAACTGGTCCGAGAGGGCAACGTCCGGCGCATCATCATCAAGGACTCCGAGGGACGGAGCATGATCGAGATCCCTCTGACCCTGGGGGTGGTGGGCGCCCTGGTGGCCCCGGTCTGGGCGGCCATCGGCGCCATCGCCGCTCTGGCTGCCGACTGGTCGATCGTGGTCGAGCGGCGCGAGTCGCCAGGTACGAGTGAGGCGAAGCGGTCCGGAGGATCGTCCAGAGGGAAGGCGGGGTAGCAGGGCGCCCGATAGGCTTGCCCTCGCCATGCCCGACGTTGGCATCGTCGTCGCCGGTCCCCTGGGCGACATGCCCGGCCTCGCCCGGGCCGCTGAGGAACGAGGCTATGAGAGCGTGTGGGTGGCCGAGACGTCGTCGACGGCCTACGTCCAGGCCGCCCTCGTCGCTCAGGCGACCTCTCGGGTCCTGGTGGGGACCGACATCGCCCTGGCCTTTCCCCGCAGCCCCACCATCACCGCCATGACCGCTCGGGATCTCGCGGAGGTCTCACGCGGTCGGTTCGTCCTGGGCCTCGGCTCCCAGGTGAAGCGAGTCAACGAGCGGCGGTTCTCGGTGCCCTTCGAACATCCGGCGCCGAAGATGGAGGAATACGTCGACGTGGTGCGGGCGGTGCTGGGGACGTTCCGGGGACAGCCCGTCGACCATCGCGGGAGGTTCTTCACGGTCACGATGCCGCCCTTCCCGGGCGCCGCCCCGGTCGAGGAAGTCCCCATCTACCTTGCGGCGGTGAACGAGCGGATGTGCGAGGCAGCCGGGCGGGTGGGCGACGGAGTGCTTGGGCATCCTCTGACGTCCCCGAAATACGTGGCCGAAGTGGTCCGCCCCGCGGTCGAGCGTGGCGTCACGGACGCCGGGCGAGAACCCGCGGACGTGAGCGTGACCACCAGCGTGATCCTCCAGATGGGCGAGGACCAGGAGCGGAACCGGTACGAGGCCGCGCTCCAGATCGGTTTCTACGCCACCACGCGGACGTACGCGCCCGTCCTCGCGCTTCATGGCTTCGAGGAAAAGATCGCCCCGCTCCGTGAGGCCTACGCCGCGGGCGACCTGGCGAAGCTCGCCGAGCTCTCCATGCCGATGGTCGACACCTTCGCCATCACGGGCCCGGCGGACGAGTGCCGAGAGCGTCTCGCTGCGTTCGATGGCCTGGTGGACCGGATCATCCTGGGCGGAGGGTGGATCGGCCCCGATCGGAAAGGCATCGCCGAGAACTTCCGCCGCATCCTGGATACCTTCTCCCCCGAAGAATGAAGCGTGCGACCGCTCGAGACTCTGGGACCCGAGCGTTCGTTCGGGAGGGGAGCGCGGGGACGTGAGCGATCCTCCCACGGAGGCTCGCCGACTGGCACAGGAGCGCGCCGAGCGACGGCGGGCACGTGACTTCTCGACGGCGGACGAGCTCCGGGAGCGCATCCGAGCTCTGGGCTTCGAGGTGACCGATCGACCAGACGGGAGCTTCGATCTCTCGCCTGAGCCTGCCTTGGGGACGGCGGGGCATCGCCGGGTGCAGTACCAGCAGGTGCCCTCCGTGCTCGAGAGCGAGCCCACCTTCGACGTTACCGTGCAGTGGCTCTCGGAGAGCTGGCCCGAGGACGTGCTCCGGGGCATCGCCTCCTTCCGCGGGTTCGAGGGCGGCCGCTCGGTGCACCACGTCGTCGTGGAGACGTGGCCGGAACCGCCGGGGACGTGGCCGGACGGCGTCGAGGCGATCCGGCTGGCCGCAGACCCGGGGTTCGGCGCCGCGAGGAGCGCCGGCCTCCGGCGCTCGGTCGGTCGGATGGTTCTGGTTGCCGATGGCTCCGTGGAGGCGGTGGGGGACCCGTACGGCCCGCTCGAGGATGCGCTGTCCGATCCTTCGGTGGGGATCGCCGGGCCGTACGGTCTCGTCACCCACGATCTGCGCCTGTTCAAGGAGGCCGAGGGCCCGGAGGTCGATGCGGTGGAGGGATACCTGATGGCGTTCCGCCGCGAGCTCCTCGCCCAGGGTGTGTCCCTCGACGAGCGCTACCGGTTCTACCGGGCGGCCGACATCGACCTGTGCTTCCAAGCCAAGGCACTGGGGTTGCGGGTGGTGCGGGTGGACGTTCCGATCCTGCGGCACGAGCACCGGCGATGGGCGGCTACCTCGGAGGAGGAGCGCCGGCGCTTGTCGAAGCGGAACTTCTACCGGTTCCTCGACCGGTTCCGGGGAAGGACCGACCTGCTCGTCACCCGCCGTTAGGGACGACGGGGAACTTCCTCCGTTGGCCGGTCCGGCGCGGGGAGCTTTTCCGTGGGCCGGTCCTCGCGGGGCGACGCCGGCCGAGCGGTCCGTGCTCTGGGGGCGGTGCCGACCCGGGTCTTCTTCTCCTCGCTGACTCCTTCGTCGGCCTCGGCACCGCGGCGAAGCGCGGCCGCCACGACCTCCGGGTCGGGAACGGGCTCCCCGTCCTTCACGTATCGATCGAGTTCCTTCCCCTCCAGGACCTCCTGGACCATCAGTAGACGGGCCAGGCCATCGAGGAGATCTCGCTGGCTCTCCAAGATGTCCTGGGCGCGCTGATGGGCTTCGCCGACGATCCTGGTGACCTCCTGGTCGACCATCTTCGCGGTCTCCTCGGACATCTCCGGGCGCTCCCCGGGGAACAGCATCCTGCCCTCCGGACTCCGGAACCCGTCGCGCCCGAACGAGAGCGGGCCGAGTCTGGGGCTCATCCCGTACTCGGTCACCATGGCCCGGGCGATCTCGGTGGCTCGCTGGAGGTCGTCCTGCGCCCCGGTGGACATCTGCCGGAACACCAGCTCCTCCGCCGTGCGTCCTCCCAGCAGCACCGTCAGCCGATCTTGGAGCTGGGGCTCCGTGACGATGTAGCGGTCCTCGAGCGGCCGCTGGATCGTCATGCCGAGGGCCGCCGCACCCCGAGGGATGATGCTCACCCGGTGCACGGGGTCGGAGTTCTTCACCGACAGGGCGACGAGAGCGTGGCCCATCTCGTGGAAGGCCACGATCTCGCGCTCCTTCTCGCTGATGACACGGCTTTTCCGCTCGAGCCCGGCGATGACTCGGTCGATGGCCTCGTCGAGCTCGGCCATGGTCACGGCGTCCTTCTCCCGCCGCGCCGCGAGAAGCGCCGCCTCGTTCACCACGTTCGCCAGGTCGGCCCCGGTGAACCCGGGAGTGCGCGCCGCGATCACCTGAAGCTCGACGTCGGCCGCCATCTTCACGTCGCGGGCGTGCACCTTGAGGATCGCTTCTCGCCCCTTGAGGTCCGGCCTGTCCACCACCACCTGGCGGTCGAACCGCCCCGGCCGGAGCAACGCCGGGTCCAGGACGTCCGGCCGGTTGGTGGCGGCCATGATGATGACCCCCTTGGACGTGTCGAACCCGTCCATCTCCACGAGCAGCTGATTGAGCGTCTGCTCCCGCTCGTCGTGGGAGCCCATCCCGGCGCCCAGCGCTCCGGCCCGGGTCTTCCCGATCGTGTCCAGCTCGTCCAGGAAGACAAGGCACGGAGCCTTGTCCTTGGCCTGCTGGAAGAGCTCGCGGACGCGGGCCGCGCCGAGTCCCACGAACATCTCCACGAACTCCGAGCCGGACATGTAGAAGAAGGGGACGCCTGCCTCGCCGGCCACCGCCCGGGCCAGCAAGGTCTTGCCGCACCCGGGCGGGCCGAGGAGCAGCACGCCCTTGGGGATCCGCCCGCCGAGCCGCTGGTATTTCTTGGGGTTCTTGAGGAACTCTACGATCTCCCCGAGCTCCTCCACGGCCTCGTCGACGCCGGCCACGTCGTTGAAGGTGGTCTTGAGGTCCTTGCGGTCGTAGATCTTCACGCCGCGCCGGCCGAGGTTCAGGGCCCCGGCGGCCCCGCCCCCGGCCATCCGTCTGAACACAAAGCTCCAGATGAGGACGAGGATGAGGATGGGCAGGATCCACGACAGCAGGAAGCTGGTGATCGCGCTGGGCTGCTCTCCCGTGTACTGGACGTTGTTCTGCTCCAGGAGAGGGATCAGCTCGTCGTCCTGGAGGTCAGGCGGCCGCGTGGCTCGGAACTGAACTCGGCTCCCGTCCCTCTGCACGAGGGTGCCGCTGATCTGGGTCTCGGAGATGCGCACGACCCCGACGATCCGGTCTCGCTCGACCGCCTGCTTGAACTCGTCGTAGCGGAGCTCGGTGGCTCCGGTTACGAAGAGGGACTGAACGAAGTACAGGACGAGGAGCCCGATCAGGACGTACCCGACGGAGAACCGCCACCGTGAACGGGGGTCCCGGTTCCCTCCGCCCAGGTCGAAGCCCTGCCAGCGCCCGCGTCGATCGTCGTCCGCCATCGGTCCTCCGCCCCATGTTCCCACATCCCGTCCGGTCCGACGGGTGGCGGTAGGAAGCCCGGTATGCTGGGGCCGTGGCCGAAGGGGATGACGGCGCGGTGAGCGAGGCGGCGAGGCGGGGGGCCCGGGAGGGTAGCTCCCCCCGAGCTGGCAAGCGCCGGGACGCGCGAGCGAGCGGACCCCCCGGCACCGGAACGGAGCTCGATGAGCGGTTCGAGCGAGAGGCCCTCCCGCTCATGCGCCAACTGTTTGCGGCGGCCCTCCGGCTGACCCGGAATCGGGCGGATGCGGAGGACCTCCTCCAGGAGACGTACCTCCGAGCCTACCGGGGCTTCTCGGGATTCCGCCCGGGGACCAACCTCCGGGGGTGGCTCTACCGGATCCTCACCAACACCTACATCAACAGCTACCGGAAGCGGCAGCGGGAGCCCCAGGTCGTGCCGGAGGACACGGTGGAGGAGTGGTACCTGTACGACCGGTTGGCAAGGGAAGGAGCGGGCGCGTCGGCAGAGGCCGAGGTGCTCGAGGCGCTGCCGGACGAGGACGTCCAGGCGGCCCTGGAGTCACTGCCCGAGCAGTTCCGGATGGCCGTTCTGCTCGCGGACGTCGAGGGGTTCTCCTATCGGGAGATCGCCGACATGCTGGGGATCCCCATGGGGACCGTGATGTCCCGGCTCCACCGGGGAAGAAAGGCGCTGGAACGGCGGTTGTGGGAAGTGGTGCGCGAACGTGGACTGGTCAGAGACTGACTGCGGCGAGGTCCTGAACCTCCTCGAACGGTACCTCGACCATGAGGTGCCGCAGGAGGCTCGTATCCCGATCGAGCGGCACCTGGCCGAGTGCGAGGACTGCCTGGACCGAAAGGAGTTCCGGACGCGGCTGCAGGCCATCGTCCGGAGCAAGTGCGGGCGTGAGGAGCTCCCTGCCGGGCTCGAATCCAGGATCCGCTCGGCACTGGGCCGCTCGGACTGACCGAGGCCGGGATCTCTGCCCGGGAGAGGCCGCTCAAAGCTGAAGCGAGGCGGGGGAACCGCCGGGCGCAAACCTTGATAGAAATGCTATTAGATTTACTCTGCCCAGAGCATCAGATCAGTTGACAGGTCATCCCCGGTTGAGTGGACTGATGCGCCGGATCTTCGACCGGCCGACCGTCTCCCTGCCCTGGGAAACCTTCGCCCGGAACGGCTGGGTCCCCGCCGTGGACGTGCTTACCCGCGGTGAGGACCTGGTGGTGCGGGCGGAGCTTCCCGGCATCGATCCGGAGAAGGACCTGGATATCGGCCTCCAGGACAACGTGCTCCGGATCCGCGGTGAGCGCAGGCACGAAGAGCGCACCGAGGGCGAAGGCACCTACCGCCTGGAGAGCCGGTACGGCTCGTTCGAGCGGAGCGTCCTGCTGCCCGAAGGCGTGAAGGACGGCGACATCTCCGCTACGTACGAGAACGGCATCCTCGAGATCGTGGTGCCCAAGGCTGCCCGGCAGGACGGGGCCAAGAAGATCCCGATCCAGGTCGGAGGGAGCCGGAAGGCCCTGACGGCGAGGGGCCGGAAGAAGAGCTGAGTTCCCGCTCGTTCGCCGCAAAGGCCGGTCCGAGAGGACCGGCCTTTGCCCTTTCGGAGCATTGCGTTTCTGCCCCGGTAGAGTACGATTGCACTGCTCGCGGTATATCCATGCGCTAGGCGAGGAGGAAGTGTGACCGTGGCCGAACACAAGGCGATCGGATACCTGAAGACCGCGGAAGTGGCCGAGATCCTCCACGTGTCCCCCAAGACCGTGACCCGGTGGGCGAAGGACGGAAAGCTGCCTCACTCGCGCACCCTGGGAGGCCACCGTCGATTTCCGGCCGAAGCCATCGACCGGCTGGCCAAGGAGCTCGTCCAGGTCGATCAGATCGAAGGAGTCTGACTCACCCTTCCGATCCCTCCCCTCCGCCGGGGTCGACCGCGCTCCGCGGTCAACTCTCCGACGAGCCCCGCACCTCCAAGCTTGCTTTGAAGGACCAGGCTTGCAGCAAGACGTCCCGGATAAGCTGCGAGCGGCACCCCTTGATGAGGTAGCAGTACACTCCGGCCTCCTCGGCGCCCTCCTGGAGGCCGGGATCGTCGTAGGCGGACAGGATGACCACCTGCGTGAAGGGAAGGTGCTGCTTGATGATGCGCGTGGCCCCGATCCCGTCGAGGGTCGGCATGCGCAGGTCCATCAAGATCACGTCGGGACTGAGTTCGTCGGCCAGGGCCACGGCCTCGGTGCCGTCGGAGGCCGTTCCGGCGACCTCGAAGCCCTCGTCCTCCAAGAGCTCCCGGATCTCCTGAAGGAATCCTCGGTCATCGTCCACTGCCAGCACCCGCATGGGGATCCGCATGGGCGGTCCCTCGCCGGGGGGGCGGATGGCGGTAGTCACTGGCGCACCACCCGGTCCCGCGGGAACTCCGCCACCACCCGCGTCCCGTCTCCCGGACTCGACTGGATCTCCCAACGGCCTCCAGCCATCTCCACGCGCTCGCGCATCGCCGTGAGGCCGAAGTGGTCGCGGCTTCCGTTGCTGGTGGCGTACAGAGGATCGAACCCGATACCGTCGTCACCGACCTCGAGGATGACGGATCCGTTACGCGCTCGAAGGGAGACCCATGCCCGCCCAGCATGGGCGTGCTTGGCCACGTTCGCGAGGGCCTCTTGGGCCACTCGATACAGCACGGTCTCGACGTCCGGGTCGAGCCGCTGCTCGAGCGAGGAGCGCACGACGCAGCCGACCCCCCACGACCGCTCGAACGCGGCAGCGTGATCGCGGAGCGCCGAGTCCAGGCCGCGCTGGTCGAGCACGGGCGGCCGAAGCTCAGCCATCATCTCCCGGAGGCGCCGGGTCTCCTCGGAGAGCCCTTCCTGGAGCTCGGCGAGGAGGGGGGTCGCACTCTCCGGGTTGCCCCGCTCGAGCCGGTTGCGAGCCCGCTCCAGCCGATAGCCCAGCCCGGCCAGGCGCTGGATGGGGCCGTCGTGGAGCTCCGCGGCGAGGAGCCTTCGTTCCTCCTCGGAGGTGCGCAGAACCGTGTCGAGGAGCCGCCGCCGCTCCTGGGCCTGCTCTTCGAGCCGGGCGTTCTGGTGCGAGAGCGTCCTCGATACGCGGACCATGATCGGAAGCAGGGAGACGTAGAGGAACGCCAGACCGGCCACGAGGGTCATCGTCACCGTGCGGAACAGTCGCCGGACCTCGGATTGGATCCCCGTGTAGTCCTGCGACACCTGGACCATGGCCACGGGGATGCCCCCCGGCTCGTTCGCGTCGAAGAACACCGGCACGTAGGTGTCCAGGTGCTTCACCATCGGATGAGGCCCGTGGGAGTGCACCCCTTCCATGATCGTGCTCACCGGGGTGCTCTGCCGGAATGCCTGCTTCAGCGTCTCCGCCAGGCGGAGCTGCTTCCCAACGAGCGAGGGGTCGTCGGAGAAGACGATCATGCCGTCGCTCCGCCAGATGGTCAGCCGGATGATCGGCCATCTCAGGACCCGTTCGCGGACGAACTCTTGGAGCTGGCCGTAGCGATCGCCCATCACCGGAGTGAGGAAGTTCAGCTCGCGGGGACGAAGCTCATGCCGGAGGATCGTCTCGGCCACGAACCGGGCGTGGAACTCGGCGGCGACCACCTGACGCTCTACCAGTCGCCGTCCCACGAGCGTCGACAGGGCCAGGCCGATGGCCACGAAGGCCACCAGGCTCGCCAGGGCGAACGGGAGCACCAAGCCGCTGCGGGCACGTCTGTCGCGGCGCATGAACCTCCTCGTTGGGCCATATCGGTCGGAGAGACAGGCTGGTTGAGCGGGGGTCCCGGGGGGGTAGCCCGCCCCGTGCCAGATGGCGCCCGGAGCCGTGAGTGGGGCGAACCGCCCGGCACCTGACGGGCCTCCCGGTTTGAGGGCGCTAGAGTTCCCTCGTGGCCATGGTCCGCTCCCGCCCCGGCCGCGTGTGGCGGCTGACACTCGATCGGCCGGACGCGCGCAACGCGGTGTCTGAGGCCATGCTCGAGGAGCTCGGCCGCGGACTGGGGGGGTCGCGGCCACCGACCGGGAGGCACGCGTGGTCGTCCTGGACGGTGAAGGCGCCGATTTCTGCGCAGGGACCGATCTCGGCGAGCTGGAGGCGGCCACCGAAGGCCCCGCCGCGGTGAGCTACGGCCGGGCCCTGGAGGGGGTCCTTTCGGCAGTCGAGCAGCACCCCCTGCCGGTACTGGCCGCGATCCACGGCGCGGCGCTGGGCGCCGGCTGCCAGCTGGCGGTCGCCGCCGACCTCGCGGTGGCGGCCGAGGACGCGACGCTGGGGATCCCCGCCGCGCGGCTCGGCGTGGTCCTGGACTTCGAGAACACTCAGCGGCTCGTCCTGGCGGTGGGCCCGAAGCGGGCTGCAGCAATCCTGCTCTCCGGGCGGACCCTCTCTGGCGCCGAGGCGGCAGCTTGGGGCCTGGTGGCCGAAGCCGTGTCTCGGGATCGCCTCGAGGACCAGGTGGAGGAGGTGGCCGAGGAGGTGGCCGCCCGCGCCCCGCTCTCGATCCGGGGAGCCAAGCGGGCCATCCGCGAGGTGCTCGCGAACCTGTCGGTGGACCGAGACGTGGAAGGCTTCCGTCTCACCGACTTCGACATGATGGCGGCGCAGGCATTCGCCAGCGAGGACCTGAAGGAGGGTCTTCGGGCGTTCCGGGAGCGCCGACCCCCTCGGCTCGAGGGAAGATGAGCGGGCCGGCGACGAAGCTCACGCGGGAGAGCCCGCTCGAGGAACGAGCCCCTGAGGTCATCCGGTTGCTCGAGGAGGAGTATCCGGACGCCACGGTGGCGCTGGCGTTCTCCAATCCGCTCGAGTGCCTCGTGGCCACCATCCTGTCAGCGCAGGCGACCGACAAGAAGGTCAACGAGGTGACCCAGGGGTTCCTGTTCGAGAAGTACCGGAGCGCCGAGGACTACTTGTCCGTTGCCGAGGCGGAGCTCGCGAATGACCTCAGGCCGACCGGGTTCTTCAACCAGAAGACCAAGGCCGTGCGCGGCGCGTGCCGGATGATCGTCGAGGAGTTCGACGGAAACGTCCCCGACTCGATGGCCGATCTCGTGAGGCTCCCGGGCGTGGCACGGAAGACGGCCAACATCGTGTTGTGGAACTCTTATCCGGAGAAAGCGCGCCGGGATCCCGACGCAGGCATCGCCGTTGATACCCACGTTCGGCGGGTCTCACAGCGCCTGGGGCTCACCCAGCAGAAGGATCCCGACAAGATCGAGCGCGATCTGATGGCGGTGGTCCCGAGGGAGGACTGGTTCCACTTCGCGTACGTGCTCATCGAGCACGGGCGGGCGGTGTGCAAAGCGCCGACGCCGAAGTGCGAGGAGTGCCCGGTGAACCACCTCTGCCCCTCCAGCCTGGTCTGAGCCGACGCCGTAGTCCGTCCGCCCCACGGCGCGGTCGGCTCAAACCCCCCGATGGAAGGATTGACCGGGTTGGCCGGTCCCCCTAGCATCGAGCCTTCCGTACCGGGAGCAGAGGAAAACAGTGGGTCCTGGCAGACCGACGGTGCTCGCACTAGCTGCGCTGCTCTCAGCCGCCGCGCTCCAGGCCCTGCCCGAGGGGCGAGGCGCCAGGAGCCTTGCCGAGACGGAAGCCACGGCCGCGGACGTCGTCTTCGCCACGGTGCGGGACGGCGACTTCGAGATCTACTCGATGGCAGCCGACGGGACGGCCCAGCGGAACCTGACCCGGGCGCCGCACACCGCGGACCTCGACCCGGCGTGGTCTCCTGGAGGCGCGCGTATCGCGTTCTCCCGCTATCTCCCGGGGAACCCGACGGCCGAGATGTACACGATGAATGCCGACGGGTCGCGGAAGATCCGACTCACTCGTGACTACGGAGAGGCCAACGACCGAGAGCCCGCCTGGAACCGATGGGGGACCCTGATCGCCTTCACCCGGACCGTTCCCGTCAAGGGCTCTTCCCGGATCTTCGTGATGCGAGCCGACGGCACACGCCGGCGGCCACTCACCCGCACCCGGCCGCGCGCCTACGACTCGGGCCCCGCGTGGTCGCCGGCGGGCGGTCGCATCGCCTTCATGAGCGATCGCGCCGGCGGGTTCCCCGAAATCTGGGTGATGAACTCAGACGGCACGGAACCGACCCGGCTCACCACGAACCGCGTGGTGGATGCCAATCCAACGTGGTCACCCGACGGCTCGCGCATCGCCTTCGAGCGGTGCTGTCCGGAGGGGAGCTCCGAGATCTACGTGATGAACGCGGACGGCACGGGCAAGGTGCGGCTCACCACGAGTCCCGCCAACGAGGCGGAGCCCACGTGGTCGGCAGACGGCACGACGATCGCCTTCGTCGTCTCCCCGCCTGGCGGAGGGAACCGCGACGTCCATGCGGTGAGCATCGACGGGACGGGGGAGCGTGCCCTCACCGACGGGGCAACCGCCGACGTCGCCCCGGATTGGCAGCGGCCCGCCGCCCCGCCCCCGCCCGAGCCCACCCCGACGCCCGAGCCCACTCCGACGGCCGAGTCCACCCCGACGCCCGAGCCGTCCCCCGAGCCAGAGGTCACCCCGAGCCCGGAAGCCACACCCACGGCGACCCCGGAGCCATCGCCTTCTCCCGGGGGCGGAGCCCAGCCCGGCGGCCTCCACGGGAGCGTGGCCCCCAGCGTCGCAGGCGCGCTCGGCCGGCCGCGCTACCGGGTTCTGGTGTCGAGGCGGCTCCTCCCGGGGCTACGGTACCGGAAGATCCTGGACCGTCGAGGGCCGAATCGGATCCACGTCCTGCGGATGAATCCCCTGCTGCGCCCGTCTCTGGACGTCGCGCTGACCGGCGGGGACCTTCCCGGTTCCGCCCCGACGAGCCGGATCGCCGCAGCCCACGGCGCGATCGCCGCGGTGAACGGCGATTTCAATCTCCAATACGGGCGGCCCGCGCATCCGTTCGCCGAGGACGGGATCTTCCATCAGACCTCGTTCGTCTATTCGCATAACGTTGCGGTGAGTTACAGAGAGGACGCGACCTACTTTCGGCACCCCACCCCGCGGCTTTCCGTCCTGCAGAAAGCATCGGGCGACGTGCTCCGCGTCGACCGATGGAACGGGGGCGAGCCGACCTGGGGCGAAGTCGGTGGGTTCACGCCGGCCGGATCGACGATCGAGCGTCCGCCTGCCTTCGCCTGCTCCGCTCGGCTTCAACCCGCCGGCCCCCGCCGGTGGACCGACCGAGAGCTCGGGATCGCCCGCGACTACGTCGTCGATGAGGCGGTCTGTCGCCGATTGCCTCTCTCCCGTCAGGGTGGCGTGGTCGTGGCGGCCCAGCCGGGGAGCCCGGAGGCATTGATGATCCAGTCGCTGGTTCCCGGGGAGATCGTGACGTCCTCGTGGTCGTTCGGCTGGGCGGGAGTGGCCGACTCGGTGGGAGGGTATCCCCTGTTGCTGCGGGACGGAGAGACCATGGTGACGAAGTGCTGGGCCCCGATTTGCGCGCGGCATCCCCGCACCGTGATCGGGGTGGACGCAGACGGACGGATACTGCTGGTCGTGGTGGACGGGCGGAGACGCGGCTCGATAGGGATGGACCTCGTCCAGCTGGCGAACCTGATGCGGCTGCTCGGAGCGGTCTCCGCGCTCAACCTCGACGGAGGAGGCTCCAGCACCATGGTGGTCCGCGGCAAGGTCGTGAACCGACCCTCGGACGGGTACGAGCGACCGCGGTCGACGGCGGTGCTGATCTTGGACGGGCCCGACCCGGGCGAGCGGATCGCCGCAACCGAGCCGACGGCCGAGATCTCAGCCAGTGACTCGGAAAGCCAGATGGCCGGGGCCGAGCGCCGCCTTGCGACCGGACGTGGCCCAGGCGCCGGCGTCTGGGGTGTCCTGTCCCTCTACGACCCCGGATCCACCGGGGGGTTGCTGGATGCCGTGGACCGGGGGCTCTTCGGTGGCCGTGGCCTTCCCCCCAGCCTCCGGATCGTCCTCCGAGGCATCAGGGCCTCGGGGTGGAACGAAGGAGCGATCTACCCAGCCAGATCCACCAGGCCGGATTGACGACCAACCCGGCCAGCAGGGCGGACACCAGGAGGATGGGGTTCCTCGGGTCGAACGCGATGAGCCGCCCCAGGTAGATCACGAGAAGCAACGCGCCCGACAGGTACCCGAGCGTGCCCAACCCTCGGGGCAGCCGTCCTCCCCGGATGATCAGCCAAGACACGATGATGAGCGCCAGGGCCACGAACCCGAAGGTGAGCAGACCTCGCGGGTCGATCGGGTTCGGCAATTCCGAAGGGGGCGCTCCCAGCACCGGCCTGATCACGTTGGCGAGGTCGTACGCGCCGTGGACCGCCGAGCCGACGGCTCCGGTCAACCCGAGAAGCATGGCCAGCATGGCGAAGCCAGCATCCGTCGGCCGAAGACGATGGTAGAGCGCCACCATCACGGGGACGCTCACCAGGCCGCCCACCATGAGGAGAAAGAACCACAGGCCAGCAACCCAGGTGGGAGGTTCCGCGGCGACGATAACGGCGAAGACGCCCGCGTAGGCGAGGGCCCCGACGCCCACGACGAGGGCACAGGCTCCGGCGAACCGGTCGAACGAAGACCCCTCAAGTACGACGTGTCGGGTCAAGGTTGATGGGGTTGGTCAGCCGGCGACCACGGCCACGCGGTTGCCGACGGTCTCTCGACGGCGGGCCCTGCGCAACGCCCTCCGTTCCTCTTCGGACAAACCGCCCCAAACCCCCGCGTCTTGCCCGGTGGCCAGCGCCCATTCAAGGCACTGGGCCCGCACTTCGCACTGCATGCAGATTGCCTTGGCCTGCTCGATCTGGGTGGCTGCGGGCCCCGTGGTTCCTATTGGAAAGAAGAGCTCCGGGTCCTCGTCCTTGCACCTGGCTCGGTGTACCCAGTCCACGGATCACCCACCCCCCAGGGCCGACGCCGTCTTACAACTTTGTGATTCCTTTCACAAGCCCTATCAATTGAAAAGCGCCTCACATCAGCGGGCGCGACCGCGAGTATAGTTACCCGAACTCACCTGTGACAATCCCTATTCAGTGAGATTTCGCGATTTTTCGACGATTTCCTTCCCGGTCGCCGCTCCGTGACGGTTCCGAGCTTGCCGGACCGGGCTCTTGTGGTGGCTCATCGCGGGGCCTCCGCGGATCACCCGGAGAACACGCTGGTGGCATTCGAGGCTGCCGCTCAGGCCGGGGCCGATATCATCGAGTTCGACCTCCGTCTCACCGCCGACGGCATCCCGGTGGTCCTGCACGACGAGGACCTCTCCGTGACCACCGACGGCCGGGGGCTTGTTCGCCAGACCGCGCTGGCCGAGCTCAAGCGACTGGACGCATCTGCGGGTCGCGGGCCTCGCCAGGAGATCCCCACCTTGGCGGAGGCGTTGGACCTGATCGGGCGAACTGGAGCCGGCGTCGACCTGGAGATCAAGAGCCTCGGGGGCCCGGATCCGGGGCGCCACGAGCTCCTGGAGGCGGCGCTCGACGTTCTCCAGGCGGCACGATTCCCCACCCCAGTCCTCGTTTCCTCGTTCAACGGGCTCACGCTCCAGCGTTGCCGGGAGCTCGCTCCGGAGTTGCCCACCGGGTTCCTGGCGGCGGTGGCCATCGACCCGATGTCGGCGCTGGCCTACTCGCGGCAGACGGGCATCGACTTCCTCCTCCCGCAGGTCGAGTCCCTGCTGGAGGCAGGGCCCCGGTTCGTCGAGCAGTGTCACGCCGCGGGGATTCGGGTCGGGACCTGGACCGTCGACGACGAGGCCACCCTGGAGAAGCTGTTCCGCTGGAACGTCGACGCCGTGGCGTCGAACCATCCCCGGCTCGCCGTCGCCGTCCGCAACCGGGTCGCTGCCCCGTAGGCCGATCAGCCGAGCAGCGAGAGGGCGTCCGGAACCACTTCGAGGACGATCCGATCGCGGTCTCCCACGTACTCGCCATCGGCCTGAACCGGCAGAGGCTCGTCGCAGGTCACCTCGATACGGAGCTGGTCGTGGAGGTGGAGTACGTGGCGACTCCGCACGTGGCGGCCCGAGCCCAACGCCGAGGCGATGACCCGGAGGACGAACGCGACCCGAAGGGTGTCCACCCCCAGGAGATCGAGGCCGCCCTGGAGGTCCGCCTGCGGGCAGAGCCGGAAGGCCCGCCGACCGAGATAGGTGAACGGATCGGACTTCTGAGCGATGGCCAGGAACAGCCCGTCGCGCCGGTGCTCGAGCGCGGGCCCCCATCGGACGTGAACCTTCGGACGACTCCGGCCGTACCGGGCGAAGAACACCCGGAGCGCGGTCACGGCGTAGTAGCCCGTTCGGCCGGCGCGCTTGAGAGCCCGGCGCCGCTCGACCTGCTGGACGATGGCACCGTCCAGCCCCACTCCGCAGCTGAACGTGAAATACCGGCCGTCTGCCCGGCCGAGGGGAACCCGCCGGGGCGGGCGGTTCCGGATCCGAAGCAGATGAGCCGTGGCCTCGATCGGGTCATTCGGGACGCCGAGGGACCGGGCCAGGACGTTGACGCCGCCCCCGGGAAGGATGGCCATCGGGACCGACGTTCCTGCCAGGCCGTTGACGACCTCGTTCACGGTGCCGTCACCCCCCAGGGCCACCACGAGGTCCACGCCCTCGTGGGCGGCGCCCCGGGCGAGATGGATAGCGTGGCCACCGCGCTTGGTGAGCACCACGTCCACATCGAACGCGGACGCCAGCGCGCTCTCGATGACGGTTACCTTCCATGGGGTGACCTGTTGGGCGGTGGCGTTGGCGATGAGGAGAAGCCGCACGGCGCGGGATTGTAGCCTCGGAGAGTCGCTGCCGTATCCGTAGACTCTCGCGGTATGTTCCGGCGGCGCGGCCCTCGGCTCTCTTCCGACGTAGTCCGGGCGCTCCGTTCCACCATCGACGTCGTGGATGGAGGGAAGGACTCGCTCACTTCTGCGGTCCCAGGACCGCGCGCACCCGGCAGGGCGATGGCGGAGGCGTTGCGTGACTTCGAGGGCGCCCTGACGGAAGCCGACACACTCATGCCCGGCTGGAGGGTCCCGGAGACCGAGGCGGTGTGGCGTTCGTGCTCCGATGCCCTCCAGGAGTCCGCGCGAATGGCGGAGCGCCTGCGGCTCGAGGCTCCCGCGCTCGACTTCGAGAGCCTGGTGATGGTGCTGAAGGACCTCATCGCCCCGTTGGAGGTGTTCGACGAAGCCGAACGGCTCCTCCGGCGGCGGCCCGGTTCCTGACCGAGATCACACCACGTCGATGGCCACGACGAGCGCGGTCGAGGCCCACGGGCCGCGCCCAGCCGAACCCGGTCGCCGAGACGGACGGAGACCTTCGGCTCCGCCCGCAGGTTGCGGACCCAGTCGGACCGGTCCCCGCCGCCTGACAGCAGGTAGAGGGTCCCGTCGCGCTCCTCGAACCAGATCTCGATCGTGTGCGGGCGCCCGGTGCGGCGGCCGGTCGTGGTGACGTAACAGAACGGCACGCTCACGCCGCCGAGTCTAGACGCGCGGCCGTGGATCGACCCCTGCCGGCTCGGCTAGCCTGTGCCGGCGCCTGCTAGCCTGAGGCGACGCAGCGGATCAAGCGACTGAGGACATCGAGAGGAGACCGAGCGTGGCCACGATCAACATCGTGACGGAGATCCCCGGCCCCAAGTCGAGGGCCCTGGGGGAGCGCAAGGCCCGGGTGGTGGCCGATCCGATCGATCTGCACGTTCCGGTATTCATCGCCGAGGGCCGGGGCGCGGCGTTCACCGACGTCGACGGGAACACCTTCCTCGACTTCTCCGGCGGACTGGGGTGCCTGGTCGTCGGGCACTCGCACCCCAAGGTGGTCGAGGCCGTGAAGGGCCAGGCCGAGCGGTTCTCGCACACCGACTTCTCAGTGGTGCCCTACGAGGCGTGGGTCGAGCTCGCCGAGCGGCTGGTTTCCCTCACTGGGGGCGGGGACCGCAAGGCCGTGTTCTTCAACTCCGGCGCGGAGGCCGTGGAGAACGCGGTGAAGATCGCCAAGGCCGCGACGGGCCGCTCCGCCGTGATCTGCTTCGAGAACGCGTTCCACGGCCGCACGCTCATGGCCATGAGCCTCACCAGTCGGCTGACGCCCTACAAGGCCGGGTTCGGCCCGTTCGCTCCGGAGGTCTATCGCCTCCCGTTCCCTTACTCGTACCGAAGTCCCCACGGTGAGGACGCCGGGAAAGCGGCCCTCGAGGCGATCGAACGAGCCTTCGTCACCGTGGTCGATCCCACGAACGTGGCCGCTGTGATCGTCGAGCCGGTCCAGGGCGAGGGCGGCTTCGTCGTCCCGACCGAGGACTTCCTCCCTGGTCTTCAGACTCTCTGCCGGAAGCGCGGAATCGTGCTCATCGCCGACGAGGTCCAGACGGGCTGCGGCCGGACGGGACGGTTTCTGGCCTCGGAGCACTGGGGGATCGAGCCGGATCTGGTGACCCTGGCCAAGGCCATGGGCGCCGGCTATCCGATCTCCGCCGTCGTGGGGAGGGCCGAGCTGATGGACGCCCCGGGCCCCTCTGCCATCGGCGGCACCTACATCGGCAACCCGGTCGCCTGCGCCGCGGCGAACGCGGTGCTCGAGGTGATTGAGGAGGAGGGCCTCGTGGAGCGGGCCGGCCACCTCGGCAAGGTCATCCGGGAGCGGTGGGAGGAGATCGCCCGCGACGTTCCGGCGGTTGGCGAGATCCGAGGCGTGGGGGCCATGGTCGGCGTGGAGATGGTGAAGGACCGCACCTCGCGGGAGCCCGATGCGGAGTTCGTCAGCAGGCTGATCGGGAACGCGGCGCAGCGGGGTGTGGTGGCGGTCTCGTGCGGCATCTACAAGAACGTGCTCCGTCACCTGGTCCCGCTGGTGATCACCGACGAGGAGCTCGAGGAGGGCCTCGACGTGCTGGCGGAGTCGGCTGCGATGGCGCTGGAGGAGCGAGGGCCCCGGGCCAGCGAGGCCGCGGCCTACCCGCTCTAGCGGCCGCGGAAGCGGCTCGACCGCAGCTTAGATCGACCCCTCGACGGAGGTGAGCGTGTCGAGGTCGGCGTCGGCCCGGGCGCCGTCGGTGCCTTCGCCACCGTCCACGATGTCGGCTTCCCCGTCCCGGGCGTAGAGGGCATCGTCGCCCCGGTCGCCGGCGAGTTGGTCCACACCGGCACTGCCGGTGATCGTGTCGACCCCGTCTCCTCCGAAGAGGGCGTCGTCTCCCTGGCCCCCGGTTACGAGGTCGGCGCCCCGCCCGCCTCGCAGGGTGTCATTGCCCTCGCGGCCCCGGATCGTGTCGGCCCCCCTCAGCCCGTCGAGGGTGTTCGCTCCGGCGTCTCCGAGCAGGGTGTCGGCGTAGGCGCTTCCGACGACGTGCTCGACCGACCGCAGCGTGTCGCTTCCTTCCCCGGAAGCCGTGCCGTTCTCAAGATCGACGAGGACCCGCGAGTCCGAGCCGGAGTAGTCGGCCGTGTCCCCTCCCTCCTCGCCGTTGAGGGTGTCGTTCCCCCCGCGCCCGATGAGGCGGTCGTTGCCGCCGCCACCGGTGAGCCGGTTGTTTCCCTCGTCGCCGGCCAGGACGTCGGCGCCGGCCGAGCCGATCGCCCCCTCGACGCTCATCAGGGTGTCCGTCCCCTGCCCGGTGGAGACTCCCGCCGCGATGTCGACGGAGACTCCCGAGCCGGCCGTCGAATGATCGCTGATGTCAGTTCCCGAGCCTCCGATGAGGAGGTCGTCGCCGGCGCCGCCTCGGAGGACGTCGTTCCCGCCCACGCCGCACAGGATGTCGTCTCCAGGAGTCCCATCGAGCACGTCGTCGCCCTTGGAGCCGATGCCGGAACACGCCACGGCGTCGAACCACCCCGCTCGGGCGTTCGGCCCATCGGGGCCGACTCGCGCCCACAGCTTCACCCGGTAGAACCCGGGGGAAACGCCGCTCCCGTCCTCGGCGCGCCCGTCCCAGACTGCGTCGAGGTGATCCCCACGTCCGGTCAACCGGCGGACCCGGTGCCCATCACCGTCGATGATGTCGACGAACCAGTCGAGTTCTCCTGACAACGTCGCCCGGTAAGAGATCGACGACGCGCCGGGCTCCAGCGCGGTCCTCGACTGCCTGGGGTTGTAGAGCTTGGGCAGGCCCAGCGCTTCCGCGCCCCTACGGATGGAGTCGAGCTTGGCGTAGAGGCGGGTGCCCGGGCAGGCGGTGTAGCTGGTGTCGCGGTGGCCCGTGATGACGCGCAGCGTCACGATGTCCCCCGCGCCGTACCGGGACGTCCCGCCACCGCTCGAGGTGAGCTTGGTCCAACCGATCGGACGGAGATGCGCCACGTCGAGGCGCCATGCCAGCAGCCTCTTGAACGCTTGCACCATGTCCCGGGATGGCTCGGTGCTGGTGAAGTCCCCCATCGCGGCGACGCCGGTGGTGCCGGTGTTGAAGCCCGCCGCGTGACCCCCGATGAGCGGCTTCGACATCCCGCCGTAACGGCCTTCGAAGATCCTGCCGAACCGATCGACGAGGAAGTTGTAGGCGATGTCGCACCAGCCTCGGCCGAGGACGTGGAAGGCGAGGATTCCCCGAACCACGTTGTCGGCCTGGTCGCGCGAATAGGTGTTGGTACCTGCGGTGTGGTGCACGTAGGCGGCCTTGAGCCGATCGGCGTAGTACGGGCCGCATCGGCGGAGGCTCTCGTCGGCCCCCCACTCGGCCCGGGTGATGATGTCCGGTCGGGTGGCCATGGCCGCCGCCGGCCTCGGAGCGAGGAACCCCCACACTCCCGAGACGGCCTGCCAGGCTCGGGTCAGGGCGGCGGTGAGGCCGCTTCCGCTGTTCCCCTCGTCGTCCGACGAGTCCACGAAGACCGCCCGGAGCCGACTCAGCGTTTCCCCCGCGGGAAGCTTCAACCTGAAGCCGATGCACCGCGCCCGGTTCGTCCACACAGGAGAAGTGCCCTGGATACCGGAATCGTCGGGAGACCCGGGATCGGGACCGTCGAGCGGGTCGGCGTGAAGCAGGGCCATCGGCTCCTTGACGGTGCCGGTCCCATCGACCGCCGCGGCGGTATCGGCCCACGCGAGATCAGCTTTGACCTCGCCGGTACCGTCTTGCCGCCAGGTGAGGCCGACCATGGTGAAGTCCGACTCCGCGCACGCTACGCCGGGGCGCGACCACGCCTCGCGAGCGAGGTGCACCGACCCGGCCGGACCCCGAACCGCTCCGCCGCCCGCCGGCACGAGGCCGGAGAGGGCGAGGTTACGGAAGCTGACCTCCGTGTGGGGAACCGCCCGCCCGACGACGGGCGGCACGAATCCCAGCACCGCCGCCCCGATGAGGGCGGTGGCCACGAGCGTGCGGGCGAATGTTCGTCTGGGCGAAGGAGGCATGGGAGCCACCATTCTGCGGTCCTCGGCAGAACGGGTCTAGGGGTTGAATGGAGGAGGCTCAGCCTGCGAGGAGGAACCTTGCCTCGGCGACCGTTCGCCCACTCTCTCTCCGGAGGTCGAGCCGGCCTCCCTCCGCCTCGCACAGGCGGCTTGCCACGAATAGCCCGAGGCCCATCCCGCTCCGCTCCCGGGTAACCGACATGTCACCCTGGACGAAGGCCAGGAAGAGGTCTGAGCGCGGCTCGAAGTCACCGTGGTCCACGACTTCGACGATGCCTTCATTCCCCTGGCGATGGGCGTGAATCAGTACCGGACGCCGACCGTGCCGGAAGGCGTTGCTCACGAGCTCCTGGATCACCCGGGCGAGGTGCTGGGGTCGGACGCCCAGCCAGGAGTCGGGCGCGGCGTCCACGTCGTCGGCCGGCTCGCCAAGCCGTTCGAGGGCCTGCTCAACCGCCCGGGAGGGGTCGACGGCGACGTCACGTTCCGAGCGTCCCTGGCCGATCAGCTCGAGCCCCTCGACCAGTCGTTGGAGCTGACGGACCCGTTCCATCGACGACGCCACGAGCTCATGCTCTTCCTCGGACAGGTCTCGCCGCTCCAGGTACCCGAGGGTCCCGGTGATGACGGTGAGTGGCGTTCTCAGCTCGTGAGCCAACACGTGGACGAACTCCTCACGATTCCGAGCCAGACGTTCGGCCTCCTCACGCCGGTCGCGCTCCTCACGAAGGAGCCGCCTCAGGTCCTCGACGGCCATGGGCATGACCCGGGGATCGACGATGCCTTTCCCCTCGTCGGCCCGGTGGAGGGCCTCGATGAGCTCGTCGACGGGTGCGCCTTTGACCACGTAGCCCGTGGCCCCGGAGCGCAGCATGTCGCGAACCGTGTCCGGATCCTCGTGCGCGGTGAGGGCGACCACCCGGATGTCGGGGAACCGGCGGGTGATGATCTGGGTGGCCTCGATCCCGCTCCCTTCCGGCATGGTCACGTCCATGAGCACGATGTCTGGGCCAAGCTCGCCAGTGCGCTCGATGGCCTCGTGGCCGGAGCCGGCCTCGCCCACGACCTCGATGGTCTCGTCGAAGGCCAAGGCTCGCCGCAGGGTCGCGCGGCTCTCCATGGCGTCGTCGACGACGAGCACACGGATGCGCCGCAAAGGAGGTTCTCCCCGCGGGTCAGAGGTAGGTTCGCTCATCATCCCTGAAGGATGTGTCGGAGACGCGGGGAGGCCGATTGAGTCCGCCGATCGGCCGTGGGCCGCCCGGCGGGGAAGTCCGGGGCCGGTCCCCGTTTCGTTTCCTCAGCCCCTCGCCTGCGGCGAGGCGCTTCGGCCAGGGGGACTGCAGCAGCCTGATCCGCTCGGCTCCGCCTCGCGGGGCTGCTGCCCCCCTGGACCCCCGAGCGGCGGTCCTATACTCGGCCGCATGAGCTCGATCGTGGCCAGGGGCCTGGTCAAACGGTACGGAAGGTTCGAGGCGGTCCGGGGGGTCGACTTCGAGGTGTCCGAGCGAGAGTGCTTCGGCTTCCTGGGCCCGAACGGCGCGGGCAAGACCACGACGATGCGGATGATCGCCACCACCCTTCCGCCCACCGAGGGCGAGCTCACGGTGCTCGGGAGGGCGGTGACCGAAGGGCGGGAGATCCGCCTGCGCATGGGCATGGTGCCCCAGGAGAACAACCTCGAGGAGGACCTCTCGGTCCTCGAGAACCTGGTGGTCTACGCGCGGTACTTCGGGATCCCGTGGCGGGTGTCCCGGCCGCGGGCCGACGAGTTGCTCTCGTTCGTGGCCCTCGAAGACAAGAAGGACTGGCTGATCCCGAGGCTGTCCGGGGGCATGAAGCGCAGGCTGCTGGTTGCGCGGGCACTGATGAACGAGCCCGAGCTGCTGATCCTCGACGAGCCGACGACGGGCCTGGATCCTCAGGCGCGTCACCTCGTGTGGGAGAAGCTTCGGTCGCTCCGCCACCAGGGCGTCACACTCACGCTCACCACGCATTACATGGAAGAGGCCGCGCAGCTCTGCGACCGCCTCGTGATCATGCACGAGGGGCGGATCCTGGTGGAGGGGGCGCCCAGGGAGCTGGTTGCCAGGGAATCCTCGCCGCAAGTGGTGGAGGTATTCGAGCCAAGTGACGAGGCTGCTCGGGAGCTCTCGCGGCTCGACGGAGCCGCGGACCGGGTGGATCGTCTCTCCGATCGCTGGCTCTTCTACACGAGCCAAGGAGAGGAGCTCCTGGCGAAGATCCGGATGGTCGTGTCGGATCCCGGGGCAGTGTGGCTTCGCGGGGCCACGCTCGAGGATGTGTTCCTCCGGCTCACCGGAAGAGGGCTGCGCGAGTGAGCGCCGGTGCCACTGCGGCTCGCTCCACCAGGCGAGTCCTTCGCCGGCCGGATGTTCGCTTCGGCGCCGCGTGGCGGCTGTGGCAGCGGAACGCGGCAATCTACAAGCGGACCTACAAGCTGAACATCATCCCCAACTTCTTCGAGCCGTTCTTCTACCTGCTGGCCATCGGGCTCGGGCTGGGCGCGTACCTGTCGACGATCCAGGGGGTCCGGTACATGGACTTCATTGCGCCCGGGCTGCTGGCCACCGCGGCCATGTTCGGGGCGTCCTTCGAGGTGACGTTCAACGCCTTCGTGAAGCTCCACTTCGGGAAGATCTATGACGCCGCGATGTCTACCCCGCTGACCCCGGAGGACATCGCTCTCGGGGAGATCCTGTGGGGGACGACCCGAGCGTTCATCTATGGGATGGTGTTCCTGGCGATCGCCGCCTTCTTCGGGGTGGTGCACACGCCGTTCGTGGTGCTGGCCCCGCTGGCGACGATCCTCGTCGGGATGATGTTCTCGGTGATCGGGCTGACGTTCACCGCGGTCATCCCGCACATCGACTACTACACCTATTACTGGACGATGTTCCTTACGCCGATGTTTCTGTTCTCGGGGATCTTCTTCCCGCTGGACCGGCTCCCAAGGTGGTTCCAGACGGCCGCGTGGTTCGCTCCTCTGCACCAGGCCGTGCGGCTGATGCGGGCGCTCCTGCTCACCGGTGACGTGGGTGAGATGCTCGCCGCCGGTGTGTGGATCGTGGTCGTCACCGGGGGGCTGTTCATCCTCCCCGTCAACCTGCTGCGGCGCCGGCTGGTCCACTAGGCGGCGTGGATCGTCGCCGGGAGCTCGCCGCGCTCACCGCGGAGATCGTGGAGTGCCGGAAGTGCCCTCGATTGGTCGCCTGGCGGGAGGAGGTCGCGCTTGTCCCGCCGAAGCGGTACGCGGGATGGGATTACTGGGCCCGCCCGGTGCCCGGCTTCGGCGACCCCGATGCGCGAGTCCTGATCGTGGGGCTGGCCCCCGCGGCTCACGGCGGCAACCGCACTGGGCGGATCTTCACGGGGGACCGCTCGGGTGACTGGCTGGTCCGCGCTCTGCACCGCGCCGGATTGGCGAACCAGCCGACGTCGGAGCACCGCGACGACGGGCTGCGGCTGGAGGGCGCATACATCGCCGCAGTGAACCGGTGTTGTCCGCCGGGAAACCGCCCGACGCCCGTGGAGCGGGACAACTGCGTGCCGTACCTCGTCCGGGAGCTGGAGCTGTTGGAGACGGCACGCGTGCTGGTGTGTCTGGGGTCGTTCGCCTGGGACGGCGCGTTGCGCGCGATCGCGACCCTGGATCACGTCGCGCCGAGGCCCAGACCGAGGTTCGCTCACGGGCGCGAGGCCCAGGTCGGCCCGTACACGCTCCTGGGCTCGTACCATCCGAGCCAGCAGAACACGTTCACCGGCAAGCTCACCGACGAGATGTTCGACGCCGTCTTCGCCCGAGCGAGGGAGCTAGCAGGATGAAACGCCAAGCAGATGGGCTGACGGCCGTCCGTTTAGTCTTCGCGGGGATCGTCCTTGCTTTGTTGCTGTTCGTGTACGTGCGTATGTGATCACGTCACATGACGGTGGCGCCGGAGCCCCGTCGTGGGTGGCGGTTGGTCTGGCCGCATACGGGTTGGCCGCGCTCGCCGCTGGCTCGTGGGCACGGTCGAGACCCTTGGAGACGTCCGATGCCACGAGGTTGGCGGGCTCCTACCGAAGCGCATTTTTCTTGGGCATCGGCTTGGCAGAGTCGGCAGCGTTGGTGGGTTTCGCTGTCGTCTTTTTCACAGGTGAGCGCTGGCTCTACTTCGAGGGACTCGCCTTCGCCCTCGTGGGATTGGGGTTGATCGCGCCGACGAGAGGCAATCTGGAGCGCCGGCAACAGCAGATCACCGCCCAGGGATCTCCGCTTTCTCTCATCGAGGCCCTGCGGAACAGTCCGCCCGGCCGGACTGCCTCGCCGTCGCTAAGGCCATCGGGTCGTATCCTGGCTGGGTGAGTCGAGGTGGGTTCGGTAGTACCTTCTATGGTCGTATGAGCCACCACCGCCTGATCATCCCGGACCCCGACGCGCCGCCGATCCAGCGGGCCACCGTGCGACGCGTGGTCAGGACGTTCCGCCCCTACAAGCGGAGGGTCACCCTGGTCGGGGGCCTGATCCTGATCACCTCGGCGATCGGCGTGATCAACCCCCTCCTGATCAAGGTCATCTTCGACCAGGCGCTGTTCTGCGGGCCCGGCTGCCCGAACCTCGGACTCCTCTATTGGCTGGTCGGCATCATGGTGGCCATCCCCATCGCGTCCGGGACGATGGGCATCTGGCAGTCCTACCTTTCAAACGTCGTCGGCCAGCGAGTCATGCAGGACCTGCGGAACGCCCTCTATGCGCACCTCCAGCGTATGCCGCTGCGCTTCTTCACCACGACCCGGACCGGCGAGATCCAGTCGCGCCTCTCCAACGACGTGGGGGGGATTCAGTCGGTGGTGACCGACACGGCGTCGAGCGTCCTTGCGAACACGGTCATCGTCATCTCAAGTGTCGTGGCGATGCTCATCCTCTCCTGGCAGCTGACGCTGCTGTCTCTCGGGATGATGCCGTTCTTCATCTGGCTCACCCAACGAGTGGGCAAGGCCCGTCGAGAGGTGGCAGCCAACACCCAGAAGAGCCTCGCCGATCTTTCCGCCATTACCGAGGAGACCCTGTCGGTATCGGGCATGCTTCTCTCGAAGGCGTTCGGTCGGCAACGCTACGAAACGGCCCGGTTCCGCCGGGAGAACGAGCGACTGGCCGGGCTCCAGGTTCGTCAGCAGATGATCGGCCGGTCGTTCTTCGCCATCATCCAGGTCTTCTTCTCGGTGACCCCGGCCCTCGTGTACCTGGTCGCCGGGCTCGTCCTCTCCGGTGGGGGGACCCATATCACGGCCGGCGACATCGTTGCCTTCACCACGCTCCAGAGCCGGCTCTTCTTCCCGGTGGGGTCGTTGCTGCAGATCACCGTGGAGGTTCAGAGCGCCATGGCCCTGTTCGATCGGGTCTTCGAGTACCTGGACCTCTCCCCGGAGATCGAGGACGCGCCGGACGCCGTGAGTCTTCCGCGCGAGCAAGCGAAGGGACACGTTCGGTTCCGGAACGTGTCGTTCCGGTACGAGGCCCCGCGAGAAGAGGCTTCCACCGGGGACGGGGAAGCGAAGCAGGTCTCAGCCGCGGTTCACGTGGGTCCGGACGCTCCCCCGGGCGACGGGCGCCGCCGCTTGTGGACCCTGGAGGACGTGGATCTCGAGATCGAGCCGGGGGCTCTGGCCGCTCTGGTCGGCCCGAGCGGCGCCGGGAAGACCACCGTCACATACCTGGTCCCCCGGTTCTACGACGTGCAGCGGGGCGCAGTGGAGATCGACGGCATCGACGTGCGGAAGATCGGGCTCGCCAGCCTCGGGCACGTCATCGGGATGGTCACCCAGGAGACGTACCTCTTCCATACCTCTGTCCGGGAGAACCTCCGATACGGGAACCCCGAGGCCACAGACGAGGAGCTCGAGGCGGCCGCTCGGGCCGCGTTCATCCACGACCGGATCGCGGAGCTGCCGGACGGCTACGACACGCTGGTCGGGGAACGCGGCTACAAGCTGTCCGGCGGGGAGAAACAACGGTTGGCCATCGCCCGCGTCATCCTCAAGGACCCTCGGATCCTGATTCTGGACGAGGCGACCTCATCCCTCGACAGCACGTCCGAGCGCCTGGTGCAGGAGGCCCTACGGCCGCTGATGCGCGGACGGACGTCCATCGCCATCGCTCACCGACTGTCGACGATCCTGGCAGCGGACGTTATCTTCGTGCTCGACCGCGGCCGGCTGGTGGAACAGGGGACCCACTCCGAGCTGCTGGAGCGAGGCGGCCTGTACGCCCACCTGTACCTGCAGCAGTTCCGCGGCGGCACCGTCGAGGCCGAGACGGCCGACGGCATCGTGCTCACGTCAGGCGAGATCGTTCCCCTCGGGCCTCAGAGTGGAAGCTCGTAGGTCCGAAGCCTGAACCCGTCGTCGAAGACCTGGTCCGGGCCGCGGACGAATCCCATCGATTCGTAGAGCCCGTAGGCGGCTACCATCCGCTCGGTGGTGCCGAGCGTCATGCGCCGCTTCCCCGCCAGGCGAGCCTCGCCAACCGCGGCGACCATCAGCGCCCGCCCGATCCCGCGGCCGCGCGCATCCGGGTCGACGCCGAGCATCCGGATGTGCGCCTCGTCCGGATCGAGCGGGTCGCGGTCGTGACCGCCCTCGATCCGCCGGTCGAGCTCCACGGTCACCGTCCCCAGTGCCCGGCCGTCCTCAAAGGCACCCAGGACGAGGGCTCGCCCAGCTCTTGGCGCGACGTCGGCGATCCGGCTCAGGTATTCCTCCCAGTCCGGGGTCCCGGGCGGAGCGAACTCCCGGTACGCGAGCGCCGTGACCCGTCCGGCTTCCTCGTACTCCTCGGGCCGCACGGCCCGAACCTCGATCGACACAGATCCCTAACCCGTCGCGCCCACGCCGAAGAGACCTCCGACCAGGTAGGTCACCAGGGCGGCCGAGCCCCCGATTAAGAGTTGACGCCCGCCTGACAGGGCCCACGGGCGCCCGGTGAACACGGTCATGGAGGCGCCCACCCCGAAGAGAGAAGAGAGCGACAGGGCCACGGCGATCCAGGCCGCCGCGGTTCCCTCGGTGAAGAAGTAGGGCAACAGGGGCACCAGCGCCCCTCCACCGAAGGTGAGGAACGAAGAGGTCGCCGCTCCCCACGGCGACCCCAGCTCCTGCGGGTCGAGACCGAGCTCCTCCCTGGCATGGGTCTCCAGCGCGGTCTGCGGGTCGGCCATCAGCGATCGTGCGGCCTGGACGGCGATGTCGTCGGGGATGCCCTTCTCCTTGAACAGGTGACTCAGCTCTCGCGTCTCTCCTTCCAGGTCGGTTCCGATCTCGTGGGCCTCGACGTGGATGAGCCGCTCGAATACCTCTTTCTGGACGCGCATCGAGACGTACTCGCCCGCGGCCATGGAGAAGGCTCCCGCGAGGAGCCCGGCGACCCCCGCAAGCACCACGACGCGGTTATCGACGCCCGCTCCCGCCATGGCCATGATCAGCGCGAGGTTGGAGACGAGCCCGTCGTTGACGCCGAAGATCGCCGCCCGAAGCGTGCCGCTCTTGCCGCCGGCGACCGGGGTGGGATCGATGTCGGGCACGGGGCCGGGATGGGGGCGCATGTCCCGGACCGATGTCCTCCGCCACACCCTCACCGGTCCCCCTCCCGGCGCTGCTCGCGCAAGAATCGCTCGAGCTCCTCGGCCAGCGCCTCCCCGCTGGGCATCTCGACGAGCTCTTCGCGCTCGTCGGCGGTCTCCTCGAGTCGCTGAACGTACGCCGCGAGGTCCGCGTTCTCCTCGATCATGGAGGAGACCTGGCGCTCCCAGGACTCCCCGGCCCGGGCGAGCGTGTCGGTGGGGACCGGGACCTCCAGCGCCACCGCGACTTTCTCGACCAACGACAGCGCGGCCCGGGGATTCGGCCCCGAGGGCAGGTAGTGGGGGACGGCCGCCCAGATCGAGACGGAGGGGAGGCCGACCCGGACGGCTGCGTCGTGCAGGACGCCGGTGATCCCCGTCGGGCCCTCGTACCTGGACGGCACGCTTCCCAGTCGTTTCAGCAGCGACGGGTCTCCCGACGAAGCAGCGCTGGGGGAGGGACGCGTGTGCGGGACATCCGCGAGGAAGGCGCCCAGGGTCACGAGGACCTCCACGCCGAGCTCCTTCGCCGTCTCCACGATGGAGGTGCAGAAGGTCCGCCACCGGACGTTGGGCTCGATGCCGATGAACACGATGACGTCGCGCTCGTCGAGAGACGCCCGGAAGAAGTCGTTGGCCGGCCAGTCGATCTTGCGGCTCGTTCCCTCGGCCAGCGTGACCGTGGGGCGCGTGACCTGGAAGTCGAAGAACTCCTCAGGATCCAGGCTGGCGAACTTCGAGGCCTCCCAGCGGTCGCGGAGATAGGCGGCCGCGGTTGTGGCCGCCTCCCCGCCGTCGTTCCATCCGGCGAAGGCACACACCATCCCGGGCCGGTTCAGCTTGGGACGCTCCTCGAAGCGAACGTGGTCCACGGGAACATCCTCCCCCCGATCGGAGGGAACTGTCATCCGGGAGCGGGCCGGTCAGGCAAGCTCGCGGTCGATGATCTCCTGGCGAACCCGCTCGGAGAGGTCCGTGAGCGCGTCGCTGCGAGCGACCAGGTAGGGAGAGGGGTCCAGCGAGCGCAGTTGCTTCGGGAGCTTCTCGAGCTCGGCGGCGAACCGGTCACGGGCCTCCGGGATCCCACCACCCATGAGTCGCTGACCGCCAGACATGACTCGCTCGAGGAGGGCCTCTGCCCCGTCGGGCCCTGTTTCTTCGCGGAGCCCGATGACGTCGCCGTCGAAGGCGGCGCGTCTCCACACCTGCTTGGGGCCCGGAAGTGTGGCCTTGTTGGTGGACAACTTGGCGACGCGGTGGCCATCGTATTCGACGAGCTTGTACACGCTGTCGAGGTATGGAGCGTCCGCTGCCACGCCAACTTTGGTCCCCACGCCGAACACGTCGATCGGCGAATCGGCCAGCGAGGCGATCGCGTGCTCGTCGAGCCCGCCGCTGGCGAAGATCTCGACCTCCTCGAGTCCAGCCTCGTCGAGGATCTTGCGAGCGTCCCGGGCCAGGGCGCCCATGTCACCGCTGTCGAGCCGGATCGCGGTGAGTGCCCGTCCTTTCGCTTGTAGCTCCCTGGCCACCTCGATGGCCTTCGCCACTCCCCCCAGCGTGTCGTACGTGTCGACCAGGAGGACGACCCGATCCGGGTAGTCCTTTGCGTAGGCGCGGAACGCCTCGGCTTCGGTCTCGAATGCCTCGATGTAGGAGTGCGCCATCGTGCCGGTGGCGCGCAGCCCCAGCAGCCGGGCAGCCTCCACGTTGCTCGTCGACGTGAACCCCACGATGGCCGTGGCCCGAGCCACAGCGAAGCTGGCCTCCACGCCATGGACACGACGGAACGCGAAGTCGACCATGCCCTTATCAGGAGCGGCGATCCGGCAACGGGCCGCCTTCGAGGCGATGGCGGTCTGATAGGTGACCTGGTTGAGGAGGTACGTCTCCACCAGCTGTGCCTCGGGCAGGGGGGCCGTGACTTCGAGGAGCGGTTCGTCGGAGAACATCAGGCGGCCCTCGGGGATCGCCCACACGTCTCCCGTGAAGCGCAGCTCGCGGAATGCGTCGAGGGTCTCCTCCGAGTAACCCTGCGTCTCGCGGAGGTACTCGAGATCCTCGTCGGCGAACCGCAGCGACCCCAGGAAGTCCAGGCAGTGCTCGAGGCCGCAGGCCACGAGGAACCCCCACCGGTCCGGCAGGTTCCGCACGAACAGGCTGAACGTGGCCGGGCCGGACATGCCCCGCCGGAGGTAGCTGGCGGCCATGTTCAGCTCGTAGAGGTCGGTGAGCAGGGCCCTTCCCATCGCCGTCCTCCGGGTCGGCCGAAGCATAGCGGGCGCTAGGATGGGGGGCCCGGGAGGGTAGCTGGCCCCAAGCGAGATTGCGCCGAGTCCTCCGGCCAGCGGACCCCCCGGATAGAAAGGCACCATGGAGGAAGTACGCGAGCCAAAGCCGGGCAAGAAGACGGAGCGGCCCCGGGACGAGCTGGGCCGGCCGTTGAAATGGGGCGCGGAGAACCGGCTGGAGATGGAGGACTTCGACGCGCTCACCCGAGAGGAGAACCACCGGCTGGGGATCGAGCACTTCAACGCGGGTCGGTTCTTCCAGGCCCATGAGGCGTGGGAGACGTGCTGGAAGCAGTCGAAGGGCGACGAAGACGAGGAGTTCTTCAAGGGCCTCTCGCAGCTGGGTGCGGGATACACGCACTACCTTAGGCGCAACCTCCACGGGGCGCGCATCCTGATGGAGCGGGGGCTCCGCCGGATCCTCCCGCACGCGCCGAGACACCACGGGGTCGACATCGAGGCCCTGGCTGCCGAGGTTCGGTCGCACGCCGACGCCATCGGCGCCGCCGAGCGTGCCGGCCAGGGGATGCCCGAGATCGACCCACCGCGCATCTGACCGAACCCTGCGCGATTCGGGCACGTGCTCTCGCTCGTTCGCTACGATGGACGCGATGAGCAGGCGGCTCATGCTCAAGATCGCCGGTGAGATCGGGCTGAAGTCGGCCCGGACGCGGCGTCGCTTCCTCCGGCACCTCGTTCGCAACGTTCGGGCTGCCTTGGAGCGGGCCGGCATCGCCGGCGAGGTGGAGAACCGGTGGAGCCGGCTTTTCGTGGACACCGACCAGCCGGAGCGCGCGCGTGAAGCTCTCTCCCCAGTGTTCGGGTTGCATTCGGTGTCCGAGGTGGCGGTGCTCCCGGCGCACACGCTCGACGTTCTGGTCGACGCGGCCACCGATCTGTACCGCGACCGCGTGGCGGGGAGGACGTTCGCGGTCCGGGCGCGGCGCCGCGGGGAGCTCGGCTACCGTTCCCGCGACGTCGCCGTGGACTTGGGGGCTGCGCTCCTGCCGCACTCGGCCGGCGTCGATCTCGACCACCCAGACGTCGAGGTGGCCATGGAGATCCGAGACGGGGTGGCAAACGCGGTCCTCGACGCGGCGGCCGGGCCGGGAGGCCTCCCGATCGGGAGCGGCGGCCGCGCGGTGGCCCTCTTCTCCGGCGGGTTCGACTCGCCTGTGGCGGCATGGATGGCCATGCGGCGTGGAACGGCGGTGCAGCTCGTGGTCTGCGATATCGGCGGGTGCGCTCAGACGGACGCGGCGCTGGAGGTCGCCCGGAAGCTCGTCACCACGTGGGCGCCCGGCGTGGAGCCGAGGGTACACGTCGTCGACCTGGTCCCGGTGATCGCCGCGCTCCGGGAACGCGTCGATCCACGGATCCGGCAGGTCCTCCTGAAGCGAGCCATGTACCGGGCTGCGACGCTCATCGTGCGGGAAACTCGCGGCGAAGCGATCGTGACCGGGGAGTCGCTGGGCCAGGTGTCCACGCAGACTCTCCGGAACCTCGCCGTGGCCGAGGAGGCCGCGGGCGTCCCGGTCCTCCGCCCGCTCATCGGCATGGACAAGGAGGAGATCATCGCGCGAGCCCGTCGCATCGGAACCCACGATGCCTCCCTGCGGGTCCGTGAGTACTGCGCCATCGCCTCCGGACGGGTGGAGACGGCTGCCCGGCTCCGGGAGATCCTCACCGCCGAGGGAAAGGTGGACGACTCGTTCATCGCTGCCGCGGTGTGGAACCGGCGTGACGTCGACCTCCTCACGTGGCAGCCGGAGCGGCTGCCGCACGTCGTGGAAGATGTCCCCGAGGGCGCAGTGATCGTCGATGTCCGGGAGCCGGACGAGGGAAAGACGCTCGGCGACGTTCGGAAGCCCTTCAGCGACCTCGACCGGTGGATCGACGACCTGGCGCGGGATACCATATATCTCTTCGTGTGCACGGTGGGTGCGCGGTCCGAGGTGGCCGCGGGCGAGGCCCGAGCGCGCGGGTACGACGCGTACAGCCTGGCCGGCGGCATCACGCGCTTGCCCGCCGGTCGCGCGGCGTAGTGGCCGGGACGATCTAAGGCCGGCCGATCGCTTCAGCCTTCCGGCAGACGGAACGTGTCGTGACGCCGAAGGCGGAGCGCCGACGCGACACCTCGGAAGAACGAGGGGAGCACGACGCGCACGAACCGTCGGCGCTCCAGGAGCCCGATGCCGGCCGCCACGGCGACCGGGATCCAACCCGCAGCCACCCGCTCCACCCAGAGCCGCCACAGGAACGCGCCGTACCCGATGGCCTGGACGGCCATCCCCAGAGCGGGGTTCCGAAGGACCAGGAAAGCGGAGCCCAGGCCCACCAGGACCAGCACGGCGAGCGGCAACGGAACGGCGCCGGCCAGGGCCAGCCCGGCGAGGATTCCCGCGCCGACTACCACGTCGGCCGGGAAGTCCCAGTTCCCCAGCCGGCTGAGACCACCGGATGCTCTGGCCAGCCGGCCGTCGAGCGCGTCGCTGATCCAGGCGACGCCGAGCACGACGGCAGCCGCGCTCAGGCGGCCCGTCGCGACCAGTGAGGCCAGCACCGGTCCGAGCAGCGCCCTGGCCGCGGTCAGCCCATCCGCGCTCAGGGCCAGGGCGGGAGGGGCGATCATTCGCCCACCGCCTCCGGCTTCCGCGGGCACGGACATGTTCGTTCCTCGGGGATATCGGCAAGGACCGCGGTGAGGAGCCGCTCCAGCCGCTCGGCGGCCCCGGCCTGTGCCTGGAGGACCTCCTCGTGCGACAGGGGCTCATCCGAGAGCCCGGCGGCCACGTTCGTGACCGAAGCGATGTTCGCGTAACAGAGCCCGAGCTCCCGCGCCAGCACCACCTCGGGAACGACGGTCATCCCGACGAGGTCACCTCCCAGCATGGCGAACGCCCGAATCTCCGCGGCGGTCTCGTACCGAGGACCCTCCGCGCACACGTACACGCCCCCGTCGTGGACGGGAACGTCCAGCGACGTCCCGTGAGAGACGAGGAGACCTCGGAGCTCGGGGCAGAACGGGTCGGCGACGTCGACGTGGACGACGCCTTCCGGTCCTCCCTGGTGGAAGGTGGAGACGCGTTGCTTGGTGAAGTCGAGGAACTGGTCGACGATGACGAAGTGACCGGGTCCCATCTCCTCCCGCAAGGATCCGACCGCCGCGGTGGTCAGCACGCGCTGCACGCCGAGCTCTTGGAGCGCCCAGATGTTCGCCCGGTAATTGATGCGGTGGGGCGGGACCGAGTGCCCGGGACCGTGGCGGCGGAGGAACCCGATCGCCTGACCGTGGAGCGCTCCCGTCTCGACGTCGACGTCACCGTACGGGGTGCCTACCGTCTTCCCCTCGACGCCGTCGAGCAGCGCCGTGACGTCGACCCCGGACCCCCCGATGATCGCCGCGCGCATCGGTCATCGAGCATGGCACACGCGCGTGCGGGCGCGCGAGCGAGTGAGGCGGGCGCGGGCTACCGCTCGACCGGCGCCCCCACCAGGGAGCCGTATTCTGTCCAGGAACCGTCGTAGTTCTTGACGTTCTCGAACCCGAGCAGTTCGTGGAGGACGAACCACGTGTGGGAGGAGCGCTCTCCGATCCGGCAGTACGCGATGACCTCGCTGCCCTGCGTCACGCCTTCTCCCTCGTAGAGGGACCGGAGCTCATCGACGCTCCGGAAGGTGCCGTCGTCGTTGGCGGCCTTGCCCCACGGGATGTTGCGGGCCCCGGGGATGTGGCCCGGCACCTGAGCCTGCTCCTGTGGGAGGTGGTCGGGGGCCAGCTTCTCGCCCCGGTACTCCTCCGGGGCGCGCACGTCGACGAAGACGGCGGCCGCTCCCTCTCGGACTCGGGAGAGGACGTCATCCCGGAGCGAACGCAGGTCACCCCGGACCGGCTCGGTGATCCGGAAGTCTCCCTCGGGATATACGTGAACCTCCTTGCTGAGGTCACGGCCCTCCAGTTCCCACTTCTTCCGCCCGCCGTTCAGGAGCTTCACGTTGCCGTAGCCCAGGTAGCGCAGCAGCCAGTACGCGTACGAGGCGAACCAGTTGTTGTTCCCTCCATAGACCACCACTGTGGAGTCCGGCCCGACCCCGGCCTTCCGGAGGAGCGCGGAGAGTCCTTCCTGATCGACGTAGTCCCGGTTGGTCGGATGGTGCAGGTCACCGAACCAGTTCCAGGCCACCGCTCCTGGGATGTGCCCACCCTCGTAGGCGGTCGTGTCCTCGTCGACTTCGATCACCCGGACGCCCGGATCGTCGAGATGATCGGCGAGCCAGTCGGTCTCGACCAGGGTGTCGGGGTTCGCGTATGTGGACATCGTGTTTCCTCCTCTCCTGCGGGGTGGGGCCGCCTTTTTCCTACTCCTGGGATGGGATTCAACCGCTTTCTACGTCCCGGGTAAGTGTGCTGTCAACTCCGTGTATGGTCGAGACTGTCCGCCGTCGCTGGTGCCCGCGACGAGAGGGGGAGGCCATGGCCGAACGCAGGGCCCGAGTCGTGTGGGAAGGATCGCTGACGGAGGGTCGGGGAGAGCTCACCGCGGAGAGCAGTCAGGTCCTGGTGGGTGTCCCCGTAACATGGGCGGCTCGGGTCGAGGAGCCCGCCGGTCGGACCAGCCCTGAGGAGCTGCTCGCGGCGGCCCACGCCGCCTGCTACGCCATGGCCCTGTCGGGGGCCCTCGCCAGGGCGGACACACCCGGTGAGCGGCTCGAGGTCTCCGCCACGGTCGCGTTCGAGAAGGTGGGCGATGGCTTCAAGGTCACGCGGTCCCGTCTCCACGTTCGAGGCCGCGTCCCGGGGCTCGACGAGGCGGGTTTTGAGAAGGCGGCCCGCGCCGGCGAGGATGGCTGCCCGATCTCAGGAGCCATCCGGGGCAACGTCGACATCGAGCTGGAGGCGGAGCTGGACGCGTCGTAGGCTCCGGTGAGGGGTGGTCCCCGCTCGGCTCAGCCGCTGCTCTTCTTCGAGCGGATCTCCTCGACCAACTGCGGGACGATCTTCAGCGCATCGCCCACCACCCCCAGGTCGGCCAGCTTGAAGATCGGTGCGTCGGGGTCCTTGTTGATGGCGACGATCCGCTTGGCCTCCTTCATGCCGACGATGTGCTGCGTGGCGCCGCTGATCCCGATGGCGATGTAGACGTCGGGTTTCACCGTGGTCCCGGTCTGTCCGATCTGCATGCTGTACGGGACCCAGCCTGCGTCGACCACGGCGCGGCTGGCGCCCACCGCGGTGTTGCCGATGGCATCGGCGAGCTCCCGGAGGATCTCGAAGTTTCCCGACTTCTGGAGGCCCCGGCCGCCGGCGATCACCACGCGGGCCTCCTCGAGCTTGGGCCCGGCCGCCTGTTCCTCGTGCCGCTCGCCGACCTTGGGCTTCTTGAGCTCGTCGGGGATGTCGACCTCGACGGGAACGACCTCGGCGCTCCCGCCGGAGGGCTCCGGCTCGAAGGCCTTGGGCCGGACCACCAGCAGCTTGGGGTCGGGTCCCTGCAGCGAGCACGTCACGATCTTGGTTCCCCCGAAGATCTGTGTCTGGGCTTCCTCGGGTCCGAGGACATCGGTCACGTTGCTCATGAGGGTGGATCGCGTCTTCGCCTGAAGCCTGCCGGCCACATCGCGCGAGTTGTAGCTGTAAGCGAACAGGATGAGATTGGGCTGATGTTCCTGGACGAGCTGATGGAGTGCATGCGTGGCCGGCTGGGCCAGGTGGTTCGCGAACACCTCGTCGTCGCTGGCGAACACGCGCTGGGCGCCGTGCTCGCCGAGAGGACCCGCCGCGCCGGTGGCGCCGGGCCCAAGAACCACCGCCTCGATCGTGTCGGCGAGCGACCGGGCCTTGGTGAGCAGCTCCAGGGCGGTGGCGTGCACGCTCCCGTTGGGGGAGAGCTCCGCGTAGACCCACACCTTCGCCATGTCAGACCACCTTGGCCTCGAGCAGGAACTGGGCGATGCGGGCGGCCCCCTGGCCCTCGTTCTCGACGATCTCGCCCGCGCCCCGCTCGGGTGCGTCCTCGATCCCCGTCACCTGTTGAGTCGGCTTGGCCTCGTCCGCGGACAGGCCGAGGTCGGAGAGCGAGAGCTGGTCGACGGGCTTCTGTTTCGCCTGCATGATGCCCTTGAGGGTGGGATAGCGCGGCTCGGTGGCCCCGGCAGTCACGGTCACCAGGGCGGGGAGCGCGGACTCCACGACGTCGTAGCCGGCTTCGGTCTGCCGCTCGATGGTCACGCTCCCATCGGTGACGTCCACCTTGCGGGCGAACGTGAGGCTCGGCACGCCGAGGAGTTCCGCCAAAGCCATGGGCAGGGTTCCCGTGGAACCGTCGGTCGATTCCACGCCGGCGAGGACCAGGTCGAAGCCGGCGCGCTCGATCGCCTTGGCCAGGACGGTGGCGGTGACCAAGACGTCGGACCCGCGGAGGGTGTCGTCGGTCACCAGCACGCCCTTGGCGCACCCGAGCGAAAGCGCCTTGCGCACCGCGGCCATCGCGGGCTCGGGCCCCATCGACACCGCCGTCACCTCCCCCCCCGCCTTCTCCGCGATCTGGAGAGCGGCTTCGACCGCGTATTCGTCTCCCGGATCCAGCCCGCCCTCGACCCCCTCCCGCTTCACCAGGAAGTCGTCGCCGAGTTCGGGGGTCCCGGCGGGATTCGGTATGAACTTCGACAAGACGACCACGTTCACGTACGCATCCCCTCCCACTCCGTCCGGGGCGGCCGGGATCGCAAGTTCGACTCGTGCGCCCTCCCGCCGCGCCGCTGCGAGCAGCGGGCATATGCTACCCGCCGCAGGCGAGGGGCTGAGGAGGGGAATCTACGAGAGCCGCGCCTCCCGGCCCCGGATGTGGGCCACGACCGCGGTGTAGTCGAGCGCCCCGAGACCCTGGTCGACCGCCGACTGGAACCAGTCCCCAGCGGCGGGGGCCACCCGCAGGCGCAGCCCGGTCTTTCCCGCCGCGTCGCTCACCAGGCCGAGGTCCTTGCGGGCCAGCGAGAGCTTGAACCGAGGCGGGAAGGTGCCGCTCTCGATGCTGGGGCGGGCCCGGGTCACACCCTGACCGACGACCGAATCGGCCAGCACGTCGAGGGTCATCCCTTCATCGAGCCCGAGCGCGTCTGCCAGGGCCAGCGCCTCCCCGATCGCCGACATCACGCCACCGATCGTGGAGTTCACCACCAGCTTCATCGAGGCCCCGGCCCCGCTGGGACCGAGGTAGCGCGGGGTCCCCAGCGCCTCGAGGAGGGAACGCCACCGATCGAACACGTCCTCCTCACCGCCCACGAAGATCTTGAGCTGTCCACCTTCGGCCTGCGGTACCGTCCCCAGGACGGGAGCGTCGAGCATGGCCACCCGGCGACCAAGCCGCTCGGCGACGCGGTGCACCGTCTCCGTCCCGACCGTGGACATGTCGATGAGGGTGGACCCTTCCGGGAGCGCCTCGGCCAGGCCGCCCCGGCCGAAAAGCACGGTCTCCAGCGCAACGGGGTCGGTGAGCATGGTGACCGCAGCCTCGACGCCCTGTCCCGCCTCCGCGGGAGTCGACGCCTGTCGCGCGCCTTCGGCCGCGAGCGGCTCGGTCTTCTCCCGAGTGCGGTTCCATACCGTGACGTCATGCCCGGCCGCGAGGAGACGGAGCGCCATGGGGCTTCCCATCTGCCCGAGACCGAGAAACGCGAGCTTCGTCATGGCGCTCCTCCCTTGGTGATCTTGCTCGGTTCTGGAGAGCCTAGGCTGTTGGCTCCGAGCTAGGCGGTCGGGGCGGTCCTGGCCCGAAGGCCTTGGATCAGGAGATCGAGCCCGAACTCGAACTGCTCTTCGACATCGCAGTCGATGATGTACGGGAGCGCCTCGCGCAAGCGCGGGAGGTCGGCCGACGCGAGCAGCCGGGCCATGTCCTCATGGGCTCGGACGTGCTCTTCGTCCTCCGGGCCTCCGACCATCAGGCCGAGCTCCATCATGACGTACCCCAGGATGTAGCCGCCGAACGCGTGGAATGCCTTGACCGAGTCCGCTTCGGATAGGCCCGCGGACCGGAAGAGGTCGAGCGCGAACTCGTAGGCCCGCAAGGATTCGGCGTTGGTGAACGCACCCTTGCGTTCGGTCATGAGCGTGATCACGTTGGGGTGGGCGAGCAGCAGACGCCGGTACTCGCCGGCGCCGAGGCGGGCGGCCTCGACCCAGCTTCCCGCTTGGGGGACACGGAACTCGGCCAGGACCTCCTCGCAGATCCCGTCCAGGATGTCCTCTTTGTCCCGCACGTGGTTGTACAGGGACATGGCTTCCACACCGAGGTCGCGCCCGATGCGTCGCATGGTGACGGCCTCGAGGCCCTCTCCGTCCATGATCCGGAGGGCGGCCCCGATGATGCGCTCCCGGGAGAGTGGTTCCCGGCGGGGCCTGTCGGTACCCTCCAGGGTCGTTGGACGGCCTTGCCCCGCGCCGCGAAGTTCCGTCCGCACCTCGTCCATCAGAATTTCATCTCCTAGGGGTTGACACTTACATCGTACATCCGTAGGCTTACGCCGTCAACGTATGCCGTAAGTGGACAACGTAAGCCCGCTGAGGAGGGATGAGAGATGAAGCTGAGCCCCGAGTCGATGGCCCGAGCCAGCAGCCGCCACCCTTGGCGGACCATCGGCATCTGGGTGGTCGTCATCGTGAGCATGGGGATCGTCAGCAGCCGGCTGCTTGGCGACGTCCTGAGCCAGGACTTCGAGTTCACGAACAAGCCCGAGTCCGTGCGAGCCCAAGAGGTCATCGACGACCGGTTCCAGACGGGCGGGGCCGAGGACGCCGAGTTCGTGATCGTGCAGTCCGACTCCCTGACGATCGAGGACCCCCGGTTCGAGGAGGCGGTCAGGGGGCTGCAGGACGAGATCGGCGCCCTCGACGGAGAGATCCTGGCAAGCCCACCGGTGAGCTACTACGACCTCGTGCAGCAGGCCCCCGAGCAGGCAGCCGGACTCGTCTCCCAGGACGGGGGGGCCACCCTCATCTCGGTGGCCCTCAAGGACACTGAGGTGTCCACCATCGAGGAGCTCCGAACGGTCGCCGAGCAGGGGAGGCCCGAGGGGTTCACCGTCCAGGTCGCCGGCCAGGGAGTGCTCTTCGCCGACTTCACGGAGATCGCCGAGGAGGATCTCCAGAGGGGGGAATCCATCGGCATCGGGGCCGCCCTGATCGTGCTGATCGTGGTCTTCGCCGCCGTCGTCGCGGCGATCGCCCCGATCGTGATGGCCCTGTTCGCCATCGCCGTGGCCCTCGGGCTGGTGTCGCTGATCGGTCAGCTGGTCGACTTCAACCTGTTCGTGACGAACATGGTGACGATGATCGGTTTGGCGGTCGGCATCGACTATTCGTTGTTCATCGTCTCGCGATACCGGGAGGAGCGGAAGAAGGGCTTCCCCAGGCTCGAGGCCATCGGAGCGGCCGGCGCAACGGCGAACCGAGCGGTGTTCTTCAGCGGCCTGACCGTTGTGATCGCGCTGAGCGGGATGTTCATCATCCCTGCGTCGATCTTCAGGAGCCTGGCGGCGGGAGCCATCCTCGTGACCATCGCGTCCCTGGCGGCATCGATGACGCTTCTCCCCGCGATCCTCGGCCTGCTTGGCGACCGGATCAATTGGCCCCGGCTGGCGAAGAGAGCCCGGCTCGACTCCGCCCACGACCCGAAGGGCGGCTTCTGGGACCAGGTTACCCGCAGGGTGATGGCTCAGCCGGTCGTCTACCTGGTGCTGGCCGTGGCCATCCTGGGCAGCCTTGGGTCCTTTTACTTCCAGCTGAACCGAGGCACGTCGCAGAACGTAAGCCAGCTCCCCGACGACTTCCGGTCCAAGCAGGCATTCCTCACGCTTGAGCGGGAGTTCGCCGGCGGCGTGACCGATCCGGCGCGGATCGTGATCACGGGAGACGTCCAGAGCCCCGCTGCCCACGCAGCCATCGGTGACCTGCAGGAGGCGATCGCCGACGGCGGCGCCTTCGCCCCACAGACCCAGGTCACCCCCAGCCCGGACGGCTCCGTCGTGGTAGTGGACGTGTTCTTCAAGAGCGACCCCTCGAACGAAGCCGCCTTCCAGGGGATCCGCGACCTGCGGGGCGAGATCGTGCCAGAGGCTTTCGACGGCGTGGACGGCGTCGAGGTTCTGGTTGGCGGGAACACCGCGTTCTTCACCGACTTCCTCGACATCGCCGACCGGTACCAGCCGATCGTCCTGGCGTTCGTTCTGGGGCTGTCCTTCATTCTGCTGACGGTGGTGTTCCGGTCGATCGTCGTGCCCCTGAAGGCGATCATCATGAACCTGCTCTCCGTCGGTGCCGCCTACGGGGCCGTGACCCTGGTGTTCCAGGAGGGCGTGGGCATCCGGTTCTTCAACGCCTTGGGGTTCCAGTTCCAGCGGGCCGAGGCGATCGAGGCGTGGCTGCCGCTGTTCCTGTTCTCGGTGCTGTTCGGGCTGTCGATGGACTATCACGTGTTCCTGCTGTCGAGGATCCGTGAGCACTACGACAGGACCCGGGACAACACCGAGGCCGTGGCCTACGGGCTGCGGACCACGGCAGGCATCATCACCGGCGCCGCGCTGATCATGGTGGCGGTCTTCGGCGGGTTCGCAGCCGGCCGGCTCGGGCCCCTGCAGCAGATGGGCTTCGGCTTGGCCGTCGCGGTGTTCATGGACGCCACGATCGTTCGGACCTTGCTCGTGCCGGCCTCGATGCGGCTCCTCGGTGACTGGAACTGGTATCTCCCCCGGTGGCTGCGGTGGCTCCCAGAGGTCCACGTCGAAGGCCGCGAGCCGATCATCGAAGTGATCGAGCCGGAGCGCGTGCCAGTCGCGGCGCAGCGGTAGCGGGATCCCGCGTTGATCGTGTGATGGAGGGGGCGCGTCCGCCCCCTCCATCTTGCCTGACAGCTCACACGCTCGCTTGGAAGGCAGCGTAGCCGGCCAGACGGAGCCCGCCCTGGTCCGGCGGGCTGAGGAATCCTGAGCGGGTGACCGCGGAGCGACCAGGTCCGTGGGAGCGGGCCCTGTAGCGTCGTCCGGTACCATGCTCTTCCCGTGACACCGCGAACGCCGGAAGGCCGCCCCTGGGAGGCGGGCCCCCTGATGCTGGGAGACGCCGACGCCGCGACCCAGCTTGCCGAAGTGCTGCGCTCCGTCGGCTACGAGGAGAAGGCCGTGGCCGAGGCCTTGGGGGTGGAGTTCAGCTGGTCGCTCTCCCAGCACACCCTCCCCGTGTACCGGCGGCGCATCGCCGAACCATCCTTCCTCCACACGCTGATCGAGCTCTTCACCCTCGGGACGTGGGTGGACGCGGACGCAGTCGCCGAGGCCCTTGCCCCTGCCGACGTGGACCGCCTCGCGGGGCTCAGCCTGCTCGAGCGCGGAAGGGAGGGCGTGCGCTCGAAGGTGGGCATCGCGGAGAACCGCGGAGTGTTCATCGTCCACGACGATCCCGGTGCCGTGGGAAGCGAGCTCCCGCCCGACTACGTGCTCGGCCTCAACCCGAGCTCCCTCACCCTGGCTCAGATGACGGTGCGGCCCGAGGTGGAGAGCGCCCTCGACGTCGGGGCCGGAGGCGGGCTGCAGGCCTTCCTTGCGGCGAAGCACAGCGGGCGGGTCATCGGGACCGATACGAACGTCCGGGCCCTGAACATGGCGGCGTGGGGCGCCCTGATGAACGGGATGGACAGCGTCGACTTCCGGCAGGGCAGCTGGTTCGAGCCAGTGAGCGAGGAGCGATTCGACCTCATCGTGTGCAACCCTCCCTACGTCATCTCGCCGGAGACGCGCTACCTGTTCCGCGACAGCGGGCTCCCCCGCGACACCGTCTCCGCGCAGCTGCTGCGCGAGACGCCGGAGCACCTCGAGGAGGGCGGTTTCGCCTGCATGCTGGCGAGCTGGGGACAAGTGGCGGGGGAGGATTGGTCGCTCCCCCCACGGCAATGGCTCGAGGGGACCGGATGCGACGCGGTGATCCTTCGAGCGGATACCAAGGACGTCCTCAGCTACGCGAGCTCGTGGATCAGTCCCGCCGATCCGAAGTTCGAGCAGACGCTGCAACGATGGTTGACCTACTACCGGGACTCGGAGATCGAGTCCATCACGGTGGCGACAGCCGTGCTCCGGCGACGGTCGAGAGGAACGAACTGGGTGTTCGCGGACGAGCTGCCCCAGGGGGTCGCCGACCCAGTGACCCCGCATCTCCTGCGGATCTTCGAGAGCCGGACGCTGCTTTCCGAGAGCGATGCGGAGGAGGGACTGCTGGGTGAGCGCTTCCGGATGTCGCCCGCGCATCGCCTCGAGCAATATCTCGCCTACCAAGACGGGCGGTACGCATTGACGGCCATGCAGCTCCGCCTGACGGAAGGGCTCCCGCTGTTTGGCTCGGTCGACGAGATCTCCCTCCACCTCCTCTCGCGGTGCGACGGCAGCCGGACGCTTCGCGAGGCAATCACGGACCTCGCCGGGAAGGTCGACGTAAAGCCCGAGGAGCTCACCGCTCCCGCCTTGGCGCTGGTAACGAAGCTGCTGGGCCTGGGGTTCCTGGAGCGGGCGGACTAGGCGGGGGCGATCCCCAGGAGAGACAGGACCTCGGTGGCCTCTCCCAGCTCCCCGAGCGGGAACGTCGGCACCGCCGGGGCGATGATGCCCGCCGTGCGTCGCCCCCCCTCGCTCCGGCACAGGACGGCACTCGCCGTCCGCATCGCAGAGACCTCGGACGATCTCCATCCCGTCGCACCACGGGGATGGGCGGGGTCACCGTCTCCTCTGTCGGCGGCGACATACGCCCGCAGGATCCCCGGCTGACTGCGGCGTAGGCTCGGCTCGAGGCGAGCCGCCACCCGCGGTCCGTCGAGGATCGCCGCCGTGTAGTGCAGGCGCCGGTCCTCGAGCCAGCCGGCCGGGTCGGCTGGAGCAATCGCCTCCACTCCCCTCGCCAAGAGCTCCTCATCCCCGGGGCCCGAGGGACTTCCCTTCCCTCGGGCCACGCGCAGCAGGGTGACCCGGAGGTCGGGACGAGCATCGGCGAGACGACCGGCCAGCGACTCCAGCGGGCCGGAGCCATCGTCCTCGGTGGAGAGGAGGAGCCGATCGGTGGTCGAGGCATCACGCACCGCGACCACCCGGTGCTGGTGGTCCGAGAGGTCGAGGAGGGACGGCCGATCCGAGAGGGCATCGGCCCACCGGGCCAGGAGGATGGGGCGGTTGCGCTCGATGAGGCCACCCCGGACCACGTCGTCGGTCGACCCGGCCCCCGCGTGGATCACCGTGGACCGAGGATCGTACACAGTGCGGAGGCCCAGCGCACCGAGCGTGAGCAGGAGGTCCACGTCCTCGCAATAGGCCGGGTGGAACACGGGGTCGAACCCGCCGGCTCGGCGGAACGCCCACGCCGGCATGACCAGGCAGGCGGCCGACCCGTAATCGATCACCCGGCGGAACCGGAACTGGGGGTCGGAGGCGTCACCGCCCCTCCCATACGCGAGGGTCCGGGCTTCCCGGTCCACCAGGGACCCGGCCTCGTCCACCGTCCCGTCGGGGGCGAGGAACCTCGGCACCACCGCTCCGGCCCTGGGCACCGCCTGCAACGTCTCGACCAGCGGAGACAGCCACCCGGGCTGCACCAACGCGTCCGGGTTGAGGAAGCACAGGTACCAGCCCATCGCTTCGGCAGCGCCTTGGTTGGCGGCGGTCGCGAACCCGAGGTTCCGGTCGTTGAAGACCAGCTTGGCTCCCCGGACCTCTGCCCGGAGCCGCTTCGCCGTCTCATCGGGCGACGCGTTGTCCACCACCGCGACCTCGTAGACCGGATCGGTATGCCGGCGCAGAGCCTCGAGGGCCCGCCGGGGCCAGTCCCATCCCCCGTAGGTCACCATGACCACGCTCAGCAGAGGACGGTCGACCGGGGGAAGGGAGAGGACCGGCATCAGCGACCTCGGCGGCGGAGGCCCGAGTACAGGCGCCGTAGCGCGTTCGTGTACCGGAACGTCTTGGTGTTCAGGAGGCGCTCGAGCTCCCCGGCCCTTCCCGCCACTTCCCGCTCGAGCCGGGCGATCTCCTGCTTCAATGCGGCGATCTCCGCGTCGAGATCGGCGAACCGGTCGGCCAGGGTCCACCGCTGTGCCACGAGCATTCGCCCCCGTCGTTCGTAGGCCCTGTTGAGCATCTCGAGTTGGTCCCTGAGAAGCATCCCGGCCGAGGGAACCTCCCGCCGCGCGGCGGCCTCCACCGCGACCTCGGCAACCCGGTCGAGGTGAGCGTCCACCCGCCGGGTGAGATCGGTTACGATCTCGGTCCGGGACCCCAGCGCAGAGACCTTCTCGAACGCGGCCGGGACGTCCTCGGCCCGCTCCGTTAGGCAGTCGAGATTGTCGATGGCCTCCGCGAACCCCTCGAGCTTCGTCTCTCGGCCCCAGGCGAGCACGAGGTGGGGCCGGTCGTACGTCAGCGCGATGATGTTCCCGTGCAGCGAGGTCCCGATGAATCCGGCGGATGCGGCGATGGCCGCAGTCACGTCCGCCAGGCCGCCCGAGGGGAGCCTCACCGAGCCGGGAAACGCCTCCGCCAGCTCCCGGGCGAACTCTCCGTCCCCGTGGCAGGGCCCGGTCTCCACGATGACCACGCCGGCGATCTCCTGTTCTTCGCGCAGCCGCGCCAGCGCGGCGGCGAGCGCCTGAACGTGAGAGATGCTGGCGGCGTTGCCCTGCAGGACGAGGGGTGGCTTCTCGGGGTACAGGCCGGTGGCTCGGAGCTGCGCCAGGCGCTTCTCGAGGAGGCGCCGGGGGAATAGCCGCGGGCTGAGGAACGCGGGATCCGGTACCACCTCCACCTCGCGTTCGACGCCCGCCTTCCGCAGGCGACGGCGCGAAACCTCGTCGCGAACCGTGACGAGAGGGCGATCCGCGAGGGCCTCCCGGACCCGAAGGGCCTCTCGGGCCCGGAAGTCGAAGGGGATCCCCACGGCGGACCACAGGACCGGGCACTCGCTCTCGAGCTCGGGGCCGAGGCCTCCCAAGAAGAACCGGCTCGGGGCCCGCCGCCGCAGCTCGGCGGGCGCCAGGCCGTAATGCGGGCTCAGGAGCTCGTCGCGGCCGTGGATGATCTCACCGGGACCGACCACGACACAGTCGAGCTCGCCGGCCAGTTCGGAGACCCGCTCCGGGCTCCACGGGCCCAGGGGCTCTGCCGGCTCCCGCTCCTCGAAGCGGTTGAGTCCCGTGTAGCCCACGGGAGCAAAGACCCGTATCCCCGCGTCGGGTATCCGCCTGCCCAGCTCCTCTTCGAGGATCCGGGGGAACAGCATGTCGCCGTAATTCTCGAGGTCGAAGGTTCCCCACAGGCCGATGCGCGGCGCCCCGCGATCGGGAGACGCAGACACCTCCCGCGCCGGGAGGTCGCGCCCGCGGGTGGTGCGCCTACGGATGCTCCGCCCTCGGGTGCTCCCCGCCCGGCTCGCCCCCCCGCGGGACGCCCCCGCGCGGGAGGTTTCCCTCGACGACCGCTCGGACCTCCGGTTGGCTCTGCGTTCCCTCATCCGGCTCCCTTGGCTCGCTCGGCCATGCGGCGATGCTACCGCCCGAGCCGCCACGGAGTCCCGCGATCACCGGACAGATCGGGTTCCAGACGCCACACTGGTCCTGTGAACCGGCGACGGATCCTTCTCGTCCGCGACTCCTATCCGGACCCGCCCCCCCTCGACACCGCGGTTTCCCGGGCCACCCTCGAGCTCGTCTCCGAGGGGAGCCTCCCGGAGACGCTCCGGGTTCACCGTCCGGCGGCGATCGTCGCGTTCGGTCCGCGTGACATCGTCGAGCCGGGGGCGCGTGCCGCCGTGGAGGCGGCCCGGGACCGGGGGTTCGGTGCGGTGGAGCGGCTTGCGGGGGGACGGGCGGCGGTGTTCCACGAGGGCACCGTGGCGTTCTCCTGGGCGATCCCCGATCCCTCGCCTCGGGAGGGGATCCGGTCGCGGTTCGACCTGCTGGCTGGGATCGTCGCGGAGGCGCTTCGATCGCTCGGCGTCGACGCCCGGGTGGGGGAAGTCCCCGGCGAGTACTGCCCCGGGGAGCACAGCGTGAACGCCCGGGGCGAGCGGAAGCTCATGGGGGTGGGGCAGCGCGTCGTCGCTCGCGCGGCGCACGTCGGTGGGGTCGTCGTCGTCTCCGGGGCCGACCGCGTGCGCGACGTGCTCCTGCCCGTGTACGCCGCTCTCGGGCTGTCGTGGAACCCGGCGACGGTGGGAAGCGTCGACGAGGAGGTCCCGGGGAGCGCTTGGGATGAGGTCGCCGGCGCCATACTGGAGCGGTTCGCGGACCGCTTCGACCTCGATGAAGGGCGATTGCCGGACGCGGTGCTTGCGCGGGCCCGGGACCTGGTCCCCCGCCATGACCTGGTCGGCCGGGTCGAGGGAATCGTCTAAGGAACCCGCGGGCTCGCGGCTGTGGAGGAGGCCGGCGGTGCGGGCCGGCCTCCTCGCGGCATGAGCTCCTCAGGTCAGCCGCTTCGTGGCAACGGGATAACGGGGCACTCGAACATCTTGATGATCCCGATGTCGGTGGCCGAACCGGATGCCAGTGCCGCGGCGACCTCCTCGTCGCTGTCGAGGTTCCCGCTCCCGTTCGTGTCGTGGGCGGCCACCGCGGCGGCGTAGTCGGAGAACGAGAGCCCGTGCACCATCCACCTCCCACCGTTGTAACCCTGGTCCCCCGGTGCTGCCGTGGCCACGTTCAGCTGCAGGCCGAAGAACTGGTAGATGGTGTCGAAGCTGTGCGCCGGCGCGCCGGTGCCCGAGAGATCGGTCGGGGTACCGACCGTGCGATAGACAACGCCGTCGACGTAGAACGCCGCGCCGCCCACGCCCGCCCGGGCGATCCCCGCCGGCAGCACGACGGCGGCCAGGGCCACCGCCAGCACCATGATCCTGCGGATCATCGTTCCCTCCTTCCTGGATGGGTCGCGAAGAGTGTGGGGGAGGGACCTTGCCGGACCGTTGCGAGACAGTTACGGGTTTCTCAATTCTCGCGGGGGCTAGCTGGTAAGACTTTCGCAACCTCCGTGCGCCACAATCTAGTCGTGAGCGGAGCCCGGGTGCTGGTGGTCGACGACGAGCCGATCGTGCGCGAGGTGCTGTCGCGCTACCTGGCTCGCGAGGGCTTTGACGTGGAGGCGGCCGAGGACGGAGAGCGGGCCCTCTCCGCGGTCGAACGGGCCCGACCCGACGTGGTGATCCTCGATCTGATGCTTCCCCAAATCGACGGGCTGGAGGTCTTCCGCCGGATCCGCGAGGCCATCCCGTCACCGTTTCCGGCCGTCATCATGCTGACGGCCAAGGGGGAGGAGACCGATCGCATCGTGGGACTCGAGCTCGGTGCGGACGACTACGTCATCAAGCCGTTCTCCCCGCGAGAGGTCGTGGCCCGGGTGCGGGCGGTGCTTCGCCGCACCGCCGGCCCGGCCGCGGAGGGCCCGGCGCCCCCGTTGCGGTTCGGGGATCTCGAGCTCGACGTGGAGCGGAGGGATGTGCAGGCCCGCGGCGAGGCCGTTCACCTCACCCGAAAGGAATTCGACCTCCTCCACCTCCTGGCATCGAACCCCGGCGTGGTGTTCACGCGTCTGCAGCTGCTCGAGCAGGTGTGGGACTTCGCGTGGGAGGGCGACTCCTCCACCGTCACGGTCCACATCCGCCGGTTGCGGGAGAAGATCGAGGCCGACCCCTCCCGCCCGCGTCATCTGGTCACGGTGTGGGGCGTCGGCTACCGATTCGAGCCATGAGGAGCGGGCTCGTGCTCGTGGGGGTGGCGGCAGTCGTGGGCGCGCTGGCCACGCTGGCGGGCGGGGCACTCGTGGGGATGCCGCCGTCGGACGTCGCGCAGTTGGTGGCAGCGCTCGCGGCCTCCGCGGTGCTGGTCCTCTTGTGGACGGTCGTGGCGTCCCGATGGCTGGCCGGCTCGTCCCTCCGTCATCGCTTCCTGGCCGTGGCCGTCGTCGGCGTCGTGGTGGCCCTCTCGATGCTCGGAGCGGTCGCCGCGCTCATGTTCGTGAGCCGGCACGACGCCTCGCTCGTCGCGGTGGTGCTTGTCTCGTCGGCCGCGGTCGGCATCGGGGCCGCCCTGGCGCTCACCCGCACCACGGGCGCGGCGATCCGCCGGCTGACGGGAACTGCCGAGGCCTTGGCCCGGGGAGACCTCGCTGCGAGGGTCGGGCCGATGGCCGCCGATTCGGATCTCGTCGCTCTCGGGCGCACGCTGGACGAGATGGCCGAGCGGCTTCAGGCGTCGATCTCCCGGGAGCGTGACCTCGAGTCTCGCCGCCGCGACCTCATGACCGCAGTGTCGCACGACCTGCGGACCCCCCTCGCCAGTCTCCGGGCCATGGTCGAAGCGATCGACGAGGGGGTGGTGGGCGACCCGCCCAGCCTTCGCCGGTACGCGCGGGAGATGCGGCGGTCGGTCGGCTCGCTGGCCCAGCTGATTGACGACCTGTTCGAGCTCGCCCAGATCGACGCGGGGGCGATCGAGCGCGAGACGGAGCGCATCCCCCTCGACGAACTGGTGCGGGCGGCGGTGGCGGAGCTCCAGGGCCAGGCCAAGGAGAAGGGCCTGGTCGTCGAGACGTCGGTCCTCCAGGCGGCGGACGCGCTGTGCTCACCCCGGCTGCTCCGCGTGCTCCAGAACCTGCTGCACAACGCGATCCGCCACACCCCGGCCGACGGCACCGTGCGGATCGAGGCCAGCCGGGATCGGAGTGGTGTCCGGGTCGCCGTGGAGGACACGGGCGAAGGGATTCCTGCGGACGCGCTGAAGCACGTGTTCGAGCCGTTCTGGCAGGCTGATCCGTCCCGCACCGGCGAGGGTTCGGGGCTCGGCCTGGCCCTGGCCAAGCGGATCGTGGAGTCCATGGGAGGTCGGATCGAGGTCAGGAGCAGCCTGGCCCAAGGGTCCCGGTTCGCGGTGTGGCTGCCTGAGCGGGTGACCGCGGCAGGTTAGGACCTCGGGTCAGCGGGCGAGCGACTCCCAAAACGGAACCGCCGGAGTCCGAAGACTCCAGCGGTTCCATCGCTTTTCTATATCAAGCGGTCGCCGGGGCGCAAGCGGTGGGGCGTTTTTGTCACTCTTTTTGGAACGACACCCTGATCGTCCCGTCAGGCGGCCTGATGCACTGCCCTCGAGTCGTCCCCCGCTGGTTCCGTCTCCCGATCCGGTTCCCATCCGTCGAGCAGTGGGGCGGGAAGCGCTCGGGTGACACCGGGGAGCCTCCGGATCTCCGGCAGGATGACTTCCATGAGGTGGCGCATCGAGCCGGAGCGGGCCACTGCGATCGCATCGTAGGCTCCGGTGACGTCTTCCGCGGAGACCACGCCGGGAACCTCCCGAAGCTCGTTGGCGATGAGCTCCGTCCCCGTCTCTGTCTGGATCAGAACGTATGCCCGCACCGAAATGCCTCCTCCCCTGATCACACTGCTCGGCGGTAGCGACGGACGGCGAGCGGGGCAAACAACAGGAGGATGCCCACGCTCCAGGCCAGCGACTGCAGGACCCATGACGCCGTCGGCCCGCCCAGCACCAGGGCCCGAACGGCCGAGGCCGTGACGGACACCGGCTGATGCTCCGCGAACACCTGCAGCCAGCCGGGCATGCTACTCACCGGGACGAACGCCGACGAGGCGAACACCAGCGGAGCCATCACCGGGAAGGCCGCGGCCTGGGCCGTCTCCGGATCGCCCACGGCGAGGCCGACGGTGGCGAAGATCCAGGACATCGCGTAGCCGAACATGAGCAACACCACCAAGCCGGCCACGAACCCGAGGACGCTCGTGTGGACCCGGAAGCCCACCGCGAAGCCCACCGCGGTCATCAGAAGGGTGACGAACACGTTCCGTGTGAGGTCCGCGGTGGTGCGGCCGACCAGAAGGGCCGACCGGGCCATGGGGAGGGAGTGAAACCGTTCGACCACTCCCGTCTTGAGGTCGGCGGCCAGGCCGATCGCCGCCGCGACCGCGCCAAACACGGCGGTCTGGACGAAGATCCCGGGCATCAGGTAGTCGACGTACGACACCCCCGGAATGCGGATGGCCCCTCCGAACACGTACCGGAACAAGATGACGAAGATCACCGGCTGGATGGTGGAGAACACCAGCAGCTGCGGAACGCGCCGGTAGTGGATCAGGTACCGCCCGGTCAGCGCGATCCCGTCCGCGATCGCTCCGGTGATCCGGCCCAATCCCCGATGCCCGATCGGTGGGGTAGCGGTAGCGGTCGTCGCGCTCATGCGGCACCTCCTGTGGGGACGGCTTCTTGCTCCGGGCTCGGTTGGGCCTCGGCGTGTCGCCCGGTGAGGGCGAGGAACACGTCGTCCAGGCTCGGCTCCCGGACGGCCAGGCTTCCGGGCGCGATGTCTTCCGCGTCCAGAGACCGCAGCACCTCGATCAGTCTGCGGGGCCCGTCGTTCGACGTCAGACGGACCAGGGTCCCTTCCCGCTCCGGACGGCCGGCGACGAACGGCGCCAGCACGGCCTCTGCCCGGATGGCCTGGCCTTCGTCGGGCATCCCGATCTCGATCACCGTGCTGCCCAGGCGCGACTTCAGATCGGCCGGCGTCCCACGGGCGATCACGTGCCCGTGGTCCACGACGACGATGTCCTGGGCCAACCGGTCGGCTTCCTCGAGGTATTGCGTTGTGAGCAGCACGGTCGTGCCGCCCGCCACGAGATCGCGGATCAAGTCCCACAGCGCGTTGCGGCTCTGCAGGTCGAGTCCGGTGGTGGGCTCGTCCAGGAACAGTACCTGCGGCCGCTGCACGAGCGCGGCGCTCACGTCGAGCCTTCGGCGCATCCCACCCGAGTAGGTGCGGACGGTTCGGTCGTCCGCGTCGGAGAGATCGAATCGCTCCAGGAGCTCGTCGATACGGGGGGCGATCTCCTGACGGGGAACGTGGGCGAGACGGCCGATGAGCCGAAGGTTCTCCCGTCCGGTCAGGTTCGGGTCCACGGCAGCGTTCTGCCCGGCGAGGCCGATCAGAGCTCGAACGGCCCACGGATCCCGGACCACGTCGTGGCCCAGGACCTCCGCCCGCCCTCCGTCTGGGGACAGGATCGTGGTCAGGATCCGCACCGCAGTGGTCTTCCCAGCTCCGTTCGGGCCGAGCAGCCCGAACACGCTGGCGGGTCGCACGTCGAAGTCGATGCCGTCGAGGGCGACCACGTTTCCGAATCGCTTGGCGAGCCCCTCGACGAGGATGGCGGCGTCGGTCATGACTGATCCTCCACGGTCGTCGTCTCGATTCCTCGTGGGTGCTAGGCTACTCCCAACCTTTGAGATGTGTCAAGTTCTTACTTTAGTCAAATTGATGTTTGACGATGGTCCATGAAAGGCGTAGGCTATGTACGTGAACAGCTCGGCGGGTCGAGAAGCGTGGCGCACGATCTTTCAGCTGATCTTCGAGGGTGAGGCTCACAGTCGGCTGACCGAAGCCGCCGCGGCCGTCGAGCTCTCCCCCGGACTCCTGAAGACCCTTTTCCACCTGCAGCCCGGCGAGGGCATGCCCATGCGGGACCTCGCCGACCATTGGCGCTGTGACGCCTCCTATGTAACAAGCCTGGCCGACGCGCTGGAGCAGCGCGGCCTGGCGGAGCGGCGGGCCCATCCCACCGACCGGCGCGTCAGGATGGTCGTCTTGACCGAGAAGGGCGTCGCCGCGAGGAAGCGCGCCTTCGAGCTGATCTACCAGCCTCCTCGCTCGTTCGGCGCGCTGACCGCCGCTGAACAGCGCCAGCTTCGCGATCTCCTGCGCAAGGTGGCTGACGCCGAGGCCGAGCCGCTCGGACGGGCGGCCGTCGCCAGGTAGCTACCAGCCCGCCAACCCCAGGTCGAACGCTCTCAGCGCTCCGGCCGGTTTCGCTCGGCCAGGCGCTCCTGCATGCCCATCTGGTCGTAGGACTCGCGGAGCCCGTCCGCACGTCGGACAGGTCCAGAGCTCTTTGTCGTGGCGCATCGAGGGAGTATCGGCGACGTTCACTTCGGGACAGGGTCAGCGTACATCCCACCTAGGGATAGGCTAAGGGCCGTGAAGTCGAGGCTCTTCGCCCTGGTCTTCTGCTGGCTCCTCCTCGCGGTGGGCTGCACGTCTGAGGGACAGCAACCCGATACGAATGGGCCGTCGCCTTCCCCGCCCGGGCGCGCCGGTGTGTTCCAAATCACGGGCGGATGTGCGGGCCTGCACAAGCTGCGGGGGCCGCAAGTCAGCTTCGTCCTGGGAGGGGAGCTCTACGTCGCCCGGCGCTCCGGGAACGTCGCTCGCTGCGTCCTGGAGATCCCGCAGCCGCTGGATGTCAACTGGGGACCGGAAGGGGACCGGGTGCAATTCGGGGACCTTCGGAGATACGAGGGCGACGGGATCGTGGCTCTTGACGACGTCGCCGAGTCGGTCGCCTGGTCCCGCCCGACCGGCCGCGCGATCGTCTATGTGTCCGAGGGACGGCTGATGAAGGTGGATGCGTTCGGCGACCAGCCGATCGATATCTCGTTCCTGGCCGACCACGACGAGGTCGTCTATCATCCGGCGGGAACACACATCGCCGTCACCGGAACCGCGGACGATGGAACCTACGGGCTGTGGCTTGCCACGAACGTGGGCAAGGATGTCCAGCTTCTGGCCATCGGCGAAGACGCTCGTCGGATCTTCTCGCTCTCCTTCGCCCACGATGGCACGACGATCTACTACGCAGCAGAGCACGACGATCATTACGACGTCCACTCGCTTCGCTTGGCCTTGCAGGACAAGGAAGGTGCCACCCGCAACGCGGAGCTCGGGACGGTCGACTCATCGTCTACCGAGATGGGGGATGTGATCGTTTCCGAGTTCGCCCCCGAGAGTGTGGCGTACACCGTGGGTTCTTGCGAAGAGGGTAAGACGACCCGGGTGTGGAACGGCTCGGTGACGGAGCTGGAAGGAGAGCTCGCCGGACTCTCGACCGAGCCGGTCGGATGGCTGCCGAGCGGCGAGCTCTTGGTGCTGGCCCGCGAGGCAGGGTGCGAGGGAGACGGAACGCTGTACGCCTGGCGACCCGACCAGGCGACTCGCCTCGTCCCGGGGGTCAGCGCGGCCGGGGTTCGAGCGGTGCTCCCGCCACCGCCGGATCCGCCCGCCTCGGAGCAACAGGCCGTCGCCTGATAGGGCGACGGCGAGAGGGCCGGTCGGTCCTCACCCCAAGAAGGAAAAGAGCGAGGAGCCGGGCGCCAGCCCAGCCGTGGTAGCGTCCCCGCGTGACTGTGGGCGGCGGGCCGGCGGCCGGTTGGTATCCCGACCCATTCGGCGGGCACGAGCTGCGGTACTGGGACGGGGGAGAGTGGACGGCGCACGTCTCCACCGGCGGCCAGACAGCGATGGATGAGCCCGTCGGCAGCCCCGCAGTCCCCACGGTCCAGCGCTCGGCGGAGAAGATCCGCGGGGACGTCGCCCGGGCAGGCGCCGAGGGGGCGGCGACGCCGGGCGGCGGGACCGTGCTCACAGAACCCGTGCTCGTGGTGAACCAGAAAGCCAAAGTCGTCGAAGTGACCAACGAGTACGCTGTGTTTGATCGCGACGCGAACCAGATCGGCGCGGTGCGACAGGTGGGCCAGAGCACGGCGCGCAAAGCGCTTCGGCTACTCACTTCGCTGGATCAGTACCTCACCCACCGGCTCGAGATCGTCGACATGGGGGGCCGCGTCCTCCTCCGGCTGACCCGGCCGGCGAAGCTCCTCAAGTCGCGGGTGGTCGTCGAGGACGGGAGCGGTCGCGAGATCGGCCAGATCGTTCAGCAGAACGTCATCGGAAAGATACGGTTCTCGCTCGAGGGGGGTGGCCAGGCGCACGGCTCGATCAACGCGGAGAACTGGCGGGCGTGGAACTTCAACATCCAGGACCAGTCTGGGATGGAAGTCGCTCGGATCACGAAGACGTGGGAGGGCCTGGCCAAGACACTGTTCACGACGGCGGACAACTACGTCGTTCAGATCCACCGGCCGCTCCAGGATCCCCTGCGGAGCCTCGTCGTGGCCGCGTCGCTGGCGGTGGACATCGCGCTGAAGCAGGACGCGCGAGGCCTCGGGTAACTCGGCGGGATCTTCAGAGCGGATCCGACCCTTCTTTCCCGGAATCCGCGGACTGGGTGCGCCCGGGAGGATTCGAACCTCCGCACCCGGCTCCGGAGGCCGGTGCTCTATCCCCTGAGCTACGGGCGCCACGGGAGATAGTAGCAGCGAGACCTCGCGCACCTTCGCCCTGAGGCCCCCTCGCGGCGAACCGGGGGCCGCGTCGGCGGCTCGCTGCTATGATTCCGTCACTCTTGACGGGGACGAACAGGCCGACGCGGATCCTGGTTGCCGATGACGACCCCGTGATCCTTCGTCTTCTCCAGGTGAACTTCAACCTCGAAGGATACGAGGTCTACACAGCGACCAGAGGTGAAGAGGCCCTGGAGAAGGCCAGGGAGCACCTCCCCGACGTCATCCTGCTCGACGTCATGATGCCCGGGGTCGACGGCTGGGAGGTCTGCCGCCGGCTCAAGGAGGACCATGCCACCTCGGCCATCCCGGTCATCTTCCTGTCGGCCCGCGCCCAGGATCAGGACCGGCGGCGTGGCTACGAGCTCGGCGTGGTCGCGTACGTGACCAAACCATTCGACCCAGGGGAGCTCATCGAGGTCGTCCAGCGCTCGCTGCAGGGCTCGCCGGAACCGCAGGAGTAGGCTCGCCCTGAGCCCATGATCGAGGAGCAGCTCGCCCGGGTCGTCCGCGAGGCGCTTTCCGCCTCCTCGGCCGAGCTCGTCCTGACCGAGCTTCCCGCCCACATCGAGGTGATCCGGCCTCGGGCCAGGGAGCACGGCGACTACGCGACCAACGTGGCCCTCGCTCTTGGGCCCGCCCTGGGCCGGAGTCCCCGGGAGGTGGCCGACGTCATCGTCAAGAACCTCCCGCCGGCCAACTTCGTGGCAAAGGCCGAGGTCGCGGGCCCCGGCTTCATCAACTTCACCCTCGCGCACGGATGGCTTTACGACGAGTTGGGTGAGGTCGAACGGCTCGGGCCGGCCTACGGGCGCATCGACCTGGGGGCCGGGGAGCGGGTCCAGGTCGAGTTCGTGTCCGCCAACCCCACCGGGCCCCTCCACGTCGGCCACGGGAGGGGTGCTGTCGTCGGGGACGCGCTGGCTCGCCTGCTGGAGACGGCGGGTTACCGAGTCGAGCGCGAGTACTACGTGAACGACGCCGGGACGCAAGCCGCCCTATTCGGCGCGTCGCTGGAGGCCCGATACCTCCAACACCTTGGGCACGACGCGGAGATCCCCGAGGGCGGCTATCAAGGAAGCTACCTGGCCGAGCTGGCCGAGGAGATCGCCGCCGATGCCGGTGACTCGATGCTGGCGCTGCCCGCCCAGGAACGCCGGGCCCGGCTCGGTCACGAGGGGATGGGCCGAGAGCTCGAGGCCATCCGGGCCAGCCTGGAGCGGATGAACGTCCGCATCGACGCGTGGTTCCGGGAGACCACCCTTCGGGCCGAGGGACGGATCGAGCAGGCCGTCCAGCTCCTCAAGGACCGGGAGCTGGCGTACGAGGAGGACGGCGCGGTGTGGTTCCGGTCCACACGGTTCGGCGACGAGAAGGATCGGGTGCTGATCCGCAGCAGCGGCGAGCCCACCTACTTCGCCGCCGATTGCGCCTACCTCAGGGAGAAGTTCGCCCGGGGTTTCGACCGGTTGATCTACGTGTGGGGTGCCGACCATCACGGCACCATGAAGCGGCTCCTCGGGGCGGCGCAGGCGTTCGGGTACGAGGTGGACCGGGTGGAGTTCATCCTCTACCAGCTGGTCAACCTGTACCGGGGCGGGGAGCCGGTCCGGATGAGCAAGCGGACCGGGGACATCATCACCCTGGACGAGGTGCTCGACGAGGTGGGCCCGGACGCCGCCCGGTACACGCTCCTCACCCGTTCCACGGATACCGCGCTCGACTTCGACATCGAGCTGGTGAAGAGCCAGACGCTCGAGAATCCCGTCTACTACGTCCAGTACGCGCACGCCCGGATCGCCAGCATCCTTCGGTTCGCCGAGGAGCAAGGGGTGGCAACGGAACCCTTCGAGAAAGTGCGGGCCGAGGAGCTCGTCCACGAGACCGAGCTCGACCTGCTCCGGAAGATCGCCGAGCTTCCCGAGCAGGTGCGGTTTGCCGCCGAGGGCAGGGCACCCTACCGGCTGACGCGCTACGCGGAGGAGCTGGCCGCCGACTTCCACCGTTTCTACACGGAGTGCCGCGTGGTCACCGACGACCCCGAGCTCACCCAAGCGCGCTTGCATCTCGCCGGTGCCACCAGGCAGGTGATCGCCAACGTGCTGGCGATCCTCGGCGTATCGGCGCCAGACAGCATGGAACGTCTCGAGGGGAGCGAGTAGTGGGGGTTCGTGGTGAAGAGGAGGCTCCGCCCGCCCCCCGCCGACGCCCGGCTGGCGCGCCGCTCCCGGAGGTATCTTCGCCCCCGGGCGTCCAGATCCGGCCGGCCCGCTCCGGCGACGCCGGGCAGGTCCTCGAGCTCGTGCGGTCCGTGGCCGCCGAGCGGCGATTCATCCGCACGGAAGTGGTGCCGTGGACGCTTCGTGAGCTGCGCCGCCAGCTCCGCCGGTCATGGACGCGGACGGGAGCGCGGATCGTGGCCCTGACGGGGGGTCGGGTCGTCGGCGACCTGGGCATCAAGCGGGAGGAGCACCCGGTGCTCCGCCACGTCGCGGAGCTCGGGATGTCCGTATCTCAGGAGTGGCGTGGACGGGGTGTCGGCTCGGCTCTCCTGGCGGAGGCCTTCCGGTGGGCCTCCTGGGCGGGTGTGGAGAAGGTCTCACTCACCGTTTACCCGGACAACGAGGCGGCCCGGGCGCTGTACCGGAAGTTCGGCTTCGAGGAGGAGGGCCGCCTCATCGGCCAGTCACGGAAGTCCTACGGCTACGAGGACGAGATCGTGATGGCCCGATGGCTTCCGTGAGCGAGGCAGCATCCGTCCGGGTCGGCATGCTCGGATGCGGGACCGTCGGCGCCGCGGTGGCCCGGCTCCTCAGCGATCACGGTTCGGATATCGAGCGGCGGGCCCGCTGCCGCCTCGAGCTGGTGCGGGTGGCGGTACGCAACCCGGCGGTGGACCGGGAGGTCCCCGTGCCCCCGGACCGGTTCACCGTCGATCCCGACGACGTCGTCGACGATCCTGAGGTCGACGTGGTGTGCGAGGTCATCGGGGGCATCGAACCGGCGCGTTCGCTGATCCTCCGGGCGCTCCGGGCCGGGAAGCCCGTGGTCACCGCGAACAAGGAGCTCCTGGCCAACCTCGGCAGGGAGCTGTTCGACGCGGCGGAGGAGGCGGGTGTCGATCTGGCGTTCGAAGGATCGGTAGCAGGGGGCATCCCGCTGGTCCGGCCGATGAAGGAGTCGCTCGTGGGCGAGCGCGTCGTCCGGCTGATTGGCATCGTGAACGGCACCACCAACTACGTCCTTACCAGGATGACCGAGGACGGGATGTCGTTCGCCGACGCCCTCGCTCAGGCCCAGGAGCTCGGCTACGCGGAGCGGGATCCCACCGACGACGTCGATGGGTTCGACGCCGCGGCCAAGTGCGCCATCCTGGCCTCGATCGCCTTCAACGCCCGGGTGGTGGCCGGCGACGTCTACCGCGAAGGGATCGCCGGCGTGACGGCGGAGGACATCCGGTTCGCGAACCGGCTCGGCTACGTCATCAAGCTGATCGCGTTCGCAGGGCTCGAGGACGGCGAGGTGGCCATACGGGTGCATCCCGCCATGATCCCCACGGACCACCCGCTGGCCGCGGTACGCGAGAACCTGAACGCAGTGTTCGTCGAGGGGACGGCCTCCGGGCCGCTGATGTTCTACGGCAGGGGCGCGGGCGGGGCGCCGACCGCGGCGGCCGTGGTGGGCGACCTGGTGGCCGTGGGCCGGAACCTCCGGTGGGGCGGCCGGGAGATCGGCTGCACCTGCTACGAGGAACGGCTGATCCGGCCGATGGATCGCCACGAGAGCCAGTACTACCTGCTGCTGGAGGCGGTGGACCGTCCGGGCGTGCTGGCAAAGGTGGCGGGAGCGTTCGGCGAGAACCAGGTGTCCATCAAAGAGGTGTGGCAGGAGGGAGGTGGCGAGGAGGCCCTCCTGGTGATGATCACCCACCGGGCCAACGAGGGAGCCCTCCAAAGGACGGTGCACGACCTGCGGGCCCTGGATGTCGTCTCCGAGGTCAAGAGCGTGATGCGGGTGGAGGGTGTCGAGTAGCGCGGCCTCACCGGGACGCGGGCGGTCCGGCCGGTGGCGCGGCGTGATCGAGGAGTTCCGCGACCGGCTGCCCGTCACCGACACGACGCCCGTGATCACCCTGCTGGAGGGCGGGACCCCGCTGATCCGGTCGGCACCGCTTTCCGAGGAGACCGGCTGCGAGGTCTTCCTCAAGGTCGAGGGAGCCAACCCGACCGGCTCCTTCAAGGACCGCGGGATGACCGTCGCCGTCTCCAGGGCCCTGGAGCAGGGCTCGAAGGCCGTGGTCTGCGCCTCCACCGGCAACACGAGCGCCTCGGCCGCGGCGTATGCCGCCCGGGCCGGGCTCACCTGCGCCGTCGTGGTGCCCAAGGGCGGGGTCGCTCTCGGGAAGATGGCCCAGACGCTGGTCGCCGGGGCCCGGGTGCTCGAGGTGGAGGGGAGCTTCGACCGTGCCCTGGCCCTCACCCGGCAGCTCGCCGACGCTCATCCCGTCACCATGGTCAACTCGGTGAACCCCGACCGCCTTCAGGGCCAGAAGACGTGCGCCTTCGAGATCTGTGACGCGCTGGGACGAGCCCCCGACATCCACCTCCTTCCGGTGGGAAACGCCGGGAACATCACCAGCCACTGGATGGGCTACCGGGAGTACCGAGACGCTGGGATCACCCAGAGCCTGCCGGTGGTCTTCGGCTTCCAGGCCGAGGGCGCGGCGCCGATCGTCCGCGGCGAGCCGGTCGAGCGCCCCGAGACCGTTGCCAGCGCGATCCGCATCGGCAATCCGGCCTCCTGGGAAGGTGCCGCGCGGGCCGCGGAGGAGTCCGGCGGGGAGATCATGGCCGTCTCCGATGACGACATCTTGGCAGCGTACGACCGATTGGCTCGGGAGGGGATCTTCTGCGAGCCGGCATCGGCTGCCTCCGTGGCGGGGCTGCTGGGGGTGGCCCGAGCAGGGAGGCTCCCCATCGGCAGCGTCGCGGTGTGTGTCCTCACCGGCCACGGCCTGAAGGACCCGCAGGTCGCGGTGTCCCGGGCGGCTTCGCCCGCAACCGTCCCGGCCGACCCGGACGCGGTGGCCTCCGAGCTCGGTCTCTGATGCGCCTGCGCGCCCGGGTCCCGGCGACCGTGGCCAATCTCGGGCCGGGCTTCGACGCCCTGGCCCTCGCGGTAGACGTCCAGAACGAGGTGGAGGTCGACACCGAGGCCCGGCCGGCCGTGGTCGTGGAGGGTGAGGGAGCCGGTGAGCTGCCCGAAGACGCCTCCAACCTGGTGGTCCGTTCCATGGCCTACCTGGCACGGGAGGCCGGCGGGCCCCTCCCCCCGTTCGGGTTGCGTTGCCGGAACGGCATCCCGCTCGAGCGGGGTCTCGGGTCGTCGGCGGCGGCGACCGTGGCCGGCCTTCTGCTGGCGAACGAGCTCATCGGGTCCAGGCTCGACCTCGACGGCCTGCTCGAGGTGGCGGTGGACATCGAAGGTCACCCGGATAACGTTGCCGCCTGCCTCTTCGGGAGCCTGGTGCTCGCCTACCTGTCGAGAGAGGGGTGGCGAGCGGAACGCCTCGAGCCGCACGAATCGCTCCGGCCGGTCCTGTTCGTGCCCGAGGAGGAGCGCGTGCCCACGGCCGACGCCAGACGGGTACTGCCCCGAGAGGTCCCCCTCTCCGATGCCGCCCACAACGTGGGGCGGACGGCCCTGGCGGTGGTGGCCCTCACCATCCGGCCGCACCTCCTTCTCGAGGCCCTCGAGGACCGGCTCCACCAGGCCCGCCGGCTGGCTCTCGCTCCGGCTTCCCGGGCTCTGTACCAGGACCTCCGGGACGCCGGTCTGGCGGTGTGCGTGGCGGGGGCGGGGCCCTCGCTCCTGGCGTTCGAGACCGACGCCGCCCTGGTCCCCGAGCTGGGCCCCGGCTGGCGGATCCTGCGCCCCCGCATCGCCGAAGGGGCAACGCTGACGGAGCTCTGACGTCTGGTCTGGCGAGGGTGGCGAGCGGGGGCGAAGGGTGTGGCCCGGGCGAGTGAGCCACCCGAGCCAGGCCTCCCCGCTGAGTTGGCCTCAGGTCCCCCCCGTAACCCGCCGACACTGGAAGATGGTCAGAGAGGTTGAGGAGGTGAGAGGTCCCCCCTAGACTGCCGCCCCGATGAGCGACGAACGACCGTCCGCTCTTCCCCGACCTCCCGACGACCGCCAGCCCCCGAGCGATCGCCCGGCGCCCGGCCGGCAGGAAGACCTCGAAGCCCCCCTCGATGCGGCGGGGCGCGTGTTGCACGGGCAGGCCCCGGTGGTCGTGGCCGAGCTTCCCAGCAAGGTCCTGGCGGTCAAGGAGGGAGAGACGTTCGTCTACTCCGACACCGAGGGGAACCTCGACGACCGAGCGGGGTTCGGCCTGGGGATGTACTATCGCGACACGCGGTTCCTGTCGCATCTGCGGCTGCGGATCTCGGGGCGAGACCCCATCCTCCTTTCCTCGTCGGCGGAGCGCGCCTACATGTCGTTCGTCGACCTCACCAACCCGGCCCTGTACGACGAGGATCAACAGCTGATGGTCCCCCAGCAGACCCTGAACATCCGCCGGCTCCGCGCGGTCGGGGGCCGCGTGTACGAGCGCATCCGGGTGAAGAACTACAACTCCTTCGCCGTGCGCCTCGACATCCAGCTCGCGTTCGGCGCTGACTTCCACGACATCTTCGAGGTCCGAGGCCTTTCCCGGCCCACCCGGGGGCATCACGACCCTCCGCAGGCAGAGGGCCGGTCCGTCGAGTTCTCCTACCTCGGTGAGGACAAGGTGCGGAGAGTCAGCCGCATCGAGTTCGCGATCGACCCGTCGAGGCTCGAGATCCGCGGCGACCTCGTGGAGGCGGACTTCCACCTTCAACTCGGCGCCCACGAAACCAAGGTGGTGGCCATCACCGTCGAACCGAAGGTCGGCGAGGAGGAGCTTCCCGCCCACGACTTCGACTCGGTCGTCCACGAGCTCCGTCGCTCCTACGAGGACTGGGAGCGGGAGTGCACCCAGATCCGCACGGACAACGAGCTCTTCAACCAGCTCCTCACCCGAGGGCTGCGGGACCTCCGTGCCCTCTACACCCGGCTCGACGGAGGTGGGGTCATCGCCGCCGGTATCCCCTGGTACGTCGCGGTGTTCGGGCGGGACACGCTGATCACGTCCCATCAGCTCTTGATGCTGAATACCGGGCCGGCCCGCGAGAGCCTTCAGGTGCTCGCGCGTCTCCAGGGAACCAAGGTCGACGACTGGCGCGACGAGGAGCCAGGAAAGATCCTTCACGAGATCCGGCGGGGGGAGCTGGCCGGCTCCAACTTCCTCCCCCACACCCCGTACTACGGATCCGTCGACTCCACGCCGTGGTTCCTGATCCTGCTGGCGCAGTACTTCCGGTGGACGAACGACCGGGCGTTCGTGGACGAGCTCCTCCCGGCGGCGGAGGCGGCGCTCTCCTGGATCGACGAATACGGGGACCTGGACGGCGACGGGCTCGTCGAGTACCGGAGCCGGTCCAAGAGGGGTCTGACCAACCAGGGGTGGAAGGACTCGTGGGACTCCGTGGTGCATACGGACGGGAACCTCGCCGAACCGCCGATCGCCCTCGTGGAGGTGCAGGGGTACGTGTACATGGCGAAGATCCGGATGGCCGACCTGTACGCGGTCCTCGGCGACGACGAGCGCGCCGCGCGCCTCCGCAAGGAGGCCGGGGTCCTCCGTGATCGCCTCGCCGAGGCGTTCTGGATGGACGATGAGCAGTATTTCGCCGGCGCGCTGGACGGCGCGAAGGAGCAGGTTCGCACGGTGGTCTCGAACCCCGGCCACCTCCTCTACTGCGGCGCGGTGGACGACGGGTTCGCGGAGAAGGTGGCCCGGCGACTCTTCCAGCCGGACATGTTCTCGGGGTGGGGGATCCGGACCATGAGCAAGACGGCCAAGGCCTACAACCCGATGAGCTACCACGACGGCTCGGTGTGGCCGCACGACAACGCGCTGATCGCCGCGGGGCTGAAGCGCTACGGCTTCGTGAACACGACCAACCGGGTGGCCACGGCGATGTTCGACGCCGCGGTGCACAGCGACTACATGCGACTCCCCGAGCTGTACTGCGGATTCACCAGGAGGACGCCCACGAGCCCGGTGCAGTACCCGGTGGCGTGCTCGCCTCAGGCGTGGGCGGCGGGCAGTCCGTTCCTCCTCCTCCAGGCGATGCTGGGACTGTCGGCGATGGCCCACCAGAACCTGCTCACTGTGAACAAGCCGCACCTGCCTCGGTGGCTGAACTACGTGGAGCTCAGGAATCTCAAGGTGGGAAAGAGCACGCTGACGCTGGTCTTTCGCCGGGAGGGCGAGATGACCGGGTTCTCGCTGGTCTCTCGCGACGGCGACGTCCGTGTGGTGATGGAGGAGTAGCCGGCCCCGTCAACTCCGGGGGGACCGCTCGCTTTCCGACCCGTGGCTTCAACCGCTCCGGGCGAGCTACTCCCCCCGGACCCCCCTACCGGATGCAGGGGCCGGTGCCGACAGGGCCCGTGCGCCCAAGCGCGCTCCGGATCACCGGTTCCACCTCGGTCGACGTCAGCGCGTACCCCACATCGTTGTCGGTGGTCGATGCGGCGAACACGATGCCGGCGACGGCGCCGTCCGGAGTTACGAACGGCCCGCCGGAGTTTCCAGGCCTCACCCTGGTCTGCAGCTCGTAGACTTCGCGCTTCACGGTTCCTCGTCCATAGATATCGCGGCCGACCGCGTTCAGCACGCGGCGCACCCCCGCCGTCGACGCGGTGAGCTCGGCCCCACCCGGGTAGCCGAGCACGGCTCCCCTCCCGCCGCGCTCGAGGTCGGACCCCAAGAGGTCCAGGTCTCGCGGGAGTTTGCGCTGGACGTACAGGACCGCCAGATCGATGTCGTCGTTGAACAGGACCGTCGTGGCCGCGAACGGACCGGCGCCCGGGAACTGCACCTCGGGTGCGTCCACCCCCGCCACCACGTGCGCGTTGGTGACGACGTAGCCGGGCTCGACGACGAATCCACTTCCCACCCTGATTCGGTCGCAGGCCTCTCCCGCAACCCGGGCCGTGCTTTGGTCGGAGGCATCGATGGCCTCGTTGAACTCGCCCTTGGTCGGGCCACGAACCGGGCCCACCGGGAACGGGGGCAGCCCCGCGAACACCTCAGGGAACCCGGACCGCTCGAGGAACCGGCGCGCTTGCGCCAGCAGCGGCGGTGGCCGGGGAAGCACCGCGTCCATCGCTCGGACCACGGCCGAGTGCCGTATCTGGCGAGCCAGGATGGGGAACGGTCCCTGGATGAGGTTGAAGGCTAGGAGCCACGTGGCCAGCAATACCGCCACCGCCCCGACGACGGTCCCCGCGGCGGCGTCGACCGGGTCGAAGACCCGCCGGGTCGCCGCGGACGCGTGAGCTCCGACGTACCACCCCACCCCGTCCAGCAGGGCAGGAACGAAGATCAGGGTCCCCAGGGCCAGCATGGCCTGGGTGAACGGGTCGCGGGCCAGGGACGCGACGCGGGGAGCCAGGAGCACACCGAGGAACAGGCCGAGCACCAGGCCTCCGTAGGCGAACACCTGGAGCACGGCCCCCCGGCGGTACCCGAGGGCTGCAGCGAGCACGACGAGGAGGATGATGAAGAGGTCCAGGAGGTTCACGGGCGCCATCCTCCCATGCGTCCCGGGTAAACTACGAGGTACCGTGGTCACCATCGCCCACATCTCCGACCTCCACGTCGGGTCGCCGTACTTCGTGCCGAACTTGATGAACCGGGTCATCGTGGAGCTCAACGAGCTCGAGCCAGACGTCGTCGTGGTCACCGGCGACTTCACCAACTTCGGGTATCGTCAGGAGTTCAAGACGGCGGTGGCATACCTCGAGCGGATCACCGCCCCGGTCCACTCCATCCCCGGCAACCACGACGCCCGCAACGTAGGCTACGTGCACTTCGAGGAGCTCATCGGACCCCGGTACTGGCGGACCGACCTACAGGGCGTGCGGATCGTCGGAGCGGACTCCAGCGAACCGGACCTCGACGAGGGACAGATCGGCCGGGAGCGGTACCCGTGGATCGCGGACCAGTTCGCCGGACAGTCCGACCTCAAGGTGTTCGCCCTGCATCACCACCTGATCCCGATCCCCGGCACGGGACGGGAGCGCAACACGGTCATGGACGCGGGAGACCTCCTGGAGATCCTGATCGGGAACGGCGTGAATCTGGTCCTCTCCGGGCACAAGCACGTGCCCTACGTGTGGCGCCTGGAGAACCTCTACATCGTGAACGCCGGAACGTGTTCGTCGCTCCGGCTGCGAGGCCATACCCGCCCCTGCTACAACGTCATCGAGCTCGAGGGCGACGAGCTCACGATCTTCCGGAAGTTCCCCTTCGGAGCGTCGACGCGGATCGCCCATTTCTCGATGTCGACGGGGGAGCAGTACTACCGGGAGCTGGAGGACCTGGTTCAAGAACCGCTTCGGCAGAGGCTCTCCGACTCGCCGCTCCGCTCATCGTCCGCCGAGGGTTCGCCCGACGACGAGCCGCGGAGCGCGCCGCTCTCTACGGAGTAACAGGAGTCGGCGGGAACAGCGAGCGGACCCCCCGGAGAGACGAGATGGGGATCGCGACATGAGCAGGGTGCTGGCCCTCGTCGATGGTGAACACTACCCCTCCACCACGCGGTGGGGACTCTTCGCCGCGCAGAGCCTGGGGTACGAGGTCGCCGCCTGTCTCTTTCTTGGGGGCATCGAGAAGCTCGGGGCCGACCGGCGGCTCGACCTGGGGGGCGTGCCGGTGCTGGACGGGGGAGAGGATCCTCCGTCGGCGCTGCGCCGGGCCCTTCACGACCTCCGCCCGGACGCGGTGCTGGATCTCTCCGACGAACCGGTGCTGGGCTACCGGGAACGGATGTTGCTGGCGGCGGTGTCGCTGGCCGCCGGGATCCCCTACGTCGGCGCGGACTTCCGCCTCGAGCCTCCCATCACCGCGCCTGCTTTGGGCGCGCCCACCCTCGCGGTCATCGGCACCGGGAAGCGGACGGGCAAGACCGCGATCGCAGGTGAGGCGGCCCGGGTCGCCGCCGCGGCCGGGCTCGAGCCCGTGGTGGTGGCCATGGGCCGGGGCGGACCGCCCGAGCCCCAGCTTGCGGAGGCCGGGTCGGTGAGGCTCGACCGGCTGCTCGAGCTGGCCCGTCGCGGGGAGCACGCTGCCAGTGACTATCTGGAGGACGCAGTGACCACCGGCGTGACCACCGTGGGGGCCAGGCGGGTGGGAGGAGGCCTCGCCGGCGCCCCCTTCGCCTCGAACGTCAACGAGGCGGCCCAGGTCGCCGTCCGAGCCGGAGCCGGGCTGGTCATCCTGGAGGGCAGCGGGTCGGCCATCCCTACCGTGCCGTGGGACGCGGGAGTCCTGGTCTCCTCGGCGGCCACCCCGGAGGAATATCTGGCCGGTTACCTGGGGCCCTACCGGGTATTGCTTTCCGACCTGGTCGTGCTAACATTAGGCAGTGGCTCCGATGGGGGCCGCGTTCCCGTCCTCACATCCCACATTCGCAGGCTTCGTCCTGATGCACGAGTAGTCGTGGCGGAGCTGAAACCGGCTCCGCTGGGTGAGGTCAGGGGGAAGAAGGTGTTTTTCGCGACCACGGCTCCGCCTCACGCAGGTGCATCCCTGGCCTCGCACCTCGAGGAGGCCTTCGGCTGCACGGTCGTTGGCGTGAGCCACCGGCTGGCGGATCGCGCGGGTGTGGCCGAGGACCTCGACGGCGCTGGTTCGTTCGAGGTCCTGCTGACCGAGCTGAAAGCGGCGGCGGTCGACGTGGCCGCCGAGCGGGCCCTGGCACGGGGGGCCGAGGTGGTGTTCGCCGACAACCGGGCGGAGACGCTCCAGGGCGACGGGCACCTCCCCGACCTCCTGTTGGAGGCGGCTCGGACTGCGGTTGAACGCGCCCGGTCGGAGGGACGCGATCGGCGTCCCGCCGGAACGAGGTAGGCGCGGCCGCGGAGACACCATGAAGAAGAGGAAGCGGAACCAGAACATCGTCATTTCCGACCAAGAACCCGGCCTTCCGTACTCCAAGGGCCTGATGGCGTCCCAGGTGATGGTCACCGGGATGACGCCATACCGGGCGTACCAGGTGGCCGAGCGGATCGAGGACCACCTGCTGGAGCGTCAGGTCTCCTCGGTAACCAGCGACGAGCTCCGTGCATTGGCCGTGCGGGTGCTGGAAGAGGTGGCAGGGGACCGCTACGCGAAGAACTTCATCCGGTGGCAGGCCGTGTCAGACCTCGATGTGCCGCTGGTGATCCTGATCGGGGGAGCCACCGGAGTGGGGAAGTCCACGATCGCGACGAAAGTGGCGGACCGCCTCGGCATCGTCAGGACGGTGGCCACCGACGCCATCCGGGAGGTCATGCGGGCCCTGTTCTCGCGCGAGCTCATGCCCACCCTGTACACGTCATCCTTCGACGCGGACTCGGCTCTCCGGGAGCCGCCGCCCCGCCCGGCGGACAAGGTCATCGTGGGGTTCCGGGAGCAGACAACAGCGGTCGCCGTCGGGGTCCACGCTCTGATCGAGCGGGCGGCGGTGGAGGGGGCCCGGCAATCGAGTACCGTGATCGAGGGCGCCCACGTCGTTCCGGGCTTCATCGAGACCGCGGACCTCGAGGACCTGGTGGCCCCGATCCCCATGGTCATCAGCGTGGAGGACGAGGACGTCCATCGAAGCCACTTCATCGCGCGTACAATGGATTCGACCCGCCGCCCCTTCGACCGCTATCTCGCGAGCTTCGACAACATCCGAAAGGTGCAGCGGTACATCAAGAGCCAGGCGCTCTCACATGGTTGGCCGCTCGTCCCCAGCTACAGCCTGGACCAGACGATCGCGGACGTGATCGACCTGGTGGTGGAACGGGCCACCGAATGGGCCGCAACCCACCGGCCTGCCGCGGAGCCCATGCGGGTACCAGAGCTCGAAGGAGGGAAGACGCTGTGAAGCTATTCCTCGACACCGCGAACATCGACGAGATCCGCGAGATCAATTCCTGGGGTGTGCTGTCGGGCGTCACCACCAATCCCACCCTGGTGGGCAAGGAGGGGGCCGACCCGATCCAGCTGTGGAAGGAGATCCTCACGGAGGTCGAGGGCGACGTCTCGCTTGAGACCACGGAGCCAGAAGCCGACAAGATGTACGAAGAAGGGAAGTACCTCGCCACCATGGGCCCGAACGCCGTGGTCAAGGTCCCCATGACCCCAGACGGGCTCAAGGCGGGGAAGCGGTTGGTCGGGGACGGGGTTCGGATCAACGTCACGTTGGTGTTCTCGCCCGCGCAGGCGATCCTGGCCGCTGAGATCGGGGCCTACATCGTGTCTCCGTTCCTCGGACGGATCGACGACGCGGCATCGGACGGAATGCACGCGCTTCGGCAGATCTGTGATATCTACGAGATCCAGGGATACGACACGCAGGTGCTCGCGGCATCCCTGCGCCACCCTATGCACATCGTCGACGCGGCACTGTCCGGAGCGGACATCGCGACGATGCCATACGACGTGTTCACCAAGCTGGTGAAGCATCCGCTCACCGACGCCGGACTGGAGAAGTTCCTGTCGGACTGGGCGGAGCTCAAGAAGCAGTTGGGCAAGGAAGGAGCATAAGAAGTGGATTCACGAACGATTGACAGGTCGGTCCTGGAGCAGAAGGTTCTCACCGAACTCCACGAGATCGCTGCCGCGGCGGGCGTCGAGGCCTTCCAGCGGCTGAAGAAGGGCGAGCTGATCGACGCCATCCTCACCAAAGTGAATGGGCAGCAGCGGCCTGGGGGAGAGACCGACGGTGGCTCGGGGGACGAGAGGACCTCGGACCGGACGGGCAACCCCGAGTCGGGCGGCGGTCGTACGGCGACGGCCGAGGTTCCTCCCGAAACCCGGGAGGAGGAGTCCGGCCGACCCGAGCGCGGCGGAAGAGACCGCCGGCGCCGGCGCGGCCGCGATCGCGACCGGGAACGGTCGCGTGAGGCCACCGAGGAGGAGCTGGCCGAGGCGCCGGTGCGGACCGGGATCCTCGACGTCCTTCCGGAGGGCTACGGGTTCCTCCGCACGCAGGGTTACCTGCCGAGCCAGGGCGACATCTACGTGTCGCTCTCGCAGATCCGGCGGTTCGGCCTGCGGAAGGGCGATCAGATCACCGGCGCCGTCCGGGCGCCCAAGGACAGCGAGAAGTACTGGGCCCTGCTGCGGATCGACACGGTCAACGGGGTCAGCCCCGACGAGGCCCGGGGACGTCCGGAGTTCGAGAAGCTCACCCCGCTGTTCCCCGAGGAGCGATTCCGCCTCGAGAGCGGGCCCCTGGCCGTCACCGAGCGGATCATCGACCTGGTGGCTCCCATCGGCAAGGGCCAGCGCGGGATGGTGGTCTCCCCTCCGAAGGCCGGGAAGACCACGGTCCTCAAGCAGATCGCCAACGGCATCATCAACTCGAGCCCAGAGACCCACGTGATGGTCTTGCTGGTCGACGAGCGGCCGGAGGAGGTCACCGACTGGCAGCGAACCGTCGAGGCCGCCGAGGTGGTGTACTCGACGTTCGACAAGCCCCCCGACCAGCACATCCAGGTCACCGAGCTGGTGCTGGAGCGGGCCAAGCGGCTGGTGGAGGGGGGCAACGACGTTGCCATCCTCCTCGACTCGATCACCCGGCTGGCCCGTGCGTACAACCTGGCCGCCCCGGCATCGGGGAAGATCCTCTCGGGCGGCATCGACTCCACCGCCCTGTACCCCCCGAGGCGGTTCTTCGGAGCCGCCCGGAACATCGAGGAGGGGGGATCGCTGACCATCATCGCCAGCACGTTGGTGGAAACCGGCTCTCGGATGGACGACCAGATCTTCGAGGAATTCAAGGGCACCGGGAACATGGAGCTCCGCCTGGACCGGACGCTCTCCGAGAAGCGGATCGTCCCGGCCATCAACATCGAGGCCTCCGGGACTCGCAAGGAGGAGCGCCTCATGCCGAGCGAGGAGCTGGCTCTGGTGTGGCGGCTCCGCCGGGTGCTCCACGCCCTGGATTCCAACGCCGCGGTCGAGATGCTCATCGACAAGATCCGGTCCACGAAGTCGAACGAGCAGTTCCTCAAGGAGATCGCCAAGGCCCCGGTGCGGGACTAGCCGATGGCCGGCTGGGGTGACGACCCGACGCTCGTAGAGCTTCGGGACGCGATCGAGGAGGGCTGGAAGCCCGTCCGCCTCACGGAGGATCGCGACTCGCCCGGCGGCCCGTTCGATGTCGTGGTGGTGGAGAAGGACGAAGAGCAGCGGGAATACAAGAGCGACCATTTGCATTTCCACAGGTACGTGGAGGGGCTGATGGAGGACTACGGCCTCTCCTACAGCTGAGACACAAGAGGAGCGTGAAGAAAGGTGAAGCAAGGGATCCATCCCGAGTACGTGGAAGCGACGGTGCGGTGCTCGTGCGGCAACACGTTCACCACTCGGGCCACCAAGCCGGAGATCCACGTGGAGATCTGCTCGAACTGCCACCCGTTCTACACGGGCAAGCAGAAGCTGGTGGACACCGGCGGCCGGGTGGACCGGTTCCGCCGCCGCTACGGGCAGAAGACATCCTGACGGCTACCGACGTCGAGGGCTGGCTCGCCGGATACGGACGGGCCTGGGAGACCATGGACCCGGACGCGGCCGTCGAACTCTTCACGGCGGACGCCACGTACCAAGAGACGCCGTTCGAGGAGACGATGCGGGGTCGTGAGGCGATCCACGCCTACTGGGCCGACATCCCGAACTACCACCGGGACGTCTCCTTCGGCTCCGAAGTACTGATGGTCGATGGCGACCGAGCGATGGCGCACTGGTGGGCATCCCTCTTTCGGATGAAGACCGGCGAGCGCACCAAGAGCGACGGCATCTTCCTCTTGGAGTTCGAGGGTGGCACCGGCCGGTGCCGGTCGCTTCGGGAGTGGTGGCATGTCGGCCCAGAGCCGCCTGAGGGAGAGTAGCGATGCCCCAAGAGCACTACTACGGAGGGCAGGCCGTTCTCGAGGGCGTGATGATGCGCGGGCGCGAGGTGTGGGCGGTGGCCGTCAGGCGTCCCGACGCGTCCCTCCACGTGGAATCCCACCGGATCGACTCGATCGCCGAGCGGTGGCCAATATTGAGAAGGCCTGGACTCCGCGGCATCATCGCCCTCGGGCAGGCCCTGCGGATCGGCGTCAAGGCCCTCACCATCTCGGCGAACCAGTCGGTGGAGGAAGAGGAGCAGCTCACGCCGCGACAGATGGCCATGTCGATGGTGGTGGCGTTCTCCATCTTCATCGTGGTGTTCATCGTGGGACCGGCGGTCCTGTTTCGGTTCGCGGAGCGACAGGTTCCTTCCGGGATCCTCCTGAACGCCGGCGAGGGTGTGTTCCGCGTGCTGTTGTTCCTCGGCTACCTGTGGGTGATCGGGCGGTTGAAGGAGATCCGGCGGGTCTTCGAGTACCACGGCGCCGAGCACAAGACCATCGCCGCCTACGAGCACGGGGAGGAGCTGGATCCCGTCCTCGTGGACCAGTTCTCCACGCTTCACGTTCGGTGCGGGACGAACTTCCTGCTCATCGTGATGGTCCTCACCATCTTCGTGTTCGCGTTCTTCGGCACTCCATCGCTGCCCTGGCGGATCGCCTCCCGCATCGTGGCGATACCGCTCATCGCGGGCCTGGCCTTCGAGGCCCTGCGACTGGGCGCCCGGTACTCTAGCTCGCGGCTGATGCGGGCGCTGATGGCGCCGGGGCTGTGGCTCCAGAAGATCACCACCCAGCCGCCCTCGCTGACCCAGATCGAGGTGGCCATCGCCTCCTTCCAGGAAGTGCTCCGACGCGAGCGCGAGGCCGGGGCAGGTGCCCCCGCCGAGTCGCCGGCCCCGCCGGTGGCCGAGGCGGCCGCGGAGCGCCCTTCTCCCACCGAGCCCGAGCGGCCGGACGGGCCCCGGTAGCACCTGCCGGTCACCACCCCCGGCAGCGCCGATAATTAGGGGGTCCAGGGGGAAAGAGAATTGGGACCGCCATGCGCGAGAAGCTGCAGGAGCGCCTGAACGAGCTCGAGGTCAGCTACGACGAGCTGACCCGGCAACTTTCCTCCCCCGACGTGGCCTCGGAGCCCGGTCGCCTGCGGGATCTCGGGCGGCGCCACCGCGAGCTGGAGGAGATCGTCACCGCCTATCGGGACTGGCGGAAGGCGGTGGCCGACGAGGAGGAGGCCCGAACGCTGGCTCGCGACGAGCGCGACTCAGAGTCCCACGCGTTCTTCCACGACGAGGCCGAGCGGGCGGCGGAGCGGGCCCGGGAGCTCGAACAGCGCCTGGAGGTCCTTCTGCTCCCCAAGGACCCCAACGACGAGAAGGACGTCGTGCTGGAGATCCGGGCCGGCGCCGGCGGCGAGGAGGCCGCTCTATTCGCCTCCGACCTGTACGAGATGTACCGGCGCTTCTCCGAGCGTCACCGGTGGAACACGGAGGTGCTCTCGTCGAGCCCGTCGGACGTCGGTGGGTTCAAGGAGATCGTGGTGGAGGTGCGTGGCGATCGTGCGTACTCGCGGCTGAAGCACGAGTCTGGGGTCCATCGGGTCCAGCGGATCCCGGCGACGGAATCGGGCGGTCGGATCCACACCTCCACCGCGACCGTCGCGGTGCTTCCCGAGGCGGAGGACGTCGAGGTGGAGATCCGTCCCGAGGACGTCGAGATCGACGTGTACCGGTCCTCCGGGCCGGGCGGCCAGTCCGTGAACACCACCGACTCGGCCGTGCGGATCACCCACAAGCCCACGAACATCGTGGTGGCCTGTCAGGAGGAGCGGTCCCAGCTCCAGAACAAGGAGAAGGCCATGCGGTATCTGCGGGCCCGGCTCCTCAAGCTGGAGCAGGAGCGGCAGCAGCGAGAGGAAGCCGAGGCTCGCCGGGCGCAGGTCGGGACGGGCGAGCGGTCCGAGAAGATCCGGACCTACAACTTCCCCCAGAATCGGGTAACCGACCACCGCATCGGGCTCACCGTCCACGACCTCACCGGGGTCCTGGAGGGCGACCTCGACCAGTTCGTGGACGCGCTGTCGGCCAAGGAGCGCGCCGAGCAGCTCGCCGCTGCGGGGTGAGGTTGATGCCGTGAGGCCCTCCCAGGTTGTCGCTCGAGCCGGGGACTATCTCGCCCAGCACGGGGTGGAGAGTCCGGGGGATACCGCCGAGGCGCTGCTTCAGTACTTCCTGGGGACCGATCGCGCTGGTCTCTACGCGGCAACTGATGGGCTGGACATCCGGACGGCGAAGCTCTTCGGACGGGCACTCTGCCAGCGGTGCCACGGCGTGCCGCTCCAGTACCTGACCGGAGAGCAGCAATTCCTCGATCTCGTGCTGGGGGTGGCGCCCGGCGTGTTCGTGCCGCGGCCGGAAACCGAGGTCCTGGTGGACCGAGCTCTCGAAGTGCTGGAGGGCAGCGATGAGCCCGTGGTTGCCGACGTCGGGACCGGTACCGGCGCGGTGGCCCTGGCGATCAAGCGCCGCCGCTCCGACGCCTCGCTCTACGCCACCGACATCTCCGAGGAGGCAGTGGCGGTGGCTCGGGCCAACGCCTCTCGCCACGCGCTCGACGTCGCCATCTTCCAGGGCGACCTCCTCTCACCGCTTCCCGACGATCTCCGAGGACAGGTGAGCCTCGTGGTCAGCAACCCTCCTTACGTGACCAGGGAGGAGTACGAAGCGCTCCCCCGGGAGGTGAAGGCGGAGCCGTACGAGGCCCTGGTCGGGGGGACAGACGTGCACCAGCGCCTCGCGGTCGAGGCACCGATCTGGCTTCGTCCCGGTGGATGGCTCGTGGTGGAGGTCGGCGCGGCCCAGGGCGACGAGGTCGGGAGGATCGTGAAGGAGCGGTTCGAGGACGTGGAGGTGCTTCCGGACCTGGCGGGACGGGACCGTGTTGTCCGAGGACGGCTTCACGGGGCCGGATGAGCGAACTGTTCGAGCTGACCGGAGCGGACGAACAGGACCTCGAGAACGCGATCGACGCGGCAGCGCGAGCGGTGACAAGGTCCATGCTCGTGGTTCTCCCCACGGACACGGTCTACGGGATCGGAGCGCGTCCGGACCGCTCCCGTGCCACCGGGAAACTCTTCGCTGTGAAACGCAGGTCGCGTCATCTCACGCTCCCGGTGCTGGCCGCGAGCGCGGACGACGCCGCGAGCGTCGCCCTCCTCGACGACCGAGCTCGCACGCTGGGGGAACGATTCTGGCCGGGCGGGCTCACGTTGATCCTTCTCCGAGGGGAGGGAGCCCGAGGCTGGCGCCTCGGGGACGAGACGGAGACCGTCGGGGTGCGTGTCCCCGACCACCCGGTTGCCCTGGAGCTCCTTCGCCGGACCGGGCCGCTCGCCGTGACCAGCGCGAATCTCTCCGGTGAGCCGACACCGTCGGATTGCCGCAGCCTTCGAGCCCTCTTCGGCCAAGCGGTGGCGGTCTATCTGTGCGCGGGGCTCGTCGGCGGCCTCGCGTCCAGCGTCGTCGACCTGTCGGGGCCGACACCGCAGTTGCTCCGGGAGGGCTCCGTCCCCTCGGAGGACCTCCTCGCGCTGCTGGAGTAGGCTTCGGGGCGTGGCCACGGTTCGTCTGCGTTCGCCGCTCCGCGAGGTGGTCGGAGGGAACAGCGCTCTCGAGGTCGAGGGGAAGACGCTGGGGGAGGTGGTGCGGCGCCTCCAAGAGCAGCACCCTCGGCTCACGGGGTGGATCCTCGACGAGCGCGGCTCGGTTCGCGAGCACGTCAAGCTGTTCGTCAACGGCGATCGGGCCGAGCTGGAAGCACCCCTCGAGGCGGCGGACCGCGTCGACGTCCTGGGAGCGATCTCCGGCGGGGCCGAGCAGGGCGAGCTCCTCGTCGGCACACGCAAGGGCCTCTATGTCCTGCGCGGGCCCCGAGGTCTGCCGATGGAGATCGCCGCCCGGAGGTTCTCCGGGCAGACCGTCGAATACGCCATCCAAGACCCACGGACCGGAACGTATCTCGCCTCAGTCACCCACGGACAGTACGGCCCCCGGGTATTCGTCACTGACGACCCGACGGCGAACGAGTGGGAGCAGGCCATCGGCCCGGCCTTCCCGGAGGATGCCGACGCGGCCGTGGAGCGGATCTGGGTGATCCAACCGGGCGAGGAGAACGATGTGCTCTGGGCGGGCGTTGCTCCCGCGGCCCTGTTCCGGAGCGGGAACGGCGGGCGCACCTGGGAGCTCAATCGGGCTCTGTGGGACGAGCCGAGCCGGCCGGAGTGGGAGCCCGGGGCCGGGGGCATGTGCCTCCACTCCATCGCCACGTGGCCCGGCGATCCCGCCCGGATGGCGGTCGGCATCTCCGCGGCCGGAGTATGGCTCACGGAGGACGGCGGTAGCTCATGGGGGCGGGGCATCAAGGGGCTCGTTCCACGATACGTACCGGAGGAAGCGAGGGAGAGTTCGGTCGCCCTCTGCGTGCACAACGTGCACCGCTCGCCCGTGCAGCCCGAGACGTTGTACCTCCAGTTCCACGGGGGCGTGTACCGCTCCGACGACGCTGGAGACACCTGGCAGGACATCGGCGAGGGGCTGCCGTCGGACTTCGGCTTCCCCTTGGTCGTGGACCCGAAGGATTCCGACCGCGCATTCGTCATCCCCCTTCGGGGCGACTTCGACCGGGTCACACCGGATGGGAAGGTCCGCGTGTTCGAGACCAGGGATCGCGGCGGGTCGTGGGGGGCCCTCACTGAGGGACTGCCTCAGGACGATGCGTATCTGACCGTGCTGCGGCAGGCGTTCTGCCATGACGGGAGAGACCCGCTGGGTCTCTTCTTCGGCTCCGAATCCGGCGAGGTCTTCGGATCCGCCGACCGCGGGGCCACCTGGGGACGCCTGATCGACCATCTCCCGCCGGTGGTGTCGGTCCGGGCCTCCCGATAGCTCCCGGCCCCGGGGGCTGGCCAAAAGGCCCGATGCTAGACTGCCCGTGTGCTCTCGGTCCTCTTCGTGTGCACCGGTAACATCTGCCGTTCCCCCATCGCCGAAGCCCTCCTCCAGAGCCGCTCCCGCGACCTCGGCCTGCCGGTCTCGGCCGGGTCGGCCGGGTCGTGGGCTCAGTTCGGGAACCCCGCCACCTCCAACGCCATCGTGGCCGCGCGGGGGATGGGACTGGAGATCGAGGAGCACCGGGCCCGCCCTCTCCGCGACCACCTGATCACGGGATCCGACCTCATCCTGTGCCTGGCTCGGGAGCACTGCGACGAGGTCCTCGACCTCGTCCCCGAGGCGGCCCCGAAGACGTTCGCGCTCAAGGAGCTGGCGGCGCTCCTCGAAGCCTTGCCCCCGGTGCCGGTTCACGCCGAAGCGAACGCAGCTCTCGCCCGCATCGCGGATGCCGACCGGCTGCGAGGGGGATCCGAGGGACCGGTGGTTCGGGACCCGGACGTGCGCGACCCGATCGGCAGCGCCCTGTTCGCCTACCGCGACGTGGCCTGGGACATCGGGACGGCCCTCGACACCGTGCTCGTCGGGCTGTTCGGGGACCGGCGCCGAGCCGCCAGGGCGGCGGCCTCGGAAGGGGGCTGATCGGTGCGGGTCGCCATCGGCTCCGACCATGCGGGGTTCCGGCTCAAGGAGAAGCTCGAGCAGTTCGTGAAGGAGCTGGGCCACGAGGTGGACGATCTGGGTACCCACGACCAGGAACCTACGGACTACCCGCCGATCTGCGCCGCGGTGGCCCGCGCGGTGCGGGACGGTCGAGCGGACCGAGGCATCGTGGTGGGCGGTTCGGGGCAGGGTGAGCAGATCGCCGCCAACAAGGTGCGGGGCATCCGGGCGGCCCTGTGCAACGACCTGTTTACCGCTCGGTTGTCCCGTGCCCATAACGACGCGAATGTGCTGTCCATCGGGGCCCGCATCGTCGCGCCCGCGCTGGCCCGAGAGGTCGTGGCCTTGTGGCTCGACAGCCCGTTCGAGGGTGGCCGTCACCTCCGCCGGGTCCAACAGATCGCTGAGATCGAGTCGGAGGAGGCGGCCGGGGAAGGAGCAAAGACGAAAAGGGGAACGGCATGAAGGATTGGGTAGCCGACTGGGACGCTCTGAAGGATACCGACCCGGAGATCGCCGAGGCCATCGCCGGTGAGCTCGAGCGAGAGCGGACTACGATTCGCCTGATCGCCTCGGAGAACTACACGAGCCCGGCCGTGCTGGCCGCGCTGGGCTCCACGATGAACAACAAGTACGCCGAAGGGCTGCCGGGCAAGCGGTACTACGGCGGCTGCCGGTGGGTGGATGTCGCCGAGCAGATGGCCATCGACCGGGCCAAGGAACTGTTCGGCGCGGAACACGCCAACGTCCAGCCCCACGCCGGCGCCCAGGCCAACATGGCCGCGTACTTCGCCTTTCTCGAGGCCGGAGACACGATCCTGGGGATGAGCCTGCCCCACGGCGGACACCTCACCCATGGATCGCCGGTCAACTTCTCGGGGAAGTGGTTCAACGTCGTGGGCTACGAGGTGGACAAGGACTCCGAGCTCATCGACATGGACCAGGTGCGGGACCTGGCCAAGGAGAATCAGCCCAAGATGATCATTTGCGGGGCGACGGCCTATCCACGGATCATCGACTTCGCCGCGTTCCGAGCGGTAGCCGACGAGGTAGGGGCGGTGCTCCTCGTCGACGCGGCCCACTTCATCGGGCTCGTCGCCGGCGGCGCGTACCCGAACCCGGTCCCGTACGCCGACGTCGTCACGTTCACCACGCACAAGACGCTGCGGGGACCGCGCGGCGCGATGATCTTGTGCAAGGAGGAACACGCCAAGTCGGTGAACAAGACCGTGTTCCCGATGATGCAGGGCGGGCCGCTGGAGAACTCTATCGCCGCCAAGGCCGTGTGCCTCAAGGAGGCCATGACCCCCGAGTTCAAGGACTACGCGCACCGAGTGGTGCGCACGGCTCGGGCACTCGCCGACGGCCTCAAGGAGGAGGGCCTCCGCCTCGTATCGGGAGGCACCGACTCCCACCTCGCGCTGGTCGACCTCCAGCCCGCCGGGATCACCGGCGCCGACGCGGAGGCCCTGTGCGACGAGGTCGGCATCACGCTGAACAAGAACGCCATCCCGTTCGATCCGCTCCCCCCGGCGACGGCGTCGGGGATCCGGGTGGGTACTCCGGGCCCGGCGACCCTGGGGATGGATGAGCCCGAGCTCCGCCAGATCGCCGAGACCATCGGCCAGGTCATCAGGGCTCCCGAGGACAAGGAGGTGAAGCGGCGAGCCCGGGAGCGGGTAACGGAGCTCTGCGCCCGGTTCCCGGCCTACCCGTAGGTGGCCGCGTACGTCACGATCTTCCTGGTGACCGCGGTCGCGGCCGGGGTAGCCACCCCGGTGGTCCGGTACCTGGCGATCCGGTACGGCGCCATCGACCGGCCGTCCGACCGGAAGGTCCATCCCAAGCCCACGCCCACGCTCGGCGGGGCGGCGATCTGGGTGGCCATTCTGGCCGGCCTGGGGACGGCGTACCTGATGCCCGCCTTCCGGAGCATCTTCGCCGTCTCCTCCGAACCGCTGGGGGTGGCACTGGCCGGCACGGTGATCATGCTGGTGGGGGCGTTCGACGACATCCGAGACCTGCCGGTGCCCGCCAAGGTGGCTGGTCAGGTCCTGGCCGCCGGCCTCCTGCTCTTGAACGGCGTCCAGCTTGTGTACTTCTGGTTCCCAGGGCTCGGGGTCGTTTCACTCGGGTCCGACCTGGGCGTGCCGCTGACCCTGGTGTGGGTGCTCGCCGTGGTCAATGCCGTCAACCTGATCGACGGGCTGGACGGTCTGGCCGCCGGCGTGGTGGCCATCGCCGCGGGTGCCTTCTTCTGGTACGCCTCGCGGACCGGGCAGCCAGTCTTCGGGGGGCCGTCCCCAGCGGCGTTGCTCTCCCTGGTAGCCGTGGGCGCCGCCGTCGGGTTCCTGCCCTACAACTTCAACCCCGCCCGGATCTTCATGGGGGACTCCGGCAGCATGCTCCTGGGGATGATCCTGGCGGCAGCCACCGTCTCGGGCGTCGGGCGAACGGACGCCCCCACGAACTCTGACCTCGCCGCCCTGGCCATCCCGGTGGGGATCCCGCTACTGGTGCTCGCGGTGCCCCTGGTCGACGTGATCCTGGCGATCGTGCGGCGGATGCGCCGGGGCCGTCCAGTGACTCGCCCCGACAAGGAGCACATCCATCACCGCCTGCTGGAGATCGGCCACTCCCATCGCCAGGCGGTGCTCCTCATGTACCTGTGGAGCGGGCTGCTCGCCGGGTCGGCCCTGCTCATCACGTTCGTTCGGAGCCGGGCTCTGGCCCTGTGGCTGATCGTCGCGGTGGTGACCGTCCTGGCGGGGAGCGCTCTGGCCCGGCCCCGCCGGAAGGGGCGGTGGGCCCGGACGAAATCTCGGGCGAAAGCTCCACAAGAGAGCGGCCGGGGCGTATAAATCTCCATTCGATGGCCTCCACGGCCGGTCGGGGAAACACGGCCCGAGACGGAGGTCCGGATCCGGGAGATCGGGGATGAGGAGTCGGGTGGGTCGTTTCGTGCTCTGCGCCGCTCTGGTCGCGCTCGGGGTCGCTGGGCTGGCCGTGCCCGCCGCGGCGACTCACGCCACGCTCACGCTGGAGGCATCACCGGCAAGGATCCGGTTCGGTCAGAGCGTCGTGCTCTCGGGTACGCTCGCGCCGGTCGGCGAAGGGGGCCCCGTGGTCGAGGGCCAGACCATCCGGATCCTGGACGCCGACGGTGCTCAGGCGGCCACGGCCACCACCGATGCCGCCGGGGAATACACGGCCACGCTGGCTCCGCCCCAGAACGTGACGCTGCACGCGGAATGGACCGACGACGCCCTGCCGGAGACGGTCCTGAGCGAGCCGGTCACGGTCTCGGTTCGTCCCCTGCTCTCGATCGCGATCCGGCGCGTGTATCTCTTCGCCAAGGCAAGGGTGGCGGGCCGGTTGCGCCCCGCCCATGACGGCGAGCACGTCCTCTTGGAGCTCTTCCGCGGATGGACCCGGGTCGCTCGGCGGGACGTGACGCTCGTCGACGGCGCGACGTACCGAGCCACCTTCGCCATCCGCCGCCCGGGCCGGTACTGGGCACGGGCGCGGTTCTCCGACGACGATCACCTCCCGAAGACGGCCCGGACCGAGCGAAGGCGCACGCCGATGCCGTACCTCGAACCTGGATCCAAGCACGCCACCGTGCGGTATCTGGAGACGCGCCTTCGGGAGCTCCATTACAAGATGCCGGTGCTCGACGAGCGGTTCGATGCGCGGACCGGGGACGCCGTCCTGGCCTTCAACAAGGTGCAGGGAAGGACCCGGGTTCGCTACGTGAGCGAATCGACGTGGCGCGCCATGGTGAGCCCCAGGCGGCCGCAGGCTGAATCCCGGACGTCGGGATTCCATATCGAGGTGGACAAGACCCGGCAGGTGCTCTACACGGTCGCGGACGGCCGGATCACCAACATCCTGCACGTCTCCACCGGACTCTACGAGGGATCGACGCGCGACGGCGTCTTCCACGTACATGGGAAGGTCTACGGCTACAGCGTTGGGCACCTGTATTACCCGAGCTATTTCGACGGCCTTCGCGCCGTGCACGGGTGGCCCGACGTGCCGCCGTACCCGGCCAGCCACGGGTGCGTGCGCGTTCCGATGTGGTCGGCCGTGTGGATCTCCGGGCGCATGCCGATCGGGACCGAAGTCCGGATCTACCGGTCCTGAATTCGCTTCCTCAGCCCCTCGCCTGCGGCGAGGCGCTTCGGCCAGGGGGAATGCAGCAGCCCCGCTCGGCTTCGCGGGGCTGCTGGGCACCCCACGGATCTCGCTCGCTTCCGCTCGCTGCGATCCGCGGGGACCCCTGGTCCGCTTCTTAGCCAGCCAGCTCGGCGCAGAACTCTCCGAAGGCGTCGGCGTAGCGGGCCACGTCGTCCTCGGAGTGCTGGACCGAGATCGTCCATTGCTCCTCGTCGCCCGGAGTCATGAACACTCCGCGGTTCACCATCCACGGCCACGAGGCGTCGAACAGCTCGGTGTGAGTCTCCAGGAAGTCCCGGTAGTTTGTGAGCGGCTCCGATCGGTAGGAGACGCAACCCTTGCATCCGAGGTCGACGGTGTGGGCCGGGATGCCGCGGTCGGCGATGGCCTTCTGACAAGCCTCGGCGAGCTGGGTGCCGAGTCGCCCGAGGTGGTCGTATGCGTCCTTCGTCAGGACCTCCGTCAGGGCGGCGAGCCCGGCCGAGGCGGCCAGGGGATTCCCGTTGAACGTCCCTTGCTGGGCCGCGCCCCTCCCGATGATCTCCATGACCGAGGCCTTTCCGCCGAAGGCGCCGAGGGGTGCACCGCCCCCAACCGCCTTGGCGAAGCAGGCCAGGTCCGGCTGGACCCCGAACCGTTCCGTGGCCCCGCCCTCGGCGATCGTGGCCCCCGACTTCACCTCGTCGAAGATCAAGACCACCCCGTGCTTCGTGCAGAGCTCGCGGACGGCGTCGAGGTATCCGGGCTGGGGAAGAACGATGCCGATGTTCATCATCACCGGCTCCATGATCAGGCAGGCGATGTCCTCCCCCCGCTGGCCGAGGAGGCGCTCCAGCGCGGGCGCGTCGTTGAACGGCACGACCAGCGTCCGCTCCGCGGTGCCCGCGGGGATGCCGAGGGACATCGGCGCCGACGCCGGCTGATCGCGGCCTCCCATCACACCGGCACCCGGGACCACCGAGAACATCACGGCATCGTGGTGTCCGTGATACGAGCCCTCGATCTTGACGATCACGTCTCGGCCCGTGGCCGCCCGGGCCGTACGGATGGCGTCCATTGTGGCCTCGGTCCCGGAGTTGGTGAACCGGACCCGGTCGAGCCGGAACCGTCGGCAGAGCTCCTCCGCCAGGGCCACCGTCACTTCGGTGGTGGCGGCGAAATGCGTGCCGTTCCGTGCGGCGCGCTCGATCGCTTCGGCCACCTTGGGGTGGGCGTGGCCAACGGCCATCGTGCCGAACCCGTTGTGGAAGTCGACGTACTCGTTGCCATCGACGTCCCATACGCGGCTGCCCCGGCCCCGGTCCAGGTAGATCGGGTACGGGTCGTTCGCCTGGAACGAGGACGCCACCCCGAGCGGCAGCGAACCCTCCGCCCGCTCGAAGAGCCGCCTCGAGCCCGCGGTTCGGTCCCCGAAACGGTCCATCTCCCGTAGCTGGATCTGCTTGGCGCGGGCGATCAGGCGATCGTCCATCTCGCTCCTTCCCGGACCGGCCCGGGGTGCACCTCCGGGCCCTCCCAGACTAACAAGCCCCGGACGCCACACCGTGGCCGGGGCGTACAAACCGGATGTGGGGCCCCGCACCGTTCGGACACCCGGTCACTGCACCTCGACCGTGAGCCAGTTCTCGAAGCAGTGGTCCCGCGCCAGGCTGGTGACGCCGATCGTGGCCCGGCCCCCGAGTCCGGCCTCCTCCCCGAAGACCTCCCGAAAGAGGTCGGTGGCGCCGCTGGAGACCAGGTGGACGTCGGTGAAGTCGGGGACGCAGGCGACGAAGTTGAGCGAGCGGACGAGGCTCACGACGCCGTCGAGTGTTCCGAGGGCGAACCTGATTCCCGCCAGGCAGTTGATCGCAGCGAGGCGGGCGGCCTCGTAGCCCTGCTCGACCGTGACGCCCGCCCCCAGCTTCCCGGGGTGGAGGATGGAGCCGTCCGGATGCTCGGGGACGTGCCCGGACAGGAACAGGAGCGAGCCAACCCGGTGGTGAGCCTTCATGGTCCCGTAGCTCGGGCCGTAGTAGGGCGTCACCGCGTAGTCAGGGACGTCCAGGCCGAGTTCCTGAACCTTCCGATCGAAATCCATCGTGCCTCCCTTCGCCGCCTGCAGTGGTCGGCGTTGTTCCCGGGCCGGGGCCATGCTAAGACCCGGGCCCATGGAGGGCGGTGGCGGTCAGGGGGGCAGGGGTCGGCGAACCATTGGGGTCCTCGGCGCCACGGGAACGCGGTTCGCCCTGGCCACCCCCCACGTCATGGCCACCGAAGCCGGCCGGCGAGCCTTGGGGCAGGGAGGGAACGCCGTGGACGCCGCGCTCGCCGCCGCGGCCATGCTGGCGGTCGTGTATCCGCACCAGTGCTCTCCGGGGGGCGACCTCTTCGCGGTGATGTCGACGCCGGGCGGAAGACTCGTCGCGGTGAACGGAAGCGGCGCGGCCCCGCTGGGCACCGACCCGGAGGCCCTGCGTTCTCGTGGAGAGAAGATGCCCGAACGTGGGCCGTCCACCATCACCGTCCCCGGGGTGATGGCGGCCTGGGAGACCATCGCGGGCCTGGGAGCCCGGCTGGGGCTGGCGGGCGCTCTCGCGCCGGCCGCCACCGCTGCCGCCGACGGGGTTCCCACAGCCCCCGGCCTGGCGCGGGCGATCCGAGGGCTGGCCCCAGTCCTCGCCGGCGACCAAGGGATGGCTCAGGTCTTTCTCCCCGACGGCGAAGCGCTCGCCGAAGGCTCGACCCTCGTGCAGCCCGCGCTGGCCCGGACACTGGAGGCCGTATCCCATGGGGGAGTGGAGGCCCTGTACCGGGGGCAGATCGGCGAGCGGATGGTCAGCGGGCTACGCGCTCTCGGCTCGCCGATGACCCGCGAGGACCTCGTCGTCCACCAAACACAGGTCCTCCGGCCGCTCAGCGGACGCTACCGGGAGCGCGACATCCTCACGGCGCCCCCCAACTCGCAGGGGTTCGTGCTCCTGCAGATCCTCGCGGCGCTGGAACGCATCGACCCGGCGCCGGACCCGCTCGGGTCCTCCGCCGGTGCCTTTGCGGAGCTGTTCAAGATGACGTCGGGGGATCGTGATCAGTGGCTGTGCGATCCGCGTCGCACGCGCGTGCCACTCGATGAGCTCTTGGGCCAAGAACACACAGAGGAGCTGGCCCGGCGCGCCCGCGTGGCAATAGCGGATGTGGCAAAGGGCGAGGGGCTGCCGAGGGCTGGGCGAGAGGAAGGGGCTGGGGCCCGAGGCAGCCCCGAGCCCTCCGGTCCCCCACCACCATCCGGAGACACGGTCGCAGTGGTCGCCATGGACGCCGACGGTCATGCGGTGTCGCTCATCCAGAGCGTGTTCGACACTTTCGGCTCGGGGATCCTGGAGCCGTCGACGGGCCTGATCCTCCACAACCGAGGGACACTCTTCTCGCTCGACCCGAGCCACCCGGCAACCCTCGAGGGAGGGGTGCGCCCCCCTCACACACTTACCCCCGTGCTCGTGCTGGATCGGGCGGGACGAGTGGAGGCCGCGGTTGGAACCATGGGGGGGCGGGCCCAGCCGCAGATCCTGGCTCAGGTGGTGGTTCGGCTCCTCGACCATGGCGTGAGCCCGGAGGTGGCGGTGTCGGCGCCGCGGTGGATCGTCGGCGGTTCCTCACCCGACATCGGGCCCGGGGCGGTGCTGGCCGAGCCGGCCGCGGCCGCAGCCCTCGACATGGGATCCGCCCTCCCTCGCTCCCGGATCGGGGTGGTCGGCGAGGCCGGCGAGGAGACCGGTCACGCACAGGCGGTCGTGGTCGGCGAAACCGAGTTGACGGCGGGCAGCGACCCTCGGGCAGACGGCGCCGCCGCGGCGGGCTGAGATCAGGAGCCCCCCGGCGCCGGCGCGGCTCCTCCCTGTCGCCGCTGGATGGCCACGGTTGCAAGGGCCAGGGCCACACCCACGACGAAGATGATCGTGCCCATCACGTTCACCTGCGGGGGCACCCCGAAGCGGGACGCACCGAACACCCACAGAGGGAACGTTGAGGTCTGACCGGAATTGAATGCGGTCACGACGTAGTCATCGATTGAGAGCGCGGCCGCGAGGGCCGCCGCGGCCATGATCCCGGGGAGGATGAGCGGGAACGTGACCGTCCAGAAGGTGACCCAGGGCGTGGCCCCGAGGTCCTTGGCCGCCTCCTCCCACTCCCGGTTGAACCCGTGCGTCCGTGCCTTCACCGTCACGACAACGAACGAGATCGTGAACATGATGTGAGCGACCAGGATCGTGAGCAGGCCGCGAGGCAGGCCCAGAGTGAGGAAGAAGGACAACAGCGAGGCCCCCAGGACCACCTCCGGCGTGGCCATCGGGAGAAAGATGAACATGTTCGTGCTGCCCCGCCCCCGGAATCGGTACCGAGTGAGGGCCAGAGCCACCAGCGTCCCCAGGATGGTGGCCACCACCGTGGTCACGGCAGCGATGAGCAACGAGTTCCGCAGGGCCAGGGTGAGCTCCTGAAACTGGAGCACATCGCGGTAGTGACGGAGCGTGAATCCCTGCCAGGTGAAGTTGAACCGGCCCTTCAGGTCGTTGAACCCGAACAGGATCATCACCGCGATCGGAAGAAACAGATAGGCGATGACCAGGACCGTATAGACCGGAAGGATCCATCCCCGGCGGCGTCGGGACCGCCTCGGGGAAGCAGGCGCCTCCCACCCCGCACGCTCGACTGTGGCGGTCGGAGCGGCCGCGCTCATCCGGTCAGCTCCTCCGTCCCCAGCATCTTGGCGTACAACGCGACGCCCACCAGGATCCCGGCCATCAGGATGAACGAGATCGCCGCCCCCTCCGGGTAGTCGTTGCTGATCAGCATGCGACGCTGGATCACGTTGCCGATCATGGTGGTGTTGGGGCTGCCGAGGAGGGTCGCGTTGATGAAGTCGCCGACCGAGGGGATGAAGGTGAGGAGCGAGCCGGCGAATACCCCGGGCAGGGACAACGGCAGGGTCACCCTGAGGAACGCCACCGCGCGGCTGGAGTACAGGTCCTGGGCCGCCTCGAGAAGGCTTCGGTCGAGCTTCTCGAGCGACGCGTACAACGGCAGGGCCATGAAAGGGAGGAAGTTGTAGATGAGGCCCGATATCACCGCGATGGGAGTTGCCAGCACGTGGAAATCGTCCGGAAGCAATCCGATCTGCTTGATCGTTCCGAGAAAGAGGCCGTTGTCGGCGAGGATGAACTTCCACGACAAGGTCCGGATGAGGAACGAGACGAAGAACGGCAGGATGACCATGAACAGCAGAGCGTTCTTCCACCGGCCGCCGTAGAGCGCGATGAAGTACGCCAGCGGGTAGCTGATCAGAAGACAGGCAAGGGTCACGACCAGGCCGTACCCCACCGATCTGATGAGCTGGGTCGAGTATTTCGAGAACACATCCCCGTACGTGGCCCAGTGCCAGGTGAGCTGGTAGCCGCGCTCGAGCGACCCCTCCTGGAGCGAGATCAGGAACATCTGGATCGTGGGAATGGCGTAGAAGACAAGCAACCACGCGATGCCCGGGACGAGCAGGAAGTAGGGCACGAGGCCCCGGCGAAGGCCGAAGCCCGGGCGCTCAGCGGCGACGGCCACGCCTATCCTTGGACGAGGGGGTCGAACAGGTCGTGCCAGGCCGCTTCTTCCTCCTCGGAGAGGATCTTGTACCCGTAGGTGTTCGCCAAGACGTCCTCGGAGGGCCATACGAGGCCGCTGTTGGCGACGGGCTTTAGCGATCGATCGCTCTTGGCGTGTTCGCGGATCAAGTCCTGAACCCCCGCCACCGGTGACTCGTACCAGACCCATTCCGTGATCCGGGTGGCGATGTCGGGCTGGTACACGAAGTCGATCCACTCGTGCGCATCGGTGGGATGCTCGGCGTGGACGGGGATGGCCATGTTGTCCGTCCAGCGATTGCCTCCCTCCTCGGGGACGACGAACTCGAGCTCCGGGGTGTCGAGCTTCAGGTAGTTGACGTCTCCCGACCACGCCATGGTGAGGGCGAGATTTCCTCCGGCGAGCTGATCGGTGTAGTCGTTCCCGTAGTAGGCGCGAACGATCCCGTCATCCCGCTGCTGGGTCAGCAGCTCCACCGCCCGCTCGATGTCGTCCATCGTCGCGCTGTCCGGCGGCTTGACGCCCAACTGGAAGAGGGCGAAGTTGATCGTGTCCCGCATCTCCGAGAACATCCCCACCTTGCCCTTGAACGCCGGGTCGAAGAGGTCGTTGATGCTCGTGATGGGACGACCGGTGAGCTTCTTGTTGTACCCGATCCCGGTGATCCCCGCGGCCCACGGGAAGCTGTACTTCCGTCCGGGATCGAAGTAGGGGTCCTGGAACTTCGCGTCCAGGTTGGCCGTGGCGTTCGGGAGCACCTCGTGGTGGAGTGGCTCGAGCCAGCCCAGGCGGCTCAGCTTCGCGATCATCCAGTCCGTCATCGTGATGATGTCCCAGCCCGTCGGCTGGTCGGACGCGAGCTGCTGGCGAAGATCCGTGCCGAAGAACTCGTCGTTGTCGTTGATATCTTCCTTGTAGGTGATGTCGATGTCCGTCTGCTTCTCGAAGTCGTTCAGCGTGGGACTCTTGCCGCCCTCCAGGTCGATGTACAGGGGCCAGTTGGCGACGCGGAGCTCGCCGGACTTCGCCGGCAGCGGCGAGGGGCTGGCCGCGGGTGAGGGCTGTTCCTGTGTGCCTCGGACGCCGCACGCGGCCAGGAAGGACATGATCCCAAGGTAGGCGCTGCCCCTCCCCGCCCTGCGTAGTACTTCTCGGCGAGAGATGTGGCTCGATGTCCCACCGAACAGCCGCTCCGCCCCGTTCTCACTCATCGCTGCCTCCTTCCTGTTCCACTCCGCTACTTTCGGGCTCGACCACGAACGTGTGCTCCGGATGCCATGCGAGGAGCACCTCCTCCCCGGGCGCCGGCGCCCACCTTCCCGGCCCCCCCAGGTTCTGCTCGTACACCGTGACCGTGCCTCCATCCGGGGTATCCACCTGGTATTGGTTGCTGACCCCGACGTACGTGGACACCCGAAGCCGTCCCCGCACGGCATTGTCTGCCTGCTCGGGAGGGTTCGAGCCCGGGAGGATCCGGATCTTCTCCGGACGCACGCCCACCTTCACGCGCGGCCCGGCCCCGTTCAGCGTCCGGGCCGGCACCCGGACCTTCTCCCCGGTCGAGAGCGCCACGACCCCGAACTCCCCCTCCCGCTCTTCGATCGAGCCGGGCAGGAGGTTCGACGCCCCGAGGAAGCCGGCCACGAACTCCGTCGCCGGATGCTCGTACACATCCTCCGGGTTCCCGACTTGCTCGACGCGTCCCGACCGCATCACGGCCAGGCCGTCGGACATCGTCATCGCTTCCTCCTGGTCGTGGGTAACGTAGATGAAGGTGATTTCCACCTCCCGCTGGATCCGCTTCAGCTCGAGCTGCATCTGCTTGCGCAGCTTGAGGTCCAGTGCCCCGAGCGGCTCGTCGAGCAGGAGGACCCGCGGGCTGTTCACCAGTGCCCGGGCCAGGGCCACCCGCTGCTGCTGGCCCCCCGAGAGTTGGGAGACTCGCCGGCCCTGGAAGCCAGGCAAGTCCACGAGATCGAGGACCTCGAAGACCCGGGTGCGGATCACCGGCTTGGGAACGCGCTTACGCCGCAGTCCGTAGGCGACGTTCTCGAACACGTCGAGGTGAGGGAAGAGCGCGTAGGACTGGAACACCGTGTTGACGTCGCGTCGATAGGGGGGCAAGCCGGCGACGCTCCGGCCCCCCAGCTCGATGCGCCCGTCGTCGGGATCCTCGAACCCGCCGATCATGCGCAGGGTGGTGGTCTTCCCACAGCCGGAGGGACCGAGCAAGCTAAAGAAGGTTCCTCGCACGATGTCGAGCGACACTCGGTCGACCGCCACGACGTCGCCGAATCGCTTCGTGACCTCGATCAGCCGTACGTCGATCTCTCCCAAGCGCCTGCCCCCGGAGGAGCCTACTCGACCTCCCGCTCTCGTCGTCGGCCAAGCGGGCGAAACGGTTCTCCCTGTTTGTACACCGCGGCGCCCGAGGACGCCGCCTTTCTAGAGAAGGGCATGCGCACAGCCTGAGTTTGTGAAAGAATTCACAAGCAGGGCTGATGGCAGGGAAATCCACTCTGCTACCAGCAGAAATGGAGGTGTCCGGCTTTGCGCGCGCGAAGGACGGCCGATATAATCGCCGCGCCCATGAGCCGACCACCCGGTGGTCCCTGGGGCGGTTTCAGTACCGCGTGGGCCGTCACAGCAACGCTCCTGGCCGGCATGGGGGTCTGGGGTGGCCTCGGATACCTGGCGGATCGACTGCTTGGATTTCGTTGGCTGTTCCTACCGATCGGGATGGTCATGGGGGTTGCCGGAGGCATCTACATCGTCTACCTGAGATATGGCAGAGAGAAGCGCGAAACCTGAGCACGTGATGGTCGCCCGGGCGCTGGTCCTCGGTGCGGCCGCCCTCCCCGTGGCCGCATCGGCAGGGTTCCTCGCGGCTGGCCGCGGCGCAGCGCTTTCCGCGGCCCTCGGAGTGACGGTCGTGGTGCTCAACTTCGCCGCTCACGGCATGTCGCTGGCCTGGGCTGCCGGAGTCTCCCCCACCGCCTTGCAACTTGTCGCCCTCGGCGGGTTCCTTGTACGGATGGGAATCATTTTTGGGGCCCTCCTGGTCCTCGACCGGTCTGAATTCTTCTCTCCACTGGCGTTCGGGCTGACCGTGGCCGCGGGCATTCTGGCCCTTCTGACGTACGAGGCTCGCTTGGTCTCCCGTCGCCTGACGAGGGGAGTGGATGCGGCGTGACGCTCTTCCTCGTGGCTCAGCAGCCAGGGTTCGACGCGCCGGACGCCGGCATCTTCCTGACGCCGTGTATCGTGAACTTCTCGCTGTTCGGCATCGACTTCTGCGTCAATCGAGTGGTCCTGTACATGTTCCTGGCAGCGCTCATCGTGATTGTGCTCTTCGTGACCGCGGCGAGCGGGTCTGGTCTCGTGCCCAGGGGCGCCCGAAACCTCGTGGAATCGGTGATCGAGTTCGTCCGAGAGCAGATCGTGCTCCAGACCATGGGAGCCGAAGGTCTCCGGTGGTTGCCACTGCTCACCGCGATGTTCTCCTTCATCCTGGTCGGGAACCTGTTCGGGATCGTTCCGGGGATCAACTTCCCGGTGAACTCGAGGATGGCTATCCCGGCCTTCCTCGCCGGAATGGTGTGGATCATCTTCAACGCGGTCGGCCTCAAAGAACAGGGCTTCGCCTATTTCAAGAGCGTCCTGTTCCCACCAGGGGTCCCCTGGCCCTTCTACATCCTCCTTACCCCCATCGAGTTCGCCTCGGTCTTCCTCTTACGGCCGTTCACGCTGGCCGTCCGGCTCCTGGCGAACATGATGGCCGGCCACCTACTGCTGACCGTGTTCTTCCTGGGCGCGGCGTACCTCATTCAACGACCCTTCACGATCCCCTTCGGCATCCTTGCGTTCGTGTTCTCGGTCGCGTTCGTGGCCTTCGAGATCTTGGTGGCCGTCCTCCAGGCGTACATCTTCACCATCCTGACCGCCGTGTACATCGCCGGGGCCATGCACCCCGAGCACTGATCGAAGGAGAGGAAGATGGGAGATCTAGTGGGTCAGGTCGGGCCCTTCGTCGCGCAGGTATCCGGTGAGCTGAACGTTCTGGCCCGGGGACTTGCGTACGGCCTGGCGGCCATCGGGCCGGGCATCGGCATCGGGCTGGTCGTGGGACGGGCCATCGAGGCCATGGCCCGTCAGCCCGAAGCCGCCGGCATGGTGCGCACCACGATGTTCCTCGGGATCGCGTTCACCGAGGCGTTGGCGCTGATCGGATTCGTGCTGGCCTTCATCCTCTAGGAGCGAAAGAACATGGACGTGCACGTGAGCGGCATTCCCCTCGTCCTCGCACAGGAAGAACAGACGACAGGGGGAGCGGCGGAAGAGCACAACCCGATTCTGCCCGAGCTGGACGAGCTGATCTTCGGCGGACTCGCGTTTCTCCTGGTCTTCGTGGTGCTGTGGAGATACGCCATCCCCCGACTGAGCGAGGGCCTGGCAAGGAGGCGGGAGAAGATCCGTGAGGATCTGGAGAAGGCGGAGAAGGCTCGCTCAGAGGCCGAGCAGCTCCTTTCGCGGTATGAGGAGCGGTTGAAGGAGGCCCGGGCCGAATCCAACCGGATCATCGAGGAGGCTCGCAAGACCGCGGAGTCGATGCGCAAGGACCTCCTGGCCAAGGCCGAGGATGAGGCTCGGCAGGTCGTGGCTCGGGCCCAGCAGGAGATCCGGGCCGAGCGGGATCGAACCTTCGAAGAGCTTCGCGCGCAGGTGGCTGAGCTGTCGATCGATGTAGCGTCCCGCGTCATCGGGCAGTCGCTCGACAGGCGGCGCCAGGCCAAGCTTGTCGACGACTACATCGACGAGCTGACCACGTCGGGGAACGGACAGGGGGACCGCGAGCGCCGGGTGGAAGAGGGCAACGGCGGCCGGCGGAAATCCCCGGCGAAGCGTTCATCGAGCAAAGTCACATCAGGAAAGAAAACCGCTTCCCGCAAGACCACTACGAGGAAGTCCTCGTCCGCCAAGAGCTCCGCCCGAAGGCGCACTTCCACCAGAAGGAAGAGCTGAGCGATGGCCAAGCGTGAGGGCCTGATCAAGGGGTACGCTCAGGCTCTGTTCTCCGTGGCTGAGGCGGAGGGCGCTCTCGACACCGTCGGCGACGAGCTGTTCCGCTTCTCCCGAGCCATGGAGAAGCAGACGAGGTTGCGGAACGCGCTCACGGACATCGCCTTTCCGGCCGATCGGAAACGGAAGGTCCTGATCGACGTGCTGGGGAAGAAGGCCAATCCGCACTCGGTCAACCTCCTGGGGTTCGTGATAGAGCAGGGCCGGGCCAGGGACCTCGGCCCCATCGTGGACGAGCTGGTGCGGCTGGCAGCGGAGCGCCGGCAGCGGGCCGTGGCCGAGGTCCGGACGGCAGTACGTCTTTCCGGCGTTCAACGCAAACGTCTTGCCGAGGCTCTCTCCCGGGCCACGGGCAAGCAGATCGAGCTGAAGGTCATCGTGGACCCTGAGTCGGTCATCGGCGGCGTGGTGGCCCGGGTCGGCGACCAGGTCTTCGACGGGTCGGTGCGACGGCGCCTCGAGCTGGTTCGAGAGCGTATGAGCGAGGTGTAGAGAGATGGCTGAACCGGCTGAACCGTTCCTCGACCCCGAGGAGATCGCCAACGCCCTGAGAAAGCACGTCGAATCGTTCAAGCCCGAGGTCGAGCGGGGAGAGGTCGGAAGGGTCCTGGAGACCGGGGATGGCATCGCCCGCGTGTCGGGTCTTCCGGGATGCATGGCCAACGAGCTCCTCGAGTTCCCGGGCGGCATCACCGGCCTCGCCTTCAACCTGGAAGAGGACCAGATCGGTGTCGTCCTCCTCACCGAGGAGCCGGAGAAGATCGAAGAGGGGGACCCGGTCAAGCTGACCGGCCGGATCCTCTCCGTCCCGGTGGGCGATGGGCTTCTCGGCAGGGTGATCGATCCGCTTGGCCGGCCGATGGACGGTAAGGGCCCGGTCCGGTCGAAGCAGGATCGAGCGCTCGAGCTCCAGGCACCCACGGTGATTCACCGCCAGCCGGTGAAGGAGCCCCTGCAGACCGGGATCAAGGCCATCGACGCGATGACCCCGATCGGCCGAGGACAGCGCGAGCTCATCATCGGCGACCGGCAGACGGGGCGGACGGCCATCGCCATCGACACCATCATCAATCAGCGAGACAACTGGGCCACCGGCGATCCCACGAAGCAGGTGAAGTGCATCTACGTGGCGGTGGGACAGAAGGCTTCGACCGTGGCGGAGGTGGTCGGCGCCCTCCAGGAGCACGGCGCCCTGGAGTACACGGTGGTGGTGAACGCGCCGGCCTCGTATCCCAGCCCCTTCAAGTACGTGGCCCCGTATGCGGGCTCGGCCATCGGGCAGCACTGGATGTACGACGGGCAGCACGCGCTGGTGATCTTCGACGACCTGTCGAAACAGGCCGAGGCGTACCGGCAGATGTCGCTCCTGCTCCGGAGGCCGGCCGGCAGGGAGGCGTATCCGGGGGACGTGTTCTATCTGCACTCTCGCTTGCTGGAGCGATGCGCCAAGCTTTCCGACGATCTCGGCGGCGGCTCCCTCACCGGCCTGCCGATCGTGGAGACCAAGGGTGGCGACATCTCCGCGTACATCCCCACCAACGTCATCTCGATCACCGACGGCCAGATCTACCTGGAGAAGGATCTGTTCAACGCCGGAGTGCGACCCGCCATCAACGTCGGCATCTCCGTGTCCCGCGTCGGCGGGAACGCCCAGATCAAGGCGATGAAGCAGGTGGCCGGGCGGCTCCGCCTCGACCTGGCGCAGTTCCGGGAGCTCGAGGCGTTCGCCGAGTTCGGCTCGGAGCTGGACCGGGCCTCCCAGGCCCAGCTCGAGCGGGGTGCCCGGGTCGTGGAGGTCCTGAAGCAGCTCCAGTACGAGCCCATGTCCGTCGAGCAGCAGGTGATGATCATCTACGCCGTGACCAACGGTCATCTCGATGACGTGCCGCTGGCGGACTGCAAGCGGTTCGAGGCCGAGTTCCTCGAGTACATGGAGAGCCGGTATGCGGAGATCGGGAAGCACGTATCCGCCAAGGGGACGCTGACCGACGAGGTCGAGACGAAGCTCCAGGGAGCCATCGGGGAGTTCAAGAAGCAGTTTGTGCCCTCCGACGGCGGCCCAGGGACGAAGGGCGGGGTCGTCGGCGGGGGGCACGTGGACCAGCGGAAGCCAGACGTGGGTTGGGACCGGGTCGGCGAGGCGGAGCCTCCGGAGGCTTCTCCTCCCGATTAGAGGCTGAGAATCCATGGGTGCGAAGCTCCGCACGATCCGCCGACGGATCCGCTCCGTGCAGTCCACCATGAAGATCACGCGAGCCATGGAGCTGATCGCCGCGTCGCGGATCCTCAAGGCGCAGCAGCGAGTGGAGGCGGCCCGCCCCTACGCGGAGCAGCTCACCAGGGCCATGGAGGATGTGGCCCGGCAGACCGGTGCCCTCGTCCACCCCCTGCTCGAGGAGCGCCCCAACCCGCAGAAGGTGGCGGTCCTGTTGGTGACGTCGGACCGCGGATTGTGCGGGGCCTACAACGCCAACGTGATCCGGCGGGCCGAGCGGCTCATCGGACGGCTCCGGGGTGACGGCGTGGAGCCGGTCCTCTACGTCGTCGGGAGGAAGGGCGTGTCGTACTTCCGGTTCCGCCGGATCCCGGTGGAGAGCTCATGGACCGGGTTCAGCGAGGTTCCGGGTTACGCGCAGGCCGAGGAGATCGGGGAGGCCCTCATCGGAGCGTTCGCCGAGGGAGGGGTGGACGCGGTCCACGCGGCGTATACGGACTTCCGGTCGGCGTTCACGCTCCGGCCGATCGACAAGCGCTTCCTGCCGATCGCCCCGGAAGAGGTGAGCGGTGAGGCCGCAGAGCCTTCGGCTGAGTACATCTTCGAACCCGAGCCGGCCGAGATCCTGGACGCGCTGCTTCCGCGCTACGTCACGGCGAAGATCTTCCACGCCATGCTGGAATCGGCGGCATCCGAGAATGCAGCCCGGCGACGAGCGATGAAGGCCGCAACCGACAACGCTGAAGATCTGATCCGGCGATTGACTCGCGTGGCCAACCAGGCCCGGCAGGCGGAGATCACCACCGAGCTCATGGAGGTCGTCGGCGGGGCGGAAGCTCTCCGCCAGATCCGAGAAATGGGCTAGCGGGACGAGGAGCGTGAAGCGAATGGCTGAGAACGGCAACGCCGCGGGCCGAGTGGTGCAAATCATCGGGCCGGTGGTGGACGCCGAGTTCCCCCCGGACGACCTGCCGGAGATCCATACGGCCCTGGAGATCGACCGCACTCTCGACGGCCTGTCCGACACGATCGTCTGCGAGGTGGCCCAGCACATCGGGGAGTCCACGGTTCGGGCCATCGCCATGAAGCCCACGGATGGCCTCGTCCGCGGGGTGTCGATCCGGAACACCGGACTCCCCATCGCCATGCCGGTGGGGGAGAAGGTCCTGGGCCATGTGTTCAACGTCCTCGGCCAGCCGCTGGACACCGACCAGGTGGACGCCGAGGACTACTGGCCGATCCACCGCGACGCTCCGAAGTTCGAGGACCTCGAGGCGAGAACGGAGATCTTCGAGACGGGCATCAAGGTCATCGATCTCCTGGAGCCGTACGTGAAGGGCGGCAAGATCGGGATGTTCGGTGGGGCCGGGGTCGGAAAGACGGTCATCATCCAAGAGATGATCCACCGGGTCGCCGAGCAGCACGGCGGCGTCTCCGTGTTCGCGGGTGTGGGGGAGCGTACCCGCGAGGGGAACGATCTCTGGCTGGACATGACGGAATCGGGCGTCATCAACAAGACCGCCCTGATCTTCGGCCAGATGGACGAGCCGCCCGGCGTCCGGCTGCGAGTGGGTCTGGCCGCGCTTACCGTGGCCGAGTACTTCCGGGACGTCCAGCGACAGGACGTGTTGCTGTTCATCGATAACATCTTCCGGTTCGTCCAGGCCGGCTCGGAGGTCTCGACCCTCCTGGGCCGGATGCCGAGCGCGGTCGGGTATCAGCCGACCCTGGCCGACGAGATGGGGGAGCTCCAGGAGCGGATCACGTCGACGAAGGGACGATCGATCACGTCTCTCCAGGCGATCTACGTGCCGGCCGACGACATCACCGACCCCGCGCCGCACACCACGTTCGCGCACCTGGACGCGACGACGGTCCTCTCTCGGGCCATCGTGGAGAAGGGGATCTACCCCGCCGTCGATCCGCTGGACTCGACCTCTCGGATCCTCGACCCCCGGTACGTCGGTGACGAGCACTACGCGGCCGCCCGCCGGGTCCAGGAGATCCTCCAGCGGTACAAGGATCTCCAGGACATCATCGCCATCCTCGGGATCGACGAGCTCTCCGAGGAGGACAAGGTCATCGTGAGCCGGGCCCGCAAGGTCCAGCGCTTCCTGTCGCAGCCGTTCTTCGTCGGCAAGCAGTTCACCGGGCAGCCCGGCAAGGACACGCCGCTGGACGAGACGATCGAGTCCTTCGAGCGGCTGTGCGCCGGCGACTTCGACCACCTCCCGGAGGAGGCCTTCCGTTACGTGGGCGGGATCGAGGACGCAGTGGAGAAGGCGAAGCGGATGGGGGCCGACTAGTGCAGGTCTCCGTCGTCACGCCCGAGCGGGTCCTGTGGGACGAGGAGGCGCAGTTCGTCCTCGCGCGGTCGGCGGACGGCGACATCGGGATCCTT
>DASYUI010000027.1:0-37410 GCA_036001425.1 Actinomycetota bacterium
TCCTGTCGAACGGGCCCGGCGACCCCGCGGCCACCCGATACGCGGTGAAGATCGCCCGGACGCTGCTCGGGAACATCCCGGTGTTCGGGATCTGCCTGGGACACCAGATCGTGGCGCTGGCGGCCGGGGGGAGGACGTACAAGCTGAAGTTCGGGCACCGAGGCGCCAACCAACCGGTGCTCAACCTGGACACCGGGCGCGTCGAGGTGACGTCGCACAACCACGGCTTCGCGGTCGACCCCAGAGGGTGGCAGCCCGTCGTGAGCGGCGCTGGCCTACCCGTGTGGCCCGGCTCGGGGATCTCGCTCGCCCGGGCCACACCCCTCGCCCCCGCTCGACCCCCTCGCCGGGCCAACCCGACCAGCCGGGACCCGAGTCGGGCCCCCACGCCAAGTGTGGTCACCGAGTTCGGGATGGCGGCGCTCACGCACTGGAACCTCAACGACGGGACGCTCGAGGGGCTTCGGCTCGAGGGGATCCCGGCATTCACCGTGCAGTACCACCCCGAGGCCGCCCCCGGCCCGCACGATTCCCGCTACCTGTTCCAGCGGTTCCTCGAACTGATGGAGGGTGCGTAGTGCCTCGGCGGACGGACCTCGAGTCGATCCCGGTGATCGGCTCGGGGCCCATCGTCATCGGGCAGGCGTGCGAGTTCGATTACTCGGGGACGCAGGCCTGCAAGGTGCTTCGGGCGGAGGGGTTCCGGGTCGTGCTGGTGAACTCGAACCCGGCGACGATCATGACCGACCCCGAGTTCGCCGATCGCACGTACATCGAGCCGCTCACACCGGAGTCGGTCCTGGCCGTCATCGAACGAGAGCGGCCGGACGCTCTCCTCCCCACGCTGGGGGGTCAGACGGCGCTGAACGTGTCCGTGGCGCTGGCCGAAACCGGCGCACTGGAAGCGAACGGGGTACGCCTCATCGGCGCGAGCCTGGAGGCGATCCGCCGAGCCGAGGATCGGCGGCTGTTCGTCACCACCATGCAGGAGGCGGGGCTGCCGCTGCCCGGGTCGTCCTTCGCCCACTCCGTCGACGAGGCGCTCACCGCGGCGGGTCTCCTGGGCTACCCCGTCATGGTCCGTCCGTCCTACGTCCTCGGAGGAGGAGGGAGCGGACTGGCCAGAGACGAGGCCGATCTCCGGCGAGCGGCGACGGACGGCATCCACGCCAGCCCCATCGGGGAGATCCTCGTGGAGGAGTCGGTGGAAGGGTGGAAGGAATTCGAGCTCGAGGTGATGCGAGACGCGGCCGACAACGCGGTGGTCGTGTGCTCGATCGAGAACGTGGATCCGATGGGGGTGCACACCGGTGACTCGATCACGGTTGCCCCGGCGCAGACCCTCACCGACCGCGAGTACCAGGAGATGCGGGATGCCGCCCTGGCGTGCATCCGAGCCGTGGGCGTGGACACCGGGGGATCCAACATCCAGTTCGCCGTGGAGCCCGCGACCGGCCGGATGGTTCTTATCGAGATGAACCCCCGGGTCTCTCGGTCGTCCGCGCTCGCCAGCAAGGCCACGGGGTTCCCCATCGCCAAGATCGCCGCCAAGCTCGCGGTGGGCTACCGGCTCGACGAGATCACCAACGACATCACCGGGGAGACGCCGGCGTGCTTCGAGCCGACCCTCGACTACGTGGTGGTGAAGGTGCCGCGGTGGGCGTTCGAAAAGTTCCCGGATGCTGACCCTCGTCTCACCACCAAGATGAAGTCGGTGGGTGAGGTCATGGCCGTGGGCCGGACGTTCAAGGAGGCCCTCGGGAAGGCGATGCGCTCTCTCGAGCGCGACGGTGCCGACCTCGGTGCCGACGACCCGGCGTTGGGGGGCGCCGCCCCGTCGACTCTGGAGCGTGTGGCTGTCGCGACCGAGCATCGGCTTCAACTGGTGGAGCTGGCGCTTCGCCAAGGACACACCGTGGACCAGGTGGCGCACGCTTCCGGGATCGATCCGTGGTTCGTCGACCAGATCTCCCAGGTGGCCGAGCTCACCGAGAGACTCGCCGGGCGCCGGCTGGGCCGCGCGAGCGGACCGGAGCTCCGCCAGGCCAAGCGGTTCGGGTTGTCCGATCGTCGATTGGCCCGGCTGCTTGGGGCGTCCGAGCGCGAGGTGCGGGCGGCGAGGCGGGCCGCGAGCGTGACCCCCGTACTCAAGACCGTGGACACGTGCGCCGGCGAGTTCGCCGCCCGAACTCCTTATTACTACTCGACGTACGAGCGGGCCACGGAGTTCCGTCTGGCGGAGCGCCCCCGGATCGTGATCCTCGGAGCCGGGCCCAACCGCATCGGTCAGGGCATCGAGTTCGACTACGCCTGCGTCCACGCCGCGTTCGCCCTGCGCGAGGCCGGATACGAGACCGTGATGGTGAACTGCAATCCCGAGACGGTCTCGACCGACTACGACACCAGCGACCGCCTGTACTTCGAGCCCCTCACCGTCGAGGACGTGCTGGCCGTGTGCGAGGCCGAAGAGCCCGAAGGAGTGATCGTTCAGCTCGGGGGGCAGACCCCGCTCAAGCTCGCGGCCGAGCTAGAGGCGGAGGGGTTCCGCGTGCTGGGCACATCTCCAGCGGCGATCGACACGGCGGAGGATCGGGGGAAGTTCGGAGCGTTGCTGTCGCAGCTTGCGATCGCCGCGCCGCCTCACGGCGAGGCGACCGGCGAGGCGGAGGCCGTCGCGGTGGCGGATCGCATCGGCTACCCGGTGGTGGTGCGTCCGTCCTACGTGCTCGGGGGCCGGGCCATGGAGATCGTGTACACGGAGGACGAGCTGGCGCGGTTCGTGCACTCGGCCACGGCGGCCAGCCCGGAGCATCCCGTGCTCATCGACCGCTTCCTCGAGGGAGCGATCGAGCTGGATGTGGACGCGCTGTCGGATGGGCACGAGACGTTCGTGGCGGCGGTGATGGAGCACATCGAGGAGGCAGGGGTGCATTCCGGGGACTCCTCCTGCGCGGTTCCTCCCATCACCCTGTCGGACCAGCAGCTGGACGAGATCGAGTCGATGGTCAAGGCCATCGCCGAGGGGCTGGGCGTGGTCGGTCTGCTCAACGTCCAGCTGGCACTGAAGGAGGAGCGGCTGTGGGTTCTGGAAGCGAACCCCCGAGCGTCACGCACCGTTCCGTTCGTCTCCAAGGCCACCGGGGTCCCCCTGGCGAAGGCGGCCGCCCGGGTGTTGGTGGGGGAGCCGCTGGCGGAGCTGCGGGCATCGGGGCTCCTTCCCGAGGATCCGGGTCACTACCGGGTTCTGCGGCACGTGGCGGTGAAGGCCGCCGTCCTCCCGTTCGGGCGGTTCCCCGGGGTGGACACCCAGCTCGGTCCGGAGATGCGCTCCACCGGCGAGGTGATGGGCATCGATCCCGACCTCGGGGTGGCCCTGGCCAAGGCCCAGGCGGCCACCGGGGCCCCACTGCCGGTCGGCGGGACGGCGTTCGTGAGCGTCGCCGACCGCGACAAGCGGGCCATCGTGTTCCCGGTGAAGCGCCTGGCCGACCTGGGGTTCCGCATCCTGGCCACGCGGGGGACCGCCGGGCTGCTCGCCCGGGCCGGCGTTCCGGTGACGCCGGTGGCCAAGGTGTCGGAGGGAGGCGCGAACGCCTCCGACCTCATCCTGGCGGGCGAGGTCGATCTGGTGATCAACACCCCGTTCGGTCGGGGGCCGCGCACCGACGGCTACTTCATCCGCACGGCGGCGGCGAAGGCCGGCGTGCCGTGCATCACCACGCTTCCCGGCGCCATCGCCGCGATCCAGGGCATCGAGGCCCTGGTTTCCGGTCGCGGGTCGAGCGTGGCCTCGGAGCCCCACAGCCTTCAGGAGTACCATGCCGGGGTGGTCCGCGCCGGGGAAGGCGCGCGCGAGAGCGTGGGCGCGACGAGAACATGACGATTCAGCAGCTGCGAGGTGAACGAGTGATCCGCCAGAAGTGCGAGGTCCTCTCGGCCCGGAAGTACGGGGCGTACCACTCGCTGACCCTGGTGGCTCCGGAGATCGCGGAGACCGGGCGTCCGGGTCAGTTCGTCCAGGTGGGCGTCCCCGACGGGCGCGACTTCCTGCTGCGACGTCCGTTCTCGATCCACCAGGCCTCTCGACGAGGCGGATGGTCGGGAACCCTGGAGTTCGTTCTGGTGGGGAAGGGGCCGGGGACGAACTGGCTCACCGATGTGCGAGCCCACGACATGCTCGACGTGATCGGGCCCCTGGGCAAGCCGTTCCTCTACCCCCGCGACCTCACGAACTGCCTGCTGATCGGGGGCGGGTACGGGGCCGCGCCCCTCTACTTCCTGGCCGAGGAGCTCCGGGCCCGGGGGAAGCGCGTGGACATGATCCTGGGCGCCAAGGAGCAGGACCGGGTGTTCAAGCCGGTGGAGGGGAAGCGCCTCGCCGTCGCCATCTCCATCACCACCGAGGATGGGAGCCTGGGTGACCGGGGCACGGTCATGGACGTGCTCCCGGCGATGGTGTCCCGGTGCCGGACGGAGGTGGTCTACGCCTGCGGACCGAACCCCATGCTGCGAGCCGTGGCCGAGTACTGCGTGGGCAACCACATCCCCTGTCAGGTGGCGGTGGAGGAGATGATGGGGTGCGGCGTGGGGGTGTGTTGGACCTGCGCCGTCCCGGTGATCCGCCGGGACGGACGGGGATGGGACAACCTCCGGGCATGTGTGGACGGCCCAGTGTTCACCGGTTCCCGGGTGTGGTGGGAGAAGTGGCTGGGCAGCGTGACCGGCCCGGTGCTCACGCCGCCCCACGGGTTCCAGCTCGACGAAGCCGGCGTGCGGAGCGACGGATAGGGCGATGGCCGACGGAAGGGTGACGCTCGGGGTGGACCTGAACGGGATCCGGTTCCCCACTCCGGTCCTCGGCGCGTCGGGGTGCTTCGGCTCGGGGCAGGAGCTCGCCGAGATGATCGACATCCGGCGCGTGGGCGGGATCATCACGAAGAGCGTCACGCTCAAGCCGGTGAAGGGCCTTCCCACCCCGCGGATGGCGGAGACGCCGTCGGGGATGCTCAACGCCATCGGCCTCCAGAACCCCGGCGTCGAAGGATTCGTCGAGAGGGACGGTCCGTGGATCGAGCGGGTCGGTGTTCCGGTCATCGTGTCGATCGCGGGGAAGTCCGTGAACGAGTTTCAGCGGGTGGCGGCCCGGGTGGAGGGGATGCGCGGGGTGGTGGCCATCGAGGCCAACATCTCCTGCCCGAACGTGGAGCGGCGAAATCTCGTGTTCGCGTGCGACCCCAAGAGCGCAGCCGAGGTGGTGTCGGCGATCTCCCGCGTCTCCACCATCCCCGTGTTCGCCAAGCTGACGCCGGACGTGACCGACATCGCCGAGGTGGCCAGGGCGTGCGTCAAGGCCGGCGCCCACGGGCTGTCGCTGATCAACACGCTCCTCGGCCTGGCCATCGACGTGGAGACCTTCCGACCGGCCCTGGGGGCGGTGACCGGCGGGCTCTCCGGCCCGGCAATCCGCCCGGTGGCCGTGCGCGCCGTGTATCAGGTGGCCCGGGCGCTTCCCGACGTTCCGATCATCGGGATGGGAGGGATCCGCTCGGGCCGCGACGCCGCCGAGTTCCTCCTGGCCGGGGCGTGGGCGGTGGCCGTCGGGACGGCGAACTTCTTCAACCCCCACGCCACCATCGAGGTCGCTCAGGGCTTGGGGGAACTCCTGGCGTCGAAGGGGATGCGGAGCCCGGCGGATCTCCGGGGACGGATGGTCACCGAGGAACCGGTGGAGGAGCTGGCGGCCCGGGGCGGCTGATCTACTGATCTCCGGGCTGCCGAACGATGTTCGCCCAGTTGGCATCCTTGCTTCCCTTCCGACTATCGTTATGATACTTTTCCCCATGAAAGTATCGTTAGCGAGCCTCGGATGATACGGAGGTATCCCAAGATCCAGCCGGATGACTTTAGCTCCGAGATGAGGGAATACCTGGTAAGACACCCCACCGGGTTCTGGGCGTTTGTGCCGCCGCCCCTCCCCCCCGTAGTGACGTTTAGCGAGGAACTCGTCTCAGCCTTATCGGCAGCGGATTGGCGACTCGGATCTCTCGGGGGGGCGGGCGTTTGGCTCCCCAACCCCCACCTCCTGATCCGGCCGTTTATTCGGAGGGAGGCCGTGCTCTCCAGCCGGATCGAAGGGACCCAGGCGGGGGTCGCCGACCTGGTGCTGTTCGAGGCGGCTCCGGAAGCGGCAGCAGCTCCAGACACGCAGGAGGTGGCGAATTACGTGGGAGCTCTGCAGTTCGCCGTCCAGCCGAACAGAAAGCTCCCGCTCAGTTTGCGGTTGATCCGGGATCTGCATCGGCAGCTCATGACCGGCGCTCGCGGGGAGCACCATACCCCGGGCGAGTTTCGCCGCTCCCAGAACTGGATTGGGCCACCGGGAGCTCTCCTGAGTGAGGCGAGGTTCGTGCCCCCGCCCATCGACGAGATGAATGAATGCCTCGACGCATTCGAGAAGTACCTCCACGCTTCTTCCGAGACGCCGCCGCTCATTCGGTTGGCCATGATCCACTACCAGTTCGAGGCGATCCATCCCTTCCTCGACGGCAATGGCAGGATCGGACGACTGCTCATCAGCTTGCTGCTCCACGAATGGGGGTTGCTGCCGCAGCCCCTCCTGTACCTCAGCGCGTTCTTTGAGCGAAGGAGGACCGAGTACTACGACAAGCTGTTGGCGGTCAGCCAGCATGGCGACTGGACAGCCTGGCTCCTCTTCTTTCTCGAGGGAGTCGCAGAACAAGCGGGCGACGCGACAACGCGCGCGGTCCGCTTGGTGGCGCTGCGCGAGCGGTATCGCGGAATCCTTCAGCGGGTCCGAGCGTCGGCACTTCCGCTCAGGCTGGTCGACTATCTCTTCGATCGACCGGCGATCACCGTCAGCCAGGCCGAGCACCTCCTCGGGGTGACCTGGCGCGCCGCATCTCTCATCGTTGACAAATTGGTGGAGGCGGGAGTCTTGCGGGAGGTCACGGGAAGAGAAAGGAATCGTATCTTCGTGGCCGAAGAGATCCTCGCTCTGGTGAGCGAGCACTCAGCCGAGGAAATGGGTTCCGGGTGACCCGAGTCCCGAATCCCCTGATCGTCGCGGCCGACATGTCCGAGGTCGACGAGGCGGCCTCCCTCGCCAAGCGGCTCTCCGGCGTGGTGGCCATGGTCAAGGTGGGGCTGGAGCTGTTCACGGCGGCGGGGCCGGAGGGGCTCCGGCGGGTGGGGGAGCACGCGCCCCTGTTCCTCGATCTCAAGCTGCACGACATCCCGAACACCGTGGGCCGTGCGGCGCGCAACGTCGGGGGCTTGGGCGCGCGCATGCTGACCGTGCACGCTCTGGGCGGGCCGGATATGGTCCGGGCCGCCGTGGACGGCGCGGAGCAGGGGGCTCGCGCCGCGGGCGTCGAGACTCCCGGAATCATCGCCATCACGGTGCTGTCGAGCCTGGCGGGAGAGGGGCTGGTCTCCCCGGCATCGCTGGCGTTCGAGGCGGTCGCGGCGGGCGCGGACGGGGTGGTGGTCTCCGGCGACGACGTGCAGGACGCGCGCGCCGCGCTCGGGGAGGGGCCGGTCCTGGTGGTCCCGGGCATCCGGCCGAGGGGATTCGCCACCGACGGGCATGCCCGAGTGCTGACTCCCGCCGAGGCCATGGAGAAGGGAGCCGACTACCTGGTGGTGGGCCGGCCCATCACCGAGGCGGCCGACCCGGCGGCGGCGGCCCGAGCGATCCTTCGGGAGGTCGGGGTGGAGCAGTGAAGTCTGGTGGATCCCGTCCTGCGAGCAACCTTCGGCACCCGTCGTTCATGTCACACCCCCTCGCTAAAATCACAGCCATGGAATTCGGCCCCTGCACTCAGCGTGATGGCCTTACCCACGCCATGGATCGAGCCACGGCCGTGATCGCGGCGGCCTCCGCAGAGCTCCTCCAGATGGTTGCTTTGTTTGACGAGCGGAAGCTCTGGGAGAGAGATGGGGCCACCTCCATGACCGGGTGGCTTGCAGCTCGGTACGGCCTTGCCCGGGGGACGGCCCTGGAGTGGGTCCGGGTGGCGCATGCCCTTCGGGAGCTCCCGCAAGTGTCTCGCGCCTACGCCTCTGGAAGGCTGTCCTGGGACCAGCTCCGGCCACTCACCCGGTTCGCCACCCCCGAGACGGACGATTACTGGGCGAAGCAGGCGCCTCGGCTTCGTCCCTCCACGTTGTACCGGGAGGTCGCCCGTGCCGAGCGGGTCCGCACGGATGAGCCGAACACGTCCACCGGCGGCGGTACTTCACCATGTGGCGGGACCCCGACAGCCCCGCCTTCTACCTCGAGGGGCTGCTCCCCGCGGAGCAGGGGGCGGCCCTTCAGACGGCCCTGGAGCGCCGGGCCGAGCAGGTGGTCCTGGCTGACCGCCCGGACTCTCCCCAGGATGCCCGGATGGCCGATGCCCTCGTGGAGCTGGTCACCGGATCGGATGGCGGAGCCGCCCCGGTACCAACCTTGGTGGTGTATGCGGCAGCCAACGTTCTCGCGGGATCCGAGAGCCGCGAAGGGCCGTGGCTGGCCGAGACCGAGTCTGGCGAGCGGCTGTCCGTCGAAGCGGTTCGCCGCCTGGCGTGCGACGCTCGGATCGATTGGGTGCTGCACTCCGGGAACCGCACGGTGGGGATAGGGCGCCGGGGTCGGACGGTCCCGGGGACAATCGCCCGACTGCTCCGGTTCCGGGATGGCGCGTGCCGGTTCCCCGGGTGCGAGCGGAGACGCTGGGTCCAGGCCCACCACATCGTTCACAGGGGAGACGGTGGAAGGACGGACCTCGACAATGTGGTGTTGCTCTGCCACGCGCACCACCGCCTCATCCACGAAGGTGGGTGGAAGATCAGCGGGTACCCCGCCGAGGACCTCCGGTTTCATGATCCCCGAGGACGTCCATTGAGACCCGCGTCACTGGACCGATTCAGCCCGCACGTGAAACAGGCCGTATAGTCCTCAGCCGGCATGGATGAGCTGGAGTTCGCCCGGATCCTCCGTGAGCGGGGTGCACTCCTCGAGGGGCATTTCCTCCTCTCTTCTGGAAAGCATTCCGATCGCTATGTGGAGAAAGCCCGCATCTTCGAGGACCCGCTCCTGGTGCGGCGGTTCGGCGAGGAGATCGCGTCCTGGTACGAGGACGTGCAGACGGTGGTGTCGCCGGCGGTGGGGGCCATCCCGCTCGGGTTCGCCGTGGCGATGGCGGCCGGTGCGAGGTTCGTGTACGCGGAGAGGGAAGCGGGGGTGATGTCGCTGCGCCGAGGGTTCTACCTGGAGCCCGGGGAGAGGGTGCTCGTGGTGGAAGACGTGGTGACCACGGGAGGATCGGCCGCGGAGGTGTACGAGGTGGTTCGATCTTCGGGAGCGGAAGCCCTCGGAGTGGCGGCCATGGTGGATCGCTCTCGCGCGGAGATGCCGTTCCCGCTGCGCGCGCTGGTCCGCGTGGACGCCGAGACGTTCGAGCCCGAGGACTGCCCACTGTGCAAGGAAGGCCTCCCCGTGGAGGCCCCCGGCTCGAGGCACCTCTAACCCTTCGGGCGGAGCCGTCTAGAGCTCGGTCGGCCCGACGACGAATCCCAGGCGGTCAGCACCTCGCCGCAGGCGCGCGTCAAGCGTGACGAGCCTGCACCTCAGGAGCTGGGCCAGGGCGAGGTACTCGGCATCGTAGGTCTTCGCCCAGCCCAACTCGCCGGCGATGGTCCACGCGGTGATCCCGAGACGCCCGTGGGTCCGGGCGCGGATCGGCCCCCTTTGCAGAACGTCCAGGCTCCGGATGGCGAGCTCCTCCTCCAGCTCCAGCCTCCAAACCCGCTCATGGAGAACGGAGCGACATTCGGACCAGAGCAGCGGCGGTGCGAACAATTGCTCCTTACCGAATTGAGCGAACCCGTCGGGGGAGGCGCAGGCCGTGAGGGCAGTGCTGGCGTCGACGACGAGCACGCTACCGGCCCTTACGGGAGCGGTGGAGGAGCTGTACCCAATCGGGCTGCGGCTCACCCCACCATGTTCGCCGCCAGGCCTTCGGAAGAGGCAGGGACCGCGGCTCCGCAACGGCTTCAAGATCCTTCTCGTCGATGACGTGCTGGGTTCCGATCTTCCGGGCTCGCAGCTTCCCGGAGCGGATCCAGCGGCGGACCGTCTCAGGATCGCGCCCCACGCGCTCGGCAGCCTCGGGGACCGTCAACATTGTAGTTGGATACTACTACACTCTCCCGGCCCAGGGACTAGCTCCTCCGAGCCGTGACGTCCGCGTCCTTCCACCGCCCCTGGATCCCTCGCAGGGCCAGCTCATCGATCTCGGGTGGCAGAACGGGCTCGCTCGCGAGCCGGTCGCCGTCGGGCTCGAGGCCCAGCATCACCCGGAGCAGCAGCAGCGGCGTCCCCGTTGCCCAGGCCTGCGGGCTCGACGCGGTCGGATACTCGACGGGGAAGCTGGTGAGTGATCGCGGGTACCCGGCGAACACCTCCGGAAGCCGCCAGTCGAAGTACGTCGCCGCCTCGAGCAGGGCGTAGCCGATTCGTGCGGCGTCCTCAGCGTACCCGTACCGCCGCAGACCCGCCGCGATGAACGAGTTGTCGTGGGGCCACACGGTCCCGTTGTGGTACTCGATGGGGTTGTAGCCGCCCTCGCCCTCGGCCATCGTCCGGACCCCCCAGCCGGAGAACATCCGCTCGCTCATGAGGTGCTGGGCCACCGCCTCGGCCTTTTCCTCGTCAACGATGCCGCTCCACAGGAGGTGTCCGATGTTCGACGTCAAGCTGTCCACCTTCCGCTTGTCGCCGTCGAGGGCCAGGGCGAAGAACTCCCGGCCGGGGATCCAGAAATCCCGGTTGAACCGGGCCCTCAGCTCCTGGGCCTCCTTCTCCAGCTGGTCGGCGAAGTCGGGGTCGCCCCAGAGCTCGCGCGCCAGGCGGGCACACCGGCGCTTCGCGTCGTACACGTAGCCCTGGATCTCGCACGTGGCCCTGGGGAGCTTCGAGTTCGTCCCGTCTGCGAACAGGATCGAGTTCCACGAGTCCTTCCAGCACTGATTCTCCAGGCCGGTCTCCGTGTTCCTCCGCTCGTACTCGACGTACCCGTCGCCGTCCCGGTCCCCGAACTCGTCGATCCAGGCCAGCGCGGCGCGGGCGTTGGGCTCGAGCTCCCGCACCAGGTCAGCGTTGCCCGTCCATCGCTCGGTCTCGTCCAGCAGCACGAGCCACAGCGGGGTGGCGTCGGCCGTGCCGTAGTACGGGGAGTGCGGACGCTCCCCGAAGTGGGTGAGCTCGCCGACCCGGAGCTCGTGGAGGATCTTCCCGGGTTCCTCGTCCCGGAAGTCGTCGACCTCCTTCCCCTGCTGGTCGGCCAGCACGCGAAGCGTGGTCTCGGCGAGCTCGGGGGTGAAGGGGAGGGACTGGAAGCTGGTGATCACGCTGTCTCGCCCGAACAGGGCCATGAACCAGGGGAGGCCGGCGGCGGGGAGCGAGGCCTCGGGGCTGATGTCGGGGTAGAAGCGCAGCGCGGCCAGGTCCACCAAGCTCCGCCAGTAGATGTGGCCGAGCTTGTCCCAGCTGGACTCGAGGACAGGTGCTCGCTGCATCCACTCCTTCAGGCTCATCTCCATGTTGGGCGCCGGGCTACCCACTGATCCGTGTCCATGCTTTGGCCGGGCGAGGGTGTCGGCCTGCGGGATGACGTCGATGCAGGTCTGCCACTCCCCGTGGGGTGGAACCGTCACCCGAAAGGTCAGCCCCTCCTCGCCCACGTCGGCCGGCTCGCCGGCTGTGATGACGGTCTCCCGAACGAAATCGTCCCGCCCGTAGCCGAGGACCAGAGAACCGTCGCGGACATCCCGGTAGAGCTCGCCCACCTTCTTCTGAGCGTCCTTGACCTCGAAGAGGTCCGCGAAGTCGGCACCAGCTTCCATGCGAAGCCCCACGTCCACCGGCTCCTGCGAGTGGTTGAGCAGGATCAGGTCCTCGTGCAGGCCGTCGCCCACGGTCCTCTGGCGGATCACCGACAGGTCGGGGTTGCTATAGATGGTTCCCGTCGGCGGATACAGGAAGAACTGCGCCGAGAAGTAGTCCACGTCGTCGGTGGACAGGATCTCCAGGGACCGTCCTTCCAGGCTGAGGATCCACCGGGACAGGAACCGGGTGTCCCGGAAGAAGAGACCGTGGGGCTGGTCGGGGGCGGCGTCGATGTCGCCCCGCCGGTCGCTGACCACGAACGTGCTCCCATCGAGGATCTTGATGGTGTCGGCCATCTCACCCGCCCCCGCCGTGTGGCACTACGGCTCGCTCCCGACCTCGCGAGGACGTTACACGAAGGCGGTTGCTAGGGTAGCCCGCGTGAAGGCGATCACGGTCACTCCCGGGGTACGAGGGAGCGCGGAGCTCAGAGACATACCCGAGCCGTCCCTCGATCAGGTGCCTGCCGGACGAGGGGTGATGGTCCGCGTGCTGCGAGTCGGTCTCGACGGAACGGACCGGGAGATCGACGCCGGGGAGTACGGCGCCGCTCCACCGGGCGAGGACTACCTCGTGCTCGGCCACGAGAGCTTCGGGGTGGTCGAGAGGGTGGGCCCGGCCGTGACGGAGCTCGCCCCCGGAGACTTCGTCGTGGCTCGGGTGCGGAGGGCCGGCCAGAGCCTGTACGACCGCCTGGGGATGCCCGACCTGACCACCGACGACGAGTATTGGGAGCACGGGATCAGCCGGGTCCACGGGTTCCTCACCGAACGCTACGTCGAGGAGCCCGAATACCTCGTCCGAGTGCCGTCGGCGATTCGGGACGTGGCCGTCCTGCTCGAACCGGCGAGTGTGGTGGAGAAGGGGATCCATCAGGCGTTCGAGATCCAGCGCCGGCTGAAGGTGTGGCATCCTCGGCGGGCGGCGGTCCTGGGCGCGGGGACGATCGGGCTCCTGGCGACGATGGCCCTTCGGGTCCGGGGGCTCGATGTGGTGACCGTGGCACGCGAGGAGCCCCCGTACCTGAACTCGGAGCTGGTCGAGTCCATCGGGGCAACCTACGTCAGCACCGGCCAGACCAGCATGAGTGAGATCGCCGAGGCTCACGGTCCCATCGACCTCGTCTTCGAGGCCACCGGCTTCTCGCCGCTCGTGTTCGAGGCCATGTGCGTGCTCCTCGGGAAGAACGGGATCATCGTCCTCTCCAGCGTGACCGGTGGGACACAACGGGTCGAGGTTCCCTCCGATGCGATCAACCTGGACTTCGTCTTGGGAAACAAGGTGATGGTGGGGACGGTGAACGCCAACCGTGAGCACTTCGAAACGGGGGTGCGCGACCTGGTGATGGCCGAGTCTCTCTATCCGGGTTGGCTCGAGCGGCTGCTCACTCATCCTGTCTCGGGTCTCGAGGAGTGGGCCAAGGCGTTCGAGCTCCTGGGAACGCGCGGCGCGATCAAGGTCTTTGTGGAGGTCGCTCCGTTCGACTGACGGGGGAGAACCTCCGGAGCTTGCTTCCCTTTTGGGCATCCCTTGCCGAGCACTGATTTCAGATTGCCCACCTGGGGAAGAGGCGTTATCATCCCCGCGTTCTCGACCCCAGCACGAAGGAGGGACCCATGCCCCTGCCGATCCTCACGGAGGAGCAGCGTCGTCAGGCCTTGGCGAAGGCCGCGGAGGCCAGGAAGAAGCGCGCCGAGGTCAAGGAGCAGCTGAAGAAGGGGCAGCTATCGCTCAGGGACCTGCTCAGCCGGGGCTCGGGCGACGACATCGTCGGCAAGATGAAGGTGTCGAACGCCCTGGAGTCTCTTCCCGGTGTCGGCAAGGTCCGGGCCCGCAAGATCATGGAGCGCCTCGACATCTCCTCCAGTCGTAGAGTGCGTGGGCTGGGGGCGAAGCAGAAGGAAGCGCTCCTGGCCGAGTTCTCGAAGTAACGATCGTCCCGCCGGATCCCTCCGCCCGCATCGGGAGCCTGTTCGTCATCTCCGGCCCATCCGGGGTGGGCAAGGGGACGGTCGTCCGCAGGGTCCGGGAGCTCCGCCCAGACCTGGTGTTCTCCGTTTCGTTCACGACCCGGGCGCCCCGCCCGAACGAGATCGATGGGGTGCACTACCGGTTCGTGTCGGAGCAGGAGTTCGACCGGATGGTCGAGGCCGGCGAGTTGCTCGAATGGGCGAGCATCTTCGGGCACCGCTCCGGCACGTCGCGCCAGGAAGTGGACGCGGCGCTGGCGGCGGGGAGAGACGTCCTGAAGGAGATGGACGTCCAGGGAGCCGCACAGATCCGGGAACGGATGCCGGGCGCGGTCCTCATCTTCCTGGCCCCTCCCTCAGAGGAGGAGCTTGCCCGGCGGCTCCGCGAACGAGGGACGGAGGCCGGGCCCGCGCTGGAGCGCCGGCTGGCCGAGGCCCGGCGGGAGCTGGCCCAGGCGACCTGGTTCGACCACATCGTCATGAACGACGAGCTGGAAGCGGCGGTGAGCCGGGTCCTGGCTATAATCGACGCAGCTAGAAGCCCACATCAGAAGGAGCAGACGTGATCGACCCGAGCATCGACGACCTTCTCGAGAAGGTCGACTCCAAGTACTCGCTGGTGATCCTGGCGGCCAAGCGGGCCAGGGAGATCAACTCCTACTACAGCCAGCTCGGAGAGGGACGGGCCGAGTTCATCCCGCCGCTCGTGGAGACCGGGACGTTGAGGGAGAAGCCCCTGTCCATCGCGCTCAAGGAGGTCAGCGAGGACAAGGTCACCTGGGAGCGCCCCGAGGCCGGACAGGCGTAGCGTGTCCTCACCCCTAGCGGGCCGTCGCGTCCTGCTGGGGGTCACCGGCGGCATCGCCGCGTACAAGGCCGCCTACCTGGCGCGGCTCCTCCGGGACCGGGGGGCCGAGGTCCAGGTGGTGCTGACCCCCGCCGCCACCCGGTTCGTGGGCCCCGACACCTTCGCCCCGCTCACCGGTCGAGAGGTCTACTCCGATGTGTTCGAGCACCCCGAGGCCGTGTTGCACGTCCGTCTGGCCAGGGAGGCCGACGCAGCGGTGGTGGCTCCCGCCACCGCGAACATCCTGGCCAAGCTGGCCCTGGGGATTGCCGACGACCTGCTGACATCCGCGCTGCTCGAGTTCCGGGGACCGATGGTGGTGGCGCCGGCCATGCACTCGGGGATGCACGATCACCCGGCCACCCAGGACAACTTGAGGAAGCTCCGGGAACGCCTCGTCGTGGTGGTGGGGCCGGTCGAGGGGCCCCTCGCGGCGGGGGACGAGGGGATGGGCAGGATGGCCGAGCCCGAGGACGTTGTGGCGTCCCTGGAGCAGGCCCTGGGCGGGGAAGGCGGCGAGCGCGCTCAGGCCGGGGACCTCGCCGGGCGACACGTCCTGGTCACCGCGGGCCCCACGCTCGAGCCCATCGACGCCGTGCGGTACGTGGGCAACCGGTCCAGCGGGAAGATGGGATTCGCCATCGCCGAGGAGGCCGCCCGCCGAGGGGCCAGGGTCACCCTGGTCACCGGGCCCTCCCACCTGCCCGATCCCCGGGGCATCCACGTCGACAGGGTGGAAACCGCGGAGCAGATGCGGGCGATGGTGGCGAGTCGTGCCGGCGACGCGGACGCGGTGATCATGGCGGCAGCGGTGGCCGACTTCCGTCCCCAGAAACCGACCGAGAGCAAGCTCAAGAAAGAGGAGGGTGTGCCGGAGATCCACCTGGAGCCCACCCCGGACATCCTGCGGGAGCTGGGGACCCGCAAAGGTGACCGGGTGCTGGTGGGGTTCGCGGCCGAGACCGACGACCTCGAGGCCGCCGGGCGGAAGAAGCTCGAGGGAAAGAACCTCGACCTCGTGGTGGTGAACCGGGTGGGCGCATCGGGGACGGGGTTCGGGACGGATACCGACGAGGCCATGATCCTGGCGAGAGATGGCCAGAACGAGCCACTCCGCACCTGGACCAAGCGCGACCTCGCCGCGGCCGTGCTGGACCGGGTGGGCAAGCTCCTCTCGAAGTAGCCGCCCTCCTAACTCTCAGGGAACGGCTCAAAACGTCCGATATACCCAAGGTCGTGAGTCCGAAAGACCTCGCAACGGATGCCTCGAGCGCCATCCAGAGCCTCTGGCTCGAGGTCAGGGACTCGGTCCTGGCCCGGGTGGACGTGCTGGACCGGGCCCTGGACTCCCTCGAGGCGGGTTCCCTCGACATCGGGCTTCGCAGGTCCGCCGAGCGCGAGGCCCACAGGCTGGCCGGGCTCGTGGGGACGTTCGGGTTCCCCGTGGGCTCGGAGCTCGCCGCCCAGCTGGAGCACGAGCTCATGGCAGGGCCTGCGCAGGAGTCCGCACCGAGGCTGGCCGAGATGGCTCGCGACCTTCGTCGAGAGCTGGAAGCCTCCCCACTGACTGCGGAACAGATGGTGGTGGCGGAGGGCGACGGGGACGGAGAGCAGACCGAGGGTCTCTCCCTCCTCATCGTGGACGGGGATCCGGACCTCGCGGAGCGACTCTCCGTCGAGGCCAGGATCTGGGGGATGAACCCAGCCTGGGCGGCAAGCGCGGAGGAGGCGCGGAAACTGCTCACCCGAGTGGTTCCCGACGTCATCATGCTCGACCTCGACCTGGAGGGCACAGCCGACGGCGCCGGAGGACTCCTCGCCCAGCTCACCGGCAGGGGTCGGAGGTTCCCGGTCCTGGTGACCACGGCGAGCGACCGGTTCGAGGACCGGCTGGAGGTAGCCCGCCTCGGTGCTCGCGGTTACCTTCACAAGTCGCTCCCCGTCTCGCAGATGCTCGACGCGGTCGTTCAATTGCAGGCCGGTCCAGGGCGCAGAGGGGCGACCGTCCTGGCTGTGGACGACGATCCCGAGATGCTGCTGGTCCTGGACCGGATCCTCGAAACGCACGGGATCACGACGCTCACACTGAGCGATCCGCTGCGGTTCTGGTCCCTCCTGGAAGAGAACTCGCCCGACCTGGTGATCTTGGACATCGACATGCCGGACCTCTCCGGCGTGGACCTGTGCCGGACGGTCCGGAACGATCCTCGTTGGGCTGCACTTCCCGTCCTCTTCCTGACGAGATACGGTGATCCCAAGACGATCCGGGAAGTGTTCGCCGCCGGAGCCGACGACTACGTGGTCAAGCCGGTGGTCGGCCTGGATCTGATGACCAAGATCGAGAACCGGCTGCAGCGGGCGGCTCGCCAGCAGGCCCTAGCCGATTCCGACGCCCTGACCGGGGCGGTCAGCAGAAGGAGATCGATCGAGCTCCTGGCCCGGCTCGTGAGGCTGTCCGGCCGGTTCAGCCATCCCCTGTGCCTGGCCATGATCGACCTGGATCTGTTCAAGGAAGTCAACGACCAGTTCGGCAAGGCTGCCGGCGACGCCGTGCTCAGGCGGCTGAGTCACATGCTCCTTCGTCATTTCCGTGGAGAGGACGTGGTCGCCCGCTGGGGCGGGGAGGAGTTCCTCGTGGGCATGTACGGCATCACGAGGGAGGTTGCCGTGACCCGGCTCGAGCAGCTGGCCCAGCGGTTCGCCGGGGAGGAGTTCACCTCCCCGAAAGGGAAGCCGTTCGGGGCCAGCTTCAGCGCCGGCGTGGCCGAGTATTCGCGGGACGCGCTCGACTTGCCGGCCCTTCTCCGAGCCGCCGATCAGGCGATGCGTCGGGCCAAGGCCGAGGGACGCGACCGCATCCTTCCGGCTGGCTGATCGCCCCCGCCCGTCCCGGGGCGTTGGCCCCGTCTCCGGCGCCCCCTATAATCCGGCAAGCATGACGCGCCGCCACCTCTTCACGTCTGAATCGGTCACCGAGGGGCATCCCGACAAGCTCGCGGACCAGATCTCGGACGCGGTCCTCGACGCCATCCTGGCCGACGATCCCCTGGGCCGGGTGGCCTGCGAAACGTTGGTCACGACGGGCGTCGTCCTGGTGGCCGGAGAGATCACCACGTCGACGTACGTCGAGATCCCGAAGGTGGTCCGAGCGGCGATCACGTCGATCGGGTACACGGATGCGAAGTTCGGGATCGATGGCGACACCTGCGGCGTGATCACCGCGATCCAGCCGCAGTCGGCCGACATCGATCGCGGGGTGAGCAAGGCGTTCGAGTCCAAGCACGGATCAGCGGACGAGCTCGACCTCATCGGCGCCGGGGACCAGGGGATGATGTTCGGCTACGCGACCCGCGAGACCGAGGAGCTCATGCCGCTCCCCATCGCCATGGCCCACCGCCTGGCCAAGCGGCTCGCAGATGTCAGGAAGGCAGGCATCCTCTCCTATCTGCGCCCAGACGGGAAGAGCCAGGTGACCATCGAGTACGACGACGATCGGCCTGTTCGGGTGCACACCGTGCTGATCTCGGCCCAGCACGCGGCGGACGTCGACGTCGAGGGAGCGCTTGGGCCGGAGGTGAAGGAGCACGTCGTCTTGCCGGTCATGTCCGAGATGGGATTCGAGGACCCCGAACGGGTGCTGGTGAATCCCACGGGACGGTTCGAGATCGGAGGGCCCAAGGCCGATACGGGCCTCACCGGACGGAAGATCATGGTCGATTCGTACGGTGGGATGGCCCCCCACGGCGGGGGCTGCTTCTCCGGGAAGGATCCCACAAAGGTGGACCGCTCGGCCGCGTACATGGCCCGGTACGTGGCCAAGAACATCGTTGCCGCTGGGCTCGCGGCGCGCCTCCAGCTCCAGGTGGCCTACGCGATCGGCACCGCGCAGCCCGTGTCGTTCGTGCTCGATGACTTCGGAACATCCGAGGTCGATCCGGAGAAGCTTGAATCGGTCGCGCGGGAGGCCTTCGACTTCCGGCCGGCGGCCATCATCAACTACCTCGATCTGCGCCGCCCGATCTACCGGGAGACGGCCTGCTACGGCCACTTCGGCCGAAAGGGCTTCTCCTGGGAGGAAACCGACCGGGCCGAGGACCTTCGCCGGGCGTTCGAGTAAACCTTCGGTCCGTCCTGAGCTGGTGATACGAGAACCGCCGAGTCCTGGCCCGCGTCCAAAGCGCGACGCCCCACACACCGCCGTGGAGTGACGATGAACGACCGTCGCCTTCTGAGGCGAGCCGCTGCGGGCGGCCTGCTGGCCGTCCTTCTGTCCGCTTCGTGCACCTCGTTCGATCCAGCCCACACGGCGGGAGGATCGGCCAGAGCAGCTTCCACTCCCATCGCGACTCCGCCGACCGCCTCGCCAGACGCCGTATCCGCGCCGGAGCCGGCTCCGCCACGCTTCGCCGGACGCGTGTCTCGGCTGCCCGCTTCGCTGCGTCGTCGGATGCTGGGGACTACGTGGAAGCCGGGGTGTCCGGTCTCGCTCGGTGACCTCCGCCTGTTGCGCTTCAACTACTGGAACTTCGACGGGGAGGTCGCTCGAGGCCCGATGGTGGTGCACGAGGAAGTCGCCCAGGACGTCCTGTGGGTGTTCCGGCGGCTGTTCCGGGCCCGGTTCCCCCTCAAGCGGGTCGCGCTGGCGAGGAAGTTCGTCCCAGAGAAGTTCGAGGAGGTGACCTTCACCCACCGAAGCGTGACGGCCGCGTTCAACTGTCGTCCGGTGATCCTCCCGCGGGGACCGATCGATGACTTCTCCCGCCACTCCTATGGCCTGGCGATCGACATCAACCCCATCCAGAACCCGTACGTGGACGCCGATGGGTTCGTTCGCACCATCGCGTCGCGCCAATATCTCGACCGCCGCCGGCGGCTCGAAGGGATGATCCACGACGGGGACATCGTGGTCCGGTCCTTCGCCGCCATAGGGTGGGAGTGGGGCGGCCACTGGGGCGGAGGCAAGGACTACATGCACTTCGACTTCCGAGGGTGACGCTCGCGCCGGCACGTACGCACCATTGACACGATCGTCGAGCGCGTCAGGATGAGTCGGCTATGGGCGCGCATCAGCCGGTTCATCCCAATGCCCGAAACCGCCCTCTCCGGTGGACGGTGTTACCTCTAGTCGCCGTGGCCCTTGTCCTGTCGGCATGCGCCGGACGCGGAGAAGGAAGACTCGCTCCGCCCACTGCGGGCGAGACGCGGGGAGAGGAGCCAGACAGCGAACCCGGGAGGTATTCTCTGAGGCTGGAGGACTGAGGTTGAAGCACTATCACATCAACGTTTTCTTCAGCGAAGAGGACGGCGGCTACATCGCCGATATCCCCGATCTCCAGGCGTGTTCCGCATTCGGACAGACCCCGCAGGAGGCCGTCGCCGAAGTCGAGAAAGCTCGGAAGGCTTGGCTCGAGGCCGCCCGAGAGGAGGGCAGGCCCATCCCGGACCCCACGTACCGGCCTGCTTCGCGACCCCGATAGTCGTCGTGGGCCGGCCCGTGGCGGTGGCCGTGGACGTTCCCCGGTTAGAGCTGGACCGGGCGTTCACATACCTCGCTCCCGATGGCGTCGGGATGGGCCAGCTGGTCTCCGTTCCGTTCCACCGCCGCACGATGAAGGGATGGGTGCTGGGAGAGACCGATGACGTCCCTCCGCGCATTCTGCCCGTCCGGCGGGTGCTGTCCCGGGTCCCGCTCTTCGACGAGCGTCTGCTGGACCTGTACCGGTGGATGGCCGAGCGCTACGTGGCCCCGCTGGCGACGGTGATCGATCGGGCCCATCCGCCTCGGGTGGCCGGCGAGGAGGAAGGGTGGGCGCCGGGCGAGCCTCCGTCGGTGGTGGACCGAACGGCCCCCGGCGGCGTGCTCGGGGCCTACGAAGGTGGGGACGCGCTCGTCGGCTCGTGTCGTGACGGGAACGGGGCGTTCGTCCTCAGGCCGCTCCCCGACGACGAGGCTGCGGCGTGTGTAGAGGCGGTGGCGGCATGCCTGGCGGGCGGCCGCGACGCCATCGTGATCGTCCCGGAGGCCGAGCCCCTTCCACACACCGCCCGGGCCGTGGCCGAGGCCTTCCCCGAGTCGGCTCTCCTGTTCGTGGGGGGCGATCCGCGACAGCGGTACCGGGCCTGGCTGGACGTGCTGGCAAGGCGGTACCGGGTGGTCGTCGGAACCCGGCCGGCGGTGTTCGCTCCGGTGCGACGCCTCGGCCTGGTGTGGGCGAACCGCGAAGCGCATCCGGGCCACCGGGAGGAACGCGCTCCCCACCACCACGTTCGAGACGTGGCCCTGGCCCGGGCCCGCCTGGAGGCGGCGACCTGTGTGCTCGCCGCCCACGGCCCCAGCGCCGAGGCGCTCGCCGAGTGGGAGGCGGGGCGAGCCATAGTGGTCCGGGTACCGCGAGCCCGCGAGCGAGAGGCGGCGCCGCTGGTGGAAGTGGTCCGGCCGGCCGAGGAGGACCGCTCTCCGCGGCTGGCTCGAGCGCTGAAGGCCGCGGGGGGAGCGTTCCTCCTGGTCTCTCGGCGCGGCTACGGCGTGGCCCGAGTGTGCCGGGCCTGCGGGGAACCCGCCCGGTGCCCGGCCTGCCGGGGGCCCGTGGTCGTCCGCCGAGGGGAGCCCCGGTGCGCGGTGTGCGGGACCGAGGCCGCGTGTCAGAGCTGCGGCGGCCGGAGGTTCGGCATGGAACGGGGCGGAACGGAGCGCCTCCAGGAATGGGCCGCCCGCTCGACCAGCCTCCCAGTCGATCGGGTCGATGAAGGTGACCAGGCCGTTGCCCCCGGCAGGGGACGGGTCGTCGTCGGTACGGCCGCCGGGGTCAAGGACTTCGGGCCCCGCCGGGTTGACCTCGTGGGAGTGCTCGACCCCGATCGGGCCGGCCGCCGGGCCGGCCTCCACGCTGCCGAACAGGCCCTGGCCACCTGGATGGAGGCGGCCGTGTGGGCAGGTCCCAGGACGGGCGGGGGGCGCGTGTTGGTCCAGACTCGGGACCCGGGGGACCCCGCCATCCAGGCACTGGTGCGATGGGACCCGTGGCACTTCCATCGCGCCGAGCGGCAACGCAGGGGGGAAGCGGGGTTCCCACCGGGCCACCCCGTGTTCCGAGTGCTCGGCCAGGAGGGTCTCCCCGGCGCCCTGGAGGCCTTCGACCCGGTGACCCTGCTCGTGTCTCGCCCTGAGGACGAGACGGTATGCTTGGTGGCGCTGCGGCCCGAGCAGGTGCCCCCGTTCCGGCGCCGGGTCCTCGAGCTCATCGACGAAGGCGTGATCCGGCGGGTGGAGGCCGAGCCGCAGCTCTAGGGGGTCCGGGGGGGCAGCGATGTCGATACTCCCCATCCGCGTTTTCGGCGACCCGGTGCTCCGGGAGCCGGCCAGCCCGGTCGAGTACTTCGACGCGGGACTCCGACGGCTGTCCGAGGACATGATCCAGACCATGCGCGAGGCGCCCGGCGTGGGGCTGGCGGCTCCCCAGGTGGGGAGATCCCTCCGGCTCATCGTGTTCGAGGTGGGGGACGAGGCGGGAGCCAGTGCCCTCGCCAACCCCGTCCTCAAGAACGAGTGGGGCGAGCAGATCGGCGATGAGGGCTGCCTCTCGGTGCCCGGTCTCTATTACCCCGTGAGGCGGGCTCAGAAAGTGTGGGCCGAAGGGGTCGATCTCGACGGGCACGAGGTGACCATGGAGACAGAGGATCTCCTGGCCCGGGTGCTCCAGCACGAGGTCGACCACCTGAACGGGGTGTTGTTCATCGACCGGCTCGATGGCGAGCACCGCTCCGAGGCCATGGCCAAGCTCCGGGACCAGGCCCTCGGGCTGAGCCCTGTCGCCCACGACCCCGCCCGGACGTTCTGAGCCGCATGCTCGTCGCCTTCCTCGGCAACGACCGCTGGTCGGTGCCGTCACTCGAAGCCGTAGCAGGGTCCTCCCACGAGGTCGCCCTGGTGATCACCCGGGTCCCTCGTCCGGCGGGGCGAGGCGGCACGCTCCGACCGACCCCCGTGGCCGAGGCCGCCCGCCGGCTCGCCCTGCCGCTCGTTGAGGTCGAGACGGTCAAGGACGGCTCGGGCCTGGAGGCTCTGCGGCGAGCTCAACCCGACGTCCTCGCCCTAGTGGCCTACGGGGAGGTCCTTCCGGTCCAGATTCTCGAGCTTCCCCGGGTCGCGCCGGTGAACGTCCACTTCTCGTTGCTTCCGATGCTCCGAGGAGCGGACCCGGTCCGTCGGGCCATCCTCCAAGGCTTTGAGACCACCGGCGTGACGACCATCCGGATGGACGAGGGGATGGACACCGGGCCGATCCTCCTCCAGGTGGAGGAACGGATCGCCGACGACGAGGATGCCGGGAACCTGGGCGACCGGCTGGCGGTCCTCGGCGGGAGGCTCCTGGTGGAGACCCTGGACCGCCTGGAAGCGGGCGCCGTGGTCGCTGGGGCCCAGGAGCACGACCGAGCGACGATGGCCCCGAAGCTCCGGCCCGAGGAGGAATGGATCGACTGGACCGAGGACGCCGCCGCCGTCCGCCGGCGAGTACGGGCGCTGGCCCCCGACCCCGGGGCCCGCACCCGTTTCCGCGGAAAGATCCTCAAGGTGCTCCGGGTCGAGGAGGTCGATGGGTCCGGCGACCCGGGCACGGTGCTCGACCCCGTGGACGAGCGACCCGTGGTGGCCGCGGGATCCCGGGCCGTGGTCCTCGAGCGAGTGATCCCGGAGGGAAAGAAGCCGATGAGCGGGGACGACTTCGCCCGAGGGTACCGCCCGGAGCTGGGGGAGCGGCTCGGCTAGCGGGGAGTCGAACGAGAGCCAAAAACGAGAGCCGGCCGGTCGCCCGGCCGGCTCCCCAGAATCCTTCCCAAGTTCTACCGGCACTGCGCGCAGATCTGGCCGTTCACCCTGAACGGCTGATGCGCCGGTGCGCCGGACCCCGTGTTGTCGGTCTGGGACACTCCCGGGCCCTTGGCGGGCTCGGTCCGCGTCGGCGTGGCCCGGCTTACGAGCAGCGCCGCCGCGATCACCGTGGCCAGCACGATCGCCACAGCGGCCAGCCACACGCCCACCAGCATGGGGCTCGCGGCGGGGCCTGCTCCGGTGAGGGTATTCGCTCTGGTCGCCACCTCGTCCTCCTCTCCTTGCTCCCGACTCCTGCCGGCAGAGTAGGAGGGCGCCGTTCCGGGGTCGGTGGCTGGCAACACCGATGAGGAGTGACGGCGAGCAGGCGAACGCTGTGCCGTGCAGCACCGGGCTCCGGGGATGCCCCGAGCGCTAGGCCCGGACCTTGGCCGGAGATAGAATCCGCGCGACATGGCGCCGGCCAAGCTCGCCGCCTCCATCCTCTCCGCGGACTTCGCCTACCTCGCGGATCAGGTTCGGCTGGTGGAGAAGCATGCCGACATGGTCCACGTCGACGTCATGGACGCGCACTTCGTACCATCGCTGACGATCGGTCCGGTCGTCGTGGCGTCGTTACGTCCCGTGACCGATCTTCCCCTGCACGCGCACCTGATGATCGAGCGTCCGGAGGCGTTGTTCGACGACTTCGCAAGCGCGGGAACCGACATCGTCACCTTCCACGTCGAGGCGGCAGCCGACCCCGCGGCCGTGGTCGCATCGGCGGAGGAACGGGGCATGCGTGCCGGCATCGCGGTGAATCCGGAGACCGGCGTGGACGTTCTGTACCCGTTCCTCGAAGCCCTCGACAACGTGATCGTGATGACCCTCGAGCGCACCGGCTTCGCCGGTCAGCCCTTTCAGGACTCGAGCCTCCGGAAGATCGAGGCGGTGCGGGGGGAGATCGATCGGCGTGGCCTCGCGGTGGAGGTCATCGTGGACGGTGGGATCAACGAGGAAAGCGGCCGGCGGTGCATCGCCGCGGGAGCCACGGTGCTGGCGGCGGCCTCGTCCATCTTCAAGGCCGCGGACCCGGCGGAAGCCGCCCGCCGGCTGGCCGAGCTGGCTCGAGCGGAGGGCGGATGAGACAAGAGGAAGCGTGAGCGAGGAAGAGCGCGAGGAGGCCGACCGCGCCGGCGGCGAACGGGTCCTGGTCGTCGACGACGATCCCGACATCGCCCGGTTCGTGGAGGTCAATCTCCGAACCTACGGGTACGAGGTCTACGTGGCCTCGGACGGGCTCGAGGCTCTGGACAAGGCCCACGACCTTCGGCCGGAGCTGATCTTGCTCGATGTGATGATGCCCAACTTGGACGGGTTCGAGGTCGCCCAGCGACTCCGTTCGGATCCGAGGACCAGGAACGTCAGCATCATCATGCTCACGGCCAAGGCCATGTCCGCCGACAAGGTGCTCGGGCTCACCGCCGGAGCGGACGACTACATCATCAAGCCCTTCGACCCCATCGAGCTCGTGGCGCGGGTGAAGGGCGTGCTCCGCCGGGCCCGGGAGATGAAGTCGATGTCCCCGCTCACCGGCCTGCCGGGCAACCTCCGGATCCAGGATGAGATTCACCGGCGGGTCCAGGCGGAGGCCCCCTTCGCTCTCCTGTACGCGGACCTCGACAACTTCAAGGCCTACAACGACCACTACGGATTCCTCCGCGGAGACAACGCCATCCAGCTCACCGCCCGCGTACTCCAGGACGTGGTCACGGACATGGTCGGCGAGGACGCCTTCGTCGGTCACGTGGGGGGAGACGACTTCACGGCCATCTGTCCCCCCGACGTGGCGGAGGGTCTCTGCGAGGCGATCGTGGAGCGGTTCGATCGAGAGGTGGCCACCCTCTACGATCCAGCCGACTACCAGCAGGGGTACGTCGAGGTGGTGAACCGCAAGGGGGAGAGCCAGCGGTTCCCCATCCTCTCGATCTCCATCGGGGTCGCCACCACCGCCCGTCGGAAGTTCACTCACCGGGAAGAGGCCGTGGCCGTGGCCACCGAGCTGAAGGAGTACGCCAAGCGCAGCGAGGGCTCGTCCTGGGCCATCGACCGCCGTACCGCGTAGCCGAGAGAGCTCGGCCGCACGCCTCTTCCTTCCACACGCTGTGGGTATACTTCTTGCAGAAGGACATAGGAGCTCGCCTTCGGGGCGGGGTGGAAATCCCCACCGGCGGTGAAAGTCCGCGACCCCCTGGGAGCCATCCAGGGGTGGACCCGGTGAGATTCCGGGACCGACGGTGACAGTCCGGAAGGGAGAAGGCGAGGATCGACGCCTCGAGGCGTCTGCGCGCTGCCGCGCGTTCCTCGTCACCGCTCCCGCCCCACGAGGCAGGGGGAGCCGTGGACGAGGTCTACATGCGGAGGGCGCTGGTGCTGGCCGAACGGGGCCGCGGACTCGTGGCTCCCAACCCCCTGGTCGGGGCCGTCCTGGTGCAGGACCGCGACGTGGTGGGGGAGGGCTGGCACGAGGGCCCGGGGACCAGCCACGCGGAGATCCTGGCTCTGGAGGCCGCCGGGGAGCGGGCTCGAGGCGCCACCCTCTACGTCACCCTCGAGCCGTGTTCGCATTTCGGCCGGACGCCTCCCTGCGCGCCGCGCCTGGTCGAGGCCGGCCTGGCCCGCGTGGTAGCCGGCACGGTGGACCCCAACCCCCTGGTCGACGGCCGTGGCCTGCAGATCCTTCGGGAGGGAGGCATCGAGGTCGAGGTCGGGGTCCTCGAGCGCGATGCCACACGACTGAACGAGGCATTCGGGAGGCACGTCCGTACCGGGCTCCCTTGGGTCACTCTGAAGATGGCGGCGTCCCTGGACGGGCGGGCCGCCGCCCGTGACGGTTCCTCTCGGTGGATCAGCGGCGAGGAGGCCCGGGCCGAGGTGCACCGGATGCGGGCGGCCGCGGATGCCATCCTGGTCGGGGCGGGGACCGCCTTCCGTGACGATCCGGCCCTGACCTGCCGCGACCCCGATTACCGGGGCCCGCCCAAGCTCCGCGTGGTCGTCGATGGGCGGGGGATCGTCCCGGAGACGCACCGAGTGTTCGACGGCGAGGCGCCGGTCCTCGTGGCCACGACCGAGGCGGCCCCCCAGGAACGGCGCCGAGCGTGGCGGGAACGCGGCGCGGCGCTGTTGGTCCTCGACGAGGGATCTTCTCTGGTTCCACTGGAACGGCTCTTCGCCGAGCTCGGCAAGCGGGACGTCCAGCACGTCTTGGTGGAGGGCGGTCCCACGCTCGCGTGGGAGCTCGTCACGCGGCGGCTGGTGGATCGGATGGTCCTGTACCTGGCTCCCAAGCTCGTGGGAGGCAAGGAGGCCCCCGGGGTCCTCGAAGGCGAGGGTGTCCCCGGCATCGGCGAGGCATTCTCCCTGGACATCGAGGAGGTGGCCCGGGTGGGCCACGACATCAAGGTGGTGGCGCGTGTTCACGGGGATCGTTGAGGAACGCGGCACCGTTGAGGAGCTGGCGCTCCAGCCGCCGGGAGCCCGGCTGGTGGTCCAGTGCCGGGAAGTGGGCACGGATTCCTGGCCCGGGGCTTCGGTCGCCGTGAACGGGGTATGCCTCACGGTCGTGGAACGAGGGGTGGGCACGCTGGCCTTCGACCTGGCTCCCGAGACCTTGGGCCGCTCCGCCTTGGGCACGCTTTCGGCCGGCGACCCCGTCAACTTGGAGCGACCCGTGACCCTGGCCACCCGGATGGGAGGACACCTCGTCCAGGGGCACGTGGACGGGGTCGGGACCGTGGCAGACGTGGAGACGTTCGACGGTGGGGGCGCGGTGATGACCGTTCGCCTCCCGGACGGGCCCCAGGGGCTGGCCCGGTACGTGGTCGAAAAGGGGTCGATCGCGGTGGACGGGGTCAGCCTCACGGTGACCCAGTTGGTGGACGACTCGTTCGCCGTCGCCCTGGTTCCGCACACCCTCGAGGCGACCACCCTCGGCCAGCGAAAGCAGGGGGATCCGGTGAACCTGGAGGTGGATGTGATGGCCAAGTACGTCGAGGGCCTGCTTCGGAGGGGCAGATGAGCGACGTGATCTCGGTGGATGGTGTCTTCGCCACCATCGACGAGGCGATCGAGGACATCCGCCGGGGCAGGATCGTCATCGTCGTGGACGACGCCGATCGGGAGAACGAGGGCGACTTCATCATGGCCGCCGAGAAGGTCACCCCCGAGGCGGTCAACTTCATGGCCACCCACGGCCGAGGCCTCATCTGCGTTCCCTGCGAGGGACGGCGCCTGGAGGAGCTGGGGATCCCCATGATGGTGCCCTCGGGCCAGTCGGCCGGCGAGACCGCCTTCGCCGTGTCCATCGACGCGCGAGGGAAGACCACCACGGGGACCAGCGCCTACGACAGGGCGGCAACGGTTCGGGTGGTGCCCGACCCCTCGACCCGGCCGGAGGACATCAAGATGCCCGGCCACGTGTTCCCGCTTCGGGCCCAGGAGGGAGGGGTGCTCCGACGGGCAGGTCACACCGAGGCCGCGGTCGACCTCGCCAAGCTGGCCGGTCTGTTCCCGGCCGGGGTGATCTGCGAGATCATGCGCGAGGACGGGACCATGGCCCGGCTGCCCGAGCTGGTCCAGGTGGCCCGGCACCACCGGCTCAGGCTCATCTCCATCGCCGACCTCATCCGGTACCGTCGGCAGCGGGAGCTGCTGGTCCGCGAGGTGGCCAACGCCCGGATCCCCACCATCTACGGCGAGTTCCGGGCTCACGGCTACGAGAGCCTGGCTGACGGGCGCGTGCACGTGGCGATGGTCATGGGCGACGTCGGCGATGGGAACAGCATCCTCGTGCGGGTTCACTCCGAGTGTCTGACGGGCGACGTGTTCCACTCACTCCGCTGCGACTGCGGCACCCAGCTCGACGACGCCCTGGGGAAGATCGGGGCCGAGGGGCGTGGGGTCCTGCTGTACATCCGGGGGCACGAGGGCCGGGCGATCGGACTGACCCACAAGCTGCGGGCGTACCAGCTCCAGGAACAGGGCCACGACACCGTGGAGGCCAACGTGGAGCTGGGATTCCCGCCGGATCCCCGGGATTATGGGATCGGTGCCCAGATCCTGTTCGATCTGGGCGTGCGGTCCATGCGCCTGCTCACCAACAACCCGGCCAAGCGCGCGGGCCTCGAGGGGTACGGGCTGAGGATCGTCGAGCGCGTGCCTCTGGAGACCAGGCCGACCGAGGAGAACCTGGCGTACCTCCAGGCGAAGCGGGAGAAGCTCGGACACCTGCTGTCGAACCTGGAGGCCGTCGAGGAGGGGCGGAGTTGAACGGCCCCCGGGCGCACGAAGGCACGTTCGAGGCCCGGGGCCGCAGGTTCGCTGTGGTGGCGGCCCGGTTCAACGGTGCGGTCACCGAGCGGCTCGTCGACGGTGCGCTGTCGGCGTTCCGCCGCCATGGCGTGGGTGACGACGACATCGAGGTCGCCTGGGTGCCGGGCTCGTTCGAGATCCCCCTCGTGGCCAGGCGTCTGGCCCGCTCGCACCAGTTCGACGCCGTCGTGTGCCTGGGGACAGTGATCCGGGGGGAGACCGCCCACTTCGACTACGTGGCCGGGGAGGCGGCGCGGGGCATCCAGCAGGTGTCGCTGGACACCGATGTGCCGTGCATCTTCGGCGTGCTCACCACGGAAACGATGGACCAGGCCGTGGACCGGGCCGGCGGCAAGCACGGGAACAAGGGATGGGACGCGGCCATGGCTGCCATGGAGATGGCCGGGCTGCTCGACGTCCTCCCGAAAGAAGAAGGGTAGGAGCCATGATCGTGGAGAAGCCCTGGGGGAAGGTCACCACCTACGCGCTCAACCAGCCGGCGTCCGTCCGAGTGATCGCCGTGGAGCCCGACCAGAGCACCAGCGAGCACTATCACCAGCTCCGTGACGAGATGTGGGTGATCCTGGACGACGGGCTGAGGATCCAGATCGGGAACCGGGTGGTGGAGGCCCGGCCCGGAGACGAGTTCGTGGTCTCGGCGGAGGAGCCGCACCGGATCACGAACACCGGCTCGAGGCGGGGCCGGGTCCTGGAGATCGCTCACGGCTACACGACCGAGGACGACACCCTCAGGCTGCAGGACGACTACGGGCGGCCCATGGAGCCCCGCTGGTAGGGCGGCCAGAGCCTGGCGTTTCCACCTTCTCCCGCGGCCTTTCGTGTGCTACCCTCGCCGCGTTTATTGGCAGGCTCGGCGATGCTGGCCGAGGTAGTAAGGAGGCACAGGTTGACGCAGGGTACGGTGAAGTGGTTCAGCAACGAGAAGGGCTATGGGTTCATCGCCCGAGCGGACGGTGAGGACGTCTTCGTCCACTTCACGGCGATCGCGGGCGACGGTTACCGGACTCTCCACGAGGGCCAGGAGGTCGAGTTCGAGATCGTGGAGGGCCCGAAAGGCAAGCAGGCCGCCAACGTACGGCCGGTCCAGCCCTAGGTCTCCGAGAGCTGCTTTCCCAACCTCGACACTGGGTGCGACCTGCGCCTATACTCCCCGTGCATGACTCGGGTCGTTCCCGGCCGCGCCCTGTAGACGATGCTTCTTGCGGCCATCCCATGGAGGTGATGCGGGGTCTCCGCTGAACCACGCATAAACGATCGGATCCGGTCTCCCCAGGTCCGCCTGGTGGGCCCCGACGGGCAGCAGATCGGCATCGTCTCGGCGACGGAGGCGCTCCGGCAGGCCCAGGAATTGGACCTCGATCTGGTCGAGGTGGCTCCCCAGGCGAGCCCGCCCGTGTGCCGGATCATGGACTACGGGAAATACAAGTACGAACGGGCGGTCCGGCAGAAGGAAGCGCGCAAGAAGCAGGTCCGGGTCGAGGTCAAGGAGATCAAGTTCCGGCCGAAGATCGACCGGCATGATTACGAGACGAAGAAGGGACACGTCATCCGGTTCCTGAACGCGGGTGCCCGGGTGAAGGTGACGATCATGTTCCGAGGACGAGAGATGGCGCACACCGAGCTGGGCACCAAGATCCTGGACCGGCTGGTCGAGGATCTCGAGGGTCTGGCAACCGTGGAAGTGAGTCCCAAGCTCGACGGGCGGAACATGACCATGGTGATCGCTCCGACGAGGCGTCCGCCGGCCAAGGAGAGAGAGAAGGAGTCTCGGGCCGAGCAGCCGGCGGAGAGCGAGGCGAGCTAGGGGAGAGAGAATAGAGCTGATGGCGAAGCAGAAGTCACACCGCGGCGCGGCGAAACGGTTCCGGGTGACCCGGACCGGCAAGCTCCTGCACCGGCGGGCCAACAAGGCACACATGCTGACCAAGAAATCGGGTAGCCGCAAGCGGCGGCTGGAGCAGACCGGCGAGATCACGGTGGAGAAGCGAAGCATCCTCCGCCTCCTGAGGAAACGCTGATGCCTCGGGTCAAGCGGGGCGTCCACGGGAGGAAGCGGCGCCGGGAGCTCCTCGAGCAGGCCAAGGGGTATCGCGGCGCGAGGTCCCGGCGGCTGCGAGTCGCGCGCGAACAGGTGATGCATTCCGGCCAGTACGCCTATCGCGACCGCCGGGATCGCAAGGGACAGTTCCGCCGGCTGTGGATCATCCGCATCGGTGCGGCGGCACGGCAGAACGGGATGTCCTACTCCGCGTTCATGCGGGGCCTCCGGGGCGCCGATGTCGAGCTGGACCGCAAGGTGCTGGCAGACATCGCCGCCAGGGACCCGCAAGGATTCTCCGGGCTGGTGGAGGTCGCCCGCCGGGGCCTCGGCGGTTGACCAACCGTTGCCCCCTCTCATCACCAGCACCAAGAACAAGCAGGTCGCCGCGGCGGCACGACTGAAGAAGCGGGTCTTCCGGGAGCGCGACCAGCGGTTCCTGGCCGAAGGAGCCCAGGCGACCCGGGAAGCGGTTGAGGCCGGGGCGGCGGAGGTGGTCTTCCACGCGACGGAGCCCGGCGGTGAGGCCCATCCCGATGTCTCGCTGGCGGAGGCTGCGGGAGTCCCGACGCTCGCGGTATCCGAAGCGGTGATGGGTCACCTGACCTCCACGGTGACCCCTCAGGGGATCGTGACGGTGGCGCGATTCATCGATGTCGCGCTGGAGAGCCTGCCGCGTGAGCCTGCGTTGGTGCCCGTGCTGTGCGCGGTGCGGGATCCGGGCAACGCCGGCACCGTCCTGCGCTCCGCCGATGCGGCCGGGGCCGACTCCATCGTGTTCAGCGACCAGTCGGTGGACGTCTACAACTCGAAGACCGTTCGGGCGTCGGCAGGCTCGCTCTTCCACCTTCCCGTGGTCCGGGGCGCGTCCGTCGCGGGCGCGGTGGCCGCCTTGCGAGATCGGGGGCTGCAGGTCCTGGCGGCGGACGCCCAGGGCGAGGCCTCCGTGTACGAGACCGACCTCTCCCGTCCGACGGCGGTGCTATTCGGAAACGAGGCCTGGGGCCTCTCGGAGGAGGCTCTGGCCCTGGCCGACCTGACCGTTCGCGTCCCCATCCGCGGGAAGGCCGAATCCCTGAACCTTGCCGCCGCGGCGGCGCTCTTGCTGTTCGAGTCGGCCCGGCAGCAGGGCGCGGGTGGATCACTCGAGGCGCCGAGGCGGGGGGGCGGTTCGCTGGCCGCGACGCTCGCGGCCGGGGCACACGACGTGCGGTCGCCGCTCACCACGCTCAAGGGCTTCGCCTCGACCCTGGCCGAGCGATGGGATCAGATGGACGATCGGGTCCGGGCCGACCTCCTCGGGGGCCTGTCCGTGGATGCCGAGCGGACCACCGCCGCGGTGAAGATGCTGGTGGACCTATCCCGCATCGAGACGGGGACCTTCCGGCCTTCGGCGAGCATCCTGGAGGTGGAGGAGGAAGCTCGATCGGTCGCTCGGGCGCTTGGCCGGAGCCCCGATCTTCCCGAGGTGCGCGTCTCGGGAGCCGCCAGGGGACGGATCGACCCCGACCGCTTCGGGGCCATGCTGATGGCGCTGTGCGAGTCGACGGCGTGGTGGGGCGGGGAAGGGCCCATCGAGGTCTGGCTCGAGGAGCGAGATGGGGTCGTGGTGGAGGTATCTCGTAAGGGCGACGGCCCGGGGCCGGAACAGGCGTCCGTCCTGGCCGACGACCCGGCCACCGGGCGGGGAAAGGTGCTGCCCTACCTGGTCCGGCGGCTGGCCGAGGCGCTGGGAGGCTCGCTGGTCTGTGAGGGCAACGAGGGCATCCGGTTCCGACTGACCCTGCCCGGCACGTAAGCAGACGCTGGTGACTGTTTGAAACGTGGCGGGATCCGGGCGATCTTCGCGGACCCGGCCGTGCGGGTCATCATCCCCATCGTCTTCGTGGTCATGCTGGGGTTCGGGATCGTGGTCCCCATCCTTCCGTTGTTCGCTCGCTCGTTCGGGGTCGGCTATGGGGCCGCGGGCCTCCTCATCTCGGTCTTCGCGTTTACCCGGTTGGTCACGGGTCCCATAGCCGGTCCCCTGGTCGACCGCTTCGGGGAGCGCGCCTCCGCGGCCACGGGGGTGACCATCGTGGGTGTCTCCTCCCTGCTCACCGGCCTGGCGCAGACCTACCCCCTGGCCGTCGCCTTCCGGGGCGCGGGCGGGGTCGGCTCGGCTCTGCTGTTCACCTCGCTCACGAGCTACCTCATGAAGACGGTGCCGAAGGACCGGATGGGCCGGACCCTCGGCCTGTTCTACGGATCGTTCAACCTGGGGGTGATCGCCGGCGCGCCGCTCGGTGGGATCATCGCGGAGCACTTCGGCCTGGCGAGCCCGCTGTTCTTCTACGCCGGGCTGTTGTTCGTGGCGGGCGCGATGTACATGTGGCTGGTCCGTAATCCAGCCCCGGCTGTGAAGGCTTCCGCAGAGGGGGAAGGTGGCCCGCCTGGCGGGATGAAGCAGCTGCTTCGGCGCCGAGCCTTCCTCACCACCATTTTCCTCAACTTCTCCTACCTGTGGATGATTGCCGCGGTCTTCGACACGCTCGTCCCGCTGTTCGGACAGGAAGGCCTGAGCATGTCCCCCGGCGCCATCGGGGCGATCTTCTCCGTGGCCCTGGCGACCGAGTTGGCCGTGCTGTACCCGGCTGGGAGCGCCGCGGACCGCCTGGGACGGCGACCCGTGGTGATCCCTTCGATGGCGGCCCTGGCCATCCTGGTGTCGACGCTGGGGCTGGCCCCCAACCCCCTCATCCTCGGTGGATTGATGGCCTTCCTGGGGGTCGCCTCGGGCTACGCGGGGGTTCCGCCCGGGGCCATGCTCGCGGACGTGGCGCCGGGGGAGCGGACGGGCACCGCCGTGGGCCTGTTCAGATTTGCCGGGGACGTGGGGTTCGTTCTCGGCCCGCTCGTGGCAGGATTCGCCGCATCGGCGTTCGGGTTTCGGATCGCCTTCTGGATCGCAGCGATCCCGATCGCGCTCGGCCTGATCCTCGCGGTGCGAACGGCGGAGACGCTCGCGCCGCCCGGGGAGCCACGACCCTGACCACGGGAGGCTACGTTTCGGCCTCGACCACCTCGCGCAGCACGCGGAGGTCCCGCTGGAACGCCCGGTGCATGAGCGGTGCAACCAGACGCATGCCGATCGCCCCGAGCCATCCCCACGGCGGTTTCAGGCTCTCACGCCAGAACAAGCTCGTTCCGCGATCCTCGGGCGTGAGCTCCATGTACCCGGTGCCCTTCACCCAACCGTGGTGCTCCAGCTCCAGGACGGACGGAGGCTCCCACCGGGTCACCCGGATCGGGTCGCGGGTGGTGATGCCGGCGATCCGGACCGTGGCCTCGGCCTCGACACCGACTCCCTCCCGCCGGGTCCCGGTCACGCGGAAGGCCCGGGCTTCGAGCATCCACTGGTTCAACCGCTCCCAGTCGACGAGGTAGGGCCACACGACGCCGGGCTCTCGCGCGATGTCGATCGACATCGCCAGAGTTACCTCCCTCCTGTTCGACCCGCTCACTCATCACCTCTTCATTGATCCTCAGCCCCTCGTCTTCGACGAGGCGCTCCCCGGATCCCTCTCTGGTCGCCGCTACACTACCCATCCAATGAACGCGGAGGAGGCGGTCCGCACGCTCGAGGAAGAGCGCGAGCGTGGATTGACCGTGATCGAGCAGGCCGGGACGCTCGAGGACCTGGAGCGGGCGGAAGTGGCCGTGCTGGGCCGGAAGGCGCCGGTGCCCCGGATCCAGCGTTCGCTCGGCGAGCTCTCGGCCGACGAGCGGCCACGGGTGGGAAAGCTCGTGAACGAGGTGTTCGAGGCCCTCCGCGCCGCCCTGACCGAACGCCGGGCGGCCATCCGGGCGGCGTCCGATCGGGCGGCGGCCCAGCAGGATCGCATCGACGTCACCCTCCCCGGGCGTCGCCCTCGCCTGGGGTCGGTGCATCCGCTCGCGGTCACCGAGTACGAGATCGTGGACGTCTTCACTCGGTTGGGATACCGGGTCGTCGAGGGTCCCGAGGTGGAGACGGATTGGTACAACTTCACGGCGCTCAACATCCCGCCCGACCACCCGGCCCGAACCGAGAAGGACACCGTGTACCTCGACGTTGCCGGCCACGACGACCTCCTCCTCCGGACGGAGACGTCTGCCCTGCAGATCCGGACGATGGAGCAGCAGGAGCCGCCGGTGTACGTCATCGCCCCCGGGCGCGTGTACCGGCAGGAAACCGCCGACGCCACCCACACCCCCGTGTTCCATCAGGTCGAGGGGCTCGCGGTGGACGAGGGGCTCACCTTCGCCGACATGAAGGGCACGCTGTTGGCGTTCGCCCGGGCCATGTTCGGGGAGGAGACACGAGTGCGGCTCGCGCCCGATTACTTCCCCTTCGTGGAGCCCGGTGGGCAGGTGGCCGTGTCCTGTTTCCTCTGCGGCGGGAGGGGATGCGCCACCGACAAGCAGACCGGCTGGATCGAGCTGTTGGGATGCGGGATGGTCCACCCCAACGTGCTTCGGAACGTGGGGTACGACCCCGAGCGCTTCACGGGATTCGCCTTCGGCCTGGGGATCGAGCGGGTCGCGCTGCTGCGATACGGCGTTCCCGACATCCGGCTGTTCTACGAGGGGGACGTCCGCTTCCTCGAGCAATTCGCGGTGAGGTCCTGACGTGAAGGTTCCCGTTTCGTGGCTCCGGGAGGTCGCGCCGACGGATCTCTCTGCGGAGGAGCTGGCGGAGCTGCTCACCTCGAAGGGCGCCGAGGTGGAAGCGGTGGAGCGGCCGTGGGAAGGGCTGGAAGGCGTGATCGTGGCCCGCGTGCTCGAGGTCCGCGACCACCCGAACGCCGACCGCCTCTGCCTGGCCCGCGTCGACGGCGGGGCGGGGGAGACGGAGGTCGTGGTCGGCGTGCGGAACATGCGGCCGGGTGACCTCGTCCCGTACGCCCCGCCGGGTGCCCGGGTACCGAGCCTGCGGGAGCCGCTCGGACGCAAGGAGGTTCGGGGCGTGACGTCGAACGGGATGCTCTGCTCGCCGCAAGAGCTCTCCCTCGCGCCGGACCACTCGAGGATCCTCGTCCTCGCGGAGGAAGCCCCGCTGGGCGCGGACTTCGCGGGGCACTTCGGTCTGGACGACGCGGTGCTCGACATCGAGGTCACCCCGAATCGCCCCGACCTGCTGTCGGTGTGCGGGGTGGCCCGGGAAGTGGCCGCGGCGATCGGTGTGCCGCTCGCCATCCCCGAGGCGAAGATCCAGGAAGGCGACGAGAAGGCCGAGGACGCAGCCACGGTCGAGGTTCGTGACCTGGAGCGATGCCCCCGGTATCAGGCCAGAATCATCCGGGGGGTGACGGCGGGGGAGTCGCCGCTGCGCATCCAGGCGCGGTTGACCGCCTGTGGCATGCGTCCGCTCGCGAACGTGGTCGACGCCACGAACTACGTCCTGCTCGAGCTGGGACAGCCGCTGCACCCTTTCGACCTGGCCCTGCTGGCCGGCTCGGGCATCGTGGTCCGCCGGGCGGACGACGGCGAGCGTTTGGTGACCCTCGACGGCGTCGAGCGAGCCCTCACCTCCGAGGACCTCGTGATCGCGGACAAGGAGAGAGCGGTGGCCATCGCCGGGGTGATGGGTTCGGCCGCCGCCGAGGTCTCCGACTCGACGGCGGACGTGCTGCTGGAGAGCGCGAACTTCGAGCGAGCCGGGATCGCCCGCACGTCGCGCCGCCTGTCCGTCGTCACGGAGGCGTCCCGGCGGTTCGAGCGGGGAGCCGATCCGGAGGCCGTGGGCCTTGCCGCCGACCGGGCCGCGGCCCTGATGGCCGAATGGGCGGGCGGCACGGTTCTCGCCGGTGCGGTGGACGTGGGGACCGTCCCCGCGCGACGTCGGGTCCGGCTCCGTCCGGAACGGGCCAGCCTCGTGATCGGGCTCCCGCTCTCGCGCGAGGATGTGACGTCGTCGCTCGCGCGGATCGACATCGCCACCGCCCCCGCCGACGGCGCGGTGGATGCGGAGATCCCCGGGTTTCGCCCGGACCTGGAGCAGGAGGAGGACCTGGTGGAGGAGGTCATCCGGGTCCTGGGGTACGAGCGGGTGGGAGAGACGCTTCCCCCGATCCGCCAGCCGGGCGGCGTGCCGGAGCCCTACCGCTTCCGTCGGCTGGTTCGCGAGTCGCTGGCAGCCGCCGGTCTCCTCGAGACCACCTCCTACTCCTTCGCCTCGGCCGCCGACCTGGAGCTGACGGGGGACCGAGATGCGGTCAGGGTGGCCAATCCGCTCGCGGCCGACGACGCGTTCCTCCGGACGAGCCTGTTGCCGGGGCTGCTTCGAGCCGTCGGCCAGAACATGGCCCGGCAGGTCCGGGGCGTGGCCCTGTTCGAGGTTGGCCGGGTGTTCTTTCCGGATGATCCAGTGGAGGAACACGA
>DASYUI010000028.1:0-37213 GCA_036001425.1 Actinomycetota bacterium
TGACCATGGCGTCCGCGGCCTCGATCCCCCGGGCGATCGAGTCGAACTCGAGGACGGCGATGGCCGGTTGCATGGCTAGGCGCCGGACATCGGCTACACGATCCGCAGGGCGCCGACCACGGTGATCCGACGCTCCCTGCAGAAGGTCCGGGCCCGGGTCAGGCCGTCCCCGGTGGGGCTGGCGATGGAGTAGGAGGCGAATCCCTCCCCGCCCTCACCGAGCCCCGCGAAGTTCGAGCCGTTGGCCACGAAGATGCTGCAGTTCATGGCCTGGGCCATCCGGGTGATGGTCTCGACGTTGGTGGAATGGATCACCGCCGTGTGCCGGAACCCATGCTCCGACATCACGGCGAGGTCGATGGCCTGGTCTACTTTGGGCACTCGCGTGACCGGCATGACCGGCATCATCTGCTCGGTCCACACCAGGTTGTGCTCGTTGGGGACCTCCGCCACCGCCAAGCGCACGTCGTCACCGACCCGGATGCCGATTTCGGCCAGGATCAGCGAGGCGTTCTTGCCTATCCACCTCGGGTCGATGACGCCCGGCTTGTTCGGGGGACCCAGCTCCTTGAAAATGACTCGCTCGAGCCGCCGCAGCTCGTGCTCCTTCATGACGTAGGCTCCCTGTTGGCCCATGGCGCGCACGAGCCGGTCGGCCACACTGTCGACGACGATGGACGTCTTCTCGTCGGTGCAGACGACGTTGTTGTCGAAGGATCCCCCGGCGATGATGTCCCGGGCAGCCCGGTCGATGTCCGCGGTCTCGTCGACGACCGCCGGTGGGTTGCCGGGCCCCGCCGTGATCGCCCGCTTGTCGGACTTCAGGGCTTCCCGAACCACCCCTGGCCCGCCGGTCACCAGGAGCAGCCGAACGTCCGGGTGGTGCATCAGCTCCTTGGCGCTGTCGATGGTCGGCTCCGGGATCGCCGCCACGAGGTTCTCGGGTCCTCCCGCCGCCACCACGGCTCGGTTAATGAGCCGGATGTTCTCGGCGGACACCCGCTTCGCGTTGGGGTGGACGTTGAAAACAACAGCGTTGCCGGCGGAGATGATCGAGATCGTGTTGTTGATGATCGTCGAGGTGGGGTTGGTGGTCGGCGTGATGGCGGCAACCACTCCGAATGGAGCGAACTCAGTGATCATCATCCCCTTGTCCCCGGTCACCGCCTCGGATTCCAGGTCTTCGGGGCCGGGGGTCTTCGTGGTGACGAGGATGTTCTTCCGGACCTTGTCCGCCGCCCTCCCCAGGCCCGTCTCGGCATGGGCCATCTCGGCCAGCCGCTCGGCGTTCTCCAGCATGGCGCTCCGGAGCGAGGACACGATGCGCTTCCGGCCTTCCATCCCGATGCGGCGGTAGGCCTGGAAGGCACGGAAGGCCGCACCCACGGCCTCGTCGATCGTGGGGAAGATCCCCTCTCCAGGCTCGGCGTCGGTGGCAGCTTTCAGGGCCTCGGCCCCGCGGAGCGCGGCCCCGGAGCTGCTACCGGGCTGGCCCAACCTGGCCCGAACCCGCTCGATGATCCCCTGGATCTCCTCCTGCGAGAGCGTCTTCATTCCTCACCTCGGTACTTCTGATAGCGGTCCTCGCCGGCCACCTCCCAGGTGTCGACGATGGCCATGATCACCGCATCGCAGGGGCGGTCCCGGGTCGCCTCGGTCTGACGGGCGGAGCTCCCCTGGGCCACCAGGACCACCTCGTCGATCCCGGCCCCCACTGTGTCCGCGGCCACCACGAACTGCCCGGTCTCCTTGTTCTCGACGTCGAGCGTCCGGACAACCAGGAACTTGAGCCCCTCCATGGAGGGCTCCTTCCGTGTCGACACCAGCGTGCCGGCCACCCGTCCGAGGAGCACGTCAGCCTCCTTCCCGGAGCCTGTGGAGCGCCGCCCGGTCGGACGGCGCCCCCGGCCTCGCCGCTCCTACTGGGCCGCCGCGCGCCCCTGGCCCATCTCGCCCTCGGCCTCTTCCTTCCGGCCGAGCGGCAGGACCAGGTCGATGTTGAGGTGCGGGCGGGCGATCACGTGGCTGGCGACGAGCTCGCCGACCTTCTCCGCGTTCTGCACGCCGGCCTGCACCGCCGCCTTCACCGCGGCGACGTCGCCTCGCACCACGGCGGTGATGTAGCCGCCGCCGGTCTCCTCGAAGGAGACCAGCTCGACCTTGGCCGCCTTCACCATCGCGTCGGCAGCCTCGACCATCGCCGGGAAGCTCCGGGTCTCGATCATCCCAAGGGCCTCAGCCATCGTTCCTCCTCCTACCTGGTCGCCTCGCGACCTTCCAGTCCCTCGATGGCGGCCACCGCGGCCTGCCATCCCACGTCGATGTCTCTCTCCTCGCCGCCCAGATACACCCGGCCCATCGAGCCGAACGCCCGTACCTCGAGGACGTTGATCTCCGCGGCCTTCTCGGCCTCGTTCGCCGCCAGGGCCGCGTAGGCGGCCGGCTCGCACTCCAGGACGTACAGCGTGTCACCCCGGAGGAGCATCTGACCGTGGCGCTGGCGATTGATCAACTGCGCATGGTGGTCGTCCACGCGCCGGATGATCTGGCTGGAGAGGATCCGCGGCTTGATCCGGTCCTCCTCCTTGAGCTCAATGGCGTCGAGGATCGCCCCGCCGGCCGCGCGGGCCTCCGCCTGCTCCGGCGAGTGGACTTCGAGGAGTCCGAAGTACCGCTCGACGATCTGCATCCCGGGCTTCACCGCGGTGGCCTTGAGGGCCACGTCGGTGAGCCGGTTGATCTCGATACCCGGCGCTACCTCCACGTAGAGGGACGCATCGCCGGCCAGCGGCAGGAACCCTTGGGCCACGGTGCCCAGGAAGGCGGCGTACTGTGGCTGGAGGCTGTCGAGGAAGCAGTACGCCCGGAGCTCGATCCCGTTCGTCACTCTCTTGCTCCTTCCGCTCCCGGCTCAGTAGCGCGAGTCACCCTTGCCTCCCGTCACGATCTGGACCCCGGCGGAGGCACCGATCCGGGTGGCGCCTGCGGCGACCATCTCCCGGACGTCCTCCGCGGTCCGGATGCCACCCGCCGCCTTCACGCCCATCGCCGGCCCGACCGTCTCCCGCATGAGCAGCACGTCCTCCACGGTCGCGCCTCCCGGGCCGTAGCCCGTCGAGGTCTTCACGAAGTCGGCCTTGGCCTCCTTGGCCAGATGGGACGCCATCACCTTCTCCTCGTCGCTGAGAAGGGCCGCCTCGATGATGACCTTGAGGATCGCCCTGGCCTCGTGGCAGGCGTCCGCAACCTTCTCGACATCGCGACGGACGAGAGCATGGTCGCCGCTCTTGAGGGCGCCGATGTTGATAACCATGTCGATCTCCCGGGCGCCGTCGCGGATGGCGCGCCGGGCTTCCAGGGCCTTGACGTCGGATGTCGTGGCTCCGAAGGGGAAGCCCACCACCGATGCGACCCGTACCGGCGTGCCTCGCAGCTTCTCGGCGGCACGTTTCACCCACGCCGGGTTCAGGCAGACGGCAGCGAAGCCGTATTGCGCGGCCTCGTCGCACAATCTGTCGATGTCCGCCGCCGTGGCGTCGGGCTTGAGCAGCGTATGGTCGATGAACCTCGCCAGATCCTGGGGAACCTTGGCGCCGTCGCCCGTGTAGCTGATCCGGTCGGCTCCCGTGCCCACGAACCCCCGGACCTTGTCCGAACAGTGCGCGGCGCAGGAACCCTCGCAGCCGACGCATCGCCCCTCCGGGGCGCCTGTCAGGGCAGCCAGCACCTCCTGGGTGACCACCTCAACCAGATCGTTGCGCTCGCTCATCGCACTCCATCCTTGAGGTACCGCCGCTCGATCTCGGCGATCTTCCCCACCCTCCGGGAGTGTCGTCCGCCGGACCAGGCTGTCTGGAGCCACGTCTGGACGATCTCGAGGACCAGGCTCTCGCCGAGGAGACTCGCGCCCAGCGCGAGCACGTTGGCGTGGTTGTGCTCCCGGCTATTCTTGGCGGAGGAGACGTCCCAGCACGTCGCGGCGCGGATCCCCGGGACCTTGTTCGCGGCGATGGCCGAGCCTATGCCCGCGCCGTCCACCACGATCCCCCACCGGCACTCGCCGCCGGCCACAAGCCGGGCCACGGTGTGCGCGTAGTCCGGGTAGTCCACCGAGTCGGTGGTTTCCGTCCCGCAATCGTGGACGGTGAACCCGTTCTCCTGAAGATGCGCCGCGATCCGTTGCTTGAGGTGGAACCCGCCGTGGTCCCCGCCGATTGCGATGTCCGCCAGCCGAGGGTTCGCCGTGGGGGGCGGGACCACCACGCCTTCCTGGTCGTCGGGCGCGGGATCCGCGAGGACCGCCGTACCTGTGGCCTCCCGGTCCCCAGTGCCCACAGCGGCCACGACGGCCGCCACCAGTTCGCGGACCTCCTGCTCCGAGGGCTGCGTCTCCCCCACCGTCACCGCCTGACGATCTGGGCGGGGCGCTGCATCTCCACCCGGTACTCGTAGCGATCCCCCGCGAACAGCAGCCGGGTCCACTCCACGGCCCGGTCGTCGGGGGTGAACGTGATCCGCTTGATCACGAGCAGCGGGCTCCCCGGCTCGTGCCGCAAGAGCTCGGCGTCCGCCTCCTCCGCCACCCCTGGGTTGATCGTCTCGACCGCTCGATGGAGCACCAGGCCCAGGGGCTCTCGTTGGAGGATCTCGTACAGCGACCCCTCCTCGATCTCCCCGTTCTCGAACAGCTCCCCCTGATCGCCCAGCAAGGCCTGCGGCAGCCAGGTGTCGGCGACCCCGACGGGGTCGCCATCGGCCAGGAACACACGACGGAGGAATCGGCAGGACGCGCCCTCCTCGATCCGAAGACCCTCGGCGACCTCGGCTGGAGCCTCGCGGACAGACGAGGCCAGCAACCGGTGCGACGGGGTGTACCCCTGGCTCCTGAGCAGTTCGGAGAACGACGTGAGGACGGGGACGTGTTGAATCTTGGGCGTCTCGACGAACGTACCCTTGCCCTGGATCCTTCGGATGACTCCGTCGGCCTCCAGATCGTTCAGGGCCTGACGGATCGTGGAGCGAGAGACCCGGTAGCGCCGTTCCAGCTCGACCTCGGTTGGGAGCCGGTCCCCCGGGACCAGGCCGAACTGGTGGATCTCCCGCACGATCGCCTCGCGGAGCTGGAAGTAGAGCGGGAGCGGCGCTTCCCGGTCCAGAGCCACCTCGGTGGCGCTCGAAGCCATCACGGTCCTTCCGACTGGAGATTCATCATGATGATGTGATATTCGGTCATCCCAAACTATGACTTGAGGCGAACCCCGTGTCAAGCACCGTGGCCGGAGGCTGGGGCGCGGTCCAATCGCGGGTCCCGTGGCTAGGTCCAGGAGGCGCCGTGTAGGCTTCCCTGCGACCGGAGGGGGACCCCGCGATGAGAAGACATTCGTTTGTCCTGGCCATGACACTGCTGCTCGCCGCCTGTGGCGGGGGCGGAGGCACCCAGTCGCAACCGACGCCGACGGCGGAGACGACCACTCCACCACCGGAGGAGGAGTGCCCCGCCCAGGCCACGATCACCATGAACAGCCGATCCTTCGATCCGGACTGTGTCGAGGTGGCCAGGGGCGACACGCTGACCATCCAGAACGCCAGCGATAACCGCCACAGCTTCACCCTCGACAAGCCGAAGGTCGACTTCGATGTGCTGGCAGGAGAGTCGGGGGAGTTCGAGGTCGTCGGTCTGAAGAAGAGGCAATACCGCTTCTACTGTAAGTACCACCCGGGGATGTTCGTCGACGTGGTGGTGACCTAGACCGCGGCCTCAGTACCCCAACCTTGTCAACGCTGCGGGGTCGCGCTGCCACTCACGCAGCACCTTCACTCGCAGGTCGAGGAACACCCGGCTCCCGAGGATCAGCTCGAGCTCCCGCCTCGCCCGGGTACCCACCGTCTTCAGCATCTGGCCGCCACGGCCGATGACGATGCCCTTCTGTGATTCCCGTTCCACAAACACCAGGCACGATATCCGCGCCAGGTCGCGGTCCTCCTCCCGCTCCATCTCCTCCACCTGTACCGCAACCGAGTGCGGGACCTCCTCCCGGGTGAGCTCCAGGATCTTCTCCCGGACGATCTCCCCCACCCGGAACTCGAGGAGCTGATCGGTCACCTGCCCGGGCTCGTAGAAGGGCTCTCCCTCGGGCATCAGCGACTCCAACACATCGACGAGCTCTCCGAGGTTCTCCCCGGTCCTCGCCGACACCGGCACGAAATGTTCGAAGTCGGCGAGCCTCGCGGCCCGGTCGAGCTGCAAGAGGAGGTTGTCCTTCGACACGAGGTCGATCTTGTTCACCACGCAGACCTTCGGATACAGGAGTGGCGCCACCCGGTGCTGGGCCACGAACTCGTCCCCCCGGCCCACCCCGGCCGCGCCATCGACCACGAGCACCACCGCGTCCACGCCTTCGGTGCTTTCCTCCACCATTCGGTTGAGCCGTTCTCCTACCAGCGTCCGAGGCTTGTGGAATCCCGGAGTGTCCGTGAACACGATCTGGTACGCGTCCGTGGTGAGCACGCCTCGAACCCGCCCCCGGGTGGTCTGCGGCTTGTCAGTGACGATCGACACCTTCTGGCCGACCAGGGCGTTGACCAGAGTGGACTTACCAGTGTTGGGGCGACCGACGACCGCCACGAGCCCCGAGCGGAAAGGGTGAGCGGGGCTCACCATCATTCTCCATCCTCAGTCCGCTGTCTTCGACAGCGTCCTTCGGCCGGGGGAACGCAGCAGCCTGATCGGCTCCGCTTCGCTTCGCCGGGCTGCTGCCCCCCGGACCCCCTCACCTCAGGTCTTCGGGCCCGAACGGGTCGGGAAGGAGCTCCGCCAACTCTCGCTCGTCGCGCATGCCGCCGGGGCCTTCGGACACCACCAGTAGGTCCAGGCCGAACTCATGGAGGACCTGCCGGCATCCGCCGCAGGGCCACGTGGGCCCATCGGGAGACGACCCCACGACCGCCACGGCGACAAGCCGCCGCGCGCCCTCCGAGGCGGCCCGCTGGACGGCCGACCGCTCCGCGCACACCGACAGCTGGTAGGAGGCGTTCTCTACGTTCGCGCCGGCGAAGACCTCCCCATCGTCCGTCAACACGGCGGCGCCGACGAGGAAGCGGCTGTACGGCGCATAAGCATGCTCACGGGCCTCCCGGGCTGCCTCCAGCAACGCCTCGATCTTGCCGTCGTCGGGCCGGGTCACGCCTGTTCGCCCTCCGCGAGCTTCCGCTTGAGCGGCGCTCGCAGTTCGATGAGGACCTTCGAGATGCGCCTGCCCTGGACGCGCTCGGCTGTGAACCGGAGATCCTGGAAGTCGACGTGTTCGCCCTGGGTGGGCAAGCGGCCCAGTATCCCCATCATCAGGCCCCCGACCGTATCCCACTCCTCGTTCGGGAGCTCCATGTCGAGGAGCTCGTTGAGCTCGTCGACGGGCAGCCGGGCGTTGACCCGGTACCGGCCGTCCCCCGCCGGCTCGACCTGGGGCTCCTCCCGGTCGTACTCGTCCACGATCTCGCCAACGATCTCCTCCAAGAGATCCTCCAAGGTGACCAGGCCGGAGACGCCGCCGTATTCGTCCACCACGATGGCCACGTGGAACTTCTCCGCTTGCATGTCCCTGAGGAGGTCGCTCACCTTCTTCGACTCGGGAACGAAGTGCGGCTTCCGGATGAGCTCCTCGAGAGGTCGGGCCCGCTCTCCCAGGGCGTGGATCTCCCTGAGGACGTCCTTGGCGTAGACGATCCCGACGATCTCGTCGGGCTTGTCCCGGAAGACCGGGATCCGCGAGAACCCGTGGCGCACCACCATGTCGAGCACCTGGTCGAGTGTGCTGGACAAGTCCAGCGCCACGATGTCGGGCTCGGGGGTCATCACCTCCCGGACCACGGTGTCACCGAACTCGAAGATCGAGTGGATGAGCTCCTTCTCCTCCTCCTCGATCTCCTCCTCCTCGGAGGCCACGTCGGCCATGGCCTTGATGTCCTCCTCGGTTGCGAAGGGGCCCTCCGGGAGTCCCTTGCCCGGCATGATGATGTTGGACACTTTGATGAGGAGACTCGACACCGGACCGAACAGCCGGGTCAGCCCGACAGTGAAGGGCGCCAGCCACAGACCGACTCGATCGGGGTGGAGCACGGCGTAGGTTTTGGGGACCACTTCCGCAAGGATGAACAACAGGATGGTCATGGCGATCGTGGCCACCACCTCGCCCAGGTCCCCTACCACGCGGACCGCCACGATCGTGGCGACGGTCGTTCCCGCCAGGTGACCGGCCAGCATCAGCAGCAGGATGACGTTCAGGTACGGTGGCGGATTCTCCGAGATCCGGACCAGGGCCACCGATCCTCGACGCCCCTCCTCCTGGAGCCGGTACGCCCGGACCCGGTTGACTCGGGTGATGAACGTCTCGATGGCCGCCAGCAAGGCCGAGAGGAAGATGATCAGCACGACCACGGCGATGCCGACCCAGTCGGCCGCGGTCACGCCCTCACCCCCGAGTACTCTTCTTGCCGCTCCCACATCCGGGTCCGGCCCTCCTCGGTGTCGTGGTCGTAGCCAAGGAGGTGGAGGATCCCATGCACCAGGAGCAACCGGAGCTCCGCGTCGAGGTCGGCGTTCTGCGTCGCCGCCACCTCCGGGCAGATCACCACGTCACCGAGCATGCGTGGCCCCCCCTCTCCCTCTTCCTCACCCAGTGGGAAGGAGAGGACGTCGGTGGGCCCCGCCTCTCCCATGTACCGCTCGTGCAGCTCGGCCATCTCCTCGGCGGTGACCAAGGAGACCGAGAGCTCCGCGTCGGTGATCCCCTCGCCGGCGAGGGCTCGCTCGGCCAGGGCCAAGAGCGGCTGCGGGTCGACCGTCATCTCCTGACGGTCGGATAGGTCGACGGTGGGTTTCGGAGGGTCGGCGTCCATCACTCGCCGGCCCGGGCTTGGCCCTCGCCGAACCGCCGATATGCCTCCACGATGTCCTGCACGATCTTTGCACGGACCACGTCGCGGGCCCCGAGGTGCACGAACTCGATCCCCTCGATGCCGTCGAGGATCTCCTCGATGACCACGAGGCCGGAACGTTGGCCGGGAGGGAGATCGGTCTGAGTTACGTCACCGTTGATCACGGCCTTCGACCCGAAGCCGATCCGCGTGAGGAACATCTTCATCTGCTCGGGTGACGTGTTCTGGGCTTCGTCCAGGATAACGAACGAATCATTCAACGAGCGGCCACGCATGTAGGCGAGCGGCGCCACCTCGATGGTGCCGCGTTCCGTGAGCCGCTGAAACGCGTCGGCGTCCATCATCTCGTACAGCGCGTCGTACAGCGGCTTGAGATACGGATCGATCTTCTCGTAGAGCGTCCCCGGCAGGAAGCCGAGCCGTTCGCCCGCCTCCACGGCGGGGCGGGTGAGGATGATCCGGGAGATCTGCCGCTCCTGGAGCGCCTTCACCGCGGTGGCCACGGCCAGGTAGGTCTTCCCCGTCCCCGCGGGCCCGATGGCGAAGGTGACCGTTGCCCGGCGGATGGCGTCCACATACTTCTTCTGCCCGAGCGTCTTCGGGCCGATGGCCTTCCCGCGTGAGGTGAGAAGGGTATCGGAGAGCACGTCGGTGGGGCGGACGAAGTCCTTCTTGATCAGGTCGATGGTCTGCCCCACGGACATGGAGTTGAGCTCCTGTCCCGCGCCGAGCAGGGTCAAGAGCTCCTCGAATAGCAGGGCGACCCGCTCCGCCTCCTCCGGTTCGCCGGTGATGGTGATCTCGTTACCCCGGACGACGATCTGGGAGTCGAAGGCGGCCTCAACGACCTTGAGGAATTCATCCCGCTGCCCCAGCAGGGCCACCATCGACTGGTGGCCGGGCACCAGGATCTTCACTTGCGTGTTGGCCTCGGCCAATGTGTTTCTCGGGGACCTCCCCCGCCTGTCTGAAAAGGGGTCGCTGACGCGACCCCACTTCTCCTGATTATACCGCCCGGGCCCTACCCCACTCTGGATATTGGGTCTCTACCCCGGGGGCCACTGCATCTGCCGGCCGCCCAGCAGGTGGAAGTGCAGGTGGTGCACGCTCTGGCCCGCGTGCGCGCCGACGTTCGTCACCAGGCGCCAGCCGGTCCGGTCGATCCCTTCCGCCCGGGCCAGATGCTCGGCCGTGGTGACGATCTCCGCCAGCAGCCCGCCGTGCTTGTCCCTGATGGCACGGGCCGACTCGATGTGCTCCCTGGAGATGATGAGGATGTGGGTCGGCGCCTGGGGATTGATGTCGCGGAACGCCACGACGTGGTCGGAGGCATGAACGATTTCGGCCTGCTGCTCCTTCGAGGCGATCCTGCAGAAGAGGCAGTCCTCCACGGCGCGCCGATGCTAACGCGCCCGGCGACTCATGGTCGAGGAGCCAGCCTCACCGAGACGTTGGCCGGTTCCCCGGTGGAGCGGGACGAAGCCACCGGATCCGGGGCGGAGGTCTGCGTCCGCACGGCGGGACAGCGCGTCCCGCCGGAGCCAGCCCGGGCGCTCATCGATCTCGGGAGCGGCGGACGCGGCGGGCCCCCGAGAGACCCGGCAGTCTCCCGCCTGGAGCAGCCTTCCACCCAGGAGCAGTGGTGCCGGCCGGCCGGCGAAGCGGCGGGAGGCATGGAGATGAGGAGTCGTGGAGTAACCCGTGTCCCCGACCCGGCCGATCATGTCCCCGGCCCGGACCTCCCCGGTGGCCTCGATGCTGTCCAGGTGCGCCATGTGGATCCGCTCCTGGCCGTCGCTCGAGATCCAGAGCACGGAGTTCCCCCACCCGTCCTCACCGACCCGCGAGAACACCCGGACCCGGCCGTCTTCGGGGGCCAGGACGGGCCAGCGGTAATCCGATGGACTCCCCATGTCCAGGGCCGGACCGAATCCCTCCGGGGTTCCGTGGTTCGGGTGTGTGGTCGCGCACCATTCCTTCCCTCTGGGGAACACGTCGCCCTCGGCCGCGGAGGCCGGGACCGACGAGAGCCCCGGGGCCACCCCGAGCAACACAAGCAAAAGCCAAAGGGAGGGTTTGGCGGGCACCCGGGAACCCTAGCAGGTCACTGGGGCAAATCCCAACATCTCGGGCCCTCCGGGGAGTACCGTCCAGGCTTGGTCCGCCCATCCAGGAGCCTGGATCGGGCTAGCCCAGGCGCCCGTACCGGGCCAGGGCCACGGCCGCCGCGGCCACGGCGGCGGTCTCAGTGCGGAGCACGTTGGGACCCAGGGAGCCCAGGAGGGCGCCGCGGTCGCGGGCGGCGACGGCGTCCTCCTCGGGGATCCCGCCCTCGGGCCCGATCGCCAGGGCCAGGACCTCGGGCGGCTCCTCCGGCAGGAGCCCCAGGAGCCCCTGATCAGCGCGTTCCCACAGCACCACCACCGGGCCGGCCGCGAGGGTCTCGGCCAGCGCCCGATCCCATCCGACCGGTCCGCTGACCTCGGGGAGGAACCGTCTCCGGGCTTGCTTGGCGGCCTCTCGGGCCACCGCGTCGACCCGCTCCCCCGCCCGGGAGGCCCGCTCTCCCTTCCACCGGCGCACGCTCCGGACCGCCTCCATCAGCACGATCTCGTCCGCCCCCACTTCCACGAGCTTCTGCACGGCCCACGTGAGCCGCTCGCCCTTGGGCGGGGAGAGAAGCACCCGGAGAACCGGCCGAGGACGGGTCTCCGTGACCCGCTCCTCGACCTCGCCCTCGAGGAGGAGCCCGGAGGCTCGGACCACCCGACACCGGGCCAGCCCGCCCCGCCCGTCGGAGGAGGTGAACCGGTCCCCGGGCCGGAGGCGCAGCGAGCGGATGGCGTGGTGGGCGTCGTCGGTGCCCAGGATGACGGTCTCGCCGGCCTCGGGGGCTCCGGCGAAGAAGTGCGGGAGGCCCATGGCCGGGGCGAGGCTAGTCGCGCCGCCGCAGGCGACCTGGCAGAGGGGCCGTTCCCGGCAGCTCCCCCCGTATCCGGGCGAGCTCCTCCACCAGCTTCCGTTCCTTCTTCGGAAGTTCCTCCGGGACCACCACGGCCACCTCGACGTAGAGGTCGCCGCGGCCACGGCGCCGGAGGTGGGGGATGCCCCGCCCCCGAAGACGGAGAAGGGTGTTGGGCCGGGCACCGGGAGGGATGGTCAGGGGCTGGGGGCCGTCCAGCGTAGGGAGCTCCACGGTCGCCCCCAGGAGCGCCTGGGTCACCGGGACCTCCAGCGTGCAGAACAGGTCCTCGCCTCGTCGCTCGAACAGCGGGTGGGGAGTCACGCGGAGGGTCAGGTAGAGGTCGCCGGCCAGCCCGCCGTGCCTGCCCTGCTCCCCACCCGCCTGGACCCGGAGCTCCATGCCGTCCTGGACGCCGGCGGGGATGTCCACGGACACCGCCTGCGCCCTCCGGACCCGGCCCTCGCCGCCGCAGTCCTTGCACGGCGATGCGATCTCCTCGCCCGTCCCCTCGCAGGTCCCGCATGTCCGGGAGGTCATCACCGTCCCGAATACGCTCCGCCGGACGTCGGAGATCTCCCCCGTACCGCCGCACCGGGTGCATCGGCTGGGGAAGGTCCCCGGCTCGCAGCCGTTGCCGCCGCATCGCGCGCATTCCTCCAGGCTCTTGACCTGGACCTCCTTCTGCGTGCCGAACGCGGCCTCCTCGAAGGTGAGGTCGAGGACGGTGTGGAGGTCTGCGCCACGGCGGGACCGGGTGGGCCGGCCCCGGGTGCGCGTCTGGGTGAAGGACCCGCCGAAGAACGCCCCGAACAGGTCGGCCAGGTCAGGCCCGAACCCGAACATGTCCGGTGTGAGACCCTCGCCCCCGAACATGTCGTACTGCCGCCGCTTGGCCGGGTCGGAGAGCGTCTGGTAGGCCAGGCTGATCTCCTTGAACCGTCGGTCGGCCTCGGGGTCCTCGCTCACGTCGGGGTGGTACTGGCGGGCCAGCTTGCGGTAGGCCCGCTTGATGTCTTCCGCCGATGCCTCGGGCGGGACGCCGAGGACCTGATAGAGGTCGCGAGCCTGGGTCATCGAGACGAGTGTAGCGGCCGGGCCCTATCCGGCCAGCGCATCGACGATCTCGGTCAGACGGCGAGCCACCGCCCCGACCGATGAGATGGCCGTCAGGTATTCCATCCGGGTCGGCCCCACGACCGCGATGGCCCCCACGGGGCGCCCACCGGCCAGGTACGGAGCCACCACCACGCTGGCCTCCCTCATCGCCTGGAGGGGGATCTCTCGTCCGATCATCACGGTGACGTCATCGCCCTCCACCGGCAGCCCTCGAAGCAGTCGCAGCACCGCGGCCTCCTCGTCCAGGGCCTCGAACAGCCTCCGCACGCTCTCCCGGCGCTCGAACGCCTCCTCGATGTTGGCCACACCCCCCAGGAAGGCGTGCTCGGCCGCCCGCTTGAGATCGCGGAAGGCGACTCCCACCGCCTCGAGGAGGGACTGCTCGTGCCCGGCGGCTCGGGCCGCCAGGGCCTCCACGCGCTCAGCGGCCTCGCCGAGTGACACGTCCTGGATCTCTCGGACCAAGGCGTCCGAGACCCCAGACACCGCCTCGTCGTCGCCTGCGGCCGGGAAGTCCAGCGCCCGCTTGTCCACCCGGCCGGTGTCCGACACCACGAGCAGGAGCGCCGCCGACCCGAGCGGCACGAGCTCGGCCCGGACCACTCGGCTTCCCTCGACCACCGGAGTCAGGGCCACGGCCGCGTAGTGGGTCAAGCGAGACAGGAGCTGGGCGGTTCGCCGCAGAGCCTCCTCGACGTCGCCCTGGAGCTCTGACAGCGAGTCGGTGATGGCCCGCCGTTGCCCCGGGGACAGTCGCGGAGCGGCGGGCAGGGTGTCGACGTAGAAGCGGTAGCCCAGGTCGGTCGGGACCCGTCCCGCAGAGGTATGGGGCTGCTCGAGGAAGCCCATCTCGGTGAGGAGGGCCATGTCGTTGCGGATGGTGGCGGGGCTGACCCCGAGGCGATACCGGACCGCCACGGTGCCGCTTCCCACGGGCTCGGCCGACCGGATGTAGTCGGTGACCACGGCCTGGAGCACGACCGCCCTTCTCGGTCCCAGGGCCGCGGCGGTTCCCTCGGGCCGGTCGGCGTCCCGGGCCGCCCGCCGGGCGGGCCTGGAGCCTTCGCGACCGCGCTTCGCACTCATGTCCTCGAGCCCATTATTAGCAGTCTCGGGCTTCGAGTGCTAGCACCAGGTCGTTCGCCAGCAGCATCCCCCGGTCGGTAAGGGCGAATCGACCCTCTTGGCGCCGGGCGAGGCCGCCGGCGACGTAGGCTTCGGCGACATCCGCCGGGACCCACGAATCCGGGATCCCCCGCGCCAGGCGGACCGAGAGGAGGAGCCGCTCGAGCCCCGACTCCTCCTCGTCTGGGTGCTCCTGCCCCTCCACGGGAAGGCTCCCCGCGGCCACCTGGTCGAGGTAGCGCTGGGGAAGCCGGACGTTCCACCATCGTCTTCCGTCGCGGAACGAGTGCGCCCCGGCTCCCAGCCCAAGGTACGGCCGGCCGTCCCAGTAGCCCAGGTTGTGCAGGCACTCGTGGCCGGCTCGGGCCCAATTCGACACCTCGTAGTGGCCATACCCCGCGGTCGCCAGCCGCTCGCACGCCGCGTCGTACAGGTCCGCCTGGAGGTCCGGGTCGGGAAAGGGGATCCTCCCGGTGGCCACCCGGTGCCCCAGCGGCGTGCCCGGCTCGATGGTGAGGGCGTAGCACGAGAGATGGTCCGGCCCGAGGTCGGCGGCCTCGTCCAGGGTCTGACGCCACGAGGCCGGCGTCTCGCCGCCCGCACCGTAGATGAAGTCCAGGTTGACGTCGTCGAACCCGGCCGCCCGGGCGTCCGCAAAAGCCCGGCGGGCCGAGTCGGCGGAGTGGATCCGTTCGAGCGACGCCAGCACCGCTGGGTCGAAGGACTGGACGCCTATCGACAGGCGGGTGATCCCGACCGCCCGCAGGCGCTCGAGGTAGGGACGGTCGACCGTGTCGGGATTGGCTTCGCACGTGACCTCGGCGTGCGCGGCGACGTCGAAGCGCTCCCGAAGCGCCGCCACCAGGTCGCCGATGGCCTCTGGGGAGAGCGTGGTCGGCGTGCCGCCCCCGAGGTAGATGGAGACGACCCGAACGCCTGCCCAATCCTGGGCGTACAGATCGGCCTCCTGACGGAGCGCATCGGCGTACGCCGGGCCCAGGTGCGACAACCCGGCGTAGGCGTTGAAGTCGCAGTAGCCGCACCGCGTCAGGCAGAAGGGCACGTGGACGTAGAGCCCGGCATCGGTTGAACCGGCCAACGGCTTCACGGTCCGGGCCCCCGGTCGACGCGAAGGGCGGCGATGAACGCCTCCTGGGGGACGTCGACCTTTCCCACCCGGCGCATGCGCTTCTTCCCCGACTTCTGCTTCTCGAGCAGCTTGCGCTTGCGCGTCACGTCCCCGCCGTAGCACTTCGCCAGGACGTCCTTCCGCTTGGCCCGGACGGTCTCCCGGGCCACGATGCGCGACCCGATGGCCGCCTGGATGGCCACGTCGAACAGCTGCCGGGGGATCAGCTCCCGCAGCCGGTCGACCATCCTCCTCCCGTACGCGGCGGCCTTCTCCCGATGGACCACCGACGAGAACGCGTCCACCGGCTCTCCGTGCAGCAGGATGTCCACCCGCACGAGCTCGGATGGCTGATGCCCCCAGTGCTCATAGTCGAGCGACGCGTAGCCGCGAGTCCGCGACTTCAGTTGGTCGAAGAAGTCGAAGATGATCTCGGCCAGCGGAAGCAGGTACCGCACCTCGACGCGTTCGGGTGCGAGGTAGCGCATCTCCTCGAGCGACCCCCGCCGGGCCTGGCACAGGTCAAGCACCGCACCGAGGTGCTCGGAGGGCGTGACGATCGTCGCGACGACGTAGGGCTCCTCCACCCGGTCGTAGGTGCCCGGCGCCAGCATCTCCGACGGGTTGTGGACCTCCCGGACCTCCCCGTCACTCACCACCCGAAAGGCGACGTTCGGCGCGGTGGCGATGAGGGATAGATCGAACTCTCGCTCCAGCCGCTCCCGGACGATGTCCATGTGCAGGAGCCCGAGGAAGCCGCACCGGAATCCGAACCCCAGCGCCCGCGACGACTCCGGCTCGTACACGAGGGCGGCATCGGACAGGCGGAGCTTGTCGAGCGCGTCCCGCAGTGGCGCGAAGTCATCGCCGTCGACGGGATACAGACCGCTCCAAACCATCGGCTTGGGCTCGCGGTATCCGGGGAGCGGCTCGGTGGCCGATCGAGCGGCGAGCGTGATCGTGTCGCCCACCTTGGCCTGGCGAACGTCCTTCACTCCGGTGACCACGTAGCCGACCTCCCCCACGCCCAGTGCTTGCAGCGGGAACGGGTCGGGGGCGAAGACGCCGACCTCCTCGGACTCGGACTCGAGTCGGGTGGCCATCATCCGGATCCGGCCGCGGGGGGGCAGCTCTCCGTCGACCACCCGCACGTACGCCACGACACCGCGGTAGGCGTCGTACGCCGAGTCGAAGATGAGGGCCCGAGGAGGCCCGTCGGCGTCGCCGGTGGGTGGGGGAACCCGCTCGATGAGGGCGGCCAGCAGATCCGGGACGCCCTCGCCGGTCTTGGCCGACACGCGGAGGATGGACTCCTCCTCCTGATCTGTCAGCTCGGCCAGCTCGCGGACGGCCTCGGGAACGTCCGCTTGGGGGAGGTCGATCTTGTTGACGGCTGGGACGATCGTCAACCCGGCCTGCTCGGCGAGGTGGTGGTTCGCCAGCGTCTGGGCCTCGATCCCCTGGGCCGCGTCGACGAGGAGAATGGCGCCCTCGCACGCGGCCAGGGCCCGGGAGACCTCGTAGGTAAAGTCCACGTGCCCGGGAGTGTCGATGAGGTTGAGGACGTACTCGGTCCCATCCTGCTCGTAACGCAGCCGGACGGCCTGCGCCTTGATGGTGATCCCCCGCTCCCGCTCCAGGTCCATCCGGTCGAGGTACTGCTCCCGCATCTGCCGTTCGGGCACGGCATGAGTGAGATCCAGGAATCGGTCCGCCAGAGTCGACTTCCCGTGATCGATGTGGCTGATGATGGCGAAGTTCCGGATGCGCGAGGGATCGGTCACGCGGCCATGGTAGCCGTGCCCGATGGGCTCCACCTGCTAAACTGCCCGCTCGTGGCCAACATCAAGTCCCAGATCAAGCGCATCCGCCAGAACGAGCGCCGGCGCGTTCGCAACCAGGCCGTCCGCACCAGGCTGAAGTCGGAGGCCAAGAAGGTACGCGTGACGCAGGAAGGCGGCGACCGCGAAGGGGCGGCCGAGCAGCTCCAGCGGACCGTCCGGCTGCTGGACAAGGCCGCCGCCAAGGGAGCCATCCACAAGCGCACGGCTGCCCGTCGCAAGTCCCGGCTGGCCCGCAGGGTCGCCTCCGAAGAAGGCTGAGGACGTCTAGCCCCGCGCGCCGGTCCGGGCGATCTCACCGGGCCCGGCGATCCTGACCAGGAGCTTCGCCAACACCACGTCGCCCGGCGCCCCCTGCTTGAGCAGCCGGTCGGCTTCGCTTACCTGCTCGTGCACTCCAGCCATTTCTTCCTCCGAGAACCGCCGGGCCTGCTCTCGGTATCGCCGGACCTGCCAGTCGAACCGGAGCCCGGCGACCCTCGCGGCCTCCGCTGGGGCCATGCGCTCGGGAAGGGCCCGAACCCGGAGCAGGTCTCGCAACCGGGCGGCCAGGCCTCCCAGGATCATCAGGGGCTCTTCCCGCGCCTCGAGCAGGGCCGCCAGGGTTCGGAGCGCGCCGGGAAGGTTGCGCCCGAACGCCAGGTCCGAGAGCTCCCACACCCGTCGCTCGCCCAGGCCGCGGAACTGGGCGGCCACCGTCTCCGGCGTGACCCCGTCCTTCGAGAAGGCCGCGGCGATCTGTTCAACCGCTTGGTCGAGCACGGCTGGGTCTTCCCCCAGGATCTCGACCAGGGCCGAGGCGCCCGCCGGGGACGCCGTCAGCCCGCGGCGCCGCGCCCGGGCCCGCACCCAGGCGGGCAGCTCCCGTCGTTCGACGGCCACCCGCCGGACCTCCACTCCCTTGGGGAGTGCCTTCGACAGGGCGGCTGGCGGACCCTTCGCCCGCGGGCCCACCTCGACCAGGAGCACCAGGGTGGCGTCGGGCGCCGGCGACCGCGCGTAGACGGCCACCTCCTCGCGGCCCTCGTCGGGCAGGTTCCCCGAGTCGGTGAGCACGAGGGCCCTCGGCTCTCCGAACAGCGACGGCGTGGCCAGGTCGGCCGTCGCACCCGGGGCCCAGTCCGAGGCGTCAATCTCTCGTGGCCGGACCTCGCCGAGGAGCTCGAGCGCCTCGGTGCGGAGAAGGAAGGGGTCCTCACCCCAGAACAGGACGACGGGCGAGTCTGAACGAGCGGTCATCGCCCGGATTCTACGAGAAGTCCCTGCGGACCGAACTTCACGGTCACGTCGCCGGACTGGTCGGTTCGAAGCACCAGCGCCCCGGCGCGGCGGAGGGCCGACAGGACCCACGGCACCGGATGTCCGTAGTCGTTGGGGCCCACGCTCACCACGGCCACATCTGGGCTGACGGTGTCGAAGAACTCCTCGATCGAGGTGGCTCCTCCTTGATGCGGCACCTTGAGCACCGCGGCGGCGACGGGATCGCCATCGGCGAGGAGGTCGCGCTGGGCCGGCTCCTCCGCGTCACCGGTGAACAGGACCGAGGAACGCGGGTCGGCGTTCCCGGCCGGATGAAACAGGAGCACCAGCGAGCCGTCGTTGACCTCCTCCGCCGGACAGGCCTCGGGCCCGAGCACCTCGATCACCAGGCTCCCCACCTCGAGCCGCTCCCCTCCCCGCGGATTGCGGACCGGGATCCCTTCCGCTGCGGCCGACTCGAGCATCCGCTGGTACTGAGGCGCGTCGTGCGGGCAGCCCGGCTCAATCAGGAGCGCCACGGGGAACCGGGCGAAGATCGCCGGGAAACCGCTCACGTGGTCGGCGTGAGCATGGGACACGACGGCCAGGTCGATCCGCTGGACGCCGAGCCGTGCCAGCTCCCGGGCAACCTGCTGCTCGTCGGGGCCCGAGTCGATCAGCACCGTGGCTCCGTCCGGGGAACGGACTACCGAGGCGTCACCCTGGCCCACGTCCAGGAACGTGACCGTGAGGGCTGAAGGTGCGCCCGCCCGACCGCCGGCCGGCCACAGGAACGCCCCCGCCACCAACAGCGCCACCAGGCTCCCGATCGGCCGCTTCCCACGCCGGAAGCGCCACACGGCGACGACGGCCAGGACCGCGACGAGGGCGGGGAGCGTCGGCCCCTCCGACACGATCTGGGGCAAGGGGGCCCTGGCCAGCCGGTCGGCTACCCCCTCGATGTAGCCGAGCGGGATCTCCGCCACCGCTCCGAGCAGGCGACCGGCCGGGGACCACATGTGCGCCGCTCCGGCAGCGCCCAGCCCTCCCAGCAGAGATGGAGGAACGGCGGGGAAGGCGAGCAGGTTCGCCAGCAGCGTGGCCGTGGGCACCACCCCGAAGCGCAGCAGCAGGAGCGGGGTCACCGGGACCTGGGCGCCGAGGGTCGCCGCCGCGGCCAGGGCCACCGGACGCGGGAGCCACCACAATCGTGCCGCGAGCGAACCGGCCAGGGCGACGATACCCGCCGTCGCCGCCACCGACAGCTGGAATCCGACCGATCTCGCCAGCCAGGGATCCCCAACGAGGAGCAGCAGCACCGCTCCGCCGAGGAGCGGCGCCGAGCTCCGGGGGCGGCCGGCGAACGAGCCGGCCAGGGCCAGGCCGGCCATGGCGCTGGCCCGGAGCACCGAGGGCTCCCACCTGGTGAGCAGGGCGAAGAAGCCCACCCCGGCGATCCCGACCAGGAGTCGGGTTGCGGACGAGGCCCGCATCGCAGCGGCCACGGCCAGCAGCGGGGCCAGGAACATGGCCACATTCGAACCTGAGACCGCCAGGAGGTGACCGAGGCCGGAGGCGCGGAAGTCCTCCTCGACCTCGGGATCCATCCCCGAGGTGTCCCCGATGGCCAGTCCCAGCAGGAGTCCGGCTTCTCGCCCGCGCAGCGCATCCCCCGCTCCCCAGCGCAACGCGTCTCGCGCCGCATTGGCCAGCCTGAGGACGGGACTCGCCGGGTGCTGAAGCACCTGGATGGTCGTGACCGAGACGGTCGCGGCCACCCCGCGGTCCCGCAAATACTCGGCGAACCCGCCCTCCTGGGGCCGGATGGCCAGGAGCGTCCCGGCCACTACCACCCGTTCGCCGGGGCGCACCCATGGCGCCCGATCCCGGCCGCGCAGCCACAGCCGAGCCGACAGGTCCACCTCAACGGGGCTCTGTCCGGGGAGCACAAGCCGCCGCACCGAGACCTCCACGCTCCAACCGGTCTGGAGGCTCCGGACATCGGAGCCGGCCGTTCCCTGGAAGGTCACGCGACGCCCGTCCAACACGCTTAGGAGGTCGACCGGCGGAGCCCGGACCGCCGCCCACCCGGCGCCGAGAAGCGACAGCCCCACCACCGCGGCCAGCGGCGGCCACCAGGCGCCCGGGCCTGAGTGCCGGAGGTCCCCAGGGTCAACGTCCGTATCGGGGATTCCCGCCGCGGCGAGGATGCGATCCCGAGGCGGCGGAGGCCCATCCGGCTCGAGCGGCAGGAGCCCGGCGGCACCAAGGAGAGCATTTGCTCGCCGGCGCCGGCGTTCCGCAGAGAGGGCATGGGCCGCCACCGCCACGACCACGGCGAGCCCACAGATCGCGGCCGCCACCCCGGCGAGCCGGCCCAGGCGATCGCCGAGTGCGAGCCCCCCGAGACCGAATGCGGCAGCGGCGGATGGAAGGATCCAACCCCGGGAGGTCACACGGTCACCAGGTCCCTGATGTCGGCCAGCCGCCCATCCCCGATCCCGCTGACCTCGAGGAGATCGTCCACCGTGGTGAACGGTCCGTTGCTCTCGCGGTACTCGATGATGGTGTTGGCGAGCACCGGGCCGATGCCTGGGAGCGTCTCGAGCTCCTCCGCGGTGGCCGAGTTGAGGTTGATGAGGCTCTGGACGCCGGTCGAGCCCCCCGACGGCGAGGGGCCCGCCCCCGCCCCTCCGCCGACAGACTTTCGGGGAATCATCACCTGCTGCCCGTCCAGGAGAACCGCGGCCAGGTTGAGGGCGTCGAGGTCGGCCCCACGACGCGGCCCTCCCGCCGCCTCGAGGGCGTCGATGACCCGTTCGCCCTGGCCGAGCTCGTACACTCCGGGCCGGCGAACCCATCCGGCCACGTGGACCACCACCGGAACCGGGCTGGGCGACGGGGCGGGCTCCGGCCGCAGGGTCCGGACGGTCACGGGCCTCGGGAGCGAGCGCACGTACCACAGGACGGCTCCCCCGCCCACGAGGACCCCGACCGCCGCGAGCACGGCGAGCTCGCGCCGTCCCAGGCCAGCCAGCCACTCTCGGAGTCCCCCGTTCAGGCCTCGGTCCACGCTCCCCCGCTCGGTGTCGCAGCGCCGGATGGTATCCGGGCCCACCGACACGGCCGTCGATATGCTTGCCGGCGACCAACGGAGGAGGAGGCAGCGGACATGGAGATCGTCAACGAGAAGGTGGAGCGGTACATGGCGAGCCTGCTCGAGTCGCGGGGCCAAGAGGTGCTGGAGCAGATGGAAACCGAGGGACGGGAGCGCGACTTCCCCATCGTGGGTCGGACGGTCGGAGTCACGCTCGAGATCCTGGCCCGGGCGGTGGGGGCCCGCCGGGTGCTGGAGATGGGGTCTGGGTTCGGCTTCTCGGCCTACTGGTTCGCCCGGGCAGTGGGGCCCGGCGGCGAGATTCACCTTACCGACGGCGACCCGGAGAACGAGCGGAAGGCCCTCGACAATCTAGGGCGTGCGGGCCTGGCCGACCGCTGCACGTTCCACGTAGGGAACGCGCTCGACATCATCGACGAGCTCCCCGGCGAGTTCGACGTGATCTTCTGTGACATCGACAAGAGCGGGTACCCGGACGCGTGGAAGAAGGCACGCGAGCGGATCCGAATCGGGGGGCTGTATCTCTGCGATAACGTCCTGTGGTCGGGCCGAGTGGCGGAGGACGTGGGGACCGACGATCGCCGTCCGGAATGGACCGCTGCCGTCAAGGAGCACAACCAAGCGATCGCTGAGGACGATCGTTATCTCTCGGTGATCGTTCCCACCCGCGACGGCGTGATGGTCGCGCTACGAGTCAGCTAGCGGTCGCCGAGCGCAGCCGGGCCCGGGCGGTCTCGAGGTCCAGGCCGGTCACCGCGAACACCTTCGACCTGGATCTGCCCCCCGTGCGGAGCTCGACCGCTGAAGGCGATACGCCCAGGGCCGACGCCACGGCCCTCCGCGCCTCCTCGTTCGCCTTCCCCTGAACGGGGGCGGCGGCCACTCCCACAACCAGTCCCTGCTCGGTGATCGAGACCCCGGGGCGGGAGCGCGGCTTGATCCTGGCGCCGACGAGCAGCACGCCTCCGTGCTCACGGAGGTCCAAGTGTCACCCCGTGACCAGGTTCACCAGGCGCGGCGGGCGGACCACGACTCGAGCGACTCCGCGGCCGGCCAGGACTCGCTGCACCTTGTCGGACTCCCGAGCCAACCGCTCGCAATCCTCCGAGGACGTGTCCGCGCCCACCTCGATTGTGTCCCGGACCTTCCCGTCTACCTGGACCACCAGGGTGACCGTCTCCTCGCGGACCACCTCCGGGTCGAACGACGGCCACGAAGCCAGGTGCACGCTCGTGTCATGTCCCAGCGGCTCGCGCCACAGCTCCTCGGCCAGGTACGGCGCGAACGGGGCGAGCAGGAGCGTCAGCGCCTCCGCGGCGGGCAGGGCGCCGCCGCCCGCATCGAGCGCCGACCGCATCTCGTTGGAGAGGACCATCAGCTTCGAGATGGCGACGTTGAACCTGAACCGCTCCAGGTCCTCCGTCACTCCCTTGATCGTCCGGTGGGTTAGTCTTCGCAGCTCCACGGGCTCCCCGTCCCCCCCGGCGGCAGCGGCCTCGAAGACAGCGGCGTGGACCCGGCCCAACCACGAGTTCACTCCGGGCCGCCGGTTGGGGTCGGGAGCGATCAGCTTCCAGTCGATGTCGTCCTCGAATGGGCCGGCGAACAGGATGGTGAGCCGCAGCGTGTCAGAGCCCCACCGCTCCACGAGCGGCATGGCCTCCACGAGGTTCCCCTTCGACTTGGACATCGAGGCGCCTCCGTAGATGACCTGTCCCTGGTTGATGAGTCGCAGGAACGGTTCCCTGAATGGGACCAAGCCCATGTCGTGGAGGGCCTTGGTGAAGAAGCGCGAGTACAGCAGGTGCAGGATGGCGTGCTCGACGCCTCCCGTGTACTGCGAGACCGGCATCCAGGCGGCCACCTTCTCCGGATCGAAGGGTTGGCCGGCCTCTTGGGGCGAGCAGTAGCGGAAGAAGTACCAGGAAGAGTCGACGAAGGTATCCATCGTGTCGGTGTCGCGCCGAGCGTCTTCCCTGCCGCAATTCGGGCAGGTGGTCGTGGCGAAGCTCGGGTGCCGCGCCAGCGGGGACTCGCCGCCCGGCCGGAAGTCGACGTCGTCGGGCAGCAGCACTGGCAGCTCGTCCGCGGGCACGGCCACTTCCCCGCAGTCGGGACAGTGGACGATGGGGATGGGTGCGCCCCAATACCGCTGGCGGGAGATCAGCCAGTCCCGCAAGCGGTAGGTCACCGCGTGGCGGCCCTTTCCCTGTTCCTCCAACCACGCGGTCACGGCCTCGATGCTCTCGGGCGACGGGGTGCCGTCGAAGGGCCCCGAGGTCACCATGGCTCCCTCGTGCGGCCACGCTTCCGTCATGGCGTCCGGGTCCAGCTCGGTGTCCTCCGGAGCGATGACCACGCGGATCGGCAGACCGTGTTCACGGGCGAACTCGAAGTCCCGCTGGTCGTGCGCGGGGACCCCCATGACCGCGCCGGTCCCGTACTCCAGGAGGACGTAGGGGGCAACGAAGCACGCCACCTTCTCGCCGTTCACCGGGTTCACCGCGTGAACACCCAGGTTGACCCCTTCGCGGCTCTCGGCCTGCTCTCGGTTGGTCAGCGGGGTCGCCTGAAGCCGGTCGATCAGCTCCGTCGCCGCGCCCGCGGCCCCCCCGGCCTCCGCTAGCTTCGTGACGAGCGGATGCTCCGGGGCGAACGCCAAGAAGGTGACGCCCCACAGGGTGTCCGGGCGGGTGGTGAAGACCTCCACGCGGTCACCGGTCTCGGCGATCTCGAAGTCGACCTGGGCCCCCTCGGAGCGCCCGATCCAGTTCCTCTGCATGGTGATCACGCGCTCGGGCCAGTCCGCCAGATCGTCCACGTCGTCCAGGAGCCGCTGCGCGTAGTCAGTGATCTTGAAGAACCACTGGACCAGGTCCTTTCGGACCACAGGCGTGCCGCACCGCTCGCAGGCACCGTTGATCACCTGCTCGTTGGCCAGGACGGTCTGGTCCTTAGGGCACCAGTTCGTCGGGGCCAGCCTGCGGTAGGCCAGGCCCCGCTCGAAGAGCTTGAGGAAGAGCCACTGGGTCCAGCGGTAGTACTCCGGGCCGCAGGTGTTGAACTGGCGGGTCCAGTCGAAGGACATGCCCATCCGCTTGAACGACCGGCGCTGCTGGTCGATGTTGGCGTACGTCCACTCCTTGGGGTGGATCCCCCGCTTGATCGCGGCGTTCTCGGCGGGAAGACCGAACCCGTCCCAGCCAATGGGATGCAGGACGTTGTGGCCTCGCATCCAGGCGAACCGGGCCACGGCGTCGCCGCCGGAGAAAGCCTCGGCGTGGCCCAGGTGCAGGTCGCCCGAGGGATAGGGGAACATATCGAGGGCGTAGAAACGCGGCCGCGGATCGTCGGGGGCATCGGAGGCGCGGTAGAGTGCCTCCTCCTCCCACGTCCGCTGCCACTTCGGCTCGATCTCGGATGGGTCGTATTGACGCATGACGAGTGTTCCCGCAGGGTAAGGAACGCGGGGTGGTCCCGCAACCAAGTTTGCCACGGGTCCCCGCTCCCGATATCGTAAGCGCTCCGGGCCCTCGCGGGCCCTGATTCACATGGGGAAGGACGACCCAGCCATCCGCCGAACCGAACGGCGAACCGAGCGGGCCCGCGAAGGGCTCAACCCGAACGGCGACGAGGCCGCCGAGGCCTCAGCTCCGGCCGTCGAAGCGTCCGCGCGCCCGGTCGAGGCCGGCCGCGATTGGCGCGGCATCCTCTCGAGGTCGCTCCGCTTCGCTGCCGCCATGTTCCTATTCATCCTGGCCATCCAGCTGATGAAGCGAGGAGCGCAGGCGGTGGCCCCCCGCCTCCAGGGCCAGTTCCCGGTCGACAACATGGTCAGCACGCTGGGCCTGGGCTGGCTCGGCGCCTACTTCGTGCTGTCGGGCTCCCCGGTTGCCGCGGCCGCCCTGGCCCTGTTCGCCGCGGGGGCCACCAACCGGCTCCAGACCTTCACCATGCTGACCGGGTCGCGCCTGGGCGCCTCATTCATCGTCCTTCTGGTGGGGTTCCTCTACGCCATGAGGAGCAAGAACCGCCGGGAGAGCATCGGGATGGGGGTCCTGGCGCTGTCCATGACCGCCGTCGTGTACGTCCCGGGCATGCTCCTCGGCTACGGGATGCTGAAGGTGGGCCTGTTCGACGGGGTGCATTGGCACGTCTCTAGCGAGATCGACAGCATCATCGACGCCGTGTGGGGCCCGCTGGTCCGCGGCGCGCACGCGTTCCTGCCCGGACCCCTGCTCTTCCCCCTGGGGCTGGCCGTGATCCTGGGCTCGTTCAAGCTCCTGGACATGGTCTTGCCGTCGCTCGACGGGGAGAAGCAGGCCGAGGTCAGGGCCCACTGGCTGAAGAAGCCCTGGCCGATGTTCGCCGCCGGGATGGTGGCGGCCCTGCTGACCCTCTCGGTGTCCGTGGCCCTCACGATCCTGGTTCCCCTGGCGAGCAAGGGCTACATCAAGCGGGAGGAGGCCATCCCCTACATCGCCGGAGCCAACATCACGACCCTTGCCGACACCCTGGTGGCCGCGATGATCCTGGGGAATCCGATAGGCGTCCAGGTGGTGCTGGCGGAAGCAGTGGCGGTCGCATTCATCACGGTGGTGTTGTTGGCGTTCCTGTACCGGCCTCTCCAACGGTCGGTCATGGCTCTGGACGAGTGGATCGTGGCCACCACGCCCCGGCTCGTCGTGTTCGTCGCCGGCCTGTTCCTCCTGCCCATCGGGCTGCTCTTCTCGGGCCGGATGATCTAGCGAGCCCCCACCCGACTCCGGTCGTCTTCGACCTCTGCCCCCTCGACCCGCCAACCGAGGTCGTCGGCCGCGGATGCCACCTGCGCCTCCGCCGGCACGCCCTCCCCAACCGACGGCTCCTCGTGGCGATCCCCATCCGGCGGAGCGGCCAGCTTCCGACGACGCATCGAGGCGAACGCCAGGGCCGCGAGGGCCAGCGCGGCGACGGCCCAGCCGGCACGGTCGAACGCACCGGGCGCGGCCTGTGGCCGCCGCTCCAGGGCGACCAGCCGGGCGCCGAGCTCCTCCCGGGCCTGCTCGAGGTCCTCCTGGAGGCCCTCCAACTCGGCCCCCAGCGCCGTGTCACGCCGCTGGCTCTTCCGTGCCTTCTGGATGGCGTCCCATCGAGCCCGATCCAAGCGGGTCTTCAATCGGTCGATGACCGGCAGCAGCCGGGCCTCCTCGGGGCTCCCCACGACCGTGATCCAGCCACCCCCGAGGTCCCCCACGTAAGAGTGTCGACACGGCCGGTCGCAGATGCCCACGGTGTAGCCACCCGGCTCGACGTCAGGGACCGTGAACGAGATCCGGGCGAGGCCACCGAGAGTTACCGGTCCCAGGGGAACGGCGTCGGGCGGGATCCTCGGGGGATCGATCCAGCGCGACTGGGGGATCAGGTACGCGTAGAAGGTGCGCTCGAGGAGGTGGCGATCTTCCTTGGAGATCCAGAACACCGTCTGTCCCACGGCCCGGTCGCCGGCCACGTAGTAGTCGCGGTCGAAGTTGAATGAGGACATCCCACCGGCCGCCGCGCCGATCGGAAGCAGGATCGCCACGACCGCCGCTGCCAGCACAAACGCCGTCCGCTGAAGCATCTCCACCTCCTCGTCAGCTTTCTGACGCACCCGGAGGCCCACGGGTTCACCGGGCTTGGTTCCAATCGTAGGTACGGGCCCGTACCATGGCCGAGATCAGAGCAAGGGAGGAGGTTCACCATGGGAGCTCAGGAGCTCCGGGAGCAGGCGAAGGAAGCGGTCCTCGAGAAGATCACCGAGCTCACGAGGTCGGGGATCAATCCCGCGCTTCTCCTCCACCTCGCGGAGGCCTATGCCTGGCTGGAGGCCCCGAGCCAGGCACACGGAGGACAGGGCACCCGGGCATAGGCCCGCGACCTGGCGCCGTGGCTGTGGGTCAGGCCTGGCCCTGCCGTACGTCGCGATTCGCGACGTACGCTGCCAGCAGGGTGTTGAGCCCGTAGCTGCATGACGGGCACAGGAGAAGGTTGGAGATTTCCTCGTTTCCGTCGTGGGTGGAATACCGGATCAGATCGGCGTCCGGCTCGGTGCCACACCTCGCGCAAGGCATCATGACCTCCTTCCCGAGCTTCGCTCAGTCTACCGAGCAGCCCTGGAACCAGCAGGGCCTGGAGAACAACCTCGTTCAGGAGGTCGCCGTCACCGTCCGGTGAGCCCATATTAGGATGACCTGGCGATGCCACCTTCCCCGAATCTGGGCTGGCAGCCTTCTCTCTTCGCGACCGTCGAAACCCTCGACATCGACCGCTCCTTCTCGCGGCTTCGGCGGATCCAGCTCGATGGAGACTCCTGGGTCGATCATGTGCCGACCTGGGTCTCGGGAGCCGATCGGCTGTTCGAAGAGGTCCTAGCGAGCCGGGAGTGGAAGCAGCGGTCCCGCCGGTTGTACGAGCACACGGTTCAGGAACCGCGGCTGACCGCGCCGTGGAGCTTGCAGTCGGGTGAGCCCCTCGAGCCTCCGGTCCTGGAGAAGATCCGGGCCGCTCTCTCCGAACACTACCGACGAGAGTTCGACTCGGTGGGGTTCAACCTCTACCGCGACGGTCGTGACAGCGTGGCGTGGCACGCCGACCACATCGCCAAAGAGATCGAGGATCCCATCGTCGCTCTCGTTTCTCTCGGCGAGCCCCGCAAGTTCCTGCTTCGACCGAAAGGTGGCGGCCAATCGCGGGCGTTCCTGCCTGGGCGGGGTGACCTACTCGTCACGGGCGGCCGGTCCCAGCGGGACTGGGAGCACAGCGTTCCCAAGACTGCCCTGACTGGACCGCGCATCAGCCTTGCCTATCGACATGACATGGACGCCTCCGCATACGCGCACAAGCGAACGGACGACTGATGGCGCAGCTGCGGGCGACGCGCAGACGGATCCTGTCGTAAGCGCTGAAGGACTGGGTCGAGGAGAGCTATCGGCTGGTCGCGCCCAGGCGCTTCGTCTCGTCGCTGACGGAGCAACCGGTTCGCTGAGGGTCGTCTCGGGCCACCCCGGCTCGGCTAGGCTCCTTTCGTCGATGCCCTCCGATCCGGACGTCGAGGAGCCCACCAAGCACGAGCCTCCGTTTGGGGACTTCATCCGCTACTTCCTGGGTCTGGGGACCTGGGGTTTCGGGGGACCCATCGCCACCGTCGGCTACATGCAGCGGGACCTGGTGGCGTCTCGGAGATGGGTCGGAGAACGAGACTTCCTGAACGGGGTCGCGCTGGGACAGACGATGCCCGGGCCCCTGGCGGCCCAGGTGGTGATGTGGGTGGGCTTCCTCCGCCAGGGAGCGCTGGGCGCCCTCGCCACCGCCGCGGCATTCATCTTCCCGTCGTTCGTGGTGGTCCTGGCCGTGGCCGTCATCTACGTGCGGTTCCAGGGCCTCGGCGTGGTGCAGGCCCTCTTCTACGGGATCGCCCCGGGTGTGATGGCAGTCATCGCCTTGGCGGCGGTCCGGCTGGCCCGCCTCACGAATGGAACCGATCCCCGACTGTGGACGATCTCGGTCATAACCCTCGTCGTGACCGCCTTGACCGGGGCGGAGATCGCCCTGCTCTTCGTGGGCGCGGGCCTGGTCATGGTGCTGTGGGACGCGCCGCCACGGTCCCTGGGGAAAGAATCGTCCCTCCGGACCCTGGTTCCTTGGCCCTTGATCGCCCTGCTGGGAGCGGATCTCTCCGGCGCCACACTCCTGGCGCTCAGCCTGTTCTTCCTCAAGGCAGGAGCGTTCATCTTCGGAAGCGGTCTCGCAATCGTGCCGTTCCTCCGCGAGGGCGTGGTGGAAGAGCATCACTGGCTGACCGAGCGTCAGTTCCTCGACTCCGTGGCCATGGGACTCATCACGCCGGGTCCCGTCGTGATCACGGCCACCTTCATCGGCTACCTGGTCTCCGGTGCGGCAGGCGCGGCGGCGGCGACCGGGGCGATCTTCCTGCCGATCTACCTTGGAGTGGTCGTCCCAGGCCGCTGGTTCATCCGCCGCCAGGACCGGCCGTGGCTGATCGCCTTCGTGAAGGGCGCGACGGCCGCAGCGGCGGGAGCGATCGGTGGGGCCACGATCGTTCTCACTCGCGGAGCGGTCGTCGATTGGCCGACCGCGGGGATCGCCCTGGCGGCCCTGGGGTTCGTCGTTATCTTCAAGGACAAGGAGCCCGTGCTCGTGCTCTTGGCGGCCATCGCCGGAATCGCCCTCTACCCGATCACTTCATAGCCCAGTCTCTGCTTCTGGAGGGATTGACGGTTGCGCGAACCGCCGGCAGCTTCCGGTGAACCCTTGCCGGCCCCAGGAACGAATGTTCAAAGTGAAGCCAACTCCTCGCCCCACCTGACGTAGTCCCGGATGGACCGCAGGATCATCACGCAGCGCGTTCGCGGGTTCGCTCTCGTGAGCGTGGTTGCGCTTCTCGTGGCCGGCGCCGCCTTGCCGGCCGAGGTTCACCCTCCGGCCCCGACTCGTCTCGAGGTGGTTCTCCACACGGCCACGGGGCTCGATCCCGACGGTCAGACAGTCTTCGTCAACCTGATCGCCCGGTGCCCGGAGGGGTGGACCGTGCTCGAAAGCTCGGTCACCGTTTCCCAGCCTCAAGCGTCCGGGAAAGGATCGTTCCCCCTGACCTGTACCGGCCTGTTCCGGTCGTTCACGGTCCCCGTCCCGACCTCCGGAGCGCCGTTCGAGCTCGGGGAAGCGCAGGCCACCGGGTTCGTGCTGGTCAAGCGGGGCCGGACCGCCCAGACCCAGGACTCCCAGCGCGTCAGCGTCGACCCGATCGTCTTCGTCGACCTCGCGGACACCGCCCAGCTCGAGGCCGGAGGCGGAGCGGTGTCGCTCGACGTCACCACGGCGTGCGCCGTGGGCGCCAACGGGCAGGAATCGTATGTGAACGTCTCGCAGGGCCAAGCGTCGGGAAACGGCAACTACGTGCCGGTATGCAACGGCCAGAACCACACTGAGACCGTGAGAGTTCCAGCCTCTCAGGGACTGTACCAGCCAGGTACCGCCCGGGGCTTCACCTTCGCGTTCGTCGAAGCTGGGGGCAATTCCTTCTCCGGGATCGCCGAGCGGGACCTCCAGATCGTCGTCGGCTGAGCCTGAGTTCCCGCCCCCGGATCGGCCCGTCGACCCTACTGCTGCCGCGGAGCCGGCTGGATGAACGCTACTACCGCGCCCTGCGGGTCCGTGACCCAACTGAAGCGGCCGACGCCCTCAGCCTCGGTCACCGGCATCATCTCCGTCGCCCCGAGACGGGTGGCCTTCTCGAGCGTGGCGTCGGCGTCCGCCACATGGAAGTACGGCGTCCACACCGCCGGCACGTCGGCCTGGGGGGCCGTCATGATGCCGGCCGCCTGCTCGCTCTTGTGGATGAGCACGGTGTAGGTCCCCTTTTCGACCGGGAAGTCCTGGGTCCCGTAGCCGAAGAGCTGCGTGTAGAACTCGGTCGCGCGCTTCGGGTCGGAGGTCATCAATTCCCACCAAGTGATCGTGCCCTCCTCGGCGTAGACCTGCGCGCCGATGTGCTCCTTCGCCTGCCAGAAGCCAATCGCCGCGCCAGTGGGGTCGAGCACCACCGCCATGCGCCCGCTCTCCAGGACATCGAAGGCAGGCGCGACGATGGTCGCGCCGAGCCGCTCCGCCTCCTTCGCCACCAGCTCCGCGTCCTCCACCGCGATGTAGGTGTTCCAGTGCGGGGGGATTCCCTGCTCCCGCTCCTGATCCTGCTGCTGGGCAAGACCCGCCACGTTCTTGCCGTCCTTGAGGAACTGTCCGTACTTACCACCTGGGATGGGCGTTTCCTCGAGGTCCAGGCCGAAGAGCTCCGTGTAGAAGGCCTCGCCCCATCGAAGTCGCTGGTAGCGCACTCGGCCCAGCAGAACGCTCCCTGGCTGTACCACGTCGCCTCAGGCATGGGTCTCCCCCTTCAGTAGTGGATGAGCACATCCTATCGCTCCCGGCGGAGTGGGAGGATTCGGCCGCCTTCGACGCTCGTGGTCTTGAAGGATCGGTGCGATAGCCGCCCTATCCGAGGCCATGCCTTGACTTGCTGAGAAAGTGCTAGCTACCGTTCGCCCTGCACGAAGGGAGGCGTGCCGGGCAGACCCGAGGTCTGTCGATCCGTTGGTCATCTCCAGGACGAAGGTCGTTCTCGGCGCAAAGGGGGTGTGCCGGATGAAGAGGCTGCCGAGTGTGAAGGTGATCGCGCTCGTCGTCGCGGCTGGAACGGTGGGATACATCGTGGGGCCGCCGGTCGCCGCGGCGGTGACCAGCTTGGTCACGATCAAGGGAGCCGGATCCACGAACAAGGCCAAGGTCAACGGGACGGGCCAGCTCCTGGTGGATACCGAGGCCACCACCCAGAACTCCACGTGCTACGGGTGCGGGCCGAGCGGAGAGGACGTCCCGCTCAAGGCCCTGGACGTCCAGGTCACGGGCGGATTTGTCGCGGTGGACGCCCATGGAGCCGGGGTGATCGACCAGGGAACCGCGAGCCGCACCTTGGATAGCTGCGGGGGAGTCACGGAAGCGGTGACCGTGAACAACGACACCGCGAATACCACCGTCATCGACATCTTCGCCGACACCGACTTCGACGAAACGACACCACGCGTCCTGATCTGGACGGGAACGATCCCGGCCGGCACGCACCTGAACGACACGTTCGGAACGGGGGGCGTCGGGTTCGGTGACAGTGGCGGGATCGAGATCAACGAGACTGGCGGTACCGCCCGGTGGTTCGTCTACGGCAATGGGTTCTGCCTCTAGCCCTGGGCCGGCGAGCCCATGAGATCAAGGTGATGAGCAGCCGGCGCATCGAACCGCCATACAAAGTCCCGGGGCTGGTTCGCGCACCGGGACATCAAGTGGAGGTGGCGCGAGGAAGTGTGAACTGCCTTCCCCTCCTAGGGGCTCTCAGGGAAAACTCCCAGTAGGCGGGTGCCACTCCGGCCCTCGCGCTCGCACGAGCGATCGATCTATGGGCGAAAGGCGAGTCAGCCGGCGAGGTATCGGGCCGCCGCGAACCTCCCGCCGCTGCCCCCTGCACGGCCCGCAGCCACGATCTTCCCGTCGACCGGCTGGATGGCTACGCCGAAGGCCCCATCAAGTCCGGACGTGAAGTTGGTGGTCACCTTGCCATCCCCGCTGAACGTGGCGTCTAGCGTGCCGTCAGTGTTGTACCGGGCTAGCGCGAACTTCGAATCGGGACCGAAGAAGTTGGCCGCCCCCACCGCCACGATTTTCCCGTCGGCCTCCTGGATGGCGATGTCATCCGCGTAGTCGAGCCCGGTCGTGAAGTCGGTGGTCACCTTGCCATCTGCGCTGAAGTTGCTGTCGAGGGCCCCGTCGGTGTTGTAGCGGGCCAGGGCCAACTTCCCAGCGCTGCCGCCGCCCGCCTGCCCCGCCGCCACGATCTTCCCGTCGACCGGCTGGATGGCCACGGCGAAAGCCCCGTCGAACCCGGACGTGAAGTTGGTGGTGACCTTCCCGTCGCTGCTGAAGGTGGTGTCGAGAGCCCCGTCTGTGTCGTAACGAACCAGGGCGAACCTGGCGCTGCTGCTGAAGTAGTTGGCCGTCCCCGCGGCTACGATCTTTCCGTCTGTCGGCTGGATGACGATGAGGTCGGCACGGTCGTCCCCGGCCGTGAAGTTGGTGGTCACCTTGCCGTCCCCACTGAAGGTGGGGTCGAGGGTGCCGTCGCTGTTGTACCGGGCCAGCGCGAACCTCCCCCCGCTTCCTGCTGCCTCGCCTGCCACCACGATCTTCCCGTCGACCGGCTGGATGGCCACGCCGAAGGCAAAATCGCTACCGGAAGAGATGTTGGTGGTCACCTTGCCGTCCTCGCTGAAGTCGGGGTCCAGCGAGCCGTCGGTGTTATACCGGGCCAGCGCGAACAATCTCCCGTTATCGGCTGTACCCACCGCCACGATCTTTCCGTCGACCGGCTGGATGGCCATGTCGAAGGCGCCATCGAACCGGGACGTGAAGTTGGTGGTCACCTTGCCGTCCCCGCTGAAGGTGGGGTCGAGGGTGCCGTCAGTGTTGTACCGGGCCAGCGCGAACCTCCCCCCGCTTCCTGCGGCCTCGCCTGCCACCACGATCTTCCCGTCGGCCGGCTGAATGGCCACCCCGTAGGCGCCGTCGAAACCGGACGTGAAGTTCGTGGTGAACCTCGTGTCGACGTCCCCCGGCTCTGGCTGGATACGCCCGATCTTGTTGGTGCCGTTCTCCGTGAACCACAGGGCCTCATCTGGCCCGGCGGTGATGCCCCAGGGATAGCTGTTGCGCGTGGGGAGCGTGAAGGTGCTGACGACCCCAGTCGTGGTGATCCGGCCGATCCGGTTTCGCGAGGGCTCCGTGAACCAGAGGCTCCCGTCGGGTCCGGAAGCGATGTCGTTGGGGAAGCTTTCGCTCGCCAGAGGGAACAGCGTGATGCTCCCGCTCGTAGTGATCCTCCCGATGTGGGGTGGACTGCTGTCCTGATAGGTGAACCAGAGGTTCTCATCCGGACCGGTCGCGATGCCTCCCAAGAACCCCCGTCCTCCCGGATAGGGGAAAAGGGTGATGGTCCCGTCGGGGGTGATCCGGCCGATCCCCTCGCGCTGCGTGGTGAACCATAGGTTCCCGTCCGGCCCGGCGGTGATGGCCCAAGGGGCCGCATAGTCGGTACCCGCGATCGGATACTCGGAAATGATGCCGGCCGGCGTGATCTTCCCGATCTGGTCCGCGCCGACCTCGGTGAACCAGAGATTCCCGTCCGGACCAGCGGTGATGTCGATCGGATTCGCCCCCGAGGTCGGGATCTCGAACGTGGATGCGGCGCCTTCTGGTGTGATCTTCCCGATGAAGTCAGTCATGGTGAACCAGAGGTTCCCGTCAGGCCCAGAGGTGATCGCCCTGGCCGGCGGGGTGGAGAACTCTGTGACCGTGCCTAGTGGCGTGATCTTCCCGATCTTGAATGCGCCGGGCTCCGTGAACCACAGGTTGCCGTCGGGTCCGAGCGTGATCCCCGTCGGAAGGCTGTCGGGGCTGGGGATGGCGAACTCCGTGATGATAGCCGCATGGGCAGTGGGAGCCAGAGCGCCGACCAGCGCTGAGACCAGCACCACCGCCAGAAGGAGGGACATCGAACGGGATGGGGCAGCCACACCGTTATGGTTGGGGGGCGACACCAGAGCGACAGTGCTGGGCTCCCGCGCGGGTTTGCTGGACTCGCTCATATCCACCTACCCCGGAGAGAAGGGCCGTGCGGGATTCGGGCCTGCTCCGCCCTCCCTCCTCGAGCGAGCCTAGGAGTGCTCGGCCCGGTCCACAATGGCCCGAACGGACTAGACTCCCAGGTCAGGTCCGGGCCCAGGGCAGGAACGGCCCGTGACTCCGCGCCCACTCTTCGATCCCTTGGTCGCGACTCCCGGAGTTCGAGACGGTACCTCTCAGATGGAGAGCCGCAGCTCAAAAGTGGGCTCGTGGAGGGGATCCTGGCCTCCATCGCCGAGTTCTACTCGGCCAACCTCTCCCAGGAGATCCGGAAGGGCCTCGACCAGAAGGCCGCCGAGGGGGGCTGGCCAACGGTGGCCCCGTTCGGGTACCGGAACGTCCGCCGGGAAGGCGGCGCCCGCCGGGGGGAAGCGGTCCTGGAGCATGACGAGCAGGCTCCCCTCGTCGTGTGGGCCTTCGAGCAGTACGCCACGGGTTCCTGGTCTCTCTCATCCCTCACTGAGGCCCTAGCGTCAAAGGGCCTCCGGAATCGCGGGGGGAACCCGCCGGGGATGAGCGCCGTCCACCGCATGCTCCAGAATCCCGTCTACGCCGGCGTGGTCCGGTGGAAGGGCGTCGACCGCGAGGGCCGACACACCCCCCTCGTGAGGCGGGAGCTCTTCGACAAGGTCCAAGCCGTCCTGGTTTCCCATTCCTCCGGCGGCGAGCGGAGCTGGAAGCACGCTCCTGCCTCAAGGGCACACTGTTCTGCGCTGAGTGCGGCTCGCGCCTGTACTACCTAGTGGCCAAGGGCCGCTTCGGGTCCTTCCGGTGCGTCGGACGGAACACCCGCCGCAGGCCCTGCTCCCAGAGGGGCCACGTTCCGGCTGACGAACTGGAGCGCGAGGTAGAAGCCCTCTATGAAGAGGTCCGGATCCCTCCGGCCCTCGAGCGGCGGGTCGAGCGCGTCCTAAGGGCGGAGATCGCCGAGCGGGAGCGCCACCGGGCGGAGGCCGCAGTCTTCCTTGGGAGGAGGCTGCGGCAGCTCGCCAACGAGCGGGAGAAGCTCCTCCGCCCCTACTACGCCGACGCCATCGACGTCGAGACCCTCAAGCGCGAGCAGGCCCGTATCAACGCCGAGGTAGTGGAGGCTGAGGCTCAGCTCGCCACCGATGACGACAAGCTCAAGCAGGCCAATGAGATCATCCACCTCGCTCTCGAACTCGCCAAGAACTGCGCCCCCAGCTACCGGAAGACGAACCCCGAGGTGCGGAAGATGTGGAACCAGGCCTTCTTCCGGAAGGTGCTCGTGAGGGGTGGCCGCGTTGCGGGCCACGAGTACGAGGAGCCATTCGCTTCGCTCCTCGGTTCACACAAGAGTCAAATTGTGGTCCTGACTGATCGGTGCGCGAACCGCCTCGGACTGGTCGGTCCGCTGGTGAGACTGGGTCCCCGGTGCCCGCGATGACCCCGCTGTAAACGTTCGGGGCCGGTTTCCGCTCTGTACAGACGTGCTGCCAGTCGACAGGGCCTCCGCAGGCGCGAGCCGGACCGGGTCTTGAGGGGGCTCTCCCCCGAACGCTGGGCTGCTCGCCGAGCCAGCATGGTGTCTGCAGAAGGGGTGGCCCAGGGACAAAGACGAGTCGGGTGGATGATGCCCGACGCTAATCCTCTCGCTCTCACGTCTTGGCCGACCGGCCGAGGGTTGGAGGTAGACTAGCCGACCAGGAGTTCGGCGGACACGAGAGGGAGATAGATCATCGAAAGCCAATCCTCACCCCAACCTGCCAACCGGCGGCAACTCTGGCTGGCCGCGACAATCACGATGATCGTGGCTGTAGCTCTCCCGCAACTCGGGGATTACGTCAAGGCAGGCCACGTCCATTGGGACTCGGAGCAACTTCTGGAGCTCGCGATCATTGTCGTCATCGCGGTCATCGTTTTCGCGATTCCTGTTCGTTGGGCGGCAGCTGCTCCTGCGTACAGCGCGCGACCCGCTAAGACGGGGCTTGTTCTGAGCGTCTTGGGTTCACTAGGTGTGGTCGTCTTTTATCTGAGCATCCCAATCGTCTTTGGGGCTGCGGGGGCCTTTCTTGGTTGGGAGGGCCGGATCCGTTCGAAAAGAGCAGGTGCTGCGGGCCTTGCCATCTTCTCTATGGTGTTGGGGCTTCTCGCTCTACTCGCCGGGATTGTCCTATGGCTCGTCGCATGAAGAATTGAACGTCGGATACTGATCGGCTCGCTCAACGGGCTTTCCCCGTGGGGGACTGCTGCGTCTGCCTCGCGGACCGCCATGTTCAGTGGTTCTGGGTGATGTTGCCCACTCTCGCCGGCGGAGGATTCGCTGTGTGTTCGCGCACCGGCAGGTAATTGTCCGCGGATCATAGGTCACACTTCTCGTGGACCTGAGGGGAGTCGAACCCCTGACCTCTGCCCTGCCGAGGCAGCGCTCTACCAACTGAGCTACAGGCCCGCGGTTCCCCGATTGTAGCAAGGGGTGGGACCTGGACCGCCGCGCCCGACCGGGCGCTTCACAGCTT
>DASYUI010000029.1:0-10591 GCA_036001425.1 Actinomycetota bacterium
GTCGGATCACCGTGGTCGGCGCCCTGCGGATCGTGTAGCCGATGTCCGGCGCCTAGCCATGCAACCGGCCATCGCCGTCCTCGAGTTCGACTCGATCGCCCGGGGGATCGAGGCCGCGGACGCCATGGTCAAGCGAGCCCCGCTCGAGGTGATCCGCGCGGGCACCATCCACCCCGGCAAGTACCTGGTCCTGGTGGGAGGGCTCACCGCCGATGTGGAGGAGGCCGTGGACGCCGGCCTGACGGCGGGAGGCCTGACGCTGGTTGACGTGGTGTTCCTCCCGGACGTTCACCCCGACGTGGTTGCGTCTATCGGCGGGGCCCGCCGGGAGGAGGGCGGGGAGGCTTTGGGTGTGATCGAGACCACCACGGTGGCCTCGGTGATCCACGCCGCGGACGCAGGGGTGAAGGGGGCCCGGGTGGTCATCCGGGAGCTGCGTCTGGCGGACGAGCTCGGAGGGAAGGGCTACGTGCTGTTCGGCGGGGAGGTGGCGGAGGTGGAGGCGGCTGTCGGGTACGGCGTGGACCGAATCGCCGGGTCCGGACAGGAAGTGGCCCACGTCATCATCTCCCAGCTCCACGAGGGCATGGACCAGAACCTGTCGGCCGATGCACGGTTCCTCCTCCGGGCCCGGGGCATCGAGAAAACGGGGTAGACATGCAGCTGGGTCGGGTGATCGGGACCGTCGTCGCCACCGTGAAGGCGGACGGGCTGGAGGGGGTGAAGTTCCTGATCGTCCAGCCGCTCGATCGGAAACAGCGACCCAAGGGCATCCCGGTCGTCGCCGCCGACGGCGTGTACATGGCCGGACCCGGTGAGCTGATCTACTTCGTCGGGGCCCGAGAAGCCTCCCAGGCGCTCCGCGAGACCTTCGTCCCCGTTGACCACGCCATTGTGGGGATCGTCGACGCCGTGGAGGAGCTCCGAGGAGGGTCCACGTGAAGGTGGGCCGAGTGGTGGGGACCGTCGTGGCGACCATCGAGGCCCCAGTGTTCCAGGATCGAAAGCTCCTGGTATGCGATCTGCTGGACGCCGCGGGCAAGCCGGATGGCAGCTACATCATCGCGGCGGACACTGTGGGCGCGGGTGCCGGCGAGGCGGTGCTCATCATCGACGAGGGCAACTCCGCGCGGCAGGTGGTTGGCCTGGAGGTCGCTCCGATCCGAGCTATCGTGGTGGGTATCGTCGACGACCTGACAGTTGACACGGGGACCATCATTCGCGACGGACAGGTAGTCGTCGGCTAGGCTACGCGTAACGGTGGACCTCAATCCTCTCCGAACCGTCCTCCGGTACATCGGGCGAAGCGGCAAACGCATCGCCGTGACGGTGGTGGGATTCGTCGTTCTCATTGCTGGCGTCGTGATGATGGTCACGCCGGGGCCGGGCATCGTGGTCATCCTCATCGGGCTGGCTATATTGGCGACCGAGTGGGCCTGGGCCGAGAGGGCGCTCGACCGAGCCAAGGAGACGGGCAGTGGCGCTCTCCGTATGGCGACCGCGTCGCCGCTCCGGATCGCGCTGTCCGTCGCCCTCACGCTAGCTGGAATCGCTGCCGCCGTCGTCGTCTGGATCGCGCTGACGTAGCGTCCCTCCCGGCCACAGCGGTTCCGCTACGATTCCCCCGATGCCCCTCTACAAGGACCAGGGGATCGTCCTCGGGTCGGTGAAGCTGGCCGAGGCCGACAAGATCGTCACCATCCTCACCCAGTCTTCGGGGAAGATCCGCGCCGTGGCCAAGGGCATCCGCCGGACGACCAGCAAGTTCGGTGCCCGCCTGGAACCGTTCACCCACGTCGACCTCATGCTGTACCGGGGCCGGAGCCTCGACACCGTGACCCAGGCGGAGATCCTGCATCCGTTCCGGGCCCTCCGCGACGACTTCGCCCTCTTCTCCGCGGGAGAGGCGATGCTCGAGGCCACCGACAAGGTCGCCGAGGAGCACGAGCGGAACGTGCGCCTGTTCCTGCTCCTGCTCCAGGGACTCCGCGCGCTGGAGCGGCGCCCGGCCGACCCCGCCGCGGTGGCCGAGGCGTTCCTCCTGCGGCTGCTGGGACTGTCGGGGTTCGCGCCGGCCCTGCTGGCGTGCGCGGTCTGCGGCACCACCCCGGCCCGCCGGTTCTCTCATTCGCAGGGCGGGGCGGTGTGCGAAGAGTGCCAGGATCGCGACAGCGTGAAGGCCGATCTCGCCGCGCTGGCGTGGCTCGACTCGCTCACGCGCGGCGACCTCGACCGGACGGGCGACGCGACCCCGACGCCGGGTGTTCGAGGCCAGGCTCGGGCCCTGCTGTACGGCTTCGCCGAGTACCACCTCGAACGGCGGATGCGGAGCCTGCCACTCCTCGCCCGGACCAACGCGTCAGCTCGATAGATGGCGTCGTACCTCCACGACCTCGACCGGCGGCGTATCCCGAAGCACGTGGCCATCGTCATGGACGGCAACGGACGGTGGGCCAAGCAGCGGGGCCTTCCGAGGACGAAGGGCCACGAGGCGGGGGAGCGGGCTCTGTTCGACACCGTGGAGGGCGCGCTCGATGTCGGGGTTCGCTACCTCACCGTGTACGCATTCTCCACGGAGAACTGGCGGCGCCCCAAGAGCGAGGTCCGATTCCTGATGAACTTCAACCGCGGCCTTCTTCACCGCCGTCGCGACGAGCTGAACGAGCGCGGGGTCCGGGTGCGGTTCATGGGGCGACGGGACTGGCGGGTGCCGCGATCGGTGCTGCACGAGATGGAGGACGCCGAGCGCCTCACGCGGCGCAACACCAGGCTGCAGCTCGTCATCGCTTTCAACTACGGCGGCCGTACCGAGATCGTCGACGCCGTGAAGGGGATCATCGCCGAGCACGATGAGGGACGGCTCGGCGGCGAGCGGATCACCCCCGACAGCATCTCGGGGAGGCTCTACCTACCCGACGTGCCCGACCCCGACCTCGTCATCCGCACCTCAGGTGAGATGCGCATCTCCAACTACCTCATCTGGGAAGCCGCATACGCGGAGCTGTGGTTCACTGCGGTCCTATGGCCCGACTTCAACCGGGAGCATCTGTTCGAAGCGATCCGCGACTATCAGAAGCGCGACCGCCGGTTCGGGGGGGTCATCGAGTAGTGCAGCGCTCGGAGTGCTACTTCGCCTACGGCAGCAATATGGACCCGCGCCTCATGCAGCGGAACTGTCCGGAGGCCGTGCCCCTCGGAGCCGGGAGACTCGACGGCTATCGCCTGGAGTTCACGGTGTATTCGGAGCGGTGGGAAGGCGGGGCAGCGAACCTGGAGCCCGACCCGCACGGGCGCGTGTGGGGCGTCGTGTGGGCGGTGACCCCCAAGGACCTCGACAAGCTCGATACGTACGTGGGCCACCCGACCTTCTACCGTCGCGAAGACGTTCGGGTCCGAATGGGCGAACGGTGGGCGGACGCCGTGACCTACCGGGTGGCCCATCAGCGTGGATTCGTGCGACCGAACGATTCCTACCTGGCCCGGATGCGCCAGGCCATCCGGATGCAGGGGCTTCCGCCGGAGGCGCTCGACATGCTGGACCACGCGGCTCGACCCCCGAAGCCCAGCATCAGCACCTGATGGTGGCGTCTCCCGAGACGCCGAAGCTGTATCGGGAGCTCGCGAACTGGTTCCACCTGCTCACCGCCCCGGAGGAATACGCGGAGGAAGCCGAGCGCTATCGGCGGGTGCTCATCGAAGCGGCCGACCGCCCGGTGGAGACCGTCCTGGAGCTCGGCAGCGGGGGCGGCAACAACGCGTCACACCTAAAGGCGCACTTCAGGATGACCCTGACGGATCTCTCTCCGTACATGCTGTCCATCAGCCGGGACCTGAACCCGGAGTTAGAGCACGTCGAGGGTGACATGCGCACGGTTCGTCTGGACCGCGAGTTCGATGCGGTCTTCGTTCACGACGCCGTCAGCTACATCACGACGCAGGCCGACCTGGGGGCCGTCATCGAGACCGCGTTCGTGCACTGTCGTCCGGGCGGCGTGGCGCTGTTCGTACCGGATCATGTCCGCGAGTCCTTCCGGCCGGGCACCGATTGTGGCGGCAACGACGGCGATGGGCGCGGCCTCCGCTACCTGGAGTGGGACTGGGACCCCGATCCCGACGACGACACGTACGTTTCAGACTTCGCCTACCTCCTTCGGGAGCGCGACGGCAGCGTGCGCGTGGAGCACGACCGGCACCTCTGCGGGGCGTTCCGGCGGGAGGTCTGGCTGGGCCTGCTCCAGGAGGCGGGGTTCCGGGCGGAGCGTCGCCCCACCGGGGAGGAAGGGGCGGGCAACGAGATGTTCGTCGCGGTCAAGCGCGCGCTCTAGCCCCTATCGATCGCGATCCTCACGCGAGCGGCTGCCTCGGCGATGCGCTCGGGATCGCCTGCCCGGGGGATCCAAGGGAGATGCACGTCGTCCCAGGAGTACCGAGGGACGACGTGGACGTGGTAGTGAAAGACGGTCTGAAACGCGACACGGCCACTCGCCTGGAGGAGGTTCAGGCCGTTCGCGTTCAGGGCCTCGCGGACCACCCGGGCCACCCGATGCGCGGTGCGCCACACCGCCATGCCATCCTCCTCGTCGAGAGACCAGATGTCCTCGGCATGTCTCCGCGGGATGACCAGACAGTGCCCGTCGGTGGCCGGGTTGATGTCCATGAACGCCACGGTGGCGTCGTCCTCGTACAGCCGCTCGGCCGGGGCCTTCCCGGAAGCGATGTGGCAGAAGATGCAATCGGTCCTGGCATCCATGGGAGACGCCAACTCAGCCGTCCAGGACGGCGAGCGCCTCACCGGCTCTCCGGATCGACGCCTCGGTGATCGGGCTCAAGACGAGGATCGCTTCGTCCGCCCCCGCCTCGGCGAGGTCGCGGAGGCCCTGAGCGATCCGGTCCGCCGAGCCTTCCAGCGGGGTGACACCGTCCGTGTTCCGGCGATCGAGTGCCGTGTGATCGATGGCCACCAACACACAAGCGCTGCGATCGATCTCTGCGGGGTCGCGACCCCCTCGCTCGGCAAGAGCGGTCGTCTTCGCGTTCAACGATGCGAACCCCTCCGGCGTGTTGCCGAATCGTGTGAACCAGGTGTTCCAGGCGTCCACGTGCGGCAGGGTGATGCCGAGAACCCGCTCACCGCTGCTCCCGATCATCAGCGGCGGGCGCCGGGAGGGACTGGGGAGCAGCACAGCGTCCTCGACCCGGTAGAAGCGCCCCTGGAACGTGACCCGCTCGCCCGCGAGGAGGCGCCGGATGATCCCGAAGGCTTCTTCGAACCGGGACACGCGATGGTCGAACGGGATCCCGAAGGCCCGGAACTCCGCCTCGTTCCACCCCGCACCCAGCCCGAGCACCAGCCGCCCGCCGCTGACCTCGTCCACCGTCGCGGCCATCTTGGCCAGGACGGCGGGGCGGTGGAACGCCGTGCACGCCACGAGCGGCGCCAGCTGCACGCGCTCGGTGGCGGCGGCCAGGGCGGCCAGGAGAGTCCAGGCCTCCCAGGGGCCCCGCTCGGGCCGCCCACCGCCCCGGTACAGGTAGTGGTCGCCGAGGGAGAGGGAGTCGAATCCGACCTCCTCGGCCGCCCGGGCCATGGCCAGGTACTCGGGCCAGGGGACGCGGCGCTCGACCTCGGGAACCTGCACGCCAATGCGCAGAGGCCGGGTCATGTGGTGGAGTCTAAGCGGCTGGGTGAGTTGACCTGATAGCGGGGCCGAGGGCACGATGCCCGTCTGTCGGGGCGAGGAGTCAGGAATGAGCCTGAGCGGCGAGAAAGGATCATCACTTGACGCGGCCGCGTTGGCCGCGTTCCGGGAGGACTTTCGGGGCGTGATCGCGCTTCCGGACGATCCTGGATACGACGCTGCGCGGGCCGTGTGGAACGGGATGGTCGACCGCTACCCGGCTCTGGTCGTTCGCCCGACGGGCGCCGCAGACGTCATCTCGGCCGTACGCTTCGCTCGGGAGCAGGAGCTCCTGATGGCCGTGCGCAGCGGCGGTCACAGCGTGGGTGGCTTCTCGACCTGCGACGGCGGCATCGTGATCGACCTGGCGGGGATGCGCGGCGTGCGAGTGGATCCGGATCGCCGGCTGGCCCGGGTGAACGGGGGCGCTCTTCTCCAGGAGCTCGACCATGAAGCCCAGGCGTTCGGGCTGGCCTGTCCCGTCGGCGTGGTCGGCCACACGGGGGTGGCGGGACTCTCGCTCGGCGGAGGGATGGGCCGCCTCCAGCGCCGCTACGGGCTCACCGTCGACAACCTGGTCTCCGTCGACCTGGTCACGGCGGATGGGGGGTTGCTTCACGTGAGCGAGGAAGAGAACGCGGATCTGTTCTGGGGCATCCGGGGAGCAGGACCCAACTTCGGGGTGGTGACGTCCTTCGAGTTCCGCCTGCACGAAGTGGGACCCCTCGTGACGGCCGGCTCGGTCGCGTACCCGGTCGAGCGGGCCACAGAGATGGTCGGCGTGTTCCGGGAGGTCTTCGCGACCGCGCCGGATGAGGCCATGCTCACCCTCGGCTTCGGGATCGTTGGCCCGGATGACCCGTGGCCCGAGCTCGTCGGGCAACCGGTGCTCCTCATGGGAGGCACCCACAGCGGGTCGGTCGAGGACGCTGAGCGAGACCTGCAGCCGCTCCGCGGGAACGGGGCCCTGGCCGATTCGATCGGGCCGAAGTCCTACCTGGCGGTGCAGGCGTCCAACGACGAGGCGCTCGCCTGGGGCAAGCGGTTCTACATGAAGGGCGGCTTCGTGAACGAGCTGAGCGGCGACCTCGTCGAGGTGTGCACGAAGCAGGCCGCCGATGCACCGGGGGGGTGCGAGGTTGGGTTCTGGGCCCAGGGTGGCGCAGTCGGGCGCGTGCCCGAGGAGGCCATGGCGTTCACCGGCCGGGACGCGTCCTTCTGGGTAGGAGCCGAGGCCTTCTGGACGGACCCGACGCAGGACGAAGCCCACGTCGCGTGGGGCCGGGCGACGATGGAGGCGCTGAAGCCCTTCGCGACGGAAGGCGCATACGTGAACGACGTGGTCGAGTCGGGCGAGGGCGTGGTCCGGGGCATCTACGGAGACCCCAAGTACGAGCGCCTGGTCGCCCTCAAACGTGTCTACGACCCGGACAACGTCTTCCGCCTGAACCAGAACGTGAAGCCCTAGGAGCACATGTGGGGAAGGTCCGATCGCTCCGGGCGGCCGCAACATTCGTCGACCGGGTGGGCATCGCGCTGGTGTTCCCCAAGCCCGACGTGGTCCTGCCCTCGCTTTACGAGGCGATGGCCGGACCGGGGCCGATCCGGTGGATGGAAGAGCTTGAGGACGGGAAGGCCGTTCTCACCGACGAGGTCGCTCGGTTGTGGGGGTGGAAGGACGAGCTGGCGGCGGAGCGGCTGGTCTGCGCGGGGAAGCACGTCCGAGGCTGGCCGTCGTTGGTCTCGCTGCCGATTCTCTCCTCTCTCTACGCGCTCACCGAGCGGCCGGGGACGGCCGAGGACTTCCGAGCTGCGAACCTCTCTCCGCTGGAGGATGAGGTGGCCGAGGTGGTGAGGGAGCAGGCCCCGGTGAGCTCCCGGGAGATCCGCCTGGCCCTGGGCGTGAAGGACACCCGAGCGGTGAACCGGGCCCTCGACGCCCTCCAGCGGATGCTGATCCTCACCCGCGCCGGGACGATCGAGCAGGAGCAGGGATGGCCGGGCACCGCCTACGACATCCTGGCCCGGCGGTACGCAGACGACCTCCGGCGCATCCCACGGCCGGAGGAGGCTCGTGCCAACCTGGCGCGGGTGGTCCTGAAGGTCGTGGGGGATCTCTCCGCCGCCGACCTTGCCGCCGCGCTCGGGTTTCGTCGCGCGGCGGCGGCGGATGCCCTGGATCGGCTCGCCGACGAGGGCAGCGCCCGGCCGCGGCAGGAGGAGGGCGTCACCATCTGGGTCACGGCGCGTGCCCGCCCCGCGAGGACACGTTGATTCAGAGGGGATTCACTACTCGCCCTCGAACAGGGAGAGCTCTTCGAGCAGGTCACGCTGGAGCTCTCGGGGGCCCGTCAGATGGCCCGGATCCTCGAGGGTGGGAAGATCAGCGGCTTGATGCCGTCCGCCACCGCTCGCCGGGTCCAGTACGTCACCCAGGCGTCGGTGTCGATCGATTGTGAGCGGGCCCCCGGCCGTTCCCTGTCGGCCCACGCCTCCGCATACCGGGGGTGCGGCCAGATCGGCATGTACCACCACTTGGCCGGGCCCTCCACGAATACGAACGTCCATGCCATGGGCACCGAACGATTCGCCTCAAGGACGTCCTGCGTTCTCCTCCAGCCGGATCTTGACGACCTTCTTGACGAGTTCAGGCGGGATTGGCTCGTCTGCCTGGAACTGGAGGGTTCCCTTTCCGGAGAAATATGTCTTCAGCTCTGCCCCGAGTTCCTCCATGACTGCCTTACTCGCGGGAAAGAGGCTGCAGTGACGCTTGTACGCGGCATAGGACACGAGGAATCGACCGCGATGTCTGAAGGCAGGCATCCCGTAGGCGATCGACTCGGTCGCCTCGGGCGCGATGTCCCTGATGGTCTCCCGGAGCTCCTCTAAGGCGGCGCGCGCCCCCTCGGGCACGTGCGCGAGGTACTCGTCGACGCTGGCTGGCGTGCTCAGTCCAGGCTCCTATCGCGACCCCTGGGCCTACTTCTCGGCTGGCGTGTAGGTGAGGATCGTCACCCCGTCCGAGCCAACCTGCTGCGTGTCCGTGAGCTTGAGCGACGTTTTGTTGGCGCCGTCGAAGAGCCGCTTGCCCGACCCGAGGACGACCGGGAAGACCATCAGCCGATACTCATCGATCAGGCCGTGCTCCATCAAGGTGCGAACGAGCTGACCGCTGCCCGAGATGAGGATGTCGCCGTCGTACTGCTCCTTCAGCCTGGAGACCTCCTCCGCGACGTTGCCCTTGATCACGGTGGAGTTCTCCCACGCCGGGTCCTGCAGGGTCGTCGAGACCACGTACTTGGGCATGCTGTTGAATTTCTTGGCGAAGCCGACCTCGTCCTCCCTTCCGGGCCAGGCTTGGGCGAACCCCTCGTAGGTGACTCGGCCCAGCAGCTGGGCGTCGGCCGCCATCAGCTCATCGAGCTTGAACCTGTTCCCATCTTCCCCGCGGTCGAAATTGAACGACCAACCGGCGTGCTCGGTGCGCTCGGAGCCGCCGGGGTCTTCGAACACGCCGTCGAGCGACACGAACTCCGTTACCACCACGTTGCCCATCTTGTCCTCCTTCCCCGATGGCTTGGCCCGGGGCCGCATGTCGGCGGCACTCTCACCATATAGAGACAGAGCCTGGCCCGAGAACTCATCGCCCGAACGGCCACGCGGCGACTCGGCCCGAAGGCGCTGGTACCATGGCTCCTCCGCCAGCGGCTGCAGCCAGCGGCCGGGAAAGGAACCAAATGCGGAGGCTCCTCGCTCTCGTAGTCCTCGCAGCCGGCGCCTGCTCCCGTGCTCCATCCACCTCGACGGCTCCGTCACCCACTTCTCCCGCGCCTGAAGCGCCGGCCGTCGCCTCCGAGGGCCGGATCGCGTTCGGCAGCGAGCGAGACGGAAACAGCGAGGTCTACGTCGTGAATGCGGACGGTACCGGGCTGCGACGGCTCACTGGCCATCCGGCGGAGGAGGCCCAGCCGACGTGGTCCCCCGACGGCACGCGGATCGCCTACGCCAGCAACCGAGACGGCAACTTCGAGATCAACGTGATGAGCGCCGACGGCACCGGCGTCGAGCGACTCACCGACCACCCCGGCGATGATGGCTTCCCCGCCTGGTCGCCCGATGGCACGAAGATCGCCTTCTCCAGAGACCACGAAGGCAACGCGGACATCTTCGTGATGAACGTCGACGGAACAAGGGTTGAGCAGCTCACGGACGATCCCGCCGGTGACTTTTCCCCCGCTTGGTCGCCCGATGGAACGAAGATCGCCTTCGACCGAGACCTGGAAGCCGTGAACTTCGAGATCTACGTGATCAACGCCGACGGGACCGGGGAGAAGAGGCTGACCGACCTCTCGGCAGGCGACATCGCTCCCGCCTGGTCGCCCGACGGGGCCAAGATCGCCTTCTTCAGCGATCGGGACGGAAACTTCGACATCTACGTGATGAATGCGGACGGGACGGGGATCGAGCGCCTCACCGACGATCCCGCGGACGATGCTCTGCCGGCCTGGTCGCCTGAAGGCACGGAGCTCGCGTTCGTCACCAATCGCGACGGAAACGAGGAGATCTACCTGATGGGCGCCGACGGAACCGGGGTCAGGCGGCTCACGGACGACCCGGCCGATGACGTCGAACCTGCCTGGGGGTCGGACGAGGCGGCCTGATACAGGGTTCCGGGTCCTCCATCCACTACCATGGGCCTCACGCCAGCGGCTGCAGCCAGCGGCCGGGAAAGGAGGCGTCGTGGCCGACCTGATGGACCTCATCACCTCCCTGGCCAAGCGCCGGGGGATCGTCTTCCAGTCCAGCGAGATCTACGGCGGGCTGCGCTCGTTCTGGGACTACGGGCCGCTCGGCGCCGAGCTCAAACGGAACATCCGGGCCGCCTGGTGGCGCGAGATCGTCCAGCTCCGGGA
>DASYUI010000030.1:0-29423 GCA_036001425.1 Actinomycetota bacterium
CGGGCGGGAGGCGGGCCGCGTAAAGCAGCCTCCTCCGTTAGGAAGCGTCGCTAGACATCCTCGGGCCTGATGATGGCCTCGTGATCGATCGCGTCGGGATTGATCCCCACGAGCTGCCACTCGACACAGACCGGCCGCATCACGCCGTTCGCGACGAAGGGGTCTTCCTGTGCGATGGCCAGCGCCTCCTGGGGGTTCCCGCATCGGAGCACGTAGGCGGCCCATGCTCCTTCAAAGCTTTCCGAGAACGCGCCTCCGAGCAGCACGAGGTTCCGACGGATGAGCGAGGTGACGAACTCGTTGTGCGCATCCGCGTGAAGCTTCTCGTCCTCCACCCTCGCCCCTTCTTGGAAGAACACCGCGATGTAGGGCATGGTTCCGCGGCCGAGGCCGGCTACGAGGCGGTCATCGCTTCGGCGGTCCGGAACACCAGGCCCTCACCGTCGCGGTCGATCTCGACCACGCTTCCCTCGGCGATGTCCCCCGCCAGGAGACGGTTGGCCAGCGCGTCGGCCACCTCCCGCTGGAGCAGCCGCTTGAGGGGGCGGGCCCCGAAGTTCGGGTCGTATCCCTTCTCGGCGAGGTACTCGCGAGCAGCGTCGGTGAGGCGCAGCTCGAGCCTCTTGGCGGCCAGTCGTTCCTCGAGCTGCCGCACCTGGATGGCCACGATGGATGCGATCTCGTCCTTGCCCAGCGGGTCGAAGATGATGATCTCGTCGACCCGGTTCAGGAACTCCGGACGGAACGTCCTGTGGACCTCCTCGACAACGTGCTGCCGGCGCTCCTCTGGTGAGAGCCGCTCCTCGAAGAACCACCGGCTTCCGAGGTTCGAGGTCATGATGACTACCGAGTTCTTGAAGTCGACGGTCCGTCCCTGACCGTCGGTGAGCCGTCCCTCGTCGAGCACCTGAAGGAGGATGTTGAACGCGTCCTGGTGAGCCTTCTCGATCTCGTCCAGGAGGATCACCGAGTAGGGGCGACGGCGGATCGCCTCGGTGAGCTGGCCGCCCTCCTCGTACCCGACATACCCCGGGGGCGCCCCGATCAGCCGGGCAACGGCGTGGCGCTCCTGGTACTCGCTCATGTCGATGCGGACCATGGCCCGCTCGTCGTCGAAGAGGTACTCGGCGAGGGCCCGGGCGAGCTCCGTCTTCCCGACCCCCGTGGGGCCGAGGAAGATGAACGATCCGATGGGCCGGTTGGGATCGGAGAGGCCGGCGCGGGCCCGGCGGATGGCGCCCGCCACCGCCGTGACCGCTTCGTCCTGGGCCACGACCCGGGTGTGGATGGCCTCCTCCATCCGCATGAGCTTGGCCATCTCTCCCTCCATCAACCGGGCCACGGGAATCCCCGTCCACGTGGAGACGACCTCGGCGACGTCCTCCTCGTCGACCTCTTCCTTGAGCATCCTCCGCTCGGACTGGGCCTCCTCGAGGTTCCGGTTCTCCGCCTCGAGCTGCTTCTCCAGCTCCACCAGCCGCCCGTAGCGCAGCTCGGCGGCCCGCTCGAGGTTGCCGTCTCGCTCGGCTCGCTCGGCCTCCTGCCGGGCCTCCTCGATCTCGGACTTGAGATCGCGGATCCGGGTGATGTGGACCTTCTCCTCCTCCCAGTGGGCCTTCATCCCGGAGAGCTGCTCGTTCAGATCGGCCAGCTCCCGCTCCAGCTTCTCCAGGCGCTCCAGGGATGAGGCGTCCGTCTCGTTCTTCAGTGCGGCCCGCTCGATCTCGAGCTGCTTGACCCGCCGGTCGATCTCGTCGATCTCCGTGGGCATCGAGTCGATCTCGATTCGCAGGCGGCTTGCGGCCTCGTCGATCAGGTCGATGGCCTTGTCCGGCAGGAACCGCCCGGAGACGTAACGGTCTGACAGGAGCGCAGCGGCCACGAGCGCGTCGTCCTTGATCCGCACGCCGTGGTGGACCTCGTAGCGCTCCTTGAGGCCACGGAGGATCGCGACCGTGTGCTCCACCGAAGGAGGTGCCACGAACACCGGCTGGAAGCGCCGCTCGAGAGCCGGATCCTTCTCGACGCGCTTGCGGTACTCGTCCAGCGTGGTAGCCCCGATGGCGCGCAGCTCGCCCCGGGCCAGCATCGGCTTGATCAGGTCACCGCCGCCCACGGCTCCCTCCGCCGCGCCCGCGCCCACGACCGTGTGGAGCTCGTCGATGAACGTGATGATCTCCCCGCCCGACTCGGAGATCTCCTTGAGGACCGCCTTGAACCGCTCCTCGAACTCTCCTCGGTACTTCGACCCGGCCACCAGGGCCCCGATGTCGAGGGCCACGATGCGCTTCCCCTTCAGCCCCTCGGGGATGTCGCCCGCGACGATCCGTTGGGCCAGCCCCTCGACGATCGCCGTCTTTCCCACGCCCGGCTCCCCGATCAGGACGGGGTTGTTCTTCGTCCGGCGAGAGAGCACTTGGATGACCCGGCGGATCTCGTCGTCCCGGCCGATGACCGGGTCCAGGCTGCCCTTGCGGGCCAGGTCGGTGAGGTCGCGCCCGTACCGCTCCAGTGCCTGGTACTTGTCCTCCGGGGTCTCGTCGGTGACCCGCTGGCGGCCCCGGACGTCTGCCAGCGAGGACAGCACTCGGTCGCGGGTCAGGCCGGCGTCCTGGAGCAGTCGGGGCACGTCGGCTCCGCCCTCGAGCATCGCCAGGAGCAGGTGCTCGGTGGAGATGTACTCGTCGGTCAGTGACTCGGCTTCGCTCGCCGCACGCTCCAGCACGTGTTTGGCGGCCGGGGCGAGGAAGACGTCCCCGGTTCCCCCGTAGACCTTGGGGATCCGATCCAGACGTTCCTCCACCTGGTCTCGGACGCTCCGGGGGGACACCCCCAACGAGTGCAGGAGCGGGAAGACCACGCCGTCGGGGTCGGAGAGGAGCGCGTACAGCAGATGCTCCGGCTCCACCTGCTGGTGGCTGCGGGCCCGGGCCTGGCGCTCGGCCTCGGCCAGGGCCTCTCTCGATTTGAGCGTCAGCTTGTTGATGTCCATCGACTCACCTCGCCAATGGGCCGGTGCTGCCCCCAGCGGATCCTTCCCACGGCAACGGCCTGATGCTCGACAGCGGCACGAGGTCGCCACGATACCGCCGCCGGATCCGCTCGGCCTCCTCGTGCAGCCGGCGGCGGGCGCGTTCGGCCTCCTGCTCCAACTCGTCCATCTCTCGGCGCACCCTCTCCAGCTCGGCCTGAAGCTCGATCACCATCTTCACTCCGGCCAGGTTGACCCCGCGCTGGGTCAGCCGCTGGATGGTTCGCAACCGCTGGATGTCGCGGTCCGAATAGCGGCGCGTGTTTCCGGCCGTGCGGGCCGGGCGCAGCAGCCCTTTCCGCTCGTAGATACGGAGCGTCTGCGGATGGACGCCGGCCAGCTCGGCCGCCACGCTGATGATGTACACCCCCCGGTCGTTGCCGCGCTTCCTCGAGCTCGCCATTCGTGTCACCTCGCTAGCTCTCGGTCCCCATCCCGGGCCGGGGGCTCTCCGTGTGAGCCTCGCGGAACTGCTCGAGGAGCTCCCGCTCCCGCTTGGAGAGCCGTTTCGGCACCTCGACCGACACCGTCACCAGCAGGTCGCCCCGGCCTCCGCCCGGCTTCGACACACCGTGGCTCCGGAGCCGGAACGTCTTACCGCTGTCGGTTCCAGGGGGGATCCGCAGGGTCACCGTTCCGTTCAATGTGGGCACCTTCACGTCCGCTCCCAACGCCGCCTCGGGGAACGTCAGCGGCAGGCTGAGCGTGAGGTTCAGGCCGTTGCGACCGAAGATCCGGTGGGGCGCCACGTGCACCACCACGTACAGGTCCCCCGGCTCGCCCCCCGGTGGGCCCGGGTCGCCGCGCCCCGATACCCGGATGCGGGCACCGTCCTCGACACCGGGAGGAATCTTGACCTTGAACGAGCGGCTGGATCGGGTCCGGCCGCTCCCGCCACAGATCTGGCACGGCGACTCGATGAGCCGTCCGGAGCCGCCGCAGATGCCACACGTTCGATTCAGCGAGAACAATCCTTGGTCCACGGCCACCTGGCCGGTCCCCAAGCACTCGGGACAGGTCTTGACCTGAGTGCCGGGCGCCGCCCCCGTCCCGCCGCACGTATCACAGGGGGCAGCCCCGGAGACCTGGACGGGGACGGTGGTTCCCATCGCCGCCTCCTCGAAGGTCACACGAACGTTCGCGTCGAGATCCGCGCCCTTCCGGCGAACCGTCCGGCGACGGGCCCGGGGCCCGGCCGGTCCGCCGAACCCTCCGCCGAACAGGTTGAACAGGTCGCCGAAGGACTCCTCGAACCCCATGTCCTCGAACCGGACCCGGGCGCCTCCCGGTCCCCCAACGCCGAAGCCGAACCCCGAGCCCGCCATCTCTCGGACCCGGTCGTACTCCTTGCGCTTCTTAACGTCGCCGAGGACGTCGTAGGCAGCGGAGAGCTCCTTGAACCGCTCCTCCGCGGCCCGGTCGCCGGGGTTCGCGTCCGGATGGAGCTTCTGGGCGAGTCCGCGGTAGGCCTTGCGGATCTCCTGATGGGAGGCGTTCTTCGCCACTCCCAACACCGCGTAGTAATCCTTCTCCAGCCAGTCGCGGTTGACGCTCATGTGCCTCGCGCCCCTCCGGGGATGCCGGGGAACCTCACCGCCTGGCCACCTTCACGCCGGCCGGCCGGATGACCCGGCCCTTCAACCGGTACCCAGTTCGCAACACGTCCGCGACGTAGGGCTCACCGTCCCCTCCTTCGACCTGGAACAGCGCCTCGTGCTCCGTTGGATCGAAGGACCGCCCTCCGGCCTCGATCCGCTCGAGACCCTCGGCTCGGAGAATGTCGAGGAGCTTCGCGTACACGATCTCCACGCCGCGGAGGAACTTGTCGAAGTCGGGTCGTTGTTCCGCCGCCACGAGGGCCAGCTCGAACTCGTCCAGTACCTCGAGCAACCGCGACATCAACGGCTCTGTCGAGAACTCCAGGGCCCGGGTCTGCTCCCTGAGGACCCGCTTCCGATAGTTCTCGAACTCGGCCTGCAGGCGCTGGAGATGGTCGAGATACTCGGCCGCTTCGGCCCTTGCCGCCGTCAGCTCGTCGCCGGCAGCGCCGCTCGGGTCGCCCACGTCGGCTCCTCGGGCCCCTTCCGGGCCCTGCGGGACTGCCCCCTCCGGCGACCCTCGGGTCGTCGGATCTTCGTCCGACTCATCGGCGCGGGTGCGGCGGCGCTTGTCTTCTGGACTCACGACTGCCCTTCCTCGTCCACGACCTCACCCTCAACGACGTCCTCGCCACCGGCCGGGCCGGGCTCGGACCCGCCGCCTCCCGACGCAGCCTGCTGCTGGGCCTCCTGGTACACAGCCTGACCCACGCGCTGCAGCGCCTGGAGCAGCTCCTCGGTCTTGGCCCGGATCCGGTCGACGTCCTCACCCTTGAGGGACTCGCGGACCTCGGCCACCGCCTTCTCGACGGCCTCCCGATCGGCGGAGGCGACCTTGTCTCCGAGCTCCTTCAGGGTCTTATCGGCCTGATAGGCCAGGTTGTCGGCGTCGTTGCGGGCCTCGGCTGCCTGGCGCCGGCGCCGGTCCTCCTCCGCGAACTGCTCGGCCTCCTTGACCATCCGGTCGATCTCGTCCCTGGGAAGGGCCGTTCCCCCGGTGATGGTCATGGCCTGCTCCTTGCCGGTCGCGGTGTCCTTGGCCGACACGTTGACGATGCCGTTGGCGTCGATGTCGAAGGTCACCTCGATCTGGGGGACCTGGCGCGGGGCGGGTGGAATGCCCACCAGGAGGAACCGGCCCAGGCTCCGCACGCCCGGCGAGGAAACCATCTCCCCCTCGCCCTGCATCACGTGCACCTCGACCTGGGTCTGGTTGTCCTCGGCCGTAGTGAAGACCTCGCTTTTCTTGGTGGGGATGGTGGTGTTCCGCTCGATCATCTTGGTGAAGATCCGCCCCCTGGTCTCGATCCCCAGCGACAGCGGGGTCACGTCGAGGAGCAGGACGTCCTTCACCTCGCCCTTGAGGACACCCGCCTGGATGGCGGCTCCCACCGCCACGACCTCATCCGGGTTGACCCCCTTGTGCGGCTCCTTGCCTCCGGTCAGGTCACGGATGAGCTTCTGGATCATAGGCATCCGGGTGGCTCCACCCACCAGGATCACGTGGTCGATCTCCTTCATGTCCTTGCCCCAGTCCTTGACCGCCTGCTGGAAGGGGCCCTTGCACTGGTCGACCAGATCCTCGGTCATCCGCTCGAACTCGGCTCGAGTGAGCTTCATCTCGAGGTGCAGCGGGCCCTCGTTGGTCGCGGTCACGAACGGGAGGTTGATGCTCGTCTCGCTCACTCCGGACAGCTCGATCTTGGCCTTCTCTGCGGCTTCCTTGAGCCGTTGCAGGGCCATCCGGTCCTTCGCCAGATCGACCCCGTGGGCGTTCTTGAACTCGGTGACCATCCAGTCGATGATCCGCTGGTCCCAGTCGTCCCCGCCCAGCTGGGTGTTGCCGGCCGTGGACTTCACCTCGAAGACGCCCTCCCCGATCTCCAGGAGCGACACGTCGAAGGTTCCGCCCCCCAGGTCGAACACCAGGATGGTCTGGTCGCTCTCCTTGTCGAGCCCGTAGGCGAGGGAAGCGGCCGTGGGCTCGTTGATGATCCGGAGGACCTCCAGGCCGGCGATCTGCCCCGCCTCCTTGGTGGCCTGTCGCTGGGCGTCGTCGAAGTACGCGGGAACCGTGACCACCGCCTGGGTGACGGTGTCGGAGAGGTAGGCCTCGGCGTCCCGCTTCAGCTTCATGAGGATCTGCGCGGAGATCTCCTGGGGCGTCCAGCTCTTCCCGTCCACCTCGATGGCAGAGTCCTTCCGACCCATCTGGCGCTTGACCGATCGGACGGTCCGGTCGGGGTTCGTGATGGCCTGACGCTTGGCAACCTCACCGACGAGGATCTCTCCCGTCTTGGAAAAGGCCACGATGGAAGGGGTGATCCGCGACCCCTCGGCGTTGGGGATGACGTTCGGCTCCCCCGCCTCCAAGACCGCCACCACCGAGTTGGTCGTCCCCAGATCGATTCCCACTGCTCGTGCCATTCAGAACCCTCCTCGTAGACTCGTTTGGGCGCCGTAGGGCGCCCAGGAAAGCGACAAATCCTTATACAAGACCAAGGATAAACCCTGACTGCCCCATTGTCAAGATTGGGAGGTGTCGGCAGCTCCGATGACATCGCGGCGAGGGCCCCGTAGTGACAAAAAGCAGAGCGCCCCGGATGGGGCGCTCTGCCTAGGGGGGAGATTCCCGGAGGAACCTAGTGGTGACCGTTCCCGTGGCCTGAGGCCGCTCTCACGGCGGCCCGAGCCGCCTTGGCAGCCTCGCGGGCGGCGGCACGCTCGGCCTTGGCAGCCTCGCGGGCGGCGGCACGCTCGGCCTTCGCAGCCTCGCGCTCGGCACGCATCTCGGCCCTGGCTTCCCAACGCTCCAGGTTCCGCTTGTGGACCTCGAGGGCCCTGAGCAGGCCTGGCGCCTGGGGGTTCTTCACGCAGTTCGCCAGGAGGACCTCCATGGAGTGCGTCTGGCCGAAGGGGGCGTCGATCTCGCCGTACGTCTCCTCGACGTCGGTGGCGCCATCGCCGTCGGTGTCCTGGAGGCCGGCGGCCTCCTCGCACTCGGCCTGGCGCTCTTCAGCGTCGCCCTCAGGTGACGCGGCCTCGTCCTCGTCCTCCGCGGCGTCGCAGTCCTCGAGGTCGCCCTGGTCGTCGGCGTCTTCGCCCTGGTCGTCGGCGTCTTCGCCCTGGTCGTCGCCGACCGGGTCCTCAACGTCGCCGTCGGGGTCCTCAACGTCGCCGTCGGGGTCCTCAACGTCGCCGTCGGGGTCCTCGAGGTCGCCGTCGGGGTCCTCGATCCCCTCATCGGCATCGCCGTCGGGGTCCTCGATCCCGTCATCCGGGTCCTCCACGACAACCTCGTCGCCTTCTTGCGGACACTCGTCGTCCAAGACGACGGCAGGATCCTGCGACGCCACGATCAGGCCGAGGGGCCCGGCGCCGGAGGCACCCGCGAAGGCCATCACGGCCAGCGCGAGCAGGGAGATCAGCAATGCTCTGGATACGATGGGTGTGCGCGGCTTATTCATGCATCAGATATCGACCTGTCCCGGGTAGTTCTTTAGGGCCAGCTCATGGCCCGATTTGGTCATTCTGGGCCGCTCGCGGCGTCCCCCGTCTGGGCCTGCCCCCTGGGGGACACCTCTTTGCGTCCGTCGAGAAGCGCACCGTAGACTCGTGCCCGTGCTGAAGCTCGCCGTCTTGGGGCTCTTGCTCGCCATGGCCGGGGGCCTGTTCCTCCAGCGCGCCTATCTCCTCTATCGTCTGGTGAGGCTGGGGCGGGCGGAGCGGCGCCTGGAGGACCTTCCGAAGCGAGTCGAGTACGAGGCCACGGTGGTCCTGGGGCAGCGAAAGCTGCTCCAACGGCTGGGGCCGGGCCTGATGCACGCCTTCATCTTCTGGGGCTTTATCGTCCTGCTCACCACGATCGTCGAGGCGTTCGGCGAGGTCGTCTTCGGCTCTCGGTTCGCCATCCCGTTCATCGGGCGGACGGGATGGCTCGGGCTCATCCAGGACGCGCTGGCTGTGCTGGTGATCGTGGGCGTGGGGATGGCGATCTTCTTCCGGAAGCTCCGCCGGGACGAGCGGTTCAAGGGGAGCCACCTGGAGGAGGCCGACTTCATCCTCCTCATGATCCTCGCGGTGATCCTCACGCTGATCGGGCTGAACGCCGCGAAGATCGCCCGGGGCGTCGCCGAGTCGCCGGCGGCCTGGACTCCCATCTCCAGGGTGGCGTCGCTCATCTTCCAGCCCATGGGACCCGGCGCCCAGGCGTTCTTCCACCAGCTGTTCCTGTGGTCGCACATCATCGTGATCCTGGGCTTCCTGGCGTACATCCCCTACTCCAAGCACCTCCACATCATCACCAGCTCGATCAACGTCTTCTTCAGCGGGACGAAACCCATGGGCAAGCTTCGCAAGCTCGACATCGACCTCGAGAGTGAAGAGGAGATGAGCCTTGGGGCGGCGACCGTCGAGGACCTGACCTGGAAGCAGATCCTCGACACCTACACCTGTACCGAGTGCGGCCGATGCCAGGAAGTGTGCCCAGCATGGAACACGGGCAAGCCCCTCTCCCCCAAGCTCCTGATCATGAACCTCCGCGATCACGTGTTCGACCATGGTCGAGAGATCCTGGACGCCCGTGCGGCCGGCGAGGAGTACGAGAAGGTGCCGCTGAACCCCGACGTGGTCGAGGACGAGGTGGTGTGGGACTGCACGACCTGCGGTGCGTGCATGCAGGAGTGCCCGGTGAACATCGAGCACGTCGATCACATCGTGGACATGCGCCGCAACCTGGTGATGGCAGAGTCCCGGTTCCCCCAGGAGGCCGGAGCCCTGCTGCGGAACTTGGAGAACACCAAGAACCCGTGGGGCATGCCGCAGTCTTCCCGGGCAGACTGGGCGAAGGGGGTCGGGGTCCGGCTCCTCGAGGACGGGCAGGCACCCGAATACCTCTACTGGGTCGGATGCGCCGGGTCGTTCGACGACCGGGCGAAGTCCGTAGCCCGGTCCGTGGCCAGGCTCCTCCAGAAAGCCGGGGTGCCGTTCGCCATCTTGGGGCCCCGGGAGCTCTGCAACGGCGACCCCGCCCGGCGGATGGGGCACGAGTACCTGTTCCAGCAGCTCGCCGAGGAGAACGTCGGCACCTTGAATGCGGCGGGGGTGCGGAAGATCGTGACCCAGTGCCCTCATTGCTTCAACACGCTCCGCAACGAGTACCCGGACTTCGGCGGTCGCTACGAGGTCGTGCACCACACCCAGCTGCTGGCCCGGCTGATGAAGGAGGGCCGTCTGCGGCCGAGCCGTGACGTGGAGGCCCTCGTCACCTACCACGACCCGTGCTACCTGGGCCGGCACAATGGCGTCTACCGCGAGCCGCGGAGCGTCCTCGATCGGATCCCGGGGGTGCGGCAGGTGGAGATGCCTCGCCACGCCGAGCGGGGATTCTGCTGTGGTGCGGGCGGCGCTCGCATGTGGATGGAGGAGCATCTCGGCAAGCGGGTGAACATGGAGCGTACCGATGAGGCCGCGGCCACCGGGGCGGACGTCCTCGGGGTGGCCTGTCCCTTCTGCATGGTGATGCTGGACGACGGCGTGAAGGCGAAGCAAGCCGACATGGAGGTCCTGGACGTCGCCCAGGTGGTGTCGCGCGCCATCGGCCTGGAAGAGGGGCGGCCAGAGGTACCGGCGACCGTGGCCACCGAGCACGAAACCTGAGGCTCTCTTTGATCCTGTCGGATCGCGATATCAGGAAGCAGATCGATTCCGGTCGGCTGGTGATCGAGCCGTTCGACCCGAGCATGATCCAGCCATCGAGCATCGATCTCCGAGTCGATCGGACCTTTCGCATCTTCGCGAACACCCGGTACCCCTACATCGACGTGCGTCGACCAATGGATGACCTGACGGAGGTCGTCGAGGTGAAGGATGGAGAGGCGTTCATCCTCCATCCCGGCGAGTTCGTCCTCGGAAGCACACAGGAGCGCGTCACTCTCCCGGACGATCTGGTGGCGCGCATCGAGGGGAAGAGCTCGCTGGGGAGGCTCGGCCTGCTGATCCACTCGACCGCCGGGTTCGTCGATGCAGGCTGGTCCGGCCACCTGACACTCGAACTGTCCAACGTGGCGAACCTGCCGATCACGATCTATCCGGGCATGAAGATCGGCCAGCTCTGCCTGTTCGAGATGACATCACCCGCAGAACGGCCTTACGGCGACCGTGGGAAGTATCAAGGCCAGCGCGGCCCAACTCCTTCGAGGTTCTACGAGGACTTTCAGGCAGAAGCGGAGTCGTCCAGCACGGAGGACGCATCGGAGGGCGGGGGGTCATTGTCGGAGGGCGAGACCCCCCGATACAATCCCGGCGATCCGCGGATGTAGTTCAATGGCAGAACGCGAGCTTCCCAAGCTCGAGATGGGGGTTCGATTCCCCTCATCCGCTCCGGAGGCGCATCAGTCGAACTTCGAGTGGCCCTTACCGCGACCGTTCCCGTGGCCCTTGCCGTTCCCCTTGGCGTGACCGAGCCCCAACCCGTTGCCCCCGTGCGAGGATCCGCCACTACCGGAGCCCCCGGCGTCGAGGGCGCCGCCAAAGGATCGTCCCTTGCCGCGACCGCCGCCGCCGTTCCCGTTCCCGCTTCCGTCCCCTAGTCGGTCGCACCGACCCTTGGCGCGTCCCTTGCCCGCATGAGACTCATCCTCGCAACGGAGGAAGCCATGCCCCCTCTTCGGGTGTCCCGACTCGCCCTTCTTCTTCACCAACCCGCGGGCCTTCCCCGGAGTGTCGGGCGTGGCCCTGCCGGGCCTTCGGATCACGCCGTCACCGCCACCGCCCGGCCCGGCGCTCGGTCCTCCGGGCCCCGGTCCGCCCACGGATGGGCCTCCGGGCTCCTCCGTGCCGGTCGCCGGAGAGATCGCGGCGGTGGCGAAGGTCACCGACGCCAAGGCCGCTCCCGGAGGCGCGAGGGCGGGGGCCTCCTCCAGGGCGAGCTCCCCCAGGGTGACGGGCTGCGGCGTTCTCACGGGCCCACTCTCTGTCTCGCCCGGCAGCGTCGGCGGGGCGAGGCCGGGGCTGTCGGGGAGGATGCTCACCGCCACCAGCATGACCGCGAGCAGCACGCTGAAGAAGGTCAGCGATAGCAGAACGCCGAACAGGTTGGATGCACGCTCCCCCAAACCGGGCTCCTACGCTCCTTTCCCCGCCGCGAAAACGCGGGCGAGGTACCCTCCGCCTCCGACTTCCCGTCGGAGGTCGACCACTACAACTTTAGCCTGAGCCCGGCCGAACCCGCCAGACGGCCAAAGGACTCTCCCCCATTGGGACGATTCCCCCTTCTTACGCTCACCGGGCTTCGATGCATCACCTAGGTAGATCGGGGCAGTGGGGCAAATATCTTTAATGGGGCACTCCTCACAGCGGGGCCGTCCTGCCTTACAGATCGTGCGACCGTGGCGGATCAGGCCGACGTGGAGGGGCACCCGAAGCCGGGGCGGGACCAGGTCCCGGAGGATCCGATACGCGGCCGCCGCGCTCGTCCGCGGAGGCAGGAGGCCGAGCCGGGTGGCCACCCGGTGGACGTGGGTGTCGACCGGCAGGGCCGGCCGGTCGAGAGAGAAGGCCAGCACACAGGCGGCAGTCTTGGGCCCCACCCCGGGAAGGGAGGTGAGGTAGTCCTCCACCTCTTCGTCCGGAGCGGACCGCATCCACGAGAGATCGAACCCGCCCTCTCGCTCCCCGATCTCCCGAAGCACCTGGAGGATCCGGGGAGCTTTCGTGTTCGCCAGGCCCCCGACGCGTATTGCTCGGATCAGATCACCGACGCGCGCCCGAGCCAGGGCCTCCCAGGTCGGGTACCGGGCCCGCATGGATTCGTACGCCCGGTCTCGGTTGGTGTCGTTGGTGTTCTGGGACAGGATCGTGACCACGAGCTCCTCCAGCGGATCCAGCCGGCGGGGAGGCTCGAGGGGTCCGTGCCGTCGAGCCAGCCGGCGGTGGATCTTCCGCACGGTGGCCAGGTCGGGCGGCTCCCAGTCGGCTGGGGTAGGCCGCGCGCGTGCCGCTCGCCTGACCGACCTCCCTCCTCGCTTCTCGCTCACTGGGGCCGAGCGTAGTTCTTGAACTGGGTGAGGTGCGAGAGGAAGGTCAGCGTGATCTTGTCGGTGGGACCGTTGCGGTTCTTCGCCACGAGGACCTCGGCCAGGCCCTTGACCGAAGGATCGTCCGAGTACATGTCCTCGCGATGGATGAACGTGACGATGTCTGCATCCTGCTCGAGCGCTCCGCTTTCACGAAGGTCCGAAAGCTGTGGCCGCTTGTCCACGCGGCGCTCGGGGTCCCGGTTCAACTGCGACACCGCGATCACCGGGATCTCCAGCTCCTTGGCCAGGAGCTTGAGCGAGCGGGAGATCTCGGCGATCTCCTGCTGGCGGTTCTCCACCCGGTGGTGACTGGACATGAGCTGGAGATAGTCAACGATGATGAGCCCCAGCCCCCGGCTCGACTTCAGCCGTCGGGCCTTGGCCCGGATGTCCACGATGGTCACGTTCCCCGAGTCCACGATGTAGAGCGGTGCCCGGTCCAATATCTCCGCCGCCTCCACGATCCGCCCCCAGTCCTCCGCGGCCACCCGGGCGGAGCGGACCTTGTCCCATGGCACCCGCGCCTCCGCGCATAGGAGCCGCATCCCGATCTCCACGCGTGACATCTCCAGGCTGAACATCGCCACAGGAGACCCCGCCTCGACCGCCACGTTGCGGGCCACGTTGGTCACCAGGGACGACTTCCCGATCCCGGGCCGGGCGGCCACGATGATCAGGTTCCCCGGCTGGAGGCCCTGGAGCAGGGCGTCCAGGTCGCTGAATCCCGTGGGGAGCCCGACGAAGGGAGTGTCGCGCTGATGGAGGCGCTCCAGGTCCTCCATGCTCCGGTGGATCAACTCCGAGAGGACCACCACCTCGTCCCGGTCGCTGTGGCGGGAGACCCCGTAGATGAGGCCCTCGGCTTCGTCGGCGAACCCTTCGGGATCCTCGGGTACCTGGAACGCCCGATCGACGATGCCAGACGCCGCATGGATCATCCGTCGGAGCAGGCCATGGTCGGAGACGATCCGCGCGTAGTGCCCCGCGCTCGCCGGGGTGGGGACGGTTTCGACCAGGTGGGCGATGTACAGGGCCCCCTGGGCCTCCTCGAGCTTGCCCTGCCGCTTGAGCTCCTCCACACCGGTGATGGCGTCCACCGGCTCGCCACGGCCGTACAGGTCGACCAGGGCCTCGTAGACGACGCGATGGGCACGACGGTAGAAGTCGTCGGGCTTGAGGATCTCGATGACCGCCGCCACCGCCTCGCCCGAGAGCATCATGGCGCCCAGGACCGACTGCTCGGCCTCGAGGTTATGAGGTGGAACCCTCTGGGGGCGCAGCGAGCGGATCTCGTCAGCGGCGCGGGCCATGGCTTCCCTCATCCATCGCGGACGCGAAGAGTAGAGGAGACAGCAAGGGGGAATCCACGGGATAACCCGGTCGATAAGTCGCACTGCCTGACCAGGCAGGGCATTTATTGACGTTCTTTCTCCTTGTCAACAGGTCTCCGGGTGCCGGTTTCCCAACGACGTTCTGACTAGTCACGAACCACAATGATGTAGTTCGCCACTGACATTTCACGTGGGGGCAGTGACCTGCAGAAAGGAGCGAGGCTGTATCCGGAGCGGAGGTATGACAGGATCCGTCGGGAGGGAAGCCGAGAAGCGGCGCCGAATCCGTTCGCGGAGGATGCCGCCGAGCGGCTACTCCTGGACGACCTCCACGGTCACCTTGGCGTCGATGTCGGGATGCAGGCGGACGTCGACCTCGTGGGTGCCGAGGCTCCGGATCGGCTCGTCGAGGTGGATCCGCTTGCGGTCGATGGGCTGCCCCATGGCCTTGGAGAGCTCGTCGGCGAGATGCTGGGCGGTCACGCTTCCGAAGAGCTTCCCGTCCTCACCGGCCTTGGAAGCAACTCGGAGACGCGTCTTGGCGAGATCCGCGGCGAGAGTCTCCGCCTCCGTTCTCGCCTTCACCACCCGGGTGTCGTGGGCCTCCCGGAGCCGCTCGGCGTGCTTGACGGCTCCCCTGCTCGCGGGGATGGCCAGGCCCCTCGGGAGCAGGTAGTTCCGGGCGTACCCGTCTTTGACGTCCACGACGTCGCCGGGTACGCCGAGCTTCTCGACCTCGCGCTGGAGGATGATCCTCATCGCGCCGTGTAGGGCAGGAGAGCCATCTCCCGGGCGTTCTTGACCGCCATGGCGACGTCGCGCTGGTGCTGGGAGCAGGTGCCGGTGACCCGGCGGGCCCGGATCTTCCCCCGGTCGGAGACGAACCGCCTGAGCAGCTGCACGTCCTTGTAGTCGACGTAGTCGACGCGGTCGCGGCAGAACACGCAGACCTTCCGCCGCTGCTTCTTCTGCCAGGCTTCTTCCTCGCCCTTCTTCCGCGGCTTCCTGGGCGGCTCGGAGCCTCTCCTCTTTCCCTTAGCCAATGGGCGCCTCCTCGGGGGTGCTCGACTCGGCCCAGTCGCCTCCGCCCGATCGGGTCTGCCGCTCGACCTTGGCGGTCGCCCAGCGCAGGCTCGGGCCCACTTCGTCGGCCTCGATCTCCACCGCGGAGCGAGTCTCGCCCTCCTGGTTCTCCCACGACCGGGACCGCAGGCGCCCGGAGATGATCACCCGGCTGCCCTTGGTCAGGGACTCGGCCACGTTCTCGGCCAGGGTCCTCCACGCGTTGATCCGGAAGTACGACGTCTCGCCGTCCTTCCACTGTCCGGCGGCGTCCTGGAATCTCCTGTTCACCGCCACCCGGAAGTTCGCCACGGCCGCACCGTTGGGCGTGTACCTGAGCTCAGGGTCGTCCACGAGATTCCCCACGATGACGACCTGGTTGCCGCCTGCCATCTCCATCACCACCTCGGTTGCTCTTCCCGTCCCGCCGATGGCCCGCCGGGAGGGAGGGGAAGTCCTGCGCTTCGCGGGAGCCTACGCCTAGGCCGCCCGCTTGACGATCTTGTGTCGGATCACCTCGTCGGCCAGGTGAAGGGCTCGCTCGAGCTGCTGCACCGCCTCGGGCTCGGCCCGGAACCGAATCACGACGTACTGCCCCTCGGTCCTGCGGTTGATCTCGAAGGTGAGCCGGCGACGGCCCCAGCGGTCGACGTTCTTCACCTCGCCACCGCCTCCGCTGATGATGCCGCTCACCCGATCCACAACCCCCGTGAGCGCGGTCTCATCCGCGTCGGGGTCCACGATGAGCATGAGCTCGTACTCCCGCAATGCCACCTCCTTCGGTCTCTGCGGCCCCCAGGGGGAGCAGGGGTGGACGGAGACCACAGTCTAGCAGCCGGGTCCAGCGCCGCCTGGTCCATGCTCGCCCAGGCTAGCAACCGGGGGTGACACGCCCGGTCAGGCTTTGCGTGCCCTCCAGATGCACTCCGAGGGCCACCGCCGCGACCACGAGACGTCCTCCGCGTCACGGTACGTGCTCGTGGCGCCCATCTCCGGGCGGGTCTCGATCAGGTCCTCCACCACGAGCCCACACTCTCGGAACAGACGGATCCATTCGCCGTAGGGGAGGTTGAAGTTGATGATGCCGTCCGGCTCCTCGAGCCGCCGCAGCCCGAAGTAGTCGTAGACGAGCCGATCGCCGGCGTGATCGGCGTCCACGGGGGTGGCGATGGCGTAGATCGGGCTGACGTGGCTGAAGGCCAGCAGACCTCCCCGGCGAAGGACCCGCGCCGCCTCGGGAACGGTTCGGGCGGGATCGGCGAACGAGAAGGACCCATGGTCCGCGAACACCACGTCGAACGAGGATTCCCCCAGCGGCACGCGCTCCGCACTGCCCTGGACGAGCGGAAACGAGACACCCATCTCATCCATCAAACGGCGGGCGTGGTCGAGCTGGCGCCCGGACAGGTCGAGGCCGATGGGCCGGGCGCCGCGTCGCGCCAGCGCCATGGACCACTGGCCTCCACCGCATCCCAGCTCCAGCACGTCCTTGCCCTGCACATCGCCGAGCACGCCCAGGCGGGACTCGGGGATCGCCCACAGCCCCCAGGCGATGTCGCCCGTGAGGGCCTGGCGGGCGATCTGTCCCTCATGGGTTTGCTGATACTCGTCCGCGACCCGGTCCCACCCCTCCCGATTGAGCCGGACGTGTTCTTCTTCCTCCGGCATCTCCACTCACTCCTGCGTCGACAGGATCCACGACGTGAACCGCCAGGCGTTCCACAGGTCGTCGGAAGCCTGGAGCCACGCGGCGGGCGAGGAGGCGGAGAAGTCGACGTGGCGAAAGACCTCGACGCTCACCAGTCGGGTCCCCGGGATCCCCCGCTCCAGCCGGAGGGCCTCCCCGAAGGGCACCGCCGGGTCGTCGGTGGAGTGCATGGCCACCACCGGCACGTCGATCCGGTCCGCCACCGACGAGGGGGAGAATCGGGCCAGGAGGTCCCGAGCGGGCCTGGATAGTCGCCCTGCGAGGTCGAACGTCCTCGCGGGATCCTCGTTCACCAAGAGGTCGTAGATGGCGCGGGCGGGGGGGCTCAATCCGTCGGCCGACCCACCGTCGAGCGCCGCCAGGAGGGCGTTCTGCTCCTTGTCGGGAGCGAGGGTGATCGCTCGCGATCGAAGGATCGCCTGGGCCAGAGGATGCCCCTCCCACGGGATCCGCCGCCCATCCACGAGCGAGACGCCAGTGGTCACGGCCTGAACGACTCCGATGAGGTCGAAGTAGGCGCCGAACACCGCGACCTGCGCGAGCCTGCCGTCGAGACGAGGGTCGGCCGCCGCGACGAGACCGAACGAGCCCCCGTAGGAGAACCCGAAGAGGACGACCCGACCCCGGACCAGCTCGTGGTCCGCCAGCGCCGCGGCGGAGCGGGCGATGCGGTCGATGTCCTCCGCGACGAGCCGGCGCTCGGCCAGCTCCAGCGTGGGCACGAAGACGACTCGCTCCGCGCGGGCCAGGGCCCGGGCCACCCGGATCACCCGGGGGTCGTCCTTCCCGCCCGGAGCCGCCCCGGGGATCAGGACGATGGCGGGGGCCTGCTGTCCGGGAGAATAGAGGTCGCCCGGCACGCCCCCGATGGTCGCGGTAACCCGCGACACCGGCGCGGCGGCGGGCCTGGGGAAAGGCAAGCCGATCGCTTCGGCCAGGACGGCCACGGCCTTCCCCCGGGCCTGAACCGGCGGGAGGAGCGCCAGCCCGGTCACCGCGAGGGCGGCGTAGGAGAGTCCGCGGACCGCGCGGCCGCGCTTCGCCACGGTTCGAAGCCTATGCGCTCGAAGGCCTGATGGCGCGTCAGTCGTATGAGTGCGCTTGATCCGGGAAGGTGCCCGCCTCGACGTCGGCGGCGTACGCCCGCACCGCCCGGTCGATCTCGTCGCGGAGGTTCGCGTAGGTCTTCACGAACTTCGGCACCCACTCGTTCAGGCCGAGGAGGTCGTTCACCACGAGGACCTGCCCGTCGCAGTGCGGCCCGGCTCCGATACCGATGGTCGGGACCGAGACCGCCTCCGTGATGCGCTTCCCCACTTCGGCCGGCATCCCCTCGAGCACCAGCGAGAAGATCCCCGCCTTCTCCAGCGATTCGGCCTGCTGTCGCAAACGGATGGCGGCCTCCTCGGTGCGACCCTGCACGCGGTAGCCGCCGAGCGCGTGGACGAACTGGGGGGTCAGCCCGACGTGCCCCATCACCGGGATCCCGAGCTCCGTCAGCCGGGCGGTGAGCTCGACCTGAGCTCCTTCCACCTTCACCGCGTGGGCTCCGGCCTTGATGAACAGACCCGCGTTGCGGATCCCCTCCTCCATCGAGGGCTGGTAGGAGAGGAATGGCATGTCCCCCACGATGAGGGCGTTCTTCGTTCCGCGGACCACCGCCCTGGTGTGGTGGAGCATCTCTTCCATCGTCACCGGGAGCGTGTTCGCGTAGCCGAGGACGTTGTTCCCCACCGAGTCACCGACGAGAAGCACGGGGATGCCGGCCCCGTCGAGGATCCGTGCGGTGGGGAAGTCGTACGCGGTGAGCATCGAGAACCGACGGCCCTCGGCCTTCCAGGTCGCGAGGTCGTGGATCGTGACCATGGCTCGCGCCTCCTTCCTTTCTTTGGGGGCCCAGCGGGCCCGCGGAGTGCACGGCTGGCGACAAGTGTACCCCTGGAGCACTCGGAGATAGTTGGGGCCGAGGGGCTCCTGAGGGCTGGGCGAGGGGAAGGGGCTGGGGCCCGAGGGGGTCCAGGGGGGCAGCAGCCCCGCGAGGCGCAGCCGAGCGGAACCAGGCTGCTGCATTCCCCCTGGCCGAAGCGCCTCGCCGCAGGCGAGGGGCTGAGGAAGGGATAGAGGGAGCCCGAGGCCGTCACCCCCCTGAGGGGAACTCGAGCGTGATCCTGGTCGGCGTGGCGTCCAGAACGAAGCACGCTCGGCTGGAGAGGCCGATCCCCCAGGAGATGGTGGCCTCGAAGTCCCCGAGCTCCTCGACCTCGAGCACCGTGGAGAAGCCGGGCGTGAACTCCTTCGGGCCCTTGTAGATCTCCACCGGCTTCTCACCCGACAGATCGACGCCAAATGCCTGGAAGATGATCTGGACGAAGGCCTCTCCCTCGATGTCGGCGGGCGCGCCCTGCGGGTCGGTCGTCGGCTCGTCCACGAAGCGCACGATGTGGAACGGTGGGACGTCGGGAGCTCCATCGCGCTTGCGGAACGTGAATGTGACCCGGTCGACGTCGCCCTCGGATTCGACGTCCACGGCCACGAAGTCCGGGGTGTTCCGCGCATCGCCGGCCATCCGTTCCTGGCACGACGCGCCGGGCAGCTCCTTCGGCGTGGGGCTGGGAGTCGGGCTCTCGGCGGGACCGGCGCGGGGTGGGGATGTCGGCTCCCGCCGGCACGCCCCCGCCACGAGGACGGCGAGCAGGGCGAGGGCAACCCGGCGCATGCGCGAATTATCCTCCGCTGTCAACCCGAGGCACCCGCCCGGCGTCTACCCTGACGGGTGACGGAAGGAGCCGTGAGCTGGACGAACCCACGATCCGGGAGTTCCTGCGGACCGACTACCCCAGGCTGGTCGCCGCGGTCGGCCTGGCATGCGGGAGCCGGGCTGCCGGCGAGGATGCGGTGTGCGAGGCACTGGCCCGGGCGTGGGAGCACACGGAACGGGGGGAGGAGATCCGCAACCTCAGCGCGTGGGTGGCCACCGTGGCCCTCAACTACGCGCGGAGCGGGCTCCGGCGGCTCCTGGTGGAGCGTCGCGCTCGGGAACGGCTCGCCCCCGTGCCGGATCTTCCGGGAGCCGACGAGGACGCCATCGATCTCCGCCGGGCGCTGGGGGAGCTCCCTCGGAAGCAGCGAGAAGCGTCGGTGCTCCGTTACTACCTGGGGCTCGACGTCGCGGAGGTGGCGAGGGTGATGGGCATCAGCGAGGGAACCGCCAAGACGTCGCTCCACCGGGCCCGCCGCAAGCTGGCGGCGCAGCTCGGAGAGCGCGAACCGGAGAACGACGTTGTCTGACCTCGACGGGCGGATCCGCCGGGCCATGGAGCGGTCGACCGCACCCGCCGATCCCGCGGGAGCGTACGAGCGGGTGACTCGGAAGCGGGCCCGGCGCAGGGCGGTGCGCCGTGTGCAGATGGTCGGCCTCACGGTGGCCGTGGTCATCGTGACGTCGGGAGTGACCTTCACCCTGGGCCGCATGTTCGGCTCCGAACGGCGCGAGGCTAACGAGACGCCGACTCCCGCCGCCCGGTCTTTCCTCGCCTTCGCCTTCGCCAGCGACCGCGGGGGCGACCTCGACATCTATGTAGCGGATTCGGACGGCGCCGGGGTGCAGAGGGTGACCGACGACCCGGACGATGAGTTCGGGCCCGCGTGGTCCCCCGACGGCACGCGGATCGCCTTCACCCGCGGGCTCGAAGACGACCCGAACATCTACATCGTGAACTCCGACGGCTCGGGCGAGGTCCAGCTGACCGACGATCCGGCAGACGACGCGGACCCGGCGTGGTCGCCTGATGGGACGTCCATCGCCTTCGTGAGCACCCGTGAGGGCGACAGCGACGTTTACCTCATGAGCGCGGACGGGAGTGACCAGAGACGCCTGACGGATCATTCCGCATCGGACTTCGATCCCGCCTGGTCGGCCGACGGCACGCAGCTGTTCTTCTCTCGCGATGAGCACGACGGCGCTGAGCAATCCGACATCTGGCTGATGAGCATCCGTGGACGGAAGGCTTGGAAGGTGGTCGGCGGGCCGGACAGCCAGTATCAACCCGCGCCGTCGCCCGATGGAACCCGGCTGGCCTTCGTCAGCAACCGTGATGGCGTCGCGCAGATCTACGTGATGGACCTCCCCGACAGTGAGCCTCGTCAACTCACCCACACCCCCGCGAACAAGTCTCGACCCTCGTGGTCCCCCGACGGGAAGCAGATCGTGTTCGCAGCGGGAGACGAGACCAACCGCGAGGTCTTCGCCATCAACGTCGACGGCACGGGCATCCGACCGGTGACCACCAACCCGGCGGACGACGTCACCCCGGAGTGGAATCCCGTGGCAGAGGGGGAGCCGGCCTCGCCCGTGCTTCCTTCCTGTGGTCCGGACCAGTTCTCGCTCTTGGTGGAAGGCGACGGGGCGGGGGGCGGCCTGGTGCCTTCCGTCGAGGTCGAGCACCGCGGTGAGGAGCCCTGCCACTTCAGCGAAGTCGTGACGTTGCGGATCGAGGACCCTGACGGGAATCTCCTGGACATCGAGGGGAACCCGGCAACGGTGACCCTCCAGGGTGACCTTCCCCGACAGCACTTCGCCGCAGCGTGGTGGTTCCGGAACTGGTGCGGTGAGGCGGTGGACTTCGTCTACCGAGCCGACGCGGACGGGCGGATTTCGGAGTTCCGGGAGAGCGATTCGAGCCCCCGGTGCGACGCCCCGGAGGGGCCGTCGACGCTCGTCGAACTTCCCTAGAGCGTCGACATTCTGCCGCGTCTCGGTGGGGCCATCCCGGATAATCGGGGGGTGTCCGGAGTCCACCGGCCCACCGGCCTCGGGGTCGTCCTCGCCGCGACGCTCCTGACCCTCATCTTCGGCTACCTGCTCAAGCTCCCCTGCCTCACCGGGCCGTGGGGCGGACGGCAATACACCCGCCTCTGTTACTCCGACGTGATGGCCCTGTCGGCGATCGGCGAGGATGGCGCGCCCCCGGCCGTCGAAGCGGAGAAGTATCCTGCCGGGACCAACTACCTGATACGGCTGGTGAGCTTGCCCGCTGAGTCGTTCGTCTCCTTCTTCAACTGGACCGTGCTCCTGTGGACGGCGACCGCCCTCTTCACGTCCTGGATGCTCTACCGGCTCGTGGGGATGAAAGCTCTGTTCTTCGCAGGGGCGCCGACGCTCTTGATCTACGGGTTCATGAACTGGGACTTGCCGCTGGTAGCCCTGGCGACCGTTGGAACGGCGGCGTACCTGCGGGCACGCGACGGGCCGGCGGGAGCGTTCCTGGGGCTCGCCTCGGCTGTCAAGGTGCCGTACCCCGGCTTCCTGGTGGTCCCCTTCTCGGCGTGGCGCGCGCACCAGGGACGGCGCGCGGATGCGCGCCGCCTGGCGGGGACCGCCCTGATCGCGTGGGTCGCGGTCAACCTGCCCTTTGCCGCCGTCGCCCCGGAGCGATGGTTCTTCGCGTTCACGTTCAACGCCGAGCGGCGCGCCGATTGGGATACGGTGTGGTTCCTCCTCGAGCGCCACCTCCCGCTCTCCTTCTCGCCGGCGGTGGTGAACCTCCTCGCGCTCGTCGCGTTCGTCGCGGCGTGCGCGCTGGTGTGGCGCCTCGCCGTCCTCCGTAGCCCCCGCGTCGAGTGGTGGACGCTCGGGTTCGCCTTCCTCGTCTGTTATCTGCTCACGGGGAAGGTGTTCTCGCCGCAGTGGACGCTGTGGCTGCTTCCGTGGTTCGCCCTCGTGCTCCCGAACTGGCGACTCTTCGTCGCGTTCGAGGCGGCGAATGCCGCCGTGTTCGTGACGCGGTTCCTGTGGTTCGCCCGATTGTCCGGGGTCGGCGGGCTGCCGTTCGCGGCGTTCGAGGTCGCCCTGATCGTGCGGGCCGCGGTGCTCGTGGCGTGCGTGGTCGCATGGCTCCGGACCCTGACGCCCGAGCCGGCGTCCGCGCCCCAGCCGGTCACGGAGGCAGCGTGAGCGACCCGGTGGTTCGGACCCGGGAACCCACAGATCCGGGAACGCCCCCGACGCCGGAGGATCGTGCCCAGAGGCGGGACCGCATCCGGGGCGCGGTGCGGTACTGCCTGGGCGTGTTCCTCGGCGTCCGGGTGGGCCTGGCGGTCCTCGCGGTCGTGGCCGTGGCCGTGCTTCCCGCGCTCGAGGTCGTGGGAGCACCGGGCTGGCCGCCACCTCCGAGCGAACCGGGATGGCAGAACCTCGTGACCGCCTGGGAGCGGTTCGACGGGCTGTGGTTCCTCCGCGTGGCCACCGGCGGCTACGTCGACGGAGACGGGAGCGCGGCGTTCTTCCCTCTCTTCCCCCTGCTCATCCGGATCCTGTCCCCTCTCTTGGGCGGACATCCCCTTGCCGCAGCCCTCCTCATCTCGCACGCGGCGTTCTTCGGGGCGCTGGTGATCTTCTACCTGCTCACCGAGTCGGAGTACGACGAGGCCACGGCCCGGCGCGCCGTCCTGTATCTCGCCCTCTTTCCGACGGCCTTCTTCTTCGTGGCCCCGTACTCCGAGTCGCTGTTCCTGTTGCTCGCGGTATCGTCATTGGCCGCCGCGCGGCGGGGGCGATGGGCCGTGGCCGGCGTCTCCGGGGCCCTGGCCTCCGCCACCCGAAGCGTTGGCGTCCTGCTCCCCCTTCCGCTGGCGGTGGAGGCGATCCACCGGTGGCGGGCGCGACGGGGAAGCTTACTCGGACCGCTCCTGTGGTCGGCCGTGGCCGCCCTGGGAACCGTCCTGTACCTCTTCTTCTGGTGGGGAAAGTCCGGCGATTGGCTGGCACCTTTGCATCAGCAGGACACGTGGCAGCGCGCGCCGAAGCTCCCGTGGGAGACCATCGCGTCGGGGACCCGGGAGGCTTTTCGGTGGCCGGGTGTCTATCCCGGTGGCTACCACCTCCTGGATTGGCTCGTGGTCGTGCCGGCCCTGGCGGCGGCGGCGTGGATCGCGCTGCGGGTCCGACCCGCCTTCTCCGTCTATACCTGGGCGAGCTTGCTGGCGCCCCTCGCCTTGGTGTTTCCGGGACGGCCGTTCATGTCGCTCCCCCGGTTCCTCCTGACGATCTTCCCGCTGTTCTGGGCGCCGGCGATCCTGGCCCACGGCCGGCGGTGGGTGCACGAGTCGGTGGTGGCGGTGTTCGCCGCCGGACTGGGGGTCATGACCGTCCTGTTCGTGGACTGGTACTACGTGTTCTGACGGGTGGGCCGCGGCCCAGCCATCCTCCGGCCGCGGAGCGCGTTCGACCTCGTCGCCCCGGGGGCCTACAATGCAGCCGGCTCGCGGAGGGAGGGGCTGTGTCCATTCGGGTGGTGATCGCCGACGACCACTCCCTGGTTCGTCAGGGACTGCGTCGCTACCTCGAGATGGCCGACGGGATCGATGTGGTGGGTGAGGCCTCCACCGGAGGAGAGGCCGTGGACCTCGTGGAGCGGGAGCGCCCCGACATCGCCCTCATGGACATCCGCATGCCGGAGATGGGCGGGTTGGAGGCGGCCCGGACCATCAGCGCGCGCTACCCGGAGATCGGGATCGTCATGCTGACCGCGTACGACGACCGGCACTTCGTGGTGGAGGCGGTGCGCGCGGGGGCCCGGGGTTACGTTCTCAAGGCCCGGGACGCCGAACATCTCACCCAGACCGTCCGGCTGGTGGCCGGGGGGAACATGGTCATCGACCCTCAGCTCGTCGTGGTCCTGGCGGACGAGCTGAACGTGGCCAAGCATCGCGAGCGGAACGCCCAGAGCCTCACCGAACGGGAGATCGAGATCCTCCAGCTGCTGGCCTTCGGGCACACCAATCGGGACATCGCCGAGAAGCTGTTCATCAGCCCCGACACCGTGAAGACGCACCTCGAGCACATCTACCAGAAGCTCGGGGCCAGCGACCGCACCGCCGCGGTCGCCGAAGCGCTCCGCCGACGGCTGATCGAGTAGGGCGGGGAGCCCAGCGCATCGGTTCGGTGTTGTCGGCCGCTTCCTCCCTCCTCGGTCGACTCCGGCACAACCCTAAAACAGGACAGTGTTCGGCGATTCGGCAGGACGTCCCGGTTACATCGGCGAACCCTAAGGGAAGAGTCATCAAAGCCCTTCGGGGACGAATCGGAGGGGACGTCGAGCGAGCCGTGTATCGATACGAGACCGCCGGCAGCAAGGTCATCGCCTACCGTCAAGACGGGTCCGAGTTCGTGGCGGTGGAGCTGAAACGGGGTTGGAGGATCGAGGACCTGGTCCAGGACCCTCTGTCTGAGCTCATGCACCTGCGGGTCCGGAACACTGAGGACGGCACCGCCTACGTGCTGTCGTTCAAAGAGGCGGCCTGAGCCCGTAGGTAGACGTCGAACCCTGGCCCACCCTAGCTCTCGGCCCGGCGCGCCCCGTTACGGCGCCCCCGCTACCCTTCCCCTCCCTCCCCCGGCGATGTCGTCGGCGTCGGTAGGGGTGAGACCGACGGCGTTGGCGTCGGCGTGGGTGTCGGCTTCTTCTTCGGCGGCGGTGACGGCGAGGGTGACGGTGACGGCGACGGCGCCGCGTTGATGACCTCTCCGGTGAAGTCTGGCTCCGGAAAGTCCGGCACTTCGAGGCCCGCGTGGATCACGGCCATGAAGTCGTGCCAGATCAACGCGGGGAACGATCCGCCGGTGACCGAGATGCCATGGACGTCCTCCATGGGGACCCGACCGCTCGGATAGCCCACCCACACGCAGGCCGCATACACGGCGCTGGCCCCGCAGAACCACGCGTCGGCGTGGTCGTCGGTGGTCCCGGTCTTGCCGAAGATCGGGACGCCGAAGTTCGCCGCGGTGCCGGTTCCGCAGCACACCACCTGCTTCAGCGCGTAGATCACTTGGGCAGCGGTGTTCTCGTCCATGACCGGGACGCCCTCCTCGTTGACCCGCTCGAGGACCCCGTCGGGCCCCCGCACCACGTGAACCGGTGTCGGCTTATGGCGAACGCCCAGTGACGCCAGCGTCGCGTACGCGTTCGTCATCTCGAGCGGAGTCACTTCCTTCGTTCCCAGCGTGATCGAGCAGGGGACGGGGTCCCCGAGGGGGCTCCGGATCCCCATCGACCGCGCGGTCCGCCCTACTCGGTCCGGGCCGACCTTCACCACGAGCTGGGCGAAGATCGTGTTCACGGAGTTCGCGGTGGCCCGGACCAGATCCATGGTCCCCACACCGGAGTCCGAGTAGTTCCCCGGCGACCAGTCCCCGCAGCGAGGGTCATCGATGTCGATCTCGGATGGCCCTTCGAACCGAGATTTGAGGGAGATTCCGTCCTGAACCGCGGCCGTCAGCGTGAACGTCTTGAACGCCGATCCCGCCTGGCGCCCGGGGGTGCCGTCTCCCGTCGCCAGGTTGTATTGGGCCTTGGCGAAGTTCCGGCCTCCCACCATGGCGGTGATCTCGCCGGTATCCACCCGCATAGACACCAGGGCCACCGAGGGATCTCCCGCCTCGCCGAGGTGGGTGGCGATGGCCTCCTCGGCGGCACGCTGGTGGTCGAGGTCGAGTGACGTACGGACCCGAAGGCCGCCGGTGAATGTGGTCTGCACCCCGAACCTTCGCTCCAGGTACCGCTTGGTGTAGTCGACGAAGTACGGAGCCCGTCCCGCACGGACCTCGGCCGGCCTGGCCACCGTCTCGACCGGCTCGGTCGCGGCCTCCTCGGCCTCGTCCGGCAGGATCATCCCCAGCTGGACCATCCGGGCCAGGACCCAGTCCCTCCGCTCCGTGGCGCGCTCGGGGAACTTGGACGGCTCGTAGTATTCCGGCGCGCTGATGACGCCGGCCAGGGTGGCCGACTGGGAGAGCGAGAGCTCGTCGGCGGATACTCCGAAGTACGTGCGGGCCGCCGCTTGCACCCCGTAGGCACCATGACCCAGGTAGATGGTGTTCAGGTAGCGCTCCAGGATCTGGTTCTTCGACAGCTTCTGCTCGAGCTTCAGCGACAGGAGGATCTCCTTCACCTTGCGGGTGTAGCTCCGCTCCGTGCCCACCGCGGAGAACGCGTTGCGCACGTACTGCTGGGTGATGGTCGATCCCCCCTGGGTGATCTCCCGGTTGGTGACGTTGGCCCATGCCGCCCGGAGGATCCCCGTGAAGCTGATCCCGCCGTGGCGGTAGAATCCCGCGTCCTCCGCGGCCAGGACGGCCTCCCGAAGGTGCTCGGGCATCCGCTGGAGCGGGATGGCAACTCGGTTCTCGCCCGCGTGGAGGGTCGCCACCAGCCGCCCGTCCACGTCGTAGAGCCGGGTGGTGAGGGCCTGGGGATCGGGGTTCGGGAGGCGCAGCTGCGAGTACACGATGGCAAGGATCAGGAACGCCCCAAGGAGGAACCCCAGGGGCGGGGCCCAGAGCCACCAGAAGCGCCGGAAGAAGCCGGGCCCGCGTTTGGCCGACGTGGGCTTCTTCGCACCGTGCTTCCGGTTGCTCCGGGAGGGGGGTTGCCGGGTCCGAGTGGTTGCCAAGGGCGCTCGCATTGTACCCGGGGCGGAATGGCCGAAACGCCAGGTGAAGGAGGATGCTCGGCAGCTCCTCCTGCTAGAGGAACCCCAGTCGCACTCCTTCCATCACCAGGAACACGGAGAGGGCCACCGCCCCGGCTTCGAGCAGCGCCGCGATCGCCAGACCGAGGGCCATGCGGTGGGCCCGGGCGCGTAACGGCTGGGCCCACCGAACGGCGTCCCGGCCGGTGATGCTCGTCCGCCGGCCCACGGCTCTCGCCAGGGCGCCGACGCGCCGGGGCACCTCGCCGGCGGCCGTCTTCCACCCGGACGGCTCGGCCACCTCGCCTTCGGGCGCCGCCGTCCGGCTCTCGGTCTCCGGCGAAGCAGCTTCCGCCCCTGGGGCCTCTCCCGCTCCCGGCCCCAGCGCGGGCACCAGCGCTCTCGCCGGTCGCGCCAGCCGCACCGGCACCACCTCCGCCGGGCCGGGCCGGACTCCTCGACCGAGCAGAGCGATGAGGAGGGCGGCCCCGGCAGCCGGCCCGAGCGCCAGGGCCAGGTCGATCCCCCGCGCGGCGGGGAACCCCGGCGCACCGGCTGAGGGCAGCAGCCCGGGGACCTCCAGGGCCCGTTCGATCCGGAGCCACCAGCCGATGCCCAGGCGAACCGGCTGAGAGCCCATGTACGCGAGCGCCGCACCGGTGAGGAAGGCGGCGATCCCAGCGGGGAGGGAAGGCCGAGCGCCCGCCACCACCGGGGCCGCGGCCACCGCGGCCATCCCCAGGCCGAGCAGGAGGGCGACGGCCACGCCGAGGTACAGGACGTCAGTCTGGGCGCGCACCCCCGCGAGGTCGACGGCCAGCGCGGTTCCGGGGTGCCCACCGCCGCCCGGGAGGGCCGCCAGCGACACCACCGCGGCCAGGGCCGCCGGCACGCCGATCCAGCGGCGCAGCCCTCTGGCCATTCCCTCCCGCCGCTCCCCCTGCCACTGACGGTCCGACGGGGTCTCGGCGCCCTGCCATCCCGCGGCGAACAGGGCACCGGAGGCGAGGAGGAACGGCGGGAAGGAAAGGAGGAACGCGCGGACACCCACGGCGCCGCCCAGGCCCAACGAGAGGAACGGGACGCAGGCCGCCGCGCCGGCGACTCCGGCAAGGAGACTCCCGGATCGGGCCGAGGCCGCGGCAGCGACCCCGCCGACGAGGGCAGCGCCGGCGGCCAGCGCGGCCACGATGAGCGACCCCTCGTCGCCGGAGACGACGACGCCTGCCAGGACAGCCAGGGCGATCCCCTGCCCGCGGAGGGCCGTGGCCACCGGCGCTCCGGGCCCAGCGGAGGCGGCCAGCCGCCACGTCCCCAGCCCCGGCACCGCCCCGGCCTTGACCGCCGCACCCGCCAGCACCAGAGCGCCGCCGACCTCCAGGGAACCAGTGGGCAAGACGATCACGCTTCCCACGCGCGAGACCCATACCGCGAACCCCGCCAGGCAGGCGACGTCCGCCACGGCCAGGCCGAGCACTCCGGTGACGTCTCTGCGGCCCGCCCCCGACAGCCCGCCCAGCGCGGCCGCGATGGTCACCGCCGGCAGGAACAACGCCTGGACCACCAGGCTCGTGGAGAACGAGGCGAAGGCCACGGCGGTGGCCGATACGCCGAGCGCCGGGACGGCCCCGAGGGCCGCCCGGCGGCCCAAGCCTTCCGCGCGCAACGCCGCGAGCGCCACGGCCAGCTCCGTCGCCACGAGGACGGTGGCTCCGAGAAGGCTTCCCTCCAGGCTCCGCCAGGCCTGCGGCTCACCACGGTACGCGAGCCAGAACACCGCCCAGGCGGCCACGTGCGCGGCCAGGGCAACGAAGGCGCCGGCCACGCGCCGAGGCCAGCGCCACGAGGAAAGAACCGCCCAGACCAGTCCCGCGGCGGCCGGTCCGAGCGCGGCGGCGGGAAGGAGGAGGCCTTTCATGCTGTCCGAGGGATCATCCCAGCGCGACGAGGATCGCCGCCGCTGCCGCCAGGGCCACCACGCCAACCGCGACGCCGACCCGGGACACTCGCGCCGGCAGCAACGCCAGCGCCGCCCGGACCGCCCCCAGGACCAGGGCGGCCCCGACCGCGGCGACCGCCCACCAGACCACCGCGACCGGCTCCACGGCACCGGGGGCCAGCGAGCTCCCGCCGGCAACGAGAACCGCC
>DASYUI010000031.1:0-2170 GCA_036001425.1 Actinomycetota bacterium
GCTTCGGACCTCTCGCACGACCGCCTGGAGCCCGGCCGCAGCGAGCCTCCCGAGGAAGGCGTACCGGCCGGAGAGGGAGAGGGGGGCCCCCAGCCGGAGCCGCCCCTCGGCCTCGGTCTCTCGTTCCACCGCTCCGGTATCGTGCACCCGGGGCCAGGTCCGCGGAGAGCCTTGACCAGCTTGCTTCGAGGTCCCCTTCACGCCCTTTCCAGCCATCGCCCTGCCTGAAGGGTGCACTTATGCCGGTCGATGTCCTGACCCGGGGGGTTTCCTTCAAGGCTCGTTCGGATCCATTCCACCCGCCGTCCGGAGATGAGCATGGGGTCCGGTGTGGCCAGAGAATGTTGAGAAAACAGGTGACTGGGGCGGGCCTGAGATTCAGTGATCCCTGGCGCGCCGGGATGGGTCCCGCCGAGCCAAGAGGCGGTGATCGTCCAACTCTGGTCGACGCGGTCGAACCCCCCAGCGTACGAACCTAGGCGGCCTCCTAGCCCTGGGGACCATCTGGACCGGTGTGGCGAGCGTCAGATCCGCGCAGCGAGGGAGGGTCGGGGAGCGAGCCTCCTGTCGATCGGCTGCCCGAGCCAATCCTCGACGACCGGAACACCGTAGCGGAGGGCGGCGCGCTCGGTCCACTCCGCGACCTCGGGGGGCGCGTCACGCCGGAGCAACGCCGCGGGGCGTCCCCATTCGGCGCGCCACCCGTCGACACCGACCGCCACCCTCCCCCACCCAAGTACCACGCCCGCGACGTAGAAGAGCTGTTCGCCGAGGGCGCGCGGCGGTCGCCGCTCGCTGAGGTAGGCCTCCAGCAGCTCCCGGGAGAATAGGGCGTGGATCCCGCAGCCACAGCCTGGGTCGGGCGCCGGGTGGGTCGGCGGAACCGGCCGATCCCACGGCAGGCAGGTGGCCCGGACATCGATGCCGGGCGGCCAGCTGCCGACCTGGTGCGCCGACGAGAGACGCGGCTCCCCCCGGCAGGGGGCCCCCGCGCCAGATCCGGAAGCCGACGAGGGGCTTCTCAGCGGGGACCGCGACGAGCCGGTCGGCGGTCCCGTCGAGGATACGCACGCTTCAAGCGTACGCTCTCAGACGACCTTCAAGCGGGCGTGGCTCATCTCCTCCAGGGAACGCTCGGCGTCCCCCGGCTGGAGATTGACGGCCTCCGGACGACGTCGCCGGCAACCTTGAGCTCAGGATGCCGCTCCGCGCCCCAGGTATCCCGGACGCAGTGCACCGGCCGGATCCCCCCGTCCTGCTCGAAATGCGGGTGGAGGGAGGATGCCAGTCCTGGGTGGACACGATCAGGCCCCGGCCTCAAGGGGGCCCGATCGATCTCCCGGTTGATCACCGGGACGACCTCCTCGCGTCCCAGGGTCTTCTCCTCCGAGTGCCTTCATCAGCACCGGACCCAGCCCAGATCCCGAATCGAGGGCCGGAAGAGGAAGGAAACCGGAGAGACGCCACGGCGAAGGCTCCGCCTAAGGTTCTGGAAGGATAGAGAGGTGACAGGCCTTCCCATGCTCGACCTGAACCGCATCCACGCCGTGATCTTCGACATGGACGGGGTGGTCACCGATACCGCCTCCGTCCACGCCGCGGCCTGGAAGCGGCTCTTCGACGAGTACCTTACGGAGCGCAGCCGGCGAACCGGCGAGCCCTTCCGCCCGTTCGACGTCGACGAGGACTACCGTCGCTGCGTGGACGGGAAGCCCCGGTACGACGGGGTTCGGAGCTTCCTGGCGTCCCGCGAGATCTCCCTTCCCGAGGGGGATCCCTCGGACCCGCCCGAGCGGGAGACGGTGTGCGGCCTGGGCAACCGCAAGAACGGGTACTTCTTGGCCCATCTGAAGGAGCAGGGAGCCGACGCGTATTCCTCGACGGTGACCCTGGTCCGAGACCTCCAGGCCCGCGGCGTCCGGGCGGCGGTCATCTCCGCCAGCCGCAACATGGCGGAGGTTCTGGCCTCCGCCGGGCTCTCGGACCTGTTCGGCGCCAAGGTCGACGGGGTGGATGCCGAGGAGCTCGGCCTCTCCGGGAAGCCGGACCCGGCCATATTCCTGGAGGCGGCCCGGCGCCTGGGGGTGGAGCCCGCGCGGGCTGCCGTGGTGGAGGACGCCCTGGCCGGGGTGGAGGCCGGCCGGCGTGGCCGGTTCGGTCTGGTCATCGG
>DASYUI010000032.1:0-88860 GCA_036001425.1 Actinomycetota bacterium
TTCTTCGAGCACTGCTCGGGGTTCAAGTCGGCCGACAACATGGCCAACTACTTCGGAGCTATGGAGGAGCCCCGATACCTCTCGGGACTCGTGGCAGGGAGCATGACGAAGTCGAACGTCGTCGGATACGTGGCGGCCTTCCCGATCCCCGAGGTGGTCCGGGGGATCAACGCGTTCGCGCTGGGTGTGCGGGAGGCGAACCCGGATGCGACGGTGCGGGTCGTGTGGACCTCGACGTGGTTCGACCCGGCGAAGGAGCGACAGGCCGCTGAGAGCCTGCTCGATGCGAACGCGGACGTGCTCGCTCAGCACCAGGACTCTCCCGCAACGGGGCAGGCGGCCCAGGACCGGGGTGCGTACTGGATCGGCTACGACTCCGACATGCGTCGGTTCGCCGAGGAGGCCTTCCTCACGGCGCCGGTGTGGAACTGGGGGCCGTACTACGTCGACAGGGTGAACGCCGTGCTGGACGGTTCCTGGGAGACCGGTTCCTACTACGGCGATATGGCCGATGGGATCGTGGACCTGGCTCCGGTATCGGACCTTGTCCCCGATGACGTGGCCCAGCTGGTCGACGAGAAGAAGCAGGCCATTATCAACGGTGAATTCGAGGTTCTCCAGGGTCCCATCCGGGACCAGGACGGCAAGATCATGATCCCGGAGGGTGAGGTCATGTCACTCGAGGACGCCCTGGGATGGCAGTGGTTCGTGGAGGGCGTGCAGGGGACCATCCCGAAGGCCTAGAGGACCCGTGGCCCTCGTCGAGATGCGGGGGATCGTCAAGCTGTTCCCCGGCGTAGTGGCCAACGATGGCGTGGACCTCGATATCCACCAGGGAGAGGTCCACGCGCTGCTGGGGGAGAACGGCGCGGGGAAGACCACCCTCATGCGCATCCTGGCCGGCCTGTACCGGCCTGATGAGGGCGAGATTCGCTTGGACGGGAAGCCGCTTGGATTCCGTTCCCCGCGCCAAGCCATCGACGCGGGCATCGGCATGGTGCACCAGCACTTCCGTTTGGTGGAGTCCCTCACGGTCGCCGAGAACGTTCTCCTCGGATGGCACACTCCACGGTTCCTCCTCGGGAAGCGCGCTGGAGAGCGGCAGGTGCAGGAGCTGGCCCGCCGCTACCGGCTGCCGGTCCATCCTCGGGCCCGGATCTGGCAGCTGTCGGTGGGGGAGCAGCAACGCGTGGAGATCCTCAAGGCCCTTTACCGGCGGGTCCGGGTGCTGATCCTGGACGAACCCACCGCGGTGCTCACCCCCCAAGAGGTCGAGGAGCTGTTCGACACCGTTCGGTCGATGGCCCAGGAGGGGACGGCGGTCGTGTTCATCACGCACAAGCTCGAGGAAGTCATGGCGGTGGCCGACCGCATCACCGTCCTCCGCCGGGGGCGGCGGGAGGGGACGGTGCAGCCCGGGGCGACCGATGCTCGCGCGCTGGCGCGGATGATGGTCGGGCGTGACGTGGTCCTGGAGACTCCACCGGGGGGCGGAAGCCCAGGAGGAGTCGTGCTCAAGCTCGACTCCGTCTCCGCTCAGAGCGACCGGGCGCTTCCCAGTCTGCGGGATGTCTCTCTGGAGGTCCGCGCGGGGCAGATCTTCGGGATCGCCGGGGTGGCCGGCAACGGCCAGCGCGAGCTTGCCGAGGTGATCACGGGGCTGCGTCGCGCGACGTCCGGCCGCGTGGTGCTCGGCGACCGTGACCTCTCGGGACGATCCGCGAGGGCGATGATCCGCTCGGGTGTGGCGCACGTTCCCGAGGACCGCCTGGGGACCGGGCTGATCGCATCGATGACGGCCGTCGAGAACTCGGTGCTGAAGGCGTACCGCCGCCCGCCTGTGGGGCAGGGCCCGTTCGTGGACTGGGGAGAGGCTCGGAGGATGACCGAAGACATCATGCGGACGCTGGACGTCCGTGCGGCGTCACCCGAGACGCGCGTGCGGCTGCTCTCCGGCGGCAACCTCCAGCGGCTTCTCCTGGCCCGGGAGATGAGCGAGCGCCCGCGTGTCATGGTGGCCGTCCACCCGACGCGGGGGTTGGACGTGGGGGCCACGGACGCCGTTCGGCAGGCCCTCCGGGCCCAGCAGGAGGCCGGGGTGGCCATCCTGCTCATCTCCGAGGACCTCGACGAGCTCGTGGCGCTGGCCGATCCGATCGGGGTGCTGTTCGAGGGGGCATTGGTGGGCGTGCTTCCGCGGAGCCGGTGCACCGTCGAGGACCTCGGCCTGCTGATGGCGGGCGCCAAGCTCCAAGAGGACTCCGTGTGAGCGTTCGGCGCTTCGGCCCGGTCGTGATCGAGCGGCGGGCGGTCCCTTCCAGGCGAACGCTCGTCCTTGGACGGATCGGGTCGATCCTTCTCGCGTTAGCCGTCGGAGCCCTGGTGTTCCTGGCCACCGGGCTCGCTCCGGCCGAGAGCTATCGGGCGATGTGGGAGGGCTCGTTCGGAAGCCTGGACGCCCTCGCCGAAACGCTCGTGGCCACGTCGCCGATCCTTCTAACGGGACTCGCGGTGGCCATCGCCGGCAGAGCCCTCTTGTGGAACATCGGGGCCGAGGGGCAGCTGTTCATCGGGGCCACGTTTGCGACGGCCCTGGCGCTGTGGTTCCCGACGTCACCGCGACCGGTGCTGCTCACGCTGATGGTTCTGGCCGGAGGGGTTGGCGGTGCCCTGTGGGCCCTCGCTCCCGCGATCCTGCGGGCCCGCCTGGCGGTGAACGAGATCATCAGCACGCTGATGCTCAACTACGTGGCCATCCTGTACGTGGACTATCTGGTGCACGGTCGGTGGGCCGACCCCGGCAGCCTGGGGTTCCCTCTTTCCAAGCCCTTCACCGACAACGCCACCCTTCCTTCCTTCTTCGGGACTCGCCTCCACCTCGGGTTCCTCCTCGCGCTGGGGGCAGCGGGGGCGTTCTGGTTGGTTCTGCGGGGCACGAAATGGGGGTACGAGATCCGGGTGATCGGCGAGAGCGCGAGTGCGGCCCGCTACGCGGGGATGCCGGTGGCCCGGAACATCGTGCTGGTGATGCTGGTGTCCGGGGCCCTGGCCGGCGTAGCGGGGATGGCGGAGGTCTCTGGGATCGTCCATCGCATCCAGCCGGACATCTCCCCGGGGTACGGCTACACGGGGATCATCGTGGCGACGCTGGGACGGTTCTCGCCGATCGGCGTGATCCTGGCCGCCTTCTTGTTCGGGGCCCTCCAGGTGGGCGGGTACTCGCTCCAGACGGTGGGAGCCACCGCTTCGGCGGTGGGCGTGCTCCAGGGGGCCATCCTGTTCATCGCCCTGGCGGGGGAGTTCCTGGCCCGGTACCACGTTCGATGGCAGCCGGGCGAGGCGCTTCCCGAGCCGGTCCTCGAGGAGGCGCTGGAGGCCGACCGGGCCCGCCAGGCCGCGTCCTCGTCGGCCGATCTGGCGGATCTGGCGCAGGCTCCGCTGGATCATCAGGGTGAACCAGGCACCGAGCGTGGGGCCTCGTCCGACGCGGAGGGAGAACGGTTGTGAGGGGCCCGCTGGTTGCCATGCTGACCGTGGCCGTGGCCGCGGGGACCACGGTGGTCATCGCGGCGATCGGAGAGATCGTCGCGGAACGCTCCGGCGTCCTGAACCTCGGCCTCGAGGGCATGATGCTCGTGGGGGCGGTGGCCGGGTTTATGGCCGTCAACGCCTCGGGCAGTCTGGGGGTGGCGGTCCTGGTGGCACTGGCCGCGGGCGCCGTGCTTGGCCTCCTGCACGCGTTCCTCACCGTGAGCCTCCGAGCGAACCAGATCGTGGCCGGCCTGGCCCTGACCATCTTCGGAGCGGGGCTCTCCGCCCTCCTGGGGCAGGACGTGGTCGGGGTGCCCGCGCGAGCCACGTTCGGACGGGTGGCCATCCCGGTGATTGGGGATCTCCCCGTGATCGGGCGAGTCCTGTTCCAGCAGAACCTGCTGGTGTACCTGGGGTACGTGCTCAGCCTGGCCCTCTGGTTCCTGCTGTCGCGGACCCGGGTGGGGCTTCATCTCCGAGCTGTCGGAGAGAACGCCGCCACCGCCGACGCGATGGGTGTGTCGGTCGTCGGCTTCCGTTACGGGGCGGTGGTCCTCGGTGGAGCTCTCGCCGGACTGGCCGGCGCCTACCTGTCGCTCGCGCTGACGCCCGGGTGGAACGAGGGGATGACCGCGGGGCGTGGGTGGATCGCGATCGGCCTCGTCATCTTCTCCAGATGGAATCCCTTGCTGGCGTTCGTCGGCGGATGCCTATTCGGCCTCATGGAGTCGCTCAACTTCCAGGCCCAGGCGGTGGGGATCCACATCTCGCCGTTCTTCCTGGGGATGTTGCCGTACCTCTTCACGGTCGTCGCGGTGGTGGTGGCTTCGCTGACGGGCGCCAGGCGGGTCGGTGCCCCCGCGGACCTCGGCACGCCGTACGAGCGCGAGGAAGCCTAGTCGCGCCTCTTCTTGAGCCCTTCCGGAGCGATCCTCGCCGCGATGTCTCGGGCCTCACCCAGGCGGGTCTTGTCCACGAATAACCTCGGACCCCACTCCATGAACAACGCGAAGGAGAGCGTCCCCGGGTTCTTGACCCACCATGCGATGCCCGACTCCTCCAAAGCCTCGGCGATGCGGTTGGCGTGCTCCCAGGTGAACTGCCCCAGATAGACGGTGGTGATCCCGCTCATGCGCCAATCCTATCTGCGGGTGCGCCAGCGCCCCCGCGTCATCGCGTAGAGCACGAACTCGGTTCCGCCCTCCTTCAACGTTCGCTCGGCGGTGAATCCCAGCTTGTCCAGGACCCTCCGCATGGCCGCGTTGTCAGGCGACGTCGCCGCCTGGACCCGGGTCGCCCCGCCCTCCGCCAAGAGCCAGGTGACCAGGAGGGCGATGGCTTCCGTCCCGAAGCCCTGGCCCCGTGATGCCTCGTCGAAGAGACCCACGCCGATCTCGAACCATTGCGGCGGGAGGGTGCGCGTCGGAGGGCGATAGGTCCCGATCTCGCCGACGAGCAGGCCGTCGGCCTCGATGGCCAGATCGAGCTGGCCCTTCTCGAGATGGCCGGACCGGTCCAGCCGCTCCCGGAGCGCTTCCCGCGTAGGTGGGCCGCCCGGCTGCTCGGCGTAGGCAATGAGGCGAGCGGCCCACCAGTCGTCGAGCTCGCCCCGACGGAAGGGACGGAGGACCACTCTCTGTCCTTCGAGCCGCACGTGTCTGCCCGGCCCCACGGGCCCAGGATAGGTCGCAACCCGAGTAGACTTCCGCAAATGGTCGCCCGGGAACAGCCACCGTTTCGTGAGCAGCTCCGCCGGCGGCTCGCGGTGGCGCGGGGGGACGAGCCGGCCGACCTGGTGATCCGAGGCGGCCGGGTCTTCTCGGTCTTCACCGGCGAGCTCCTCGACGCCGACGTGGCTATCTCGGGACAGCATGTGGCGGGAGTGGGCCCGTACGACGATGGGCAAGAGACGGTGGACGCATCCGGCCTGGTCCTCCTTCCCGGTTTCATCGACGGGCACATGCACATCGAGTCCACGAAGCTCATGGTGGACGAGTTCGCTCGAGTCGCGCTGCCATGGGGGACGACCACGGTTGTCCTCGACCCGCACGAGATCGCGAACGTGTTCGGGCTCGACGGGGTCCGAGTCATCCTAGCGTCGGCCGACTTGGTGCCGCTCGACTATTACGTGATGGTCTCATCGTGCGTGCCGGCGTCGTCGTTCGAGTCGAGCGCGTACACGGTCACGGCCGACGACATCGCCCAGTTCCTACGGGAGGAGCCGCGCGCTCTCGGCGTCGCCGAGATGATGAACTTTCGTTCCGTCGTACAGGGCGACGATGAGGCTCTCTCCAAGCTCGAGGCGGCCCAGCTGGCCGGCGGAGGGCACGTCGACGGGCATGCCCCCGGCCTCTCCGGCCGGGAGCTGAACGCCTACCTCGCGGCGGGGGTTCGGAGCGACCACGAATGCACGAGCTACGAGGAGGCGCTGGAGAAGCGGCGACTGGGGATGTGGATCATGATCCGCGAGGGCTCGGCCGCCCGGAACCTGGAAGCCTTGCTTCCGGTGGTGCTCGAGCACGGGACGGCCAACTGCATGCTCTGCACGGACGACCGGGAGCCCGACCAGCTGCTGCACGAGGGCCACATCAACGACGTCGTCCGCAAGGCGGTGGGGCTCGGGTGCCCTCCGGCCGATGCGGTCGTGATGGGGACCCTCAACGCCGCTCGGTACCACCGCCTGCACGAGCACGGGGCCGTCGCCCCCGGCTACCTCGCCGACGTGATCGCCGTGGAGTCCTTGGAGCAGTTCCGGCCCGTCAAGGTGTGGAAGCGAGGTCGGTTGGTGGCGGAGGACGGACGGGCCATCGACATCCCCCGGTTGGAAGCGCCGGAGTGGATGCGGGGGAGCGTCCGGGTGCCAGAGCTCACCGCCGGCGCTTTCCGGGTGAAGGCGGGGGGCCGGGTCCGCGTCATCGGAGTGGATCCGGGAGAGATCGTCACCCGGGCCCTGGTCCTCGATCCCGCCCGGCGCGACGGCGAGGACGTCGCCGACCCCGGGCGCGACCTGGCGAAAGCGGCTGTGATCGAGCGGCACAGGGGCACCGGGCGGATCGGACTGGGATTCGTCCAGGGCTTCGGCCTCCAGCGCGGAGCTCTGGCGTCCACCCACGCCCACGATGCCCACAACGTCGTGGTCGTGGGGGTGGACGACGCCGACATGGCCGCCGCAGTGAACCGGCTCGCGGAGATCGGCGGGGGCCAGGTCGCCGTGGCCGGTGGGCAGGTGGTGGGCGAAGTCCCGTGCCCGATCGGGGGACTCATGTCGGATCGGGCCGTGGAGGAGGTGGCGGCCGCCGTGGAGCACATGGAGAAGGCCGCCACCGAACTGGGGGTCACCATGCGGTCCCCCTTCATGGCCATCTCGTTCCTGGCGCTCTCGGTGGTCCCCGAGCTCAAGCTCACCGACCGGGGGCTGGTCGACGCCACCCGGTTCGAGCTGGTCCCGCTGGAGGCCTGATAGTCGCTACTCGACTGTGAACGCGGTGTGCATGCCCTCCGAGTAGTGCGCCTCCTTCTCTTCCTCGTGGTAGATGTTGCAGATCAGAACGTAGCTGCCGGCCTCCAGGTCGACGGTCAGGCTCGGCGTGTCGCCGACCGCGATGTCCTCGATCTCGTCGATTACCTCCATGCCCTCGCCCTCCTCGAGGACGGCGCCGTTCTCGTCGGTCGGCAGGGCATCGGGGGCAAGGTCGGTCTTGATCACCACGAACTCGTGAGTATCGTTCGGGCCCTTGTTCTCGACGTCGAACGTCACCGTGCCCGCGGGAGCCGAGTCCTGGGCGGGGATCACCGAGAACTCCTGGACGGTTACGCTGACCGTCGTCTTCGCACCTCCGCCGCACGCCACGGCTAGCGCCGCCAGCACCAGGGCTGCCATCAGAAGCCTCACAGCGCGCATGCTCCCTCCTCTCGTCATCGGGGATCCGAGCCCCCGCCACCCGTCTGCCGAAGGATAGGTGCGCGAGCGCGACTCGGGATGCTTCGTGACCTGACCGTCATCCGTCCGTCACTCGACCGTCATCCACGGAGCGAGGGCGGATGACAGTTCTGTCATGGACCCCTCCGGTCGAGCTCGCGAAATCGTACGATTCCGGCGTCATGGCCAGGCTGCTCGTGGTCGACGACGAGCCCAGGATCGTGAGCTTCGTGTCGCGGGCTCTGGCGGCGGAGGGATTCGGGGTCGACAGCGCCCACGACGGGGTCCGGGCTCTCGAGCTCGTCCGGGCTCGTCCGTACGAACTGGTCATCCTGGACCTCCTGCTCCCCGGACTGGATGGCGTCTCGGTGCTTCGGAGGATCATGGAATCCCGACCCGAGCAGCGAGTGCTCGTCCTGTCCGCCCTGTCGGACGTCGAGTCCAAGGTCCAGTGTCTGGACCTGGGAGCGTCGGACTACGTGGCCAAGCCCTTCTCTCTCGCGGAGCTCATCGCCCGGGTACGGGCCCGCGTGCGCCAGTCGGCCGGCCCCCCCGACGAACGACTCCTGGCCGCCGGGGGAGTGACTCTTGACCTCCTCCGGCGGACGGCGGACGCGGGTCGCGGCCCCGTGCGGCTCTCCGAGCGAGAGGCCCAGTTGCTTCGTCATCTGATGCAGCGGGACGGCGAGGTGTCCAGCCGCCAGAGGCTGCTCCAGGAGGTGTGGGGCTTCTCTTTCGACCCGGGAAGCAACGTCGTCGACGTGTACGTGCGGCGGCTGCGCGCGAAGCTGGGCGCCGACGTCATCGAAACGGTGCGCAATGTCGGGTATCGGTTCCACACTCCGTAGACGATGGCTCGAGACGGCTTGGGGCCTCTTCGCCACGGCGAACGTCGTCGTCATGTTGCTGGCGCCGAAGTGGGAGACCATCCCTTTCCACTTCGTGTGGGTGAGTCTCACCTTGGTCTACGGACTGCGGGTGTGGACCCTCCGAAGCACCGTGCTCGTGCTGGCGGCCGTGACCCTCGTCACCGGGGCTTCCATGCTCTTCGTGGTTTTGAGCGGCCGCCACGAGCGGCTCGACGAGCTGGCAGAGGTCCCTCTCATGGCCGCGATGTTCGTGGCCATGGTGTGGCACGCCCAGCGACGCCAGACAGCCATGGAGGAAGTCAGGCGGGCGGCCGAGGCCGAGCATCGGTTGTTCGAGCGGGAGCGTGAGTTCGTTCGCGACGCTTCACACGAGCTGCGCACCCCGATCACGGTGGCCACCGGACACGCCGAACTGGTCAGGGAAGCCGCCCGGGGCCAGGTCCGGGAGGACGCCGAGGTGGTCCTCGACGAGCTCGAGCGACTCTCCCGGATCTCCGAGCGCCTTCTTTTGCTCGCCGCGGCGGAGGGCCCCGGCTTCCTTCGGCCAGCGCCGATGCGGCTCGCATCTCTGATCGCGGAGGCGGAGAAGCGCTGGATGGCGGCCGCTTCGCGACGATGGAGCCTGCGGATCGAGGGGGATGGCTGGTTGGGCGCGGACGAGAGCAGGCTGCGGATCGCTCTCGACGCACTCATCGAGAACGCGGTGAATTTCACCTCCCCGGATGGCCAGATCAACCTGGTTGCGCGGGCGGAGGATGGCGTTGCCGTTATCGAGGTCTCCGATACAGGAGAAGGGATCCCAGTGGAGCAATTGGGGCGGATCTTCGACAGGTTCGCGAGATCGGACCCGGGCCGATCCCGCGGGAGGGGGGGTACCGGGCTCGGCCTCGCCATCGCCAAGGCGATCGTCGAGGCGCACGGTGGCTCGATCGACGTCCGGAGCGTGTCCGGAGAGGGATCCACCTTTACCCTGCGCCTGCCGGGTTTCCATTCCGCCCCCGGCCTCGCGGACTCCCGCTCTGGGGGAGACCAGACCGCCGTGCAGTAATGGGATCGGATAGGTCAGAATCTTCGGCTGGCATGCTCGGGCGCCTCGACGAACTGATCCGCAGGACCCCGGCCGGTCGCGACCGGTACATGGACTTCTTGCGGGCCCTGTCGATCCTCGTGGTGGTGGTCGGCCACTGGCTGATCGGGATGATCTACTGGCGGGGCGGTGTCATCGGGACCAGGAGCGCCATCGGGGTCACTAACTGGGCCTGGGCCTTCACCTGGCTGCTTCAGGTCATGCCGATCTTCTTCTTCGTCGGTGGCTTCTCGAACTTCGTGACCTACCGGTCGTCTCAGCGAAGCGGCACGTCCACGTGGAGGTGGACCCGGACCCGCCTCACCCGCCTCTTCGCGCCCAGCTTGATCTTCATCGGCGTATGGGTGCTGATCCAGGTCGGCCTGCACCTCTCGGACGTCGGCGCGAAGACCACCCCATTCCTGCGCGGCGTCCGGCCGCCGGGAGCGACGGTTCCCTTCGGGCCCCTGTGGTTCCTGGGCCTGTACGCCGTCGTGCTGGTGGTGGCACCGGTGATGATCCGCCTCCACGAGCGCTTCGGCCTCGCGGTGCCGGCGGGCATGGTCCTGGGGGCCGTGACCATGGACGCGCTGGGCTTCGTGGCGGGCCTCAAGGGGTTCCGGTACCTCAACGTTGTGTTCGTCATGTTCCTGCCCCACCAGCTCGGGTTCTTCTACGCCGACGGGCGACTCCGTCGGCTTCCCCGAAGCGCCCACGCGACCATGGCCCTCTCCGGATTGGCCCTCCTGGTCCTCCTCACGAACCCGTGGATCTTCGGAGAGGTGGGAGAGCGGTGGTTCCCCGGCGTCGGGCACTACCCGAAGAGCCTGCTCGGGACCGACGTCGAGCCGATCAGCAACGCGTATCCGCCCACGATCTGCTTCATGGCTATGGCGTTCTGGTCGATCGGCGTGGTGATGCTCCTTCGGGAGCGCGTGTCCCGGTGGCTCGAGCGTGACGGTCCCTGGAGGTTCACCGTTCTGGTGAACAGCGTGATCATGACGCTGTTCCTGTGGCACATGACGGCGTACCTGATCGCCATCCTTCTGCTCTGGCCGCTGGGGCTGGGACACACCAACGCGACCCAGCTCCGGTGGTGGCTCGAGCGGCCGATCTGGATCTTGGTCCCGGGAGCCATCCTCCTCGTGATCGTCGCTGTGTTCGGGCGGTTCGAGCGCCCGGCCGCGCTACGGAAGGTGCCCGTTCGAGCGGGCGGCCCATGACCCGGCGGAACCCCGCCGGCGCGCTACGGCAAGCTTGGCGGGGATGGGTGCTCCGAGTCGATCTCGTAGCGCTTGATCGACTCGGTCACGGCCTCGGGCTTCACGTCGCCCATGTCTGCCAGAGCGGAGAGCGTCGCCACGACCACGTGCTCCGCGTCGATCTCGAAGAACCGGCGTAGGGCCTCGCGAGTATCCGACCGGCCAAACCCATCGGTCCCCAGCGGAACGAAGGGTTGCGGCACCCATCTGGCGATCAGGTCGGGCACCGCCTTCATGAGATCGCTGACCGCGACGATGGGGCCCTCCGCTCCCTCGAGCGCGTCGGTCACGAACGGCGTGCGCTTCGCGTCCTCGGGATGCAGGCGGTTCCACCGCTCCGTGTCCAATGCGTCAAGCCGCAACAGGGGGTAGGAGGTGGCGCTCCACACGTCGGCGGCCACATCGTGGTGTTCGGCGAGGAGCTCCTGGGCGCTGAGGGCCTGCTGGATCATCGGGCCGGAGGCGAAGATCTGCGCCCGGTGGGTACGCTCCTCGGGGGCCGGCCGGAACCGGTACAGCCCTTTGAGGATCCCTTCCTCGGCTCCGTCAGGCATCGGCTCCTGCGGGTACGGCTCGTTGTAGAGAGCCAGGTAGTACATGACGTCTTCGCCCTCCTCGCACATCCGGCGGAGACCGTCGCGGACGATCACGGCGACCTCGTAGGCCCAGGCCGGGTCGTACGCCCGCACACCCGGGTTGGTCGTCGAGATCAGGAGCGAGTGGCCATCCTGATGCTGGAGCCCTTCGCCGAGCAGCGTGGTCCGGCCATGCGTTGCGCCCAGGAGGAACCCCCGCGTTCGCTGGTCGGCGGCCGCCCAGATCAGGTCACCGATCCGCTGGAACCCGAACATAGAGTAGAAGCTGAAGAAGGGGATCATGGGCTCACCGTGCGTCGCGTACGAGGTACCCGCGGCGATGAACGACGCCATGGATCCCGCCTCGGTGATGCCCTCTTCCAGGATCTGGCCCTTCTCATCCTCCTTGTAGGCCAGGAGGTGCGCCGCGTCGACCGGCTCGTACCGCTGGCCGTGCGCCGAGTAGATCTTGAACTCAGGAAACAGGGATTCCATTCCGAAGGTTCGGGCCTCGTCGGGGATGATCGGGACGACCCGCTCCCCGATCGTCTTGTCACGGAGCAACGCCCGGAGCAGGCGCACGTAGGCCATCGTGGTGGCCACGGGTTGCTTCGATCCCTTGAAGAACTCCCCGTACAGGCCCTCCTTGGGAAGCTCGATGCCGACCGGGTGCACCCGACGCTCGGGGAGGAACCCGCCGAGCTGCTTGCGCCGCTCCTTCAGGTACCTCACTTCCTCCGAGTCCTCGCCGGGGTGGTAGTAGGGCGCAACGCCCTCCTCGATGTCCTCGTCCTTGATGGGAAGCTCCAAGCTGTCACGGAACTTCTCCAGCTGCTCCTCGGAGAGCTTCTTCTGCTGGTGGGTGACGTTGCGCCCGGCCATCGACTCCAAGCCCCACCCCTTCACCGTCTTGGCCAGGATCACGACGGGCGCGCCCCGGAGCTCGACGGCGCGCGCGTACGCTGCGTAGAGCTTGCGGTAGTCGTGCCCGCCGCGGCGCAGTCGCCAGAGCTCATCGTCGGACAGATGGGCCACCATCTCCTGGAGCCGCGGGTTGGGACCGAAGAAGTGCTCCCGGATGTAGCTTCCGGACTCGACGGTGTACTTCTGGAACTCGCCGTCGAGGGTTGTGTTCATCTTGTTCACCAACAGGCCGTCGTCGTCCTTGGCCAGGAGGTCGTCCCACTCGCGGCCCCACACCACCTTGATGACGTGCCACCCGGCACCGCGGAAGATCGACTCGAGCTCCTGGATGATCTTGCCGTTGCCTCGGACCGGGCCGTCGAGGCGCTGAAGGTTGCAATTCACCACGAAGATCAAGTTGTCGAGCACTTCGCGCGCGGCGAGCGACAGCCCGGCCATTGACTCGGGCTCGTCCATCTCCCCGTCGCCCACGAAGCACCACACGCGCTTCTGGGACGTGTCCGCGATGCCCCGCCGCTCGAGGTACTTGTTGAACCGGGCCTGGTAGATCGCGTTCAGCGGGGAAAGGCCCATGGATACCGTGGGGAACTCCCAGAACTGGGGCATCAGACGCGGGTGCGGATACGAGGACAGGCCACCCCCGAAGGCCTCCCGGCGGAACTCGTCCAGCTGCTCCGCGGAGAGGCGTCCCTCCAGGAAGGCCCGGGCGTAGATGCCGGGGGCGGCGTGGCCCTGGTAGTACACGAGGTCCCCCCCGCCCTCGTGGTCCCTGCCCCGGAAGAAGTGGTTGAAGCCCACTTCGTAGAGAGAGGCGGCGGAGGCGTAGGTCGAGATGTGGCCCCCGATGTTGGGGGAGTGCTTGTTCCCGCGGGTGATGATCAGCACCGCGTTCCACCGGATGATCCGGCGGATGCGCCGTTCCAGGTCCTCGTCACCGGGAAACTCGGGCTCCTGCTCGGGAGGGATGGTGTTGATGTACGGCGTCGAGACAAGCGAGGGGAGGCCGATGTTCCGGTTCCGGGCCTCCCGGATGAGCCGGTGCATCAGGAACCGGGCCCGGGCAGGCGAGTCCTCGATGACTCCACCGAGGGCCTCCAGCCACTCGGCGGTCTCCTGCGGGTCGCGGTCGGGAATCTGCTGGCCGAAGATGTCGATGCTCATCGCCGACTCCTGTCCGGTGCCGGGGGTCCGCTCGCTCTCCGACTCGTAGGCTTGCTACCTCGGGGCGAGCTACCCCCCCGGACCTCCTGTCCGTGCTATCGGTTCGCTCGGCTCTTTCATTCAGGGTAACAGCCCGTTTCCTCCGGGGGGTCCGCTCGCTGGTTTCGCCCAGCCCCTCCTGGCTCGTCGGCGAGCTACCCCCCCGGCCCCCCGTCACTCCGGGGGGTCCGCTCGCTGATTTCGCCCAGCCCCTCCTAGCTCGTCGGCGAGCTACCCCCCCGGCCCCCCGTCAAAAGAGGGGCGGGTTTGTCGAGGTTTGCTAGCATCCGGTCTACCCATGTCCACCAGGACGTTTGTCAATCCCTCGGCCCAGCGATACACGAGCCCGATCCCGGCCACCCGCGAGCCCCTGGATTTCCACCGGAGGCTACCCGGCTACGAGGAGACCCGGCTCGTGGAGGCACCGACTGTGGCGGAGGCACTGGGTGTGGGGGAGGTGTGGGTGAAGGACGAGTCGGGGCGGCTGGGACTTCCTTCCTTCAAGATCCTGGGCGCCTCGTGGGCCACCTTTCAGGCGGTGGCCGAGCGGCTGGGGGAGGCCCCCGGGGAATGGCGCACGCTCGGCGAGCTGGCCGAGCGCCTGGCGGGGCTTCGGCCGATGACTCTGAGCGCTGCCACCGACGGCAACCACGGGCGGGCGGTGGCCCGGATGGCTCGGCTCCTGGAGTTCGAGGCCCGGATCTTCGTGCCGCAGGGGACGGCCCGGGCCCGGATCGAAGCCATCGAGAGCGAGGGCGCTCCGGTGACGGTGGTGGACGGGACCTACGAGGACGCCGTGGAGGCCGCGGCGGTCCTCGCCGGCGACCGCTGTCTCTTGATCCAGGACACCGCCGTGGAAGGCCAGGATCGAACCGCTCGGTGGGTGATCGAGGGGTATTCGACCATCTTCTGGGAGGTCGAGGACAGGCTCTCCGAGCTCGGTCGCGAGCCTCCGGACCTTGTCGCCGTTCAGATCGGAGTGGGGGCCCTGGCGGCGTCGGTGGTCCGGTACTTCCGCCGTCCACCGCCGTCGCCGCGACCGAGGATCGTGGGGGTCGAGCCCGATCGAGCCGCGTGCGTCCTCGCTTCGGTGGAGGCCGGAGAGATCGTGACGATCCCGGGCCCTCATGATTCCGCCATGGCCGGGCTGAACTGCGGCACACCATCCTCCGTGGCGTGGCCCGAGGTCTCCGCGGGTATCGACCTGTTCGTGGCCGTCGAGGACGAGGGGGCGTTTCAGGCGATGCGGGCGCTGGCCGAGGCGGGGATCGTGTCGGGGGAAACGGGCGCGGCGGGGCTCGCCGGGCTTCGCGAGATCGTCGCGGGCGGGGAACGAACGGCGAAGGAGACATTGGCTGCCGACGAGCGGACCCGCGTGCTCCTCGTCTCCACCGAGGGCGCCACCGACCCCGACGCATACCGGCGGATCCTCGGCCGGTAGTCGGCCCCAGCCGCTCGCCACCCAGCAACCCGACCAAATCGGACCAAGCTCACGAATTTCTCCTCATGCGAACAGGGTGTTTGCATCGCCCAGCGAGAGGGGATAGCTTCCCCGGGACCTTCCCGGATCGACCCGATCCAAAGCCCAGAGACCTAAGGGGGTGTTGCTGTGCTTTCGATCACGGGGTCACGACGGAGAAGGGCCGCAGCCGCCGTGCTGTGCCTCGGCCTGGCGTTCGGGCTGATGGTCGCGGGATCGGCGGCGGACCAGGCGTCCGCGGTCACTGACTCGGAGCGGGCGATGGTTCGGCTCGTCAACAACACTCGCCGGAACCACGGGCTGTCGGGGCTCAAGATCTCGTGGAAGCTCTCCGGCGCGGCCCATCGGCATAGCGAGCGCATGGCCAGGCGCGGCTCTCTCCATGAGCACTCGTGCTTGCCGTGTGTATTGGACAAACGCGGGATCACCTGGCGGATCGCCGGTGAGAACGTCGGCTACGGGTCCACACTGCGGTGGATCCACCGGGCCATGATGCGAAGCACGATCCACCGCTCCAACATCCTTAACAGAGGCTATCGGCGGATCGGCATCGGCGTGGTGAAGCGGAGCGGCCGGTACTGGGTCACGGAGATCTTCTACGGCTAGAGGTCCCGACGCGGGACTCCTTCCGGAAGCGATGAGCGGCCCGGGCGTTCGCCCGGGCCGCTCGCCTCGCTGGATCCCCGTTACCGGCTCGCCCGGCGCCTCCGGCGCTCCGCGGCCAGCACGGCCGCCCCGCTCCCGAGCAACGCAATGGCCAACGCCAGCAGGCCCTCGGCCTCGATGCCCGTCACGGCGAGCACCCCGGGAGTCGTCGGGCCCCGCGGGAGGACTTCCGGCGGCCTGCCACCACCGGAGAACTCGTTCACCACCCGGACGGTGCACGTGGTGATCGTTCCGTCCTCACCCTCCACCGTGACGCAATCGACCGGCACCGACTGCGGGCCACTCCATCCCTCGGGTGCGTTCTCCTCGTCGACGACGAGGGTCTCGCCATCCTCGAGCTGGATCTGGCCGGTGCACCGTAGGTTCGCCCCCTCGTAGGTGCACTCCAGGCGGCCGCCCTCATCCGGGTCTTCGAGGATCAGCGTGAAGCCAGCGGGAAGGTCCTCCGGGACGGCGACCTCGTTCCCGTCCTCGTCGAGCCAGACCTTCTCGATCCGGCGGATCTCCTGTATGCCCAGCACTTGCGGGATGTTCACGATCTCGATCGTGCACGCCGTGTGGGTGTTCTCATCGGTCGTCGTGGTCTCGCACTCCGCGGTGGCCTCGTCGGGTCCGAGCCACCCTTCGGGGGCGTTGACCTCCTCCACCGAGACCTCGTCGCCGTCCTCCACCACGAGGTCGCCCTCGCAGTGAGCGTCCCCCGTCTCCTCGTCGACGGTGCAGGTCAGCGATCCGTCCTCACCCGTGATGATGATCTGGAAGCCCTCCGGAAGGTCCTCCGGCGGGGAGGTGGGGTTGCCCTCTTCGTCGAGCCAGACCTTCTCCACCTCGATGGTGAAGGTCTGTCCGCCCCCACCACCCGTGAATGCGTTGACGACCTCGATCTCGCAGGTCGTGAAGGTATCGTTCCCCTCCTGCGTAGTGACGCACTCCGCGGTGGCGGTACCGGGCCCGATCCAGCCTTCCGGTGCGTTGATCTCCGTCACCGTGACGTCATCGCCGTCCGCGACGACGAGGTCACCCGTGCAATCGAGGTCCCCGTCGTCCTCGACCCGGCACGTCAGGGAGGTCCCGTTGTCCGGGTTCGTGATGACGATCCGGAAGCTGGGGGAGAGATCCTCCGGGGGATCGACCTCGTTCCCCTCCTCGTCGAGCCAGACCTTGGTCACGACCAGCTCGGAGAACTGGCCGCCCTGTTCCTCGCACTTCACCCAGAAGACCTTGTGCTTGACGTCGGCGCCGATCGAACCCTCGGCGTGGACGGTGAGCTTGATGTGGTAGCCCTGGATCGGGTGCTGGTAGGCGCCTGAGGCGGCGAGTGCATCGCTGAGGTCGAAGTACTCCTCCGCGTCGAGGTCCGTCCCACCCCCGGCGGGATCCTCGCCGATGAAGATGTCCGTACGGCTGGCGAGCGGTCCGCTGCCGCTGGGCGCCTGGAGCGTGAAGAAGATGTCGGCCGTGAGGTCGCCCTCGTCGTACCCGTAGAAGTCGATCTGGAAGTCGCAGCCCGGGTGGGGCTCGTTGTTCGGGTGGGTGTCGAACTCTCTGCCGTCGACCTTGACGGTGCCGTTGTTACCCGGAGGCTTGGCGGCGTCTTGGGGCTTGCCCTTGGCCGCCTTCTCCTTCTTGGTGTTTCCGGCGGCCTCGTCTGCTGCCGCGGCGTCGTCGGCGGCCGCTTGGTCCGAGCCGGGTTCATCGGCCGCCGGGCCCTCGTCCGCGGGCGCACCGCCACCCCCGCCGGAGCCCTGGTTACCGGATCCCTGGTTCCCCGGGGCCTCCTCACCGCTCGGTTCGGAGTCCGGGGCTTCCCCGCCGTCGGCAGACCCGTCTGGGGACTCTTCACCCTGGGAGGGCGCATCGGATCCCTCGTCGAGGCTGGAGTCGTGGTTCTTCTTTCCTCCCGCGTTGCTGTGGGCGGGAGGGTCGGCCAGCACCAGGCCCACGGGAACGAGGGACAAACCAAGGGTCAGGACGAGTACGAGCCAGGTCCTGGCCATCGCCTGCCGCCGGGCACGGTGTCGCTCACCGCCACCACGCAGGACAAGCCAACTGAAACGGGCAATCCCCCCCACGTTCCCCACCTCCCAGCCTCGGGCATGCCTCCGGGACCGAATAGAGCGGTCGGCGGGGTTATTCCCATTTGTGGGGCGGTCCATTCCCCCCTCCGGCCTGGTCCAGCTGTCCCCCGGAAGTGGGAGAAGCGTAAACCAAAAGAGCCTCGAAGGGGTAGGTAGATGTGCGTAGGTCGTCTGCCCTCCTTCGGGCAGCATCCCCTACCCGACCGGTCGTTCCGGCAACCTCGACTTTCTCCGGCGATTGGTTTGCGTTCGGACCTGCCCGCTTCCTATGCTTCGGCGCGATCCGAAAAGGACCCCGGGCCGGCCGGGGACGGGTGTCCGGGCTCGTCCGAAAGGAGGGACGCATGGCGTCCACGGAGGCGAGACCTTCCCCAGGAACGGCCCGAACGGACAGCGGCCTCGACCGCTACTTCCACATCTCCGAGCGCGGCTCGACCGTGCGCACGGAACTCATCGCCGGGGTGGCCACGTGGCTGACCATGGCCTACATCCTGTTCGTGAATCCCTCCATCCTGGGGGTCTTACCGGACAAGAACGGGGTCCAACTCGCATTTCCCCAAGTCCTGACGGTGACCGCTCTGGTTGCGGGGGTCATGACGCTGGCCATGGGGCTGTGGGCCAACTACCCGTTCGCGTTGGCGGCCGGGCTCGGCCTGAACGCCTTCGTGGCGTTCACCCTGGTCGGGACCCACGGGCTGACCTGGCCCGAGGCCATGGGCGTCATCGTGATCGAGGGGCTAGTGATCGCGGCCCTGGTGCTTACGGGGTTTCGGGAAGCCGTCATGAACGCCATCCCCATGGACCTGAAGCGCGCCATCGGGATCGGCATCGGCCTGTTCATCGCGTTCATCGGGCTGGTCAACGCGGGGATCGTGATCCATCCGGAGGCCGGCACCATCGTCACCTTGAACCCCGACCTCACCACTCTCCGGATCCTGACGTTCGCCATCGGCCTGGGACTGACGGCGACCCTGGTGTCGGTCCGGATGAGAGGGGCGCTCCTCGTCGGGATACTGGCCACAACCGTCGTCGCCATGGTGATCAACGAGGCGTGGGGGGGCGGCCAGATCTGGTCCGCGGTCGGGCCCGACACGGCTCGCCTTCCCAGCACGGTGCTCTCGACGCCCGACTTCGCCTTGGTCGGGGACTTCTCGTTCAACGTATTCAGCGTGGTGGGGGTGGGAACCGCTCTCGCTCTGATCATCTCGGTGATGCTGTCCGACTTCTTCGACACGATGGGGACGGTCGTGGGCCTCGCGGGAGAGGCCGGGCTGCTCGACCGAGATGGGAGGTTGCCCGGGATCAACCGGGTGCTCCTGGTGGACTCCCTCGCGGCGGCGGCGGGGGGCGCGGCCTCATCCTCCTCCAACACCACCTACATCGAGAGCGCCGCCGGCGTCTCGGAGGGGGGACGGACCGGCCTCACCTCGGTCGTCGTGGCGGTTCTGTTCTTCCTGGCGCTGTTCTTCGCGCCCCTGGCTGGGGTGATCCCGCCGGAGGCCACGGCTCCGGTCCTGGTGATCGTGGGCTACTTCATGATGACCATCGTCAAGGACATCAACTGGGGCGACCCGGGGGTGGGGATCCCGGCCCTCCTGGCAATGGTGGTCATGCCGTTCACGTTCAGCATCACGAACGGGGTTGCTGCGGGATTCATCGCGTACACGGTCATCCAGGTCCTCCGAGGGCGTTGGGCGCAGGTCCACTGGCTGATGTATCTCGTTTCGGCCATCTTCGTCTGGTACTTCGTGTACGGGGCCCTGGCGTAACCAAGCATCGGGAACATTGATGGGGGCGCTCTGCAGGGCGCCCCCGCCTGCTTCTCCGCCAGGGGTCAGTTGGACGCTCGCTCCTTGAGGTAGCGGAGAAGGCCGCCAGCGAGCAGCAACTTCCGCTCGTGGTCGTTCAGGTCGTTCTTCACCTCGAAGGTATTGCCGTCGAGCTCGAGCCGGAACGTCGGGCTGCCTGCCTCGAGCTCGGCCCTCAGGCTGGGAAGCCGCCAGAGGTCCCCCAGGGTGGCCTTCCCGTACACGTCGTCGCCGATGAGCAACGGGACGATGGCGTGGTTGATGAGATTCCGGCGGTGGATCCGGTGGAACCCTTTGGCGAAGACCGCGCGCACCCCGAGCTGGAGCGGCGCCAGGGCGGCGTGCTCCCGGGACGACCCCTGACCGTAGTTGTCGCCCGCAACGATGAATCCGCCGCCCCACTCCTTGGCTCGGCTGACGAACTGGGGATCCTCCTTGCGGAAGCAGTACTCGGCGATGGCGGGGATGTTCGACCGCTCCTGGAACACCAACACGCCGTCGGGCGACATCGACCCTGTGGAGATGTTGTCGGGAAGGACGATCAGGACCCGTCCGGCGAGCGACTCCGGGAGCTCGGCTGGGACGGGCGGCGGCTTGATGTTGGGGCCGCGCCAGATCTCGATCTTCTTCGCCTCATCGGGTGGAAGCGGCTGGATGAGCATCGAGTCATCCGTGACCGGCTTGGGCTCCTCGAACGCCGGCGGATCGAGGCCGAGGTCGCGGGGGTCGGCGATGGTGCCCTTCACCGCGGTGGCCGCTGCGGTGGCCGGCGAGGCCAGGTACACGTAATCATCGATCGTTCCCGAGCGCCCCTGGAAGTTGCGGTTCATGGTTCGCACCGAGGGCTGGCCCGAAGGCGGAGCCTGGCCCATGCCGACACAGGGCCCGCAGGCCGGCTCCAGGAGCCTGGCCCCGGCGGCGACGTAGTCGGTGAGCACACCGGTGCGGGCGATCGTGTCCAGGACCTGTCTCGACCCGGGAGAGACGGTCATCTCCAGCCACGGGTTCACTCCACCCCCGTGCTTGAGGATGTACGCGGGGATGGCCAGGTCCTCGAAGGACGAGTTCACCGAGGATCCCACGCACACCTGGGCCACCTTCGTGCCCGCCACTTCGCGAACGGGCACGACGTTGTCGGGGTTCCTCGGCTTGGCGATGAGCGGCTCGAGAGACGCCAGGTCGATGACCAACTCCTCGTCGTACCGGGCTCCGTCGTCGGGCAGGAGCTCCCTGAAGTCTTCCGGCCGCTCCTGCAGCTCGAGCCACTCCCTGGTCCGGTCGTCAACCGGGAAGATGCCCGCGGTGGCTCCCAGCTCGAGGATCATGTTGCAGATGGTGGCCCGCTCGGGGAGGGACAGCGTGGCCACGCCAGGCCCATCGAAGGCGTACGCCTTGTTGATCCCGCCCTTCACGGTGAGGCGGCGGAGCATCTCGAGGATCACGTCCTTCGCCGACACCCACGGCGAGAGCTCGCCTTCGAGGACCACCCGCACCACTGTCGGATAGGTGAGCTCGAACGGGTGCCCGGCCATCGCCACCGCGGCGTCCATGCCGCCGATGCCGAGGGCGAACATGCCCATCGCCCCCGCCGTGGTCGTGTGGGAGTCGGAGCCCACGAGGGTGGCGTAGGGCACGTCGAACCGCTCGAGCTGCACGTAGTGGGAGATGCCGTTGCCGGGCCGGGAGAACACCGCGCCGTAGCGCATGGCGCAGGTCTGAAGGAAGAAGTGGTCGTCGGGGTTCTTGTGGTCAAGCTGGATCATGTTGTGGTCCACGTACTGGACCACCAGTGGGACCTGGACCCGGTCCACCTCGAGCTGTTCGAACTCCATCCACGCCATCGTCCCGGTGGCGTCCTGGAGCAGGACCTGGTCCATGCGGTAGGAGATCGGCTCGCCCGGCTCCAGCCTGCCCGAGACGAGGTGCTCCTCCAGGACCTTCTCGACGATGTTCTTGGGCATCTCGGCAACCTCCCGATACAGCGTACTCCAGGCGCACGAGGCCTCCACAGGAGCCGCCCGCGCCGCACGCGCGGGCTGGCCGCGATTCAAGAGGCCTGGGGAGCGGTCCGACATACGAGGAGGCGGCGGCCTTCCCGGCCGGGTCGATTCGAGATGGAGGACCGGAGCAGAGCCTGCGATCCGTGCGGCGCGAACAATATCGCGACCGCCGATGTCTGCTGGCAGTGTCTGGCGCCCTTCGCGCCCGCGGGGCACCAGCCCGTCTCCGGTCCCGCGCCCCTCGCGACCCGGCCGGGCGGACCGCCGATCACACTACTGGGCGCCACGACGCCTTCGGACACGTTGGCGTTCGTGTTCGCCCCCGAGCAGTCGGTGCGCCGCGTACTGGAGCTCGCGACTCAGTCCTACGACACGGTCCGCTCCTAGAGCCTCGCCCAGATCCCGTCAGCGATACCCGCGAGCGATCTCCGCCTGGGCCACCCGGTCCACGGCGATCAGGTAGGCAGCCTCCCGCAGGGAGCTGCCCTCCAGGTCGGCGCGGGCCAGGACCTGCTCGGTCGCTCCGCGCATGATCTGGGTGAGGTCGGAGTTCACACGCTCCTCGGGCCACTGCTGGCGCTGGAGGTCCTGTACCCATTCGAGATACGACACGCTTACGCCGCCTCCCGAAGCCAGGATGTCGGGAACCACGGTGATCCCCCGGTCGATGAGCGTGACTTCTCCGTCGGGCGTCACGGGATAGTTGGCGGTCTCGAGAAGCAGGCTCGCCGCGATCTCGTCCGCGTTGTCGGCCGTCACGCTCTCTTCGAGTGCGGCCAGGACGAGGACCTGACACTCGGTTCGGAAGAGCTCCTCGCCGTTCATGGTCTCGGCGCCCTCGAAGCCGACCACGCTGCCGGTATCCCTCTTGTGCGCGAGGACCTCCCGCGTCGGCAGGCCCTTGGTGGCGAGGATGGCGCCCTTGCTGTCGGAGACCGAGATCACGGGATAGCCGAGCTCCTCGAGCAGGATGGCCAGCCACGACCCTGCGTTCCCGTACCCCTCGATGGCCACCGGGGTGTCCTCGCGGCGCCAGCCCCTGGACTCGACGATCAGGTCGAGGCAGATCGCCGCTCCCCGTCCGGTCGCGGCGTCGCGTCCGAGGGACCCGCCCACGACGACCGGCTTCCCCGTGATGACGGCGGGTTCGGGGCCGAACCGGCGCGAATACTCGTCGGCCATCCAGGCCATGATCTGGGGCGTGGTGTTGACGTCGGGAGCGGGCACGTCCACCTGTGGGCCGACGAAGTCCGCGATCGCCCGCATGTATCCGCGCGACAGGCGTTCCAGCTCCGCCTCCGAAAGGATCTTTGGGTCCACCTGAACGCCGCCCTTGGCCCCGCCGAACGGGATGTTCATGAGGGCCGTCTTCCACGTCATCAGCATCGCGAACGACATGACCTCGTCCAGGTTCACCACCGGATGGAACCGGATGCCGCCCTTGAACGGACCCCGAGCGTTGTTGTGCTGGACGCGGTATCCGCGGAAGACCTTGAAGCCACCGAAGTCCATCGGCACTCGGACCTGAACGGTCACCTCGCGAGCAGGCGAGGACAGGGCTTCCCGGAGCGAGAGCTCCAGCCCCAGTCGCTCCGCCGTCGACTCGTAGAAGCTGCGGACGGCCTCGAACGCCGAACCCATCCCGCCCTCCTCTGTCCGTGGGGGCAGAAGGATACCGTCTTGCCCGGGCAACGAACCATCTGGGACCGGCTACGCGAGCGTGCGAGCGGCTAGCGGAGAAGACGCGACATCCGTCGGTCGGCGAGGATCCTCCCGCCCGTCTGGCACGCCGGGCAATACGTGATCTCGTGGGACTCGTACGACACGCGGCGGAGATCCGCCCCGCAACGAGGGCACGGGTAGCCGAACCGGCCATGCACCGTGAAGTGATCACCGAGCTTCGTCGGGAGACCACCGGTGCGACGCCGTTCCGCCGCGAGGGCCTCGTCGAGTACTGCCCGGGCGGCGTCGAGGAGCGCCTCGCGATCCTCGAGAGAGAGGGAGGCAAGTGTGGAGAAGGGAGAGATGCGCGCGCGATGGAAGATGTCGTCCGCGTACCCGCGGCCGATCCCCGCCACGGTCTTCTGATCGCGAAGGATCGTATGGACCCGGCGCCGGTCGTCGCCCGAGCGGATCAGGTCGGCGAAGCGGTCCGAGGACGGTTCCGGGCCCAGGGACGCCAGTGGCCCATCATCCCCGTCGGCCACCACCCACCATCCCGCCTTCCGCTCGGTGCCGAACTCCTTCACCAGCACGGAAGGGCGCCCGTCGAACCGCAACCGCACGACCCCGCCCTTCGGACGGGTGGTCTTTGGTGGATCCTCGACATCGACCCGACCTCCCTGAGACAGGTGCACCAGGAGGCGCGGCCCGCTGAGGAGAAAGACGAGAAACTTCCCTCTCCGCCCGACCTGCTCCAGGGAGCGGCCGACGAGCATCTCCGGTGACGGGTCGAACGTCTTGAGCGCCGAGAATTGAAGGGGGTCGGCACCGGCGAGCACGGCTCCCGCGAGGAGCGCGTCGAGGCGCTCCGCGAGCGCTTGCATCTCCGGCAGCTCCGGCACGGCTCGAGTCTAAACGGTGGGTAGCTGGCCCAGAGTGGAGAAGCGGATCGAATGGAGTCCGGAGAGAATGGGCCCGATGGCCACCCGGCCCTGGCGTCCCACCCGGGATCAGATCATTGCGGCCCACGGGAAGCGAGTTCCCGACGTCATCGCCCCCGGCCTGCGCGTGTTGTTCGTCGGGATCAACCCGGGGCTCTACTCGGGGGCCGTGGGGCACCATTTCGCCCGGCCCGGCAACCGGTTCTGGAAGACCCTGCACGGCGCGGGGTTCACCGATCGCGTGTTCTCACCGTTCGAAGAGCAGGAGCTGCTCCCCTCCGGTGTGGGGATCACGAATCTGGTGGCCCGGGCAACCGCGGTGGCCGATGAGCTCGACCCCGATGAGCTTCGCCGAGGGTCGCGGCGGCTATCCACGAAGGTCGGCAGGTATCGTCCTCGGTTTGTGGCCCTCCTCGGGCTCACCGCGTACCGAACGGCGTTCGGCCAGTCCGGCGCCACCGTGGGTCCGCAGGTCGAGGCCGTGGCCGGCTCCCGCACGTGGCTGCTTCCCAACCCCAGCGGCCTCAACGCGCACTACCAGGTGCCCGACCTGGTCCGGGCCTTCGCCGAGCTGCGCCGCGCGGCATTCGGGTAGCCTCTCGGGGTATCGCTCAATAAGGAGATCCGTACGGGTCCGAGCGTGGTGGTTCTGGGAGCGGGGTTCGGCGGGCTGGCGGCGGCCCACGCTCTGAGACGAGGAGCGGGGGACGATATCGATCTGGTCCTGGTCGATGAGTCCCCGACGTTCCTCATGGGGCTTCGGAAACTGTGGCTCCTGGACGGCAGGTCATCGCCGGGCGAGGGCACCCGCGACCGAACAGCACTCTCCCGCGCAAGCATCCCCTTCCGCCAGGGACGCGTCGAGGCCATCGACCGCGACGCCAGGCACGTGCGCGTGGACGGGGCCGACATCGACTACGACTTCCTGGTGGTCGCCCTGGGGGCCCAGCAACGCATCGACCTGGTGCCGGGGGAGCCGGACGGGAACCCGAACCTCTACACGGTGGACGGCGCGACGGAGGCGGGCGAACGCCTCCAAGGCCTCGAGGAGGGACGCGTGGTCATCGCCATCGCCGGCGTGCCAATCAAGTGCCCGCCCGCGCCGTACGAGGCTGCCTTCCTCGTCGACGGGCTCCTCAGGCGGAAGGGCCGCCGGGAGCAAGTGGAATTGGAGGTGCTGACGCCCCAGCCCATGTCGGTTCCCGCGGCGGGACCCGCGGCGTGCTCGGCGATCGAAGGGAGGCTGGCGTCGAGGGGGATCCGGTTCCGTCCGAAGACCAGCCTGGCGGAGGCGGGCCCCGGGACCCTCACGCTCGAGGACGGCGGCACGATCCGAGCGGATCTCCTCCTGCTGGCTCCGCCGCACCGCCCACCCGCCGTGGTCGGGGAAAGCGGTCTCGCTGGCGAGAGTGGGTGGGTGAAGGTGGACCCGGCGACCCTCCAGACCGAGGACGAACGCGTCTTCGCCGTGGGGGACGTGGTGGAGATGGCCACGGGGATGGGGCTTCCGTTTCCCAAGGCGGGAGTCTTCGCCGAGAGCCACGGGGAAGTCGTGGGACGGAACATCGTTGCCACGATCGCCGGAGGGGAGCCGGACGCCGCGTTCGACGGCTTCGGGTTCTGCTTCCTCGAGGTGGGCGGGGGGAGAGCCAGCATGGTGCGGGGCAACTTCCTGGCGTCGCCGCCCGACGTCACGATCGAGGAGGACGCGCCCGAACACCTGGCTTCCAAAGAGCAGTTCGAGAGGGAACGGCTCGAACGATGGTTCCCTGGATAGGCTGAGGGCATGACGATTCGCGTGGGCGAGCGGGCTCCTGACTTCGAGCTCCCGGGGCGGCGGGACCCCGACAGCCGTGAGTACGAGATGCACCGGCTCTCCAAGGAGCTGACCGAGCGTCCGGTGATCCTGCACTTCTTCCCCGCGCCGTTCACCTCCACCTGCGAGCGGCAGATGTGCGCGGTGCGTGACGAGATCGATCTGTACGCGGGTGCGGGCGTCACCGTGTGGGGCGTGACCGGACACTATCCCCAGATGATCGCGGCCTGGGCGAAGGAACATCACTTCGGCGTTCCGATCCTTGCCGACTACGAGCACGAGGTGAGCGAGCGTTACGTCGGCACGTACCCTCCGGAGCTGTTCGGGGGCCTGCGACACATGAGCAAGCGAGCGGTGGTCGCGGTGGGGCAGGATGGCGCCATCCGCTACGCGTGGGTCGCCGATGTATCGAGTGAGGCGCCGTCCGACGAGGTCGTGGCGAAGGCCCTCGCTTCGTTGAAGAGCTAGATCCCGCCGGCCTCGACCCTTCGGGGCTCCCAGTCCCGGATCATCTCCGCCGCCTTGACGATGAGCGCGGCGCCGCCGAGGAGGGAGAGCGCCCGGCCCAGCGGTGTGCGCCGTACGACCGGAAGACGGGACAGGAGCGGTGCGGTGAAGATGAGGCCGGACGCGACCTTGCTCCGCACTCGCCGCCCCTCCGGCGAGTCCAGGTACTCGACAACCGCCTCAGCTGCCTCCGCGACCTGCTTGCGGACGTCGTCGATCGTGGGGCGACTCACGCCGCGGGCCTCCGACTGCTCATGGCTCGCCAGATCAGCAACGCGATCACCGCGCCGATCACGGACCCGATGATACCGGCGGGACTGAAGTCGTCATCCCCAGACGTGAACAGGCTTCCGATGAATCCTCCAACGAGGGATCCGACAAGGCCCAGGACGAGTGTGCCGACGAAGCCCATCGGATCTCGACCCGGCAGGAGCAGCCTGGCCAGCGCCCCTGCGATCAGACCGACCAGCAACCACCAGATGATGTTCATGCCGATACCTCCCGTGTCACGGTTGGCTTCGTCATCTTCCCCGCCAAGCGAACCGGCCAACCTCGGCCGGTTCGAAAAGATCAGCCCAAGGCCCGGAAGATGACGATCACCAGGATCGCCCCGATCACCGAGCCCAGGAGCCCCGCCGGGCGGAGTCCCGCACGACGCCCCTCGACGAGATCGCCGAGGAGGCCACCGACGAGGGAACCGGCAAGGCCGAGCAGGAGCGTTTGACCGATGCTCAGGGGAACCGCCCCGGGGAACAGGAACCGCGCCAGGATCCCAGCGACGAGCCCGATCAGCAACCACCAGATGAGTCTCATCCTTCCCCCCCTCGGGTCGCCACGCCCGCGGCGAACGACAGGAGACAGGCCGCCGCGGTGAGAACCGTCACATCCGCTACGTCTCGCTCGGGATCCACCTCCACCAGGTCGATCGCCCGGACCTTCGGGTGGGCCCCCGCCAGGCGCGCCGCCGCCAGGACCTCCCACGGTGCCAGGCCACCCGGGCGCGACCCGGGACACGCCGGCGCGAAGGCCCGGTCGAGGACGTCGAGGTCCAGGTCCACGTAGATCGCATCGGCCCGGGAGGCAAGGACGAGGAGCGCCTCCTGAACGACGGAGTTGATCCCCGCCGTTCGGACCTCGTCTGCAGTGACCACGGTGATACCCGCGCCGCGAGCGACGTTCGCGTAAGCCGCGGAGTTGGCGAACGGCTGGATGCCGACCTGGACGACGTTCTCACCGGGAAGCCCGTCTTCCAAGAGCGCGCGGATCGGATTTCCGTTCGTCAGGCCATCGCTCGTGTCCCGGAGGTCGTGGTGGGCGTCGAGCGTGAGCAGCCCGACGCGTGACAGATCCGGCCCGAGCCCCCTGCATGCCGGCCTGGTGATGCTGTTGTCACCGCCGAGGACGACGGCGACGGCGTACGTGTCCAGGGTGCCACCCACCGACCCGGCGATCTCCCGGAGAGCCGCCTCGGGAGACGATCCGGCGATGGCGAGATCGCCGGCATCCTTGACCGCGACGGCGCGCACGTCGATGCCGTCGGCGAAGGTCGAGTACGTGACCAGCGCGCCCCGGACCGCGTCCGGAGCGAGGTCGAAACGGCCTCCGGAGATCGAGCCGAGCCGGATCGGAGCGCCCACGACCCCCATCCTCGCCACCGGTTCAACGTGGTGGTCGCCCGCGAGCCACGCGGAGGCGCGCGGCCAATTCGGGTCTTCTGAAACCCCGGCGCGCCTCAGCCGTCGTCCTCCATCCACGGCAGTCGCACGCCGCGCTCCCTGGCCACGTCGATGGCGCGTTCGTACCCCGCATCGGCGTGGCGCACCACGCCGATGCCCGGATCGCATGTGAGCACGCGCTCGAGGCGCGAGGCGGCATCGTCCGTTCCGTCGGCCACCACGACCATCCCCGCATGGATGGAGTACCCGATACCCACCCCGCCGCCGTGGTGCATCGAGACCCAGTGCGCGCCGGCTGCCGTATTCAGGAGCGCGTTGAGCACCGGCCAGTCGGCGATGGCATCCGAGCCGTCCTTCATCCCCTCGGTCTCCCGGTACGGAGACGCCACGCTCCCGGCGTCGAGATGGTCTCGGCCGATCACGATCGGCGCGGACACTTCACCCGACGCCACGAGCTCGTTGAACCGCAGGCCTGCCTGCGCTCGCTCCCCATAGCCGAGCCAGCAGATCCGGGCCGGGAGGCCCTGGAAAGCCACCCGATCCTCGGCCATCCGCAACCATCGAGCCAACCGCTCGTCGTCCGGGAACAGGTCGGCCACTGCCCGGTCGGTGGCCAGGATGTCCTCCGGGTCGCCAGAGAGTGCCACCCACCGGAACGGCCCCTTGCCCTCGCAGAACATCGGGCGGATGAAGGCCTGGACGAACCCGGGATAGTCGAAGGCCCGCTGGGATCCGCCCTGGTGCGCCCCCGCACGCAGGTTGTTCCCGTAGTCGAATACGGTCGCGCCCTTGTCCATGAACGCCACCATGGCTTCGACCTGCTCGGCCATCGATTCGTGCGACCGCTTCACGTACTCTTCCCCGTCCCGCTGGCGGAGGCCGGCTGCTTCCTCGAGCGACAAGCCCGCCGGCAGGTATCCCTCCAGCGGGTCGTGCGCGGATGTCTGATCGGTGACCACATCGGGGCGGAAGCCGCGGCGAACGAGCTCGGGATGGGTTTCGGCGGCGTTCCCCAAGAGAGCCACGGAAAGCGACTCATCGCTCTTGCGCGCCTCGTCGACCCACCGCAGGGCCTCGTCCAGGCTGTCGGTCCACCGGTCGAGGTAGCGCGTCTTCACCCGGCGCTCGATCCGGGCGGAGTCCACCTCGACCACCAGCGCCACGCCCCCGTTCATTGTCACCGCAAGCGGCTGCGCGCCTCCCATCCCGCCGAGCCCGGCGGTGAGCACCACGCGGCCCTCGAGGGTGCCGCCGAAGCGCTGCGCGGCGAGCTCGGCGAGGGTCTCGTACGTTCCCTGGAGGATGCCCTGGGTACCGATGTAGATCCACGAGCCCGCGGTCATCTGGCCGTACATCGTGAGGCCCTTCCGCTCCAGCTCGTGAAAGGTCTCCCAGTCAGCCCACTTCGGGACGAGCATGGCGTTGGAGATCAACACGCGCGGCGACAGGGTATGGGTGCGGAACACTCCAACGGGCTTCCCCGATTGCACCAGCAACGTCTCGTCGTCCTCGAGTTTCCGGAGGGCCCGGACGATGGCGTGGAATGCGTCCCAGTTCCGCGCGGCGCGGCCCGTGCCGCCGTAGACGATGAGCTCCTCGGGGCGCTCGGCCACGTCGGGATCCAGGTTGTTCTGGAGCATCCGGAGGGCCGCCTCCTGCGGCCACCCCTTGCAGGAGAGCGTTTTGCCCCTCGGGGCGCGAACCTCGGACGGCTCGTGGCTCATCTCGCCCCCTCAGGCCAGGTCGCCGACCACGGCTTCGGCAGCGGCCACGAGAGCACCGCTTCGAACCAGACCCGCCGTCGCGCCGATGTCAACGGAGACGTTCCGGTCCTCCTCCAGGAAGTGAACGTGCTCCCGGAGAGCGCGCAGCGCCGCCGCCGTCCCGGGCCCGGGCTCGAGCGGCCGCTGGAGGTCCACCGCCTGCGCCGCGCACATCGCTTCGATGGCCAGGATCGTTCGGACGTGCTCGAGCACATCGCGCAGCTTCAGCCCCGCCAGCCATCCCATGCTCACGTGGTCCTCCTGGGCTCCCGACGTGGGGATGGAATCGAGGCTCGCCGGGTGGGCCAGGACCTTGCACTCCGAGACCAGGGCGGCCTGCGTGTACTGGGCCATCATGTAACCCGATCCCAGGCCGGGGCTCGTGGACAGGAACGGCGGAAGGCCTCGCTGCCCTCCGTGACCCAGCAGCCACTGGGTCCGGCGCTCGGCGATGCTCCCCACCCCCGTCATGGCCACGGCGAGGAAGTCCAGCGCGTGGGCGAGGGGCTGGCCGTGGAAGTTCCCGGTGCTCTCCACTCGGCCGTCCGGAAGGACCACCGGGTTGTCCACGACCGATCCGATCTCCCGCTCGAATACGGTGCCCGCGAAGGCGTGCGCGTCTCGAGCTGCGCCGTGCACCTGGGGCGCGCAGCGGAACGAGTACGCGTCCTGGACGGCGTGCTCGCTCTTGCGGTGGGACGCCACGATCGGGCTTCCCTGGAGGAGCTGCCGCAGGTTGGCCGCGGACGCGGCCTGCCCGGGGTGGGGCCGGAGCCGGTGGAGGTCCTCCGCGAACGGCCGGTCCGTCCCCAGCGCCCCCTCGACCGAAAGCGCCGCGGTCAGGTCGGCGGTGGCGAGCAGGAGAGCGGCATCGTGGTGGGCCAGGATGCCCAGGGCCAGCATCCCCTCGGTCCCGTTGATGAGGGCGAGGCCCTCCTTGGCTTCGAGCGCGAGCGGATCGAGGCCGGCCCTGCGGAGGGCGTCAACAGCGGCCTCCGGATGCCCGCCGTCCCCGTCGGTCACCATCCCTTCGCCGGTGATACAGAGGGCGACGTGTGCCAGCTGGGCGAGGTCGCCGCTGGCGCCCACGGATCCGCGGCTGGGGACCGCCGGATGGACTCTTCGATTCAGGAGGTCCACCATGCGCCGGACCACGTCGGGGCGCACCCCCGAGTACCCCGCGGCCAGGGCTCGGGCCCGCAGCAGGATCATGGCCCGTACCACCTCCACGGGGAGGAGCTCACCGGCACCGGCGGCGTGGCTTCGGACGATGTTCCGCTGGAGCCGCTGGAGCTCCTGGTGAGGGATCCGGGTGTCCGCCAGGGCCCCGATCCCCGTGGTGACCCCGTACACGGCCTTCTCGCCCGCCAGGTGCCCCTCCACGAGGGAACGTGATCGCTGCATGGCTTCGACGGCCGCAGCGGTCACGTCGACGGAGGCGCCCTGCCGGGCCACGGCCACCACGTCCTCGAAGGAGAGGGGTCTCGAGCCGATCTCGACCGCGTCGTGTGCCCGCTCCGCCTGTTCCATCGGGAGCCATGTTCTCCCCGGCGGCCGGGCCCCGCAATCCGGAATCCACCTTCGGGAGCGGACCCGGCAGTACCCTTGTCACGCCGTGAACGAGTCCGTGCTGATCGTCGAGGACGACCCTTCGATCCGGGAAGTGACCGCCCTTGGCCTGCGTGAAGCGGGGTACCGGGTGACGACGGCGGCCGACGGGCGGGAGGGGCTCCTGCGGGCCCGGCGAGACCACTTCGACCTGGTGGTCCTGGACATCATGCTTCCCGTTCTGGACGGGCTGGAGGTATGCCGGGAGATCCGCAAGGACAGCGGTGTGCCGGTCCTGATGCTCACGGCGAAGGCAGACACGGTCGACGTCGTGGTCGGCTTGGAGAGCGGGGCCGACGATTACGTGACCAAGCCATTCGAGATGCGGGAGTTGGTGGCCAGGGTGCGAGCGCTCCTTCGGCGAACGGGAGCCGAGCCGGCGGAAGGGACCATCGCGGTGGGCCCCCTCGAGATCGACCCGCAGGGCCACGCGGTCCGGAAGCGCGGCGAGGAGGTCTCCCTCTCGGCCACCGAGTTCCGCCTGTTGCTCGAGCTGGCCCGGCGGCCGGGGCAGGTCTTCACCCGGGAGCTGTTGCTCGAGCGGGTATGGCATTACGAGTACCTGGGCGATTCCCGCCTCGTGGACGTGGCCGTGCAGCGACTCCGAGCCAAGATCGAGGAGGACCCCGCACGTCCCGCCCTGATCCGGACGGTACGCGGGGTGGGCTACCGGCTGGAACGTGGGCGGGCGGCCGGGGGGGTAGCTGGCCCCGAGGATGACGGCGTTGGGGAGTCCGGCCGGCGGACCCCCCGGAATGAACGGGACTGACCGATGGCCCACCGCCAGGTCCGCACGGGCAGGCTCCGCCGCCGCCTCACCGTCGCGTTTGTACTGGCGGTGGCGCTGTCGGCGGGGGTGTTGGCCGCCGGCTCCTACTTGCTGGTCCGCACGTCTCAGCTCCGCGACTCCTTGGCCCGGGCCGAACGACAGGCCCGCCTCGACCTCAGGCTCGGACGTGGACGCTCGTTCGAGCCGGGAGGGGCCAGCCCGGAGGACTTCGTCGCCGCCTACCAGGACCGTGGCGTCGACGCTGTGCTCGTGGTGGATGGCAGGCGCTACCCATCGAACCCTCTGGTCAACCCGCCGATCCCGGCCGACGTCCGGGCGGTCGCCGCGCAGGGCCAGCTCGCGTATCGGCGCCTCGAGATCACCGGGGCGCCCTTCCTCGTGATCGGGGGCCGTCCGCCGCAGTCCACCGCTGAGATCTACTTCCTCCATTCGGAAGTGGGGATCCATCGAGATCTGCGCTTCCTGGCCCTCGTCCTGGCCGGGGGCTGGGCGGGGGTGGTGCTCGTTGCGGGGCTCACCGGGAGGGCACTCGTCGGCCGCACCCTCGAGCCCGTGGCCGCGGCCAGCCGTGCCGCGCGGTCGATCGCCGAGGGCCTCCTGGCCACCCGGCTGCCCGTGGGGAGCGCCGACGAGTTCGGCGCGTGGGCGGCGTCATTCAACGAGATGGCCGAGGCGCTCGAGGCGAAGATCCGCGCCCTCGCCGATGCCCAGGCGCGGGAGCGGCGGTTCACTGCCGACGTCTCCCACGAGCTCCGTACCCCGATCACCGCCCTGGTCGGAGCGGCGAGCCTCCTCCGTGAGCACCTCGAGGCCATGCCGCCCGAGGCCCGGCGCCCCGCGGAGCTCCTCGTGGAGGACGTGGCTCGGCTGCGGCGCCTGGTAGAGGAGCTCATGGAGATCTCTCGGCTCGACGCGGGTGGGGAGCAGGTCCGTCTGGAGCCGGTGGCTCTCACCTCTGTCGTGGAAGGGCTGCTCCGGGCCCGCGGATGGAGTGACCGCGTGGCGCTATCGGGGGACGACGTCACGCTGGACACGGACCCCCGGCGGCTCGAGCGCATCGTCGACAACCTGGTCGGGAACGCCATCCGCCACGGCGGCCGAGAGGTGCGGGTGCATACCGGCCGGGATGGCGCGCGGGCCCGTCTCGAGGTAACGGACCGGGGACCGGGGATCCCGCCCGACCACCTCTCGCACGTCTTCGAGCGCTTCTACAAGGCCGATCCGTCCCGGACGGGGACTGGAAGTGGCCTCGGGCTTGCCATCGCCCGGGAGAACGCCCGGCTCCTGGGCGGGGATATCCAAGTCTGGAGCGCGCCTGGGGAGGGGACGCGTTTCACGGTGTCGCTCCCCGTGACGGAACCGTTACACGGCGGTGAAAGCGCTGTTACTGGCGGAGCCCAATATGACGCGCAGGCACCGACAGAAGGAGGTGGACGATGAAGCGCATTGGGTTCCCCATCATGGCACTCGCGTTGGTCTTGTCGGCCTGCGCCGAGCGTGGCGCCGGGTCGCTGGGGAGGGTCTCCGACGAGGTTCCCCCCGGTGACACATCGAGCCCGAGTCCCGGACCGACCAAGGAGCCGGGGAAGGGCAACAAGGGTCCCAAGGGAGACACCTCGGAGCCGAGGACGTTCACGTACCAGGTGTGGCTCACCCAGGGTGAGGGATTCCTGTTCGTGTCCCAGCGGACGGCGGAGTTCGAGCCCGGCGTGGGGCGGATCGCCCTCACGGATCTGCTGTCCGGTCCGACCGACGCGGAGCGGGAAGCCTTCATCGGGACGGAGATCCCCGACGGCACGGAGCTGCTGGGGCTGGACATCGATGACGGCGTCGCCACGGTCGACCTGAGCGGAGACTTCGCGGAGAGCGGCAGCTCGCTCGAGGAGACGGTCCGTCTGGCCCAGGTCGTCTACACGATCACTCAGTTCGACACGGTGCGGAGCGTTCGGTTCAGGATCGACGGCGAGCCGGTGGAGGTCTTCGGGAGCCACGGCATCGTCCTGGACCGGCCTCAGACGCGCCGCGGGTATCAGGAGCTCCTTCCGGCGATCCTGGTCGAGAACCCCTCGATCGGCGAGCGGGTGGACAACCCCGTGACGGTCTCGGGGACGGCCAACGTGTTCGAGGCTACCGTCAGCCTCCGGATCCTGAACGCCCGGGGGAAGGAGATCGCCGCCACCTTTACCACCGCGACGTGCGGCACGGGTTGCCGCGGGGACTACTCGGTGTCGGTCGATTACCGGGTGGACCGGGAGCAGCCGGGGATCATCGAGGTGTTCGAGTCCTCCGCGGAGGACGGGCGTCCGATCAATGTCGTCCGCGTCCCCGTGACATTGACGCCGTAGCGCGGCACCAACGCATCACGTCGGCCGGGCTATCCTGCAAGGGAGGAAGGAGACAGGGTGGCCCGGCCGACGTTCGTCATCGTGGGCGCCGGCATGTGCGGCGGCGCCGCGGCCCAGACCCTCCGGGAGGAAGGGTTCGACGGCCGGGTGATCCTGGTCGGAGCCGAATCGCACTTCCCGTACGAACGTCCTCCGCTGTCGAAGGAGTACCTCCGTGGCGAGCAGGGCAGGGAGAAGCTGTTCGTCCACCCCGAGTCGTGGTTCGCGGAGCAGGACGTGGAGGCGCGGCTGGGGATCCGGGCCACCGATATCGATCTCAGCGCACGGACGGTCACCCAATCCGACGGGGACCACCTCTCCTACGACGTTCTGCTGATCGCCACGGGGGGCCGGCCCCGGCGGCTGGGGGGCGAGCCCTCCGACCGCGTGCTCTATCTCCGGACCATCGAGGAGGCCGATCGGATCCGAGAGCGGCTGTCCCCAGGCGGGCGGTTGGTGGTCGTGGGCGCCGGGTTCATCGGCGCGGAGGTCGCTGCGTCGGCACGAACGATCGGCGCAGACGTCACCGTCCTGGAGATGCTCGACGTCCCCCTGGCGAAGGTGCTGGGTGACGATCTCGGAAAGGTCTACGCCGCCATCCACCGAGACGAAGGCGTCGACCTCCGCACCGGTGAAGGGGTCGACTCGATCGAGGAGCAGGGGGGCAGCGTCGTGGTTCGGACCACGAAGGGAGACGCCGTCGAGGGCGATGCGGTGGTCGTCGGGGTGGGGATCCAGCCGAACACGGAGCTGGCCGACGCCGCTGGGTTAGAGCTCACCAACGGGATCGCGGTCGACGAGTACTGCCGGACCAGCCACGCTGGTGTGTTCGCTGCGGGGGATGTCGCCGACCATTTCCACCCGGTGTTCGGGCGCCGGATCCGCGTCGAGCACTTCGACAACGCCATCAAGCATGGAGCCCACGCCGCACGGAACATGGTCGGCCGCGCGGAAGTGTTCGACGACCCGCACTGGTTCTGGTCGGACCAGTACGACTACAACCTCCAGTACGGAGGGTTCGCCCACGAGTGGGACGACGTCGTCGTTCGTGGCTCGCTCGAGGAGCGCGACTTCGTGGCCTTCTTCCTGAAGGACGGCGTGCTGCTCGCGGCGGTCGGGATCAACCGAGGACGCGAAGTCCGCCGCGCGATGAAGCTGATCAGCGCTCGCGCTCGTCCGGATCCGGCGAAGCTCCGCGACGCGGATGTCGACCTCCGCTCACTGCTTCCGCGGTGAGGCCGTCTGCAGGGAGGTAGCGACCTCGACCGCGACGCCTGCAACGCGATGGGTGCCCACCCTCCCGCTCGCTAACGCCCGGGGAGGGACGTTGCAGGCGCTGAAGGGTCTCTACCTCCGTTCGAAGTGCCGATACCATTACCGGCAATGAAGATCCGCGAGGTCGACCTCGGCGGCCCGGTCCGGTACGCGGACTTCGGAGGGGACGGACCTCCGTTCGTGTTGGTGCACGGGCTCGGTGGTGCGCACGTCAACTGGATAGCCGCCGGTCCACTCCTCGCGAAGCACGGCCGAGTCATGGCCGTCGACCTGGCCGGGTTCGGGCTCACCCCCCCGGCTGGCCGCTCGGCGTCGATCCATGCGAACGCACGGCTTCTGGGCCGGTTCCTCGAGACGGTCGCCGGCACCCCCGCCATCGTGGTGGGCAACTCGATGGGCGGGATGGTAGGGATCCTCGAGGCGGCGGCGCGGCCCGGGCAGGTGGCCGGGCTGGTCCTCGTGGATCCCGTCCTCCCGATGGCGGGGCGGCGGCCGGATCGACTCGTCCTCCTGGCCTTCGCCGCGTACGCGGTTCCGGGCGTCGGTGAGCGGTTCGTGCGCAGCCGGGTGGCGGCGCTCGGACCGGAAGGGCTGGTACGCGAGACGTTCCGCTACTGCTGCGCCGACTCATCCTCGCTGCGGGAGGACATCGTTCAGGCGCACATAGAGTTCGCTCGCCTGCGTGAGCGTCAGACGTGGGCCCAGTCCGCGTTCCTCCAGGGAGCCCGCTCGCTGGTGCGTCTGGTGCTTCGCCCCCGGACCTACCGCGCCGTGATCCGCCGGGTGCAGGCCCCGACGCTCCTGCTGCACGGGGCCCAGGACCGCCTGGTCTCGATCCTCTCCGCCCGTGCCGCGGCGTGGTTGCGACCGGACTGGTCCTTCCGGGTCCTGGACGGGGTGGGCCATCTCGGCGAGCTGGAGGCACCTGAACGATTCGCCGAGGAAGTGGATTCGTGGCTCGAGGGCCCGGGCCGCACCGCGCTCGAGTCCGCTTCGGGCGCCGAACCCAGGGCGGCCGCGGGCTAACCCCGATCCGCCCGGCTACCGCGCCGCGGCCTTGCCCAGCTCGTCGAAGGACTCCAGGACGTGACCCGTCAGGTCCTCGAGATCTGGAACGGCCTCCCAGTCTGCGGTGAGTCCGAATCCCATCACTCCGGAGAGGCTGGTGACCGCGATGGACAGAGCCATGGCCGGGCCCAGCGGCATCACCGGGTACGTCGCCACCTGGCGGGCTCCGGCCAGGTACAGGGGAACTTGAGGCCCGGGGACGTTGGACACCACCAGATTCGCCACCCGCTGCCTGGCCACCAGCCTCGCCGAGAGGGCGTGCAGCGTCGGCGGGGCCCACGTCCCCAACGCGATCAGGGCGGAGGCCGCCACGGCCTGGTGGCGGTATTTGAGCTCCCGCGTTGCCTCCGTGACCCGTCGCAACCGGGTCGCCGCCCCCATCCTCCCGACCGGCAGGTCGACGAAGAACATCGAGACCCGGTTGCCCAGGGCCATGCGCTGGGACCGGTCCCGGATCGACACCGGGACGAGGGCCCGCAACGTGGATCCGGACGTCTTCAATCGGCGCCCGCGAAGGAACCGGTGAAGGGCTCCGGCCACCGTGGCCAGGACGACGTCGTTGACCGTCCCTCCCAGCGCATTCTTCACCGCCTTGGCGTCGTCCACCCCGACCTCGGCCATGGCGAACCGTCGGTTCGGTCCGACGGAGACGTTGAACGGTCCGGGCGGGGTCGGGCCCGCGGAAACGAGGGATGACAGCCCGGCCAGCGTCCGGCGGGTTATCTCCAGAGCCTCCTCGGGAGCGCGGCGGAGTCGGGCCAGCCCCTGTCCCACCGCGCGCAAGGGGTGAGCCACCTGGTCGGCGACGGTTCGAGTCAGGAGCTCCCCCGGCGCCGGGGGCGGCTCCGGGTGCCACGGGGGCGGAGTGAGGTGCTGAAGCTCCGGTGTGAAGTCGAAGAGCACGCTGGCCAGATCCATGCCGCTGATCCCATCGATCAGGGCGTGGTGCGACTTGGCGAGCCCCGCCACGTGTCTGTCCTCGAGCCCTTCGATGAGGTAGAGCTCCCATAGCGGCCGGGAGCGGTCGAGGGGCCGGGACATCACCCGGCCCACCAACGCGGCGAGCTCGCGGCGGCCGCCCGGCGGGGGGAGGGTCGCCCGGCGAAGGTGGAAGGAGAGGTCGAACCGCTCGTCGTCCACCCATGTCGGCTTCCCCAGCGGCAGGGGAGGGAACACGACGCGTTGGCGGAATCGAGGGACCATGTGGATCCGCTGCGCCACCAAGTCCTCGAGGTCCTCGAAGGGGAGTCGTCCGTCCGGTCGCACCGAGGGATCGAGGATGGCCAGCCCGCCGACGTGCATGTGCACGCCCGGTGTCTCGAGGTACAGGAAGGAGGCGTCTATGCCGGAAAGCCGCTCGGCCATGACGCCTCGCAGCCTATTCGCTTCCTCAGTCCGCTGCCTTCGGCAGCGTCCTTCGGCCAGGGGGGATGCAGCAGCCTGACTCCGCTCGGCTCCGCCTCGCGGGGCTGCTGGCACCCCACGGATCTCGCTCGCTGCGATCCGCGGGGACCCCGCAACTTTCGCCCTGGACCCCCTATCGCGTGGTGGGAAGGGTGACCCGGAAACAGGCGCCCTGGGGCTCCACCTCGAAGTAGGAGACCCCGCCACCGTGCGCCTCGGCCAGCGCCTTCACGATGGCGAGCCCGAAGCCAACCGACTCGCCGCCCTGTTCGGTGCGGAACGGCTCGAACAGGCTCTCTCGCTCGTGGCTGGGGACCCCTGGCCCTGCGTCCCGGAAGTCCATCGTGACGAACCCGTCCTCCTGGCGTCCCTCGATCACGAACGGCGGTTCCCCGTGCTGGATGGCGTTCGCCGCCAGGTTCACCACGATCTGCTCGAACCGGCCGGGGTCCGCCATGACCTCGATCTCGGGGGCGATGCGGACGTCGAACCGCTGGTCGCGAGCGGTATACGCGAGCGCCCGGTCGACCGCCTCCCGCACCAGGATCCGCTCGAGCTGGAGTTCCAGCCGGCCCGTCTCCATCCGGGCCAGATCGAGCAGGTCGATAGCTAGCCGCTCCATGCGAGCCGCCTGATGCTCGGCCGCCCGGAGGAGCTCTTTGGCGGTGTCTTCCGACAGGCGCTCGGGGTGGGCCAAGAGCATCCGGAACGTTCCCCGGATGGTGAACAGCGGGTTGCGCACGTCGTGTGCCAGCGTGGAGATCAGGTTCGACCGCAGCTCGTCGACCCGCCGTAGCTGGGAGAGCGCGTCCTGGAGCCGGGATCGCTGTCGCATGAGGTTCCTGGCCATGAGGCCGGCGACCAACGCGATGAGCAGGGCCAGGCCCATCCGGAACGTGATGCTGTTCCATTCGAGCATATAGCCGTACCGAGCGGAGCCCCAGACCTCTCGAAGTGTGTACAGGACGGTGATCGCGCCCCACGTGCCCAACGCTCCCGGTAGCTGGAACCTGATAGCTCCTTCGAGTGGAAGGACGTACAGCACGGCCCACAGTGCCGACACCTGGTCGAACGCGTAGAGGAAGACGAAGCCTGACGCGATGAGGATGTCCAGGGAGAGAGCCGACAGGGACAGCCACCGCATCCGTCCCGGTGTCCGGATGCGACGGGTGACGAGCCAGATGACGAGGTTGGCGGCAGCGAGAGATCCGGCCAGGGCGAGCCCGGTCTCCTGTGCCCCGGGGGGGTAGGGCTGCTCCGAGTACACGAGGACCTGGACGGCGGCGAAGACAGCCGCCACCGAGCGGACCAGGAACATGGCCCCCTCGGACCTCCGAAAGTCCTCGACGCGCAGGGCCTCGAGCTCCCCGGCCTCGCGGATCGCCGCCGGGCGTCGGGAAGGCCCCTCGGTCGAGCCCGACTGGGGCACCGGGACCCCCGAGCGCTGGCCCATGGCGCGCCGAATCATACGTCCAACCTTTCCGACTTCGCGCAGGGACTGGGGCTCCGTCGGCTCTTCCGGCACTTTCCTTTCCTTCGACGCGCAGCCTCCGTACCCTGGTGGCTCGGATGCGGATCCTGCTGTGGCACGGCTGGTTGCTGTCGGGAACCGGCTCCAACATCTACGCCGCCCGCACCGCCCAGGTCTACCGGGACCAGGGGCACGACGTGGTCCTCTTGTGTCAGGACCCTCATCCCGAGCGAGCGGGCTTCGTCGACGCCTGGGGGACCGTCGCTGCTGACGGTGTCTCGGAGCTCCGGCCCGCCGGGGCCGCTCCCGGCACCGGCCGCCTCGTGCTGCTGCGCCCCGAGATCGGCCGTCTCTTGCCGGTGTTCGTGCTGGACGAGTACGAGGGCTTCACGGTCAAGCGGTTCCTGGACCTCACCGAGGAAGAGCTGGCCGCCTACCTCGTCAGGAACGTGGCGGCGCTGTCGGCGGCCGCGGCGTGGCACCAGCCAGAGGCGGTGATCGCCGGCCACGCCGTCCCGGGAGCGGTCATCGCGGCCCGTGCTCTGGGAACAGGCCGGTTCGTGGCCAAGGTCCATGGGAGCGACCTGGAGTATTGCGTTCGCCACCAGGAGCGCTACCTGGAGCTCGCCCGCGAAGGGTTGGAAGCGGCGGTGGCGGTCACCGGCGGGAGCGACGACGTCCTGGCCCGGACGGCGGAGCTGATTCCGACGGTGGCCGGGCGGCTCCGGCGTATCCCTCCCGGGGTGGAGGTGGATCGGTTCCGCCCCCGGCCCCGGCGCGAGGCGCTGGAGACAGCCGCCGCCCTCCTGGAGGACGACCCCGATACGTCTCGGGGACGCCCCGGCGACATGGACCGAAAGGTCGCGGAGGTCCTGGCCTCCCGTGACGCGGCCGGGCTCGACGCGCTCGCCGCGGTCTACGACCAGCTGGCCCCGGATCCAGGCGCGGCCCAGCGGCTGCGGGCGCTTGCCGGCCACGAAGGCCCGGTGGTCGGGTACCTGGGGAAGCTCATCCCACAGAAGGGTGTGGAGCGGATGATCGAGGCCCTGGCCGTTCTGCCGCCCCAGGTCCGCGGGCTGGTGGTGGGTTTCGGCACCCACCGGGAATGGCTCGTCGCCCTGGTCGAGGCCCTGAACGAAAGCGACCCGGAGGCGGTCGAGTGGCTGGGGGGTCGCCTCTGGGTGGAGTTGGGTGGGTCGGCGGTGGCCGCTGCTGGGGGCCTGGCGGGCCGGATCGCTTTCACGGGGCGCCTCGACCACCGGTACGCCCCGCTGGCGGTGGCGGCGATGGACATCCTGGTCGTGCCGTCGATGCTGGCGGAGGCGTTCGGCATGGTAGCCGCGGAGGCGGCCGCAGCGGGGGCGCTTCCGCTGGTGGCGCGCCACTCCTCTCTCGCGGAGGTGGCCGACGCTCTGGAGGGAGCGCTTGCACGGCCCGGGTTGCTGTCGTTCGAGGGCGGGCCCGGGGCAACCGGGCGAGTGGCGGAGGCGGTCCGTCGCATCCTGGACCTCGATCCCGCCGTGCGTGCGGAGCTCGGAGCGGAGGTCAGCCGGTTCGTGGCCTCGGAGTGGACCTGGGAGCGCACGGCGGGCCGTCTCCTGGAGGCGGCCCGGGGGGTCTTCGGGGGGTAGCTGGCCCCCGAGGGGGAAGGTGACGAGCAGCCCGGCCACGACGAGAGGGGGCTGGCCCCGTTCGGGGAGACGGGGGCGTTCGGCCGACTGGCTAGTCAGCACGGACTACGCAAATCGTGCATAGATGGCTACGACGGGGCATTACGAGAACACTGAATCCTTCCGATAGTCCCTTGTGAGATGGGACTCGGAAGAACGCCCCACGGGCCGGGAGCAGCGGTTGGGGGGACAGGCGTCCCGGCCGCCTCCGTGGACCCGGCACGCCCCGAGTCGGAGACCGAGGCCGAGCTCGAGCGATATCTGTCGCTTCTCCGGGGCACTCTGGAGACCACCGCCGACGGGATCCTCGTGGTCGACGAGGCGGGGCGAATCGCCACCTACAACCGGCAGTTCGTCGAGATGTGGCGGATCCCAGAGGAGGTCGTGGCGTCGCGGGACGACGACCGGGCCATCGAATACGTGTTGGACCAGCTGATCGACCCTGCCGGCTTCCAGGCCAAGATCAAGGAGCTGTACGCCCACCCCAACGCCGAGAGCTACGACGTCCTGGAGTTCAAGGACGGCCGGATCTTCGAGCGGTACTCGAAGCCCCAGCGGATCCGCGGCCTGGGAATAGGGCGAGTGTGGAGCTTCCGTGACATCACCGAGCGCAGGCGCGCCGAAGAGGGCTTCCGGGCCACCGAGCAGAAGTACCGGGCGCTCGTCGAGGGCATTCCCGCCATCGTGTATCTGGCGGAGTTCGGAACCAGCGGGCCGTGGCGGTACGTGAGCCCCAGGATCGAGCAGGTCCTGGGCTACACCGCCGAGGAGTGGATGGCCGATCCGAACATCTGGTACGAGCGGATCCACCCCGCGGACCGCGATGTCGCCGCGGTGACGGAAGCCCACGCTCGGACCACCGGCGACCCGCTCGCGGTGGAGTACCGGATGATCGCCAGGGACGGCCGGGTGGTCTGGGTGCGCGACGAGGCGGTGGTGGTTCGCGACGACGACGGGCGGGCTCTCTTCCTCCAGGGGTTCATGTACGACGTGACCGAGCAGAAGCAGGCCCAGGAGGAGCTCCGGCGGCAGAAGGAGGAGCTGGCCGTCCTTCATGACACCGCCAGGCAGGCGGAGGAGGCGCTGCGTCAGGCTTACGAGCGCGAGCGAGACACCGCGGAGCGGCTCCGGACAGTGGACGAGATGAAGAACGCATTCATGGCGGCGGTCTCGCACGAGCTCCGCACCCCACTGTCCTCGATCCTGGGCTTCGCCATGACCCTCGACCGCGAGGAGCTGACCCTGGAGCCGGAGGAGACGAGAGAGATCCTCCGCCGGTTGGCCAAGAACGCCCGCAAGCTCGACCGGCTTCTCTCCGACCTCCTTGACCTCGACCGCCTGAACCGGGGGATCGTGGAGCCGCGGCGACGGCCGACCGACGTCGGGGCCCTGGTCCGCAGGGCCGTGGACGAGTGCGACTTCCTGAGCGGCCGCGAGGTGCGGGTCGAGGCGGAGCAACTCCTCGTTTCCATCGACGGCCCGAAGGTCGAGCGGATCGTGGAGAATCTCCTGGCCAACGCGGCGAAACACACGCCGGCGGACAGCCCGGTCTGGGTCCGGGTCTCCCCCGTCGACGAGGGGGTGCTCCTGGTCGTGGAGGACGCCGGGCCGGGCATCCCCGAGGCGCTCCGATCCTCGATCTTTGAACCCTTCACCCACGGTGCGCCGGTGACCCATGCCCCGGGGACGGGTATCGGCCTGTCACTCGTGGCCCGTTTCGCGCAGTTGCACGACGGGCGTGCATGGGTCGAGGACCGCCCCGGCGGCGGCGCCTCGTTCCGCGTGTACCTGCCCGCCGGGGCCTGACGGCGCCCGAGCGATCACCGAGCGAGCCTCCTGCCGGGGGCGGCTCCCGTACCATGACGGCGTCTCATGCCCACCGCCACCCGGACCGCAGCGCGCCGACGGACCAGGCTGACCTTCGCCGGACTGGTGATCATCCTGGCGGCGGTGAACGGCGGCCTGGCGGTGTGGCGGTTCGGGGATTTCGGCAAGGATCGACGCGAAGCGCTTCCGTCCCCCTCCTCCGGGATGGACGAGGATGCCCCGGGAGTGGGAGGGGAGCCGGGCTCGGGAGAGCCGACCACGCCGCCGGGCGCCGGGCCCCAGGAGTCGCAACCGATCAACAAGGCGTACCCCGGTCTCACCACCTTCCGCGGGAACGCGACCCGAACGTACTACGGGGAAGGACCGGTCCCCTCGAACCCCGAGGTGAAGTGGAGATATCCCCCCTCGGGAGGTCTGTGCCGGGAGTCCACGACCGGTGGCGAGACCAGGGTGTGGTGTGGCACGGGATGGACCGGCCAGCCGAACGTGGTCGAGCGGCGCCCCGGCAAGATCCAGGTGCGGTTCGGCGCCTACGATGGCGCCGTCCACGTCGTGGCCGGGAAGACCGGCCTCGACGTGAAGGTGCCGTTCCCGACCGGGGACATCATCAAGGGAACGGTGACCTCGGACCCCGACGGCTTCCCGCTCATCTACTCGGGCTCGCGGGACAACTATTTCCGGATCCTGGCCCTCGACCGGGGCACCGAGATGGTGGAGCTATGGCGCGTGTCCGCCGACACCGCCCCGAACCCGGTATGGAACAATGACTTCGATTCCTCGGCGCTGGTCATCAGGGACCATCTACTGTTCGGCGGAGAGAACTCCTGGTTCTACGTGGTGAAGCTGAATCGGGCCTATGACGCTGCGGGCAAGGTCAACGTGGAGCCGGAGATCCGAGCCCTGTTCCCGGGCTACGACGACCAGCTCTTCGCCGATCTCGGCGACCACAACGTGTCCATCGAGGGTTCGCCGGCGTTCCGTCGCGGGGTCGTGTACTTCGCCAACTCGGGCGGCCTGGTGCAGGGGTGGGACATCTCGCGCGTGCTCGCGGGAGGAAGCCGCGTCCGCCCCGTGTTCCGCTTCTGGACCGGCGACGACGTCGACGCGTCGGTGGTCATCGACGATGAGGGCTTCCTGTACGTCGCCTCGGAGCTTGAGCGGTTCAACGAGCAGGCCCGAATGGTCGGTCAGCTCGTCAAGCTCGATCCTCGCAGGCCCAACCATCCCGTGGTCTGGTCGGTGGAGGTCCCCGGCGCGGACGGGAGCGGTGGCATCTGGGCGACTCCCGCCCTGCACGACAGGGGGGTGTTCTTCACCGTGAACACCGGCGGCGTGTGGGGAGTGAGCCGGAAGACGGGGAAGGTCCGGTGGCGGATCGATCTTCCCGGCCCGACCTGGTCCTCGCCCGCGGTGGTCGACGGGGTTCTGGTGGTGGGGGACTGCGCCGGCGTGCTGCACGGGTACGAGCTCGGCGACCGGCCTCTCCGGCGCCCCGCGGAGCTGTGGAGCCTCCAGCTCGAGGGGTGCATCGAGTCGACCCCCGCGATCTGGCGAGGACGGATCTACGTCGGTTCCCGTGGGGGCGGCGTGTACGCGATCGGCGAGCGTTGACGCTCCGGGCGTTCGCATCGACCTGCGTTACCCTGTCCGCATGGCCCTCCAGCCCGGAGCCGCCGCGCCCCAGGTCCCCGGCACGGATCTCTCGTCCGGGCCGAAGGCCGTCTTCTTCTACAAGGTCACCTGCCCGACGTGCCAGATGGCCGCGCCGGTCGCCGAGCGCCTGTTCGGGACGTTCCCGGACCACTTCGTGGCGGTCGCCCAGGATCCGGCCGAGAAAGTGGCCGCCTTCGCCGAGGAGCAGGGCACGACCTTCGGGTCGGTGACGGACGCTCCTCCCTACGAGCTCTCGGACGCCTACGGGATCGAGGTCGTCCCCACCCTCTTCCTGCTGCAAGGCGGGGTAGTGACCGACGTGGCGGAGTCGTGGGACCGGGAGGGCTGGAACCGCCTGGGCACCGGCTTGGCGGCGGCCCTGGGCCAGTCCGTCGCCCCGCTCTCGGAGGACGGAGACGGGCTGCCGGCGTTCCGGCCCGGTTGAGGCTCCCGCAACGTCCGCTAGTCTGGCGGACTCCGACTCGCTCCCGAAAGGCCCCTCCGCGCCTCCCGTACGATGGCCGGCGTGCCCCAATCCGCGGAGAGACGGCTTCGGATCCTGAGTCCGCTCGCGGAGCGGGATTTCCGGCTGCTCTGGGCGGGCCAGACGGTGTCGTTGCTCGGCGACGGCATCACCACGATCGCGCTTGCCTGGCAGACGTACGAGCTGTCCCGAAACCCCGTGGCGCTGTCCATGGTGCTCCTCGCCCGGTCGGTGCCGATGCTGGTCCTGCTGCTGATCGGCGGAGCGGTGAGCGATCGGCTTCCTCGGCGCGCGGTGATGCTGGCCTCGGACCTGGTTCGGGGCGCGGCGGTCGGGGTCATCGCGTTTCTGTCGGCGGGCGGGGTGCTCGAGGTCTGGCATCTGGTGGTCCTGGCCGCCGTGTTCGGCGCGGCGGACGCGTTCTTCCAGCCGGCGTACTCGGCCGTCTTCCCCGACATCCTCCCCAAGGCGCTCCTGGTCCAGGCCAACTCCCTCACGTCGGCGACCCGGCCGGTCACCCTGTTCCTCGCTGGCCCCGCGCTGGGTGGGCTGCTCGTGGGAGCCCTGGGAAGCGCCTCTGCGTTCGGCGCCGACGCGGCCACCTTCGCCGTCAGCGCGGCGTGCCTGCTGGGGATGAGGTCGAGGCCCGGCCGTGGAACCGGGGGCGAGAAGATCCTGGCTGAGATCGGGGAGGGCCTGAGATACACGCGCGGCACTCCGTGGATCTGGGCGACCCTCATCGCGGCGGCGGTTTCCATCCTGTTCGTGGAGGGGCCGTACCACGTTCTCCTGCCCATCGTGGTGGCGGAGCGGCTCGGTGGTGGCGCGGCGGTGTTCGGGTTCGTCAGCGCGGTAGAAGGGCTGGGCGCGCTCCTCGGGGCCATTGCTATCGGGCAGTGGGGCGTCCCACGTCGAAAGATCACCGTGATGTATATCGCCTGGTCCGTATCGTGCGTCATCATCGGCTTGATCGGTGTGGCTCCCACAGTGGCTGCTGCGGCCGCGTTCTCGGGGCTGAGCGGCGCGGGATTTCAACTGGGCGCGGTGATCTGGGCGACCATGCTCCAGCAGCTCGTTCCGGCGAGGATGCTCGGGCGGGTCACGTCCCTAGACTGGCTGGTCTCCTTCGCTTTGGCGCCGGTGTCCTTCGGGCTGGCGGGTCCCGTCGCCCGGCAGATAGGAGGATCGGTCACGTTGCTCGCGGGGGGCGTCCTCGGTGGAATCGCGTTGCTCCTGGGGCTCCTCGTCCCAGGCGTCCGGGACCCCGAGCGGAGGGACCCCGGAGTCGGGACCGACGGCTAGCTCATCCGGGCCAGGAGCTCGGCCAGGGCCGGGGACAGTGGGAAGCTCATGCTGCGGCGGCTCGCCTCCGCCGGATCGAGCGACTCGTCGTCGGTCACGATCGCGGTGAAGGTCTCGAGGGGAATGCGTTCGAATGGGTGGGGGGCGGGAAGGTCGGCCGCCACCAGCTTGGACGAGCCCGCCACCACCAGGGCGGGTCTGCCGGCGCGGGTGGCGGCCTCGGCCAGGCGGCGCGTGCCAACCTCGTTCACCACCCCCCCGGGCCCGACCGCATCGGCCCCGGTCAGGACGGCTTCGGCTCGTGCGGCATGCTCGATGGCCTCCTCGTCCTCGACCACCTCGGCCTCGATGCCCCGTTCGGTCAAGCGCGTCGCGGTGAGCTCGCCCGCCCCTCCGGGTTCGGCCCTCGCGCACAGCGCTCGCACCCCGGCGGCGACTACGGCGGCGACTACCGTCCCGGAGTACGAGTAGACGACGACGGTGCCGGAGAGGAGGCTCGCGGCCCTAGCCGCGACGGCCTCGCCCTCGGTCCCCAGCCGCCGGGCGAAGGCCGTGGCCGCGGCGACATGGTCCTCTGCCTCCAGGACCTCTGAACCTAGGCGCCACAGCGGAGCCATCGAGGGATGGCCCCGGACCAATGCCGCGACCGCTTCCTGGAGGTCAGAACGAGGAAGGGCGGCCAGGGCCTCCGCGGCCCGGAGGGCGATCTCCGAGGCCCCGGAGACTCGATCCGAGGCCGCCGAGCGAACGGCGTCCCACGTCTGACCCCCCATGAGGACATCCTATGGATGTGGGTGGATTCCTTGGACGGATCGGACGGGCGCTGGCGCGGGTGCAGGGGCCCGGCGCTCCGAGGCTCGAGGTGCTGTGGCCGTACTCACCCGGGTCCCCGGGGCGCGTGGGTCTGGTCTCCGGCTCGTTCGACCCGATGACCCTGGCCCATGCGGCGTTGGCGGATGCCCTGAGGAGCGCCGCCGAGCTCGTTCTCTTCATGTACTCTCCGCAGACGCTCCCGAAGGAGGTGGGACCCGGCGGCGAGCCTGGCCCCTCACTCCTCTCCCCGAAAGACCGGGTAACGTCGCTCTTGGCGTACTGCCGGTCGCGGGCGGGACTGGGGGTGGCGCTCTGCTCCCACGGCCTCTACGTCGACCAGGCCGAGGCCGTCCGGGAGGCCTTTCCCCACGCCGACATCGTCTTCGGAGTGGGCTCCGACAAGGTGCTCCAGCTCCTGGACCCGGCGTGGTACGAGAACCGCGACGTCGCGCTCGACAGGCTATTCTCGCTGGCTCGGATCGCCTACGCGGTGCGGGAGGGCGAGGAAGATCGGCTCGCCGGGGCGCTGGAGGGGGTGAGCCGATGGCGGGACCGGATGGAGCCGCTTCCCTTCCCACCCGACCTCGCTGGACTGTCATCACGCCGCGTTCGCCAGGAGGTGGCTGGCGGCGGCGACGTGGCGGAGCTCGTGCCCTCCGAGGTCCTGCCGTTCATCGAGCGCCGCCCGACGTAGTCGGCAGACGAACCCGGAACTCGGAGCCTCGGCCTAACTCGCTTTCCACCTCGATCCGGCCCCCGTGCAGCTCGGCCACGTGTTTCGCGATGGCCAGCCCCAGCCCGGTCCCGCCGGTCTCCCTGGAGCGGGCCCGATCGACCCGGTAGAAGCGCTCGAAGATGCGGGGCAGATCCCGGGACGGGATCCCGATGCCAGTGTCCCGGACAGAAAGAAGGGCCTCCCCGTCGCGCGAATCCACGTCGACCTCGACCCGGCCGCCGTCCGGAGAGTAGCGGACCGCGTTGTCCAGGAGGTTGCGCACCAGGAGAGTCAGGTCCTCCGCCGATCCCTGAACGCGCACGGGCTCGGCGCGGACCTCGATCGTCACTCCCGCCCGTCCAGCCTGATCCCTGACCCGCGCCGCCTCCCGTGCGGCCAGCCGGTCGAGGCGAACGGGCGCCAGCGCCGGCAGCTCGGCCTCCAGCCGGGACAGGTCCAGCAGGTCCGCCACGATCCGGGAGAGGCGGAGGGCGTCCCGGTAGAGTTGCTCCGCGAACCGTCCCGTCGCCTGAGGGTCGTTGCGGGCGGCGTCGCGCAGCGTCTCGGCCGCGGCCTGGATCGAGGCCACCGGAGTCTTCAGCTCGTGGGAGGTGTTGGCCACGAAATCGCGGCGCATGGCCTCGACTCGGTGGGCCTCCGTGACATCTCTGAGCACGACCAGCACTCGTCCTGCGCCGGTGACGGGCACGCCGCTCGCTCGAATGAGGCGGGATGGGAACCCTGCTTCGATCTCGTCGATGCGCATGGCGCCCGAGGTCCGCACCTCCTTCACCAGTCGGCGCATGGCCGTGGGGAGCGAACGGGCCTCGGAGGGCTGCGCACCCAGCAACGTGCTCGCCGCGGGGTTCGCGTAAGGGATCGAGCCATCCGCCTCGACCAGGAGGATTCCCTCTTCCATCGCCGAGAGGACGAGGTCCCGGGTCTCGCCGGCCTCCCGGGCGTCCTCGATGCTGGTTCCGAGTCGCTCGCTCATCTGATTGAGCGTGTCAGCCAGCAGGGCGAGCTCGGCGGAACCCCCGCCGGGGACGCGGCTGTGAAGGTCGCCGGCCGCGAGGCCCGCCACCGATTCGGTCATCCGGTGGAGAGGACGGGTAAGCGCCCGGCCTACCGCGGAGACCGCGGCCAGGCCGAGCACCGCGGCGCCGAGCGCGCTCCCGACCACGATGAGTCGCACCCGGGCCAGTCGCTCTTGCACGATCGCCAGCGGCAGTGCCACGCGAACGACGATCCCGTCTCGGGCAGGCAACGCCACGTACCGGAACGGCGTCCCCACCGTCTCGCTGGTGCGTGAGGCCAGCCCCACCTTTCCTTGCAGAGCTGCACGGACCTCCGGCCGGCCGGCGTGGTTCTCCATCGTCGCCGGATCGCGCGAGGAATCGGCCACGACCACGCCGTCCGTCCGGATGACCGTGATCCGAAGGTCCATCTCGTTTCCCAGGTGGACGACCACCGGCTGCATCTCGGCCTGATTCTCCGGAAGTGCCGCCCGCACCGCGTGGCCCTGGGCCTGCAGCGAGCGAGTCAGGTCATCCAGGAAGGCGTTCTCGAGCACACGATCCAGCGTGACCCCGAGCACGGCGAGCACCGCGATCACCGTCAGCGCGTACCGGGTCAGCAGGCGGCGGGTGAGGGAAGGGAAATGGGAAGTCTCGTTCACCGCAGTCAGTGTAGGAGGGTTAGGGCTTGGACTGGCAGTGGGGACAGAAGTACGTGGTCCGGCCGGCGACAGCGGTCTTTTCGAGGGTACTACCGCAGCGAGGACATCTGGCTCGGGGTTGTCCGCGGACCCGCATCCACCGGGTGCGCATCCCCCGGTCGAACTCCTCGATGCCTGCCCGAATGGTCCGGCGCAGCGAGGTGAACAGCCGCCGCCGTTCGTCCTCCGTCAGGTCCTCGATGCGGCGGGCGGGATGGATGCGGGCCCGCCACAGGGCCTCGTCGGCCAGGAGGTTTCCCACCCCGGCGAGGAGGGACTGGTCCATGAGCGCGGCCTTCACCCGGCCCCGGCGGCGATCCAGCAGTCGCTCGAACCCGCCGCGGTCGAGCCCGAGCGCATCGGGGCCCAGGCCGGAAAGGGTCCGCTCGACCTCCTGGGCATCGTGGGCCAGCCACAGGCCGCCGAGCTTACGCATGTTCCGGTACCGGAGCTCGCCGCGATCAAGCACGAAGATGACGCGGTCGTGGCGATGCCGTCCGTCCTCGCTGTCTCCCCAGGAGAGGTCGCCGGTCATCCCGAAGTGGAACAACACCGCGGGCCCGGTCGTCCACCCGATCAGCCACTTTCCACGCCGCTCGGGCACCTCGAACCGATGGCCCCGCACGGCCCGATCGAGGGTTGGGGCGTCGGTGTTTCGGAGGACTCCCGAGTCGGTGACGATCGCGCGCTCGACCCGTGCTCCCACCGCGTAGCGGGTGAGGAACCCGCGATAGTGCTCGACGTCTGGGAGCTCGGGCAAGGCTCAGGACGCCCGCAGCCGCTCCAGGAGGTCGCGAACGCGCGACTCGATCTCGTCGCGGATGTCGCGCACCTCCTCCAGGGAGCGGCCCGTCGGGTCTGGGATCTCCCAGTCCTCGTACCGCTTCCCCGGGTAGTAGGGGCACTCGTCGCCGCAGCCCATGGTGATGACGACGTCGGCCTCCCGAACCGACTCGTCGCGCAGGCGTGACGGGCGTCGGCCGGCCAGGTCGATCCCCCGTTCCCGCATGGCCTCCATCACAACCGGGTGGATCGCTTCGACCGGCTGGGTACCCGCACTCCGAACCCGGACCTCATCGCCGGCGAGTTCCTCCATGAGCGCCGCGGCCATCTGGGAACGGCCCGCGTTGTGGACGCACACGAACAGGACGCCGGGGCGCTCAGACTCGGGCTTCATTCCACGAACTTGTATCCGAGACCGCGGACCGTCATGAGATGCTCCGGATGGTGCGGGTCCGCCTCAATCTTCTGACGGAGCCGCTTGATGTGGACGTCGAGCGTCTTGGTGTCCCCGAAGTACTCCGGGCCCCACACCGTGTCGATCAAGAACTCCCTGGTTAGGAGGCGGCCTCGCCGGCGAAGGAACGTTTCGAGGAGCTCGAACTCCTTGGGTGGCAGGTCTGTTCGTGTTCCTCTGATTCGGACCTCGTGGCGGGCCACGTCCATCTCGACGGGTCCCACCACGACGATCTGCTCGAGGGTCCCGGCCCGGCCGATCCCGGCCCGGCGGAGGTTGGCTCGCACCCTGGAGACCAGCTCCCTCATCGAGAACGGTTTGGTGACGTAGTCGTCGGCCCCGAGCTCCAGGCCAGCCACCTTGTCGGCCTCCGTGTTCTTGGCGGTCAGCATGATGATCGGCACCTCGGACTCCCGCCGGATCGCCCGGCACACATCGAAGCCCGAAAGCTTCGGCAGCATGAGGTCCAGGATCACGAGACGAGGACGGTCTGCCCGGAATCGCTCCAGGCCAGCCTCACCGTCGGCAGCGGTAATGACGGAGTAGCCCTCGCGCTCGAGGTTGTAGCGGACGCTCTCGGCCAGAGAGCGTTCGTCCTCGACGAGCAGGATCCGCGCTGGTTCAGTTCCCATCGTTGGGGTGGGAAGCGTCGGTGAACTCGCGGAACTCGCCGGTCAAGAGGAACGCAACCTGCTCGGCGATGTCCACGGCGTGATCACCCACCCGCTCGAGCTGACGGGAGACGACCATCATGGCCGCCGCCCACTCGAGCAAGTCGTGCTCACGACCGCACCCGGCGACCTCTCGGTACATCCCCCGGTTCAGTCGGTCAACCGGCTCGTCCATGTCCGGAAGCTTGAGCGCCAGTTGGAGGTCCCGGCGGGCGAATGCCTCCATCGCGGCGCGGATCATCGGACGCACCACGTCGGCCATCTCCTCGAGGTGGGAGAGGATGGTCGGGTTGGTGGGGAGCTGCCGGGTGAGCTGAGCCATCTTGGCGATGTTGACCGCCATGTCCCCGATGCGCTCGAGATGGAAGTTGACGTGGAGGATCACCGACATGAGCCTGAGGTCAGAGGCCACGGGGGTCTGGAGGGCCATCACCTCCAGCCATCGCCGCTCCACTGAGAGGTAGACCTCGTCGAGGTCGTCGTCGGCGGCGATGACCTCCTCGGCCTTGGCGGAGTCTCGCTCCACCAGCGCCTCCATGGCCCGCGCCAGGGCTCCCTCCGCGAGCTCTCCTGCCCGTAGGATGTCGTCCTCGAGCGCGACGAGCTCCTCGTGGAAGCGCCGACGGGCCTGCTGCTCGGGATGCGCCATTTACTTCTCCTCAGCCCCTCGCCTAAGGCGAGGCGCTTCGGCCAGGGGGACTGCAGCAGCCTGATCCGCTCCGCTGCGCTCCGCGGGGCTGCTGCCCCCCTGGACCCCCGCCATCAGCCGAACCGCCCGGTGATGTAGGCCTCGGTTCGAGGATCGGACGGGTTCGTGAAGATCACCTCGGTCCGATCGTACTCGGCGAGGACCCCGGTTCGCCGATCTCCCTCTTCGGATACCTCAACGGTAAGGAACGCCGTCATGTCGGAGACTCGGGCGGCCTGCTGCATGTTGTGGGTGACGATGACGATGCTGTACTGGTCCTTCAGCTCGAACATCAGGTCCTCGATCCGCTGGGTGGCGATGGGGTCGAGCGCTGACGCTGGCTCGTCCATGAGGATGGTGTCCGGCTCCACCGCGATGGCCCGGGCGATGCAGAGCCGCTGCTGCTGCCCTCCCGAGAGCTCGTAGGCGTTCTTTCGGAGATCCGACTTCACCTCGTCCCACAGTGCAGCGGCACGCAACGCCTGCTCCACTCGGCCGTCGAGACCATCGGTCATCCCTTTCACCCGGAGGCCGAAGGCCACATTCTCGTAGATGGACTTGGGGAACGGATTGGGCTTCTGGAACACCATGCCGATCCGGCGTCTGACCTCCACGGGGTCGACCGCCGGCTCGTAGAGGTCCTGGCCGTGATAGATGACTTTCCCCGAGACGTGGGCCGACGGGATGAGGTCGTTCATCCGGTTGAGCACCCGGATCAACGTGCTCTTGCCCGAGCCGGATGGCCCGATGATGGCGGTGATCTGGTTCGCGGGAACGTCGAGGGTGATGTCACGGATCGCCTCTCGCTCGGCGTAGGCGACCGTCACGCGCTGCAGACGGAAGACCGACTCGCCGGTTCGGGGAGCGGGGCTTTCGCTGCGGCGGGTCGCGATCCTTACTTCGACGCGCTCGCGCTCGTTGGTCACCATCGCCTCTCGTACCTGTTCCGAAGATAGACGGCGACCGCGTTCATGACCAACAGGACCCCCAGCAGAAGGATGATCCCCGCCGCCGCGGTGTGTTGGAACTCCGTCTGCGGCCGCGAGACCCAGTTGAAGATCTGGATCGGCATCGCCGTGAACCGATCCAGTGGATCGGTCGGCACGAAGTTCACGTACGTCAGTGCTCCCAGGGTGATCAGTGGCGCCGTCTCACCGACGGCCCGGGAGAGACCGAGGATCATCCCGGTGAGGGAGCCGGGGAGAGCGGCCGGGAGAGTCTGGTGCCAGACGGTCTGCCACCCGGTGGCGCCCACCGCCAACGCACCCTGGCGGATGGAGTCGGGGACGGCGCGGAGGGCCTCCCGGGAGGCGACGATGATGATGGGGAGGATGAGGAGCACCAGGGTGAGCGCTCCCGCCAGGATCGATCTCCCCAGGCTCATGAACCGGACGAACACCGCCAGGCCGAGAAGGCCGTAGATGATCGAGGGGACGGCTGCCAGGTTCGCCACGTTGACCTCGATGAACGATGTGAACCGGTTGTGCGGCGCGAACTCCTCCAGGTAGACGGCGGCGCCCACGCCGACCGGGAACGAGATCAGCGCCACCAGCCCCATGAGCCAGGCCGTTCCCACCAGCGCGGGCTTGATCCCCGCTCGCGACGGGAGCCGAGAATCGAGCCGGGTCAGGAACTCGCCTGACAGGCGCCCGACCCCATCGCGGAGGACGTCGACCAGCAGGGTGAGCAGGGTCACCAGGCCGACCAGGAGACAGACCAGGAGCAGGGCGTGGAAGACCAGCGCTCGTGGTGAGCGCTCGATGCGGCGGCCCGTGGCGAGGGGCCCTCGGACCGTTCCGGCCAGAGAGGTCACGTGGGCGTCCTCACTCGTACCGTTCCCGGAAGCGCTTCACGAAGCGGTAGGACACCACGTTCAGGGCCAGGGTCATGACGAAGAGGGTGGTTCCCAGCGCGTAGATGGTCTTGTACTCGATGCTCCCGAACGGCGTGTCGCCCAGGGACACCTGCACGATGTACGCGGTCATGGTGGCCATGCCCTGGCGTGGGTCTGGGGACAAATTGGGGTTCAGGCCGGCGGCGATGGCGACGATCATGGTCTCGCCGATGGCCCGGGACAAGGCCAGCGAGAACGCCGCGGCGACGCCCGACAGAGCCGCGGGCAGGACGACCCGGGTGGCCACCGTCCTCCGGGTGGCGCCCATCCCGTACGCTGCCTCCCGCAGGCTCCAGGGAACGGCCCGCATGGCGTCCTCGGAGATGGACGCCACGAGGGGGATGATCATGACTCCCACGACGAGGCCGCCCGACAGTGCGTTGAAGATGCGCGTGCCCGGGATGAGCGGCTGGAGGACGTCAGGAGTGACGAAGGTCAGCGCGAAGTACCCGAACACGACGGTGGGGATCCCGGCCAGGACCTCGAGGGTCGGTTTGATCACCCGGCGGACCCGGGAGGTGGCGTACTCGGACAGGTAGATGGCCGCGCCGAGGCCCAGGGGGAAGGCCACGGCGGCCGCGATGGCCGTGATCAGGAGGGTGGCCGATACGAGGGGCAACACCCCGAAGTCCGAAGGGGTGAACGTGGGAGCCCACCTCGTCCCGGTCAGGTAGTCGATCGGGGAGACCGTCCGGAAGAACTCGATCGTCTCCGTGGCCAGTGAGGCCAGAATCCCAAGCGTCACGCCGATGGACAGCACCCCGCAGGCGAGGAGCGCTCCCCTGATGAGGCGCTCCCCGACCCGCCTGCGTCGCGTGAGATCTATGTCGGGAACCGCTCCCACTCTCCGATCTCAGTCTGAAGGGTCTGTTCCGGGACGGCGATGTAGCCGACCTCCGCGATGAGGTCGTTCACCGTGGCCAGGTAGAAGTCGACGAACGCCCGGACCTCGGGACGCCCGGATGACCCCTTCGCGACGTAGATGAAGAGCGGGCGTGACAGCGGCGCGTACTGGCCGGAAGCGATGGTCTGCTCGTTGGGTGTGACGCAGCCGGATCCGTCGTCGATCCCCAGCACCTTGAGCTTGTCCTGGTTCTGGACGTAGTAGGCGTAGCCGAAGTATCCGAGGGCGTTCGGGTCTCCGGCGATGCCCTGGACCAGCACGTTGTCGTCCTCACTTGGGGTGTAATCGGATCGGCTGGCGCCCTCTTCGCCCACCACGACGTCGGTGAAGTAGTCGAAGGTCCCCGAATCGGTGCCGGGCCCGTAGAGGGTGATCGGCTGGTCCGGGAAGCCATCGCGAACCTGGCTCCAGTTGTCGACGGAGCTCTCCGGCTCCCAGATCGCCTTCAGTTCGTCGAGCGTCAGGCACTCGGCGAAGGTGTTCGCTGCGTTCACCATGACCGAGAGCCCGTCGATGGCTACCTGGAGCTCCACATATTCGATCCCGTTCTGGTCACAGACATCCATCTCCTCCTGCTCGATCTGCCGCGAGGCGTCAGAGATGTCGGTCTCACCGGCGCAGAACTTCTCGAAGCCGCCACCGGTCCCCGACGTCCCCACGGAGACCTGGACCCCCGGCTCCTCCGTGTTGAACTCCTCCGCGATGGCCTGGGTGATCGGGAACACCGTGCTGGAGCCGTCTGCGGAGATCGAGCCGGAGAGGCCGCTACCCCCGGCACCCCCGCCACAGGCGGTAGCCACCAGCGCCACGGCAACGCCCTTCGCGACGACCGATATGCCTCGCGTTCGCATACGCACCTCCCTCATCTAGCGCCGATGGTAGGGGGGCAAGGTGGCCGGACCCCTCCCGGGAAGTGAACGGGAGATGAACGTTTCGATTGGACAGCGGGTCAGGGGTGGTGTATCTCTGCCGCCCGGTGATGGGGTGATCGGGTGACCGGAGGGCCGGGGAATCGATGGCGCGTTTCAGACTGCGTCTGAAGGGGACGGAAGAAACGTTCTTCCAGCTGTTCGTGAAGAACGCGCGGCTGCTCCAGCAGGGCTCCGAGCTCCTACAGGACATCGTCATGAACTACCAGGACATCGAACCCAAGGCGCGGCGGCTCCACGAGTACGAGCACGAGGCGGACGAGGTGACGCACGAGGTCATGCGCCGCCTGTACACCTCCTTCGTCACGCCGCTCGACCGCGAAGACATCCACGAGCTGGCGAGCTCGCTGGACGACGTCATGGATCATCTCGATGCATCGGCCGATCTCCTCGTCCTCCACGGCATCGAGAAGCCCCTCCCGGAGATGAAGGCCCAGGCGGATCTCCTGGTGTCCGCGGCCCGGAACACCACCCAGGCGATGGAGCAGCTGCCGAACTTCGAATCGCTCACGGAATACTGGGTCGAGATCAACCGGTTGGAGAACGAGGCCGACCGAGTCTACCGGCAGGCGATCGCAGACCTCTTCTCCGGTGACTTCAATGCCATGGACGTCCTCAAGTGGAAGGACATCCTCGACGAGCTCGAGGCGGCGATGGACAAGCTAGAGGACGTGGCGAACACCATGGAGGCCATCGCCCTCAAGCAGGCGTGAGAAGCCCGTGCCGGATCAACGCCACCCGATGACCCGATGACCTTCGAGGCCTGGCTCATCATCCTGGTCGCGCTGGCCTTCGATTTCGTCAACGGATTCCACGACGCCGCCAACTCCATCGCCACCGTGGTCTCCACCCGGGTCCTGTCGCCTCGATGGGCCGTGGCTTGGGCGGCCTTCTGGAACTTCATCGCCTTCGCCCTGTTCGGGACGGCGGTCGCTTCTACCGTCGGGAAGGGGATCATCGACGTCGGTCAGGTGGCCACCGTCGACGTGCTCCTCGGCGCTCTCATCGGAGCGATCGCCTGGGACCTGATCACCTGGTACTTTGGGCTGCCGACCTCCTCATCGCACGCGCTGGTGGGCGGGCTCGCGGGGGCGGCCATCGCTTACCGAGGGCTGGGGATGCTGGTGCCCTCGGGGATCACGAAGATCCTGCTCTTCATCGTGCTCTCGCCGTTCATCGGGATGGTGTTGGGGATCCTGCTAATGAACGTGTCGCTTCTGATCGGTCACGCCCTGACGTCTCGAGCGAAGGCCACCAACGCCACAGTCAACTGGTGGTTCCGGAAGATTCAGCTGTTCTCGGCCGCGGGCTATTCGCTGGGTCACGGTGCCAACGACGCCCAGAAGACCATGGGCGTGATCGCCGCGATCATCCTCATCGACCGCGGGTTGCCGGTCCAGGAGTTCAAGGTGACGCTGCCCATCGTGCTTTCGGCCCACGCGGCCATTGCCCTGGGGACGATGGCGGGCGGTTGGCGCATCGTCCATACGCTGGGTTCGAAGATCACCAAGCTCCAACCGGTGAGCGGGGTCTCCGCCGAGACCGCTTCGGCAGTCACCCTGTTCGCAACCGCCCACCTGGGGATCCCGGTGTCCACTACGCACACGATCACAGGTGCCGTGGTAGGGGTGGGGGCCACCAGGCGGCTCTCAGCGGTGCGATGGGGACTCACCCGTCGAGTGATCTACGCCTGGATCCTGACGATCCCCGGGTCGGCGCTCATCGCCGCGGCGAGCTACGAGCTGCTCCGGGTTCTCCCAGCTGAAGCGCTCGTCGTCGCGGGATTCGCGGCCGCAGGGTCCTGGGCCCTACTGTTTCTACGGCGAAGGGCTCGCGAGGCCGAGGCCACAGTCTTCGCGCCGCCGTAACCCCCCAACCCCCAGTGGCTGCCCGCTAGGCTCCGAATATCCGGGTGTCCGGGTGGTGGCCCCACCAGGCGAACCAGAACGTGTCGAGGTGAGGAACGGGCTGGAGCTGCTCGCCCGCGAGGCGGCCGGCCACGGCGCGGCCCGACACCGTCCACGTCGAGCCGGTCTCGCGGTCCACGAACGCTCCGCCCCGCACCTCGAAGGTGAGGCGCCGCCCCTCGGCCACCGGAACAAAAACGCCTGACGCCCCGACGTCCCGGCCGTTCGAGATGAGCCGCTGATCCAGCGCCGAGGCGGTACCTTTGCTCCACAGCACGACGATGTCACGGCCGGAGACGGTGTCGTGCGCCACGCCGGCGGGCCGTCCGGCGCCCAGCTGCTCGTAGGCGTACGCGACGGCGGTGTTCCCCGAAGCCACCCCCACCACGCGAGCCATCGCCGGGAGCTTCGGGCTGATGGGTCCGCGGAAGAACGATGCGTACGGACCCTCTTTCGAGTCGTAAGACTCGTACGGGTTCTCGCCGTAGGGTCGCACGTAACCGGTGTCCCGGGAGAGCACCAGCCCGGTCGGGTGCTCACGGCGCCACTCGCCGAACGACAGCAGCTGGACGGGGATCACCTCGAGCTGGGTTCCGGTCAGCGGTCCCTGGATCGCCCGGCCCTCGAAGTGCAGCCATAGCGAGTCCGTCTGCCGGTCGAACATCACCAGGGCGCTCTTGTAGAGCTTTCCGGAGACGCCGAACTCGAGCGTCCGCCCGTCGACGTCTCGGCTGAAGGCCACCGCCGAGTTGCACAGCGGGCAGTAGGTGACCGCCACGGGCTCCCGTCCCACCACGTCGTTCACGATCTCGTGCCAGGTCAGGATCTGCGCCGGGTAAGCGCGGTCCTGCCCCCCGAGATCGAGCGAGACGACGGGTTCCCGATCGGCCAGCCACCGCGATGCTTCCGCGGGCGCAACGAACTTCGGGTCGTCGATGGAGGGGATGCTGTCGGGGGAAAGCACGTCGACCAGCGCGGAATCGGGGACCAGGTCGGCCGGCTTGGTCCCCGCCGGTGCCGCCCGGGCCGGCCCGGCTGGCCGCATGCTGTTCCAGATCGCCAGGGAGGCGAGGCCTCCGGACAGCGCCAGCACGACGGCGGCGTATATTAGCCTGCGGGCCATCGCTCTACGCTCTTCCAACGCTCTCGCGGCGGCGATTCTTCCATGCCCGCGGGTATCATTTGGGTGAGCAGACCTCGGAGGTGACCGCGGTGGCGAACGAGGACTTCCTTCCGCTTCAGGGGATCGATCACGTCGAGTACTACGTCGGCAACGCACGCCAGGCCGCCTACTACTACTCGAAGGCCCTGGGATTCAAGGTCACGGCGTATGCCGGGCCCGAGACCAAGGTCCGCGACCGAGCGTCGTGGGTGTGCGAGCAAGGTGATGCCCGGTACGTGTTCACCGGGGGCATGGGGCCCGAGAGCGACATCGTCCGGCACGCGTTCGAGCACGGCGACGGCGTCAAGGACGTGGCCCTCCGGGTGCCGGACGCCAGCCAGGCGTGGGAAGAGACCACCAAGCGAGGGGCCGTGAGCGCCCTCGAGCCCACCATCCTGGAGGACGAGAACGGCAAGGTGGTTCGCTCGGCGATCAAGGCTTACGGCGACACGATCCATTCCTTCATCGAGCGGGAGAACTATTCGGGTCCGTTCCTGCCCGGGTACCGGGCCGAGGATGCCTATCCCGACGACGGGCCACCGGTCGGCATCAACGCGATCGACCACGTCGTTGCCAACGTGGAGCTGGGGAAGATGAACGAGATGGTGGACTACTACGCCCGCATCATGGGGTTCGCCCAGCTCGTGCACTTCCGCGACGACCAGATCTCGACGGAGTACACCGCCCTCATGTCCAAGGTGATGTGGGACGGCGTGGGCCGGATCAAGTTCCCCATCAACGAGCCCGCCGAGGGCAAGAAGAAATCGCAGATCGAGGAGTACCTCGACTACTACCGGTCACCGGGTGTCCAGCACATCGCCATGGTCACCGAGGACATCGTGTCGACGGTCGACGCGCTGCGGCAGCGCGGCGTGAAGTTCATCCGGGTGCCCGCGACGTACTACGAGGCCCTCCGGGAACGCGTCGGCGAGATCGAGGAGGATTACTCGGACCTCGAGCGTCTGGGGGTCCTGGCCGACCGGGACGACGAGGGCTACCTGCTCCAGATCTTCACCAAGATCCAGCAGGACCGTCCCACTGTCTTCTACGAGGTCATCGAGCGCCACGGCTCCAAGGGCTTCGGGCTGGGAAACTTCAAGGAGCTGTTCGTGGCCATCGAGCGGGAGCAGGAGGAACGCGGAAATCTCTGAAGGGAGGGCGTCGCCCGCTACAGCCCGGTGATGCCCTTCCAGGCCAGCTTGACCAACGTGTCCACGGCCCGGCGGCGCTCTGGTTTCTTCGCCCCGGGATTGCGCTGGGCGGTCGTCTCGACCATCCCGATCAGTCCCAGAGCGACGATCTCCGCCTCCGAACGATCGATGCTTCCCTTCGACTCGCGGACGATGATCTCCGTGACTCGGCCCATGATCTCGGAACGCAGTTGCCCGACCATCTCTCGGAACTGGCGTTCGGGCCCGGTGGCCTCCTGCATCAGCAGCCGGAACCCCTCGGCGTGCTCGTCCACGAAGTCGAAGTAGGCCTGGAACGAACCACGGATCCGCTCCCGGTTCCCTGCCGACCGATCCAGGGCTTCGTGGAGCCGCTCGCGGAGGTTGGCCAGGTCCGCTTCCAGCAGGGCCAGGTAGAGGTCGCGCTTGGAGGAGAAGTGGTCGTAGAGGATGGGCTTGGTGACCCCCGCCTCCTTGGCCACGGTGTCCATGGTGACGGTGTGGAACCCGTGGCGACCGAAGACCTTCCTGGCCACCTCGAGGAGCTGGGCTCGCCGCTCTGCCGCCCGCATCCGGCGGCGGGTGCTGGTCGGGGGTCGGCTCTCCATCATGTGGCTCCCGCGTTGACGGAGGAAACAGGCATATATTAACCTACCGACGGGTAGGAACTGCTCGGTAACCGCCGACCATTCTGCCAGGAGGAACCGTGGAATTTCGACTCTCCGAGGACCACCTCACCCTCCAGAAGTGGGTCCACGGGTTCGCCGAGAAGGAGATCCGCGCGGCCGCGCCGGAGTACGACGAGAGCGAGGAGTTCCCGTGGCCCGTGGTGAAGAAGGCGGCCGAGCTGGGCCTGTACTCCACGGACTTCTTCCAGAGCGTTGCCGAGGACCCCACCGGGCTCAATCTGCCCATCGCCCTGGAGGAGACGGCGTGGGGATGCGCCGGGATCTGCCTGGCGTTGTTCGGAACGGGACTGCCCCTCACCGCCCTCGCCTTCCAGGGCACCCAGGAGCAGCTGGTGCGGTGGGCTCCGGAGATGATCGGGACGGCCGAGGAACCCGCGGTGGGGGCGTTCGCGGTGACCGAGCCCGACGCCGGCTCCGACGTCTCGGCGCTGGCCACGACGGCCCGACGCGACGGCGACGAGTGGGTGCTCAACGGCCGCAAGGTGTTCATCACGAACGGGGGCATCGCCGCGGTGCACATCGTCGTGGCTACGGTGGACGCGGCCCTCGGCCACCGAGGGCAGGCCGCGTTCATCGTCCCCAAGGTCCCTGGGATCCGGCAGGGCAAGAAGGAGCGGAAGCTCGGGATCCGCGCCTCCCATACCGCCGAGGTGATCCTGGAGGACTGCCGCATCCCCCTGGAGAACGTGCTGGGCGGGGTGGACAGGCTGGAGGCCAAGCTCGAGCGGGCCCGGTCCCAAGAACGCACCGGGTCCTCGCACGCCCTCAGGACCTTCGAGATGACCAGGCCCCTCACGGCGGCGCAGGCCCTGGGCATCGCCCGGGCGGCCCTGGAGTTCTCCGTCGACTACGCGAAGGAGCGGCGCCAGTTCGACCGGCCGATCATCGAGAACCAGGGCGTGGCGTTCCGGCTGGCCGACATGGCGCTGGAGGTCGACGCTGCCCGGCTGCTCACGTGGCGGGCCGCGTGGATGGCCAAGAACGCGGTGGAGTTCTCCCGAGCCGAGGGCTCGATGTCGAAGCTCAAGGCGGGGGAGGTAGCTGTGTCCGTCACCGAGCAAGCCATCCAGATCCTCGGGGGGTACGGCTACATCAAGGACTTCCCGGTGGAGAAGTGGTACCGGGACGCCAAGATCTACACGATCTTCGAGGGCACCAGCGAGATCCAGCGCCTGGTGATCAGCCGGGCCCTCGCTCGGGACTGAGTGGAGAGGTCATGCAGCGCGCGGTGCCGATTGCTTTCATACGAGAACGTTGCGGCGCCGGTCAACTGGCTGACTGAGGCGTTCGGCTTTCGAGAGCGGGGCGAGCGTTTCGCGGAAGAGGATAGCACGGTCTCGCACGCCGAGATCGAACTCGGCGGAGCCGTCGTGCAGTCTCAGAGGGATTGAGCGGGCGGTTCAGAGAGCCGCGCTGACCCGGTCGACGTGGGGCCTCGCCCCCAGGGCACGGTACGCGGAGAGCGCCGCTCGAAGGAGCTCGCCTCGATCATCCTTCTCCACGACCTCGGCGAGCCCCTCCCTCGTCCGGGCGGCCTCGAAGGGCATCCGAAGCCCCTCGTAGCCCTGGAGTGCCCTCCGGAGCAACGCTTCTCCGCGGGACCGGTCTCTGGTCCCCGCGGCCATCCGGCCCTCCGCCCGGTCGGCGGCGGGGCCGAGGAAGCACAGGCCGGAGGCGAGCTCGCGCGCCCGAGGAAGGACCTCTCGGAGCCGATCCCAACGCTTGAGCGGCGCCAGGGCCTCCACCGACAACCAGGCGCCGTAGAGGTGATCCCACGTGCTGGGTTCCGCCAGGATCGCCGTTCCCGCCTCCAGCGCGGCTTCGAGGTCGCCAGCCGCCAGGGCGTATTGCCCTAGGAGGGTCTCGTCTCGGCCGACGGCCTCCGGTGGCAGGGGCGGCACCAGGTTCACCAACTTCTCCGCCCTCTGTTTGTCCCCCATGTACTGCAGGACGATCGCTCCGACCAGGGGACCACCCCGGACCATGGAGCAGGTGACCGCGGGCTCCTGTGCGAAGAGCTCGAGGTGGCGTTCCAAGACGGGGAAGATGGCGGCCCATCGTCCCAACAGGTGCTGGCACGCCATGATGGTGAAGCTGGCGTGCATCTCCTGGTGGGCGTTGACCTGCTTGGCTAACGCGTACGACTCCTCGGCGAGCCGGAGCGCCTCTTCGAAGTCCCCGCCCGTCTCCAGGGTCGCCTCGCTCACAGTGCGGAGGGTCTCGGCCCGGTTCTGAAGAGAGGCGATCCCGTCGAGGAAGTCGAGTTGGCCTCGCATGACCTCCAGGTAGCGGTCGTACTGTCCGGCCCCCCAGTACACTCTCGCGAGCACCTCACTCACCAGGGCGGACAGCTCGGGCAGGCGGAGCCGCTCCGCGATGTCCTCGGCCTCCCGGGCGAACCCGATCCGGTGCTGCACGGGGACCGGATCGGGCTGCCCGTAGTGGCGCCACATCTTCTCGGAGTCGGCGAGGTAGATGAGGAGTCGGGCCCGGGTCTCCTCGTCCTGGGCAAGGTCCAAGCCTTCCTTGATCAACGCCAAGACCTCGTTTGGTTCGGGAAAGGAGCTGAACGCGCCGTACCACGCTACGATGGAGGCCACCTTCAGGCAGAGACGGGCCCGGACGGCCGGACCACGCGGCAGCTCCAGGACACCCCGGTAGGCTTCCAGCGCGTCGTCGCCGTGGAGCGCGGCGCTGTGGTCGTCGCCGAGCTCCTCCAACACTCGGGCCCTCTCCTCCTGGTCGGTCGTCACCAGGGCGAGCGCCCGTTCGTGCAGCTCGACAGCCTTCCCGACGGCGAACCGTTTTCGCGCCGCCGCCCCCGCGGCGATCAGCGTTCTCAGCGCCTTGAGCCGAATCTCCTCCCGAGAGGCCGGGTCATCCGACCAAGCCAGGTCGGAGTCCTCGCCCGCCACGGCCACCGCATAGTGGTGGGCGACGAGCTCCACGAACTCCTCGGTCCTCTCCCCGGCCAGCTCTTCGATCCATCCCCCCAGCTCCGCGTGAGCCCTCGCCCGCCGGGCCTTGGGTAGGCTCGCGTAGGCCACGTCGCGGACCAGCGCGTGCTTGAACATGAACTCCACCTGGCCCGCGATGGTCGAGGACGGCCTGGCGAAGACCAGGCCCTTCCGCTCCAGCTCGAGCAGCGAGTCCGACACGGCGCCGTCTCCGAGCGACTGGGCCACCGGTTCCTCCCAGAACACTCGCCCGACCACCGACGCCTCCTGGAGGACCCGCTTCTCCTTCGGGGGGAGGGCGTCGATCCGCGCCGCGAGCAAGGCATGAACCGTGTCCGGGAGAGGAGTTTCGGACGCAGCCGGCGTCGCCCGCCAGGTGCCCGACTCCCGAACCAACGCCCCCTCGTCGATGAGCCGCCGGATGATCTCCTCCAGGAAGAACGGATTGCCCTCCGCCTTGGCCAGGATCTCCGCGCGCAACCCTGAAGGAAGGTCCGCCTCCGCCAGCAATCCCTCGACCAGGTCGGCGCTCTGTTCCTCGGACAGCGGGCGGAGGGAGATGGAGGAGGATCCTTCCGAGCCGGCGGCGAATCGGGGTTGTGCCTCGGCGAACTCCGGTCTCGCCGTAGCCACCACCACGATCGGTCCGGTGGCCCGAGCCACGAGCCGCTCGACCATCTTCACGAGGTCCCCCACGGCGAAGTGGAGGTCCTCAACGAGCAGGACGGCCGGACCGTCGACCGCGTGCGCCTGGGCGAACAGTGGCCAGGCCCGGCCGAGCTCGTCCTCGACTGAGCGCGGATCCAACGCGTCGAGCGGGTTGTCGGGAAGGAAGATGCCGGCCGTGGTCGCCAGGGCGAAGATCGTCCGTTCCAGCTCGGCCTGCTCGAGCCCGAGCTGCGAGAGCGTTCCCTCGGCGCCGCGCCGTAGCTTCTCCCCGGCGACGGGCGCGGGATCGTCCAGGGCGATCCCGCAGGCGCTTCGGAGGATCTCTCCGAGGGGCCAGTAGGTGATGCCCTGCCCCATGGCCAGGCACCGTCCCCGGAGCACGGTGGCTCCTCCGTGGCGGCTATGCACGAGCCGGAGGAACTCCGTGACCAATCGGCTCTTTCCGATCCCGGCCGGCCCGAAGACGGTCACCAGGTGCGGTCGCCCGGACTCGACGGCCTGATCGAGGACGCTGTCCAGAGCCTGCAGCTCCCGATCCCTCCCGACCATGCCGGTCTGGAGGCCGGGCACTCCTCGCGCTCCTTCCTCGCGGGCACCGGCGAGCCTGTATCCCGGAACGGCGTGAGCCTTTCCCTTCAGGTCGAGCTGCGCCGGCTCGTCGAACCGAAACGCGTTCCGGGCCGTGAGATAGGTGCGCTCTCCCACCAAGATGGTCCCCGGCTCCGCCGCTTGCTCCAGGCGAGCGGCCACGTTCACGGCGTCCCCGGCCACGATCATCTGATCCGGCGGCCCGCCCACCGGGGCGATGACCTCTCCGGTGTTCACTCCGATGCGAATCTCGAGCGTGACCCGGTGTCGCTCGCGAAAGTCACGGTTGAGGTCGTCCAGCCGCTCGAGCATCTCAAGGGAGGCCCGCAGGGCTCGTTCGGCGTCGTCCTCGCGGACGATGGGGATCCCGAACGCCGCCATGATCGCGTCACCGATGAATTTCTCGACAGTGCCGCCCCACGCTTCGATCACCGCGGACATCGCCGAGAAATAGGCGCTGAACAGCGAGCGCAGCCGCTCCGGATCCAACTTCTCTCCCAGCTGGGTCGAGCCGATCACGTCCGCGAACAGGATCGTGACGAGCTTGCGCTCCTCCTCGCTCAACGTGGCGCCCTGCAGAGCCTTTCCGCAGGAAGGGCAGAATCGAGCCTGCTCGTCGACGGATAGCCCGCAGCTCGGACAGCTGATCACGAGACGAGATTATGGTCCGGGTCCGGGGCGACGGGAACCCTAGCTAGAGCTCGGGCTAACGGCCTTCCGTGGCGCGCTTCTCCTCGGTCCACGGGAGTCGGACCTCCGGGCTGGTTGGCCTGCGGCGCCGTTCCGCGCGGTCGTCCCAGTCCCGGCCGTCGCGCGAGTCGTAGCCCCACCGGAAGGTCGCTGCGCACAGACCCAGCCACGCAACCGCCAAGAGCAGGAGGCCGAAGGCGGGAGCCCGCGACAGCGCGAAGCCGATGAAGAACAGAGAGGACGCCACGAGCAGGGCCAGCTTCCAGCGTGCCATCGGCTCCCGGGAGCGAGCTGGTCGCATCAGGGCCTCCTCCTCGCTCCGACCGGGTCGATGATAGCCCCGTGGATTGAGACGCACATGCTGCGGCGCTAGGCTCGCGGGGCCATGGTCACCACACGGCTGTACCGGGGCGGCACGCTGGTGGAGGAGGGCTTCGATCCGGAGAAGGTCAGCGACTTCCTCGAGGACGAGAAGAACATGGTCTGGCTCGACCTCGAAGACCCGAGCGATGAGGAGCTGACCATGATGGAGGAGGAGTTCTCGATCCATCCCCTGGCGATGGAAGATGCCCGCCACCGAGACCAGCGTCCGAAGATCGAGCGGTTCGAAGGCCTGGACTTCCTGGTCTTGTACGGGATGGCGGTCGAGAACGGCCGGGTCCTCGAGGGTGAGATCCAGGCTTTCGTCGCGCCCGGGTTCTTGATCACGCTCCGCTTCCCGCCCGCCTTCGACCTGGAGCCCACCGCGGTACGCGCTCAAGAGAACAACGACCTCGCGGCGGAGGGGGCGGGCTTCTTCCTGTACGCGGTGCTGGATGCGGTGGTGGACCGCTACTTCGACGTGGTTGATCATCTCGAGGACGAGTCGGAGAAGATCGAAGAGGAGGTGTTCAGCGAAGACACCTCCGAGGACGTGCAGGAGCGGATCTTCCATCTCCGCAAGCGAGTCATGACGTTCCGTCGGCGGCTGAGCCCGCTTCGGGACGTCCTCGAGCTCCTTCAGGGCGACTCCAAGCTGGTCACGCGGCCGCTCGAGGCCTACTACCGCGACGTCACCGACCACGTCATCCGAACCATCGAGTTCGTCGACAACCTCCGGGACCTTCTGACCAGCGCCCTGGAGGCGCACCTCGCGCAGGTGAGCAACCGGCTGAACGAGGTGATGAAGGCCCTCACCTCGTGGGGCGCCATCATCCTGGTCCCCACGCTGATCGCCGGCGTGTACGGGATGAACTTCCGGCACCTGCCTGAGCTCAACTGGTTGTACGGGTACCCGTTCGCGCTGGGGCTGATGGTGGTCACGGCCGCGGGCCTGTACTCGATGTTCAAGCGGCGCGGCTGGCTGTAGCCTGCCTGCCGGCGGGCGGCCTCCCCGGTCCGGTCGGGGGGCCGTCGGGTACGATGGGGACGTGCCCAAGAAGGTGTTACTCGCGTGGCCCCGCGGCTACTGCGCGGGCGTCGATCGTGCCGTTGACACGGTGGAACGGGCCCTGCGCATCTATGGCCCCCCCGTGTACGTGCGCAAGCAGATCGTCCACAACATCCACGTCGTGCGGGACCTCGAGCGCAAGGGCGCCGTCTTCGTGGAGGAGGAGACGGAGGTCCCCGAGGGAGCCACGGTGGTCCTCTCGGCACACGGTGTCGCCCCGGAGGTCTACAGCAATTCGCAATCTCGGCGGCTCAACGTCATCGACGCCACCTGCCCGCTCGTGAGCAAGGTCCACGCGGAGGCTCGCCGCTTCGCCAAGAAGGACAACGCGATCCTCCTCATCGGCCACGAAGGCCACGAGGAGGTCATCGGGACCAGCGGAGAGGCTCCCGAGCACATCCGGCTGATCGGGAGCGCGGAGGAGGCCGCGGACGTCGAGATTCCCGATCCCAACCGCGTGGCGTATCTCTCCCAGACGACGCTCTCGGTGGACGAGACCAACGAGGTGATCGAGGCCCTCCGGAAGCGGTTCCCGGAGATCAAGAGCCCTCCGAAGGACGACATCTGCTACGCGACCCAGAATCGCCAGGAGGCGGTGAAGGCGGTGGCCCGCCGGTCCGACGTGGTCCTGGTGATCGGGTCGGACAACTCCTCGAACTCGAACCGTCTCGTGGAGGTATCGCGCGCGGCCGGCGCATCCGCCTACCTGATCGATGACGAGAGCGAGATCGATCCTCGGTGGCTAGAAGGCGCCGACACGATCGGTCTGACCTCCGGCGCCTCGGCGCCCGAGTGGCTCGTGGAACGAGTGGTGGAGCACCTCCGTTCACTCGGCGCGTCCGACGTCGAAGAGCTTCGGGTCACCGAGGAGAGCATGCACTTCAACCTGCCGGCTGGGGTTCGGCCCAAAGACGAACAGCGCGCGGCTGCTGACGGAGCCGAACGGCCCTAACAGGCACGGCTCATCCGGAGGCGGGCGCGCCCGCTGGAGCCCTCACCAGGTCCTCGAGCTCCGGGATCCCCTCTTCGGGGCCGATGGCGATGACCCGGTCCTCCGCGGCGAGCTGGAACCGGGGGCGCGGCCGGTAGATCCACCGGCGACCACGCTGGACGGCGAGCACGAGCATCCCCGTCTCCGTTTCGAGCGAGAGCTGCTTGAGCGACTTGCCCTCGGCGCCGGACCCCTTCTCCACGGTGAACTCCGCGGCGACCTCTTCGCTGGCCTCCAAGGCTGCGGCCACCACTGGATGGAGCTCCTCGCCCCGCTCGACCAGCCGGGTCATGTCCCGGGCCGCGTCGAAGATGACCTCCGAGGCGTAGGCCAGCCGGATCAGTCCCCGGAGCTCGTCGGGGTTGCGGGCCTCGGGAGAGGCGCGCAGCACCCAGGACTCCAGCTCGTCGTGGAGCATGTCGCTGCGGGCTTCCAGCGTGGCCACCTCGGCGGCCAGGGCCGGCTCGCCAAGGAGGAGCGATGAGTACGCCAGTCCCACCGCCACCTCCGCGGAGTTCTTCATCTCCACCAGGATGTCGACCGCCCGGTCGAGCTCGGTGAGCGCGATCATCTCCTCCGCCACTCGTTCCGGCAGCTCCGGCGCCCCGGCCTTCTCTCTGATCAGGTTCACGCCCTCTTCCGGTCCTTGGTAGAGGAGCACGTCCCCCTGGTTGATGACCGAGTCGGGACCCGGGTCGAACTCCCAGTCGGTGCCCCGGCGCACCGCGATCAGCCACATGCCCGTCTCCGTGGGGAGCGAGAGCTCCCCGAGCGAGCGGCCGACGCACTCGGAGCCCTCCCGCACCTTCACTCGACCCACGATCTCGTCCGCGTAGCGGAGGTCCTTCCGTAGGGCGTCCGGGAGTCCCAGCTTGGCCTCGATGATCCGAGCGATGTCCGCGGCGGCGTCGCCGATCTTCTCGATGGCTCCGGCGATGTGCAGGACGTCGCCCATGGCCTCGGCATCCTCGGGGCTCCGGGCAGCCAGCATGGATATCCGCCGGAGGTCGTGGAGGTACGAGTCCATGACCTCCTCCAGCCGTCCCACCTCCTCGGCGAGGTCCTCGTCGTCGAAGAACAGGGCGGCGTAGGCGAGGTCGACCATGATCTCGGAGGTGTCTTTTGCCTCGGCCAGGAGATCCTTCACGTTCCTGCGGCGCTCGTCGGTCATGGGAGGTCACGCGGGACGAGCGGGTCGTTCGGGCCGCCGGGGGCCGGAGGCGCCGAAGCTGATCGGGGAAGCGGAAGGTCGTCCACGCCCGGACCCAGTATACGCACGGGGCCTCCCTCCATCTCAGGCGATCCCGAAGGCCAGCAGGGCGATCACGATCGTGACCACCCCGACGAGGTCCATGGTGCTCGTGATCATGGGGATCCCATGGTTGTCCGGGTCGAGTCCCATTCGGAACGTGGCGATGGCCGAGTAGTACGCAACCACCACGGTGAGGACCGTCGCCATCAGCCCGGCCAGCAGGGTGATTCCCATCAGCGTGAGCGCCCCGGGACTTCTCAGACCCAGGAGTCCCGCTGCGGCGTCGGCGGCGATGCCGGTGAGCGAGAAGTTCACCAGGGCGAAGAGGAACACGACCGACGTGTCCAGAAGAGCGACTGCCTCCGGCCGGCCCCGGGGGGACATGACACCGAGGTGGAGCTTGGATGCCAGCCGGGAGGTCAACACACCGCCGAGGGCCCCGGCCCCCTCGAGGAACGGCGGGATCAGAACGAGGAGGGCCGGATAGACGAGGAACCGCTCCAGGCGGACCTCCACGAACAGACCGGCCAGGATGTCCACCGCCCCGGCCACCGCAAGGATCGGGATGCTCTCCCGGAGGACGCGCTTGGCGAGCGGGAGATCGGTGAGGAGGCTCCGGACTGCCACGTACGCCGTGACGAGGGTCAGAACGGCCGCCAGCGCGGGGGTAACCCACCGGATGCCCACGAGGAACGTGGCCAAAAACAACGAGGGGATCGTGACCGCGTCGCCGGCCGCGGTCACCAGGGGAGCGGCCACGGCGTCAAGGTCCCAGCCGCGGCGATGGGCCCAGATCGACAAAGCAACGGTGAAGCCGCCCACGACGATGCTCGACAGCACGCCGCCGACGATCGAGATGACCACGAAGCTCAGGGCGGAGATGCTCTCGACGCCGAAGACTCCCGAGATCGCCCTGGCCAGTATCCCCAAGAGCCAGGAGATGACGAAGGTCAAGACGGTAACGGCGAAGATGTTCTGGTAGAGGATCCCCTCGCGCCGCCGGGTCGGCTCGTACAGGCCGGCGTGGATGCTGGTGCCGAGGCGGGAGCCCAGAGCTCCGAAGATGTTTCCCCGCATGCCGATGGCCGCGGGGATCATGACGATCAGACCGGGAAGGGCATCCAGGGTCCCGGTGATGCTGCCCAGAGCCATTCCGGCGACCAGGCTTCCGAGCGAGGAGATGAGCAGGGCGACGAAGCCCTGGATGATCGTCCGCTGTTCTGCACGCCAGTAGGCGAGGATCCGTCGGAGCCCACGTCGCATCTGGCACCCACCATCGCTCGAACTCCCGGGAAGTCGGGCGCAGGGCCCGGGGCAGTATGGCCCGACCGGTGGGCGGGCTCAACTCGCGGGCAGCTACGGGTCCTCGGTGCCGGCCACTCGTTCGATCTCCGCCGCCAGCGCGAAGTCCTTTTCCGTGATGGCCTCCACGCTCCAGGTGTGGATGGCGACCCGTACCCGGTTGTAGTGGTTCTCGATGTCGGGATGGTGGTTGAGGCGCTCCGCCGGCTCCACGATCCGCTGGAGGAAGGCCACGGCTTCGGGGAATCCCGGGAACTTGAACCACTTGAGGATCTCGCCGCCCTCTCGGCGCCAGCCCGAGAGACCGCGAATCCGTTCCTCGATCTCGTCGTTGGAGAGCGCTCTCGGGCCACCGCCCGAACCGGCGTCCATCGTCGTCGCGAATGATGCCACGACGCAGACCGCAGGTAGAATCCCTGCGCCCAGGTCTGAGGGAGTCGGGTGGGCCAGCGCGCACGGAAAAAGACGGTCCGCGGGGGCGGCACCGAAGGCGCATCGACCGCGGGGTCGTTCCGCGACCCCCACGGGTTCGTGTTCGAGCGAGAGGGCCGACTCCTGCGCCAGGTGAACGCGGCTCACCGCGACGAGCACGACCTCCTCATGGGCTCTGGACTCTACGAAGCGTTGGTAGAAGCCGGGCTCCTCATCCCGCATCGAGAGGAGGACCTGGCCCTCGCCGCGACCCCCGAGGCGTACCGGGTGCTGGAGCCCGAGCGTGTGGCGTTCATCTCGTACCCGTACGAGTGGTCCTTTGGCATGCTGCGGGACGCCGCGCTCGCGACCCTTCGGATCCAGGAGCTCGCCCTGGGCTTCGGGATGTCGCTCCGCGACGCCAGCGCGTACAACGTGCAGTTCCATCGGGGACGCCCGGTGCTCATCGACACGCTCTCGTTCGAGCGTCTCCGGGAAGGGCGGCCCTGGGTCGCCTACCGACAGTTCTGCCAGCATTTCCTGGGACCTTTGGCCCTCATGAGCCATCGGGACGTCCGGCTTGGACAGCTTCTTCGGCTGCACATCGACGGCGTCCCCCTGGACCTGGTGGCCTCCCTCCTGCCCCGTCGGACCCGGCTTCGCCCGGGCCTCATGCTCCATGTCCACCTCCACGCCCGGAGCCAGCGGCGGCACGCGAAAGCGGCGACCCCACGGGGGAGCTTCGGCCCCCGCGCGTTTCTCGGGCTCGTGCAGTCCCTTCGGTCGGCCGTCGATGGGCTTCGGTGGGAGCCGGCGTGCTCGGCGTGGGTGGGCTACTACCAGGAGGCCGAGAGCTACACGTCCGCGGCCCTCGAGCATAAGAAAGAGCTGGTGGCCCGGTTCGTGGAGGAAGCCGCCCCGGAGCATGTCTGGGACCTCGGAGGTAACGTCGGGGCGTTCAGTAGGATCGCCAGCGATCGCGGGATCTTCACGGTCTGCTTGGACGTGGACCCCGGATGCGTGGAGGCCAACTACCGGCAGGTGGTGGCGGCCCGGGATACCAACCTTCTGCCGCTGGTGATGGACCTCGCGAACCCGAGCTCCCGGATCGGGTGGGAGAACCGGGAGCGCATGTCGCTCGCCGACCGGGGCCCGGCCGACTTGGTCCTGGCGCTGGCTCTCGTGCACCACCTGGCCATCGGAAACAACGTGCCGCTGCGACGGCTCGGGGGGTATCTCGCGGAGCTCGGGCGGGCGTTGGTGGTGGAGTTCGTCCCGAAGAGCGACCCCAGGGTCCGAGACCTCCTGGCCGTCCGTGACGACATCTTCGGGGACTACACGGCGGAAGGCTTCGAACGGGCCTTCGGGGAGCGGTTCGAGATCCTGCGCCGCGAGCCGGTGCGCGAGTCGGAACGGGTCCTCTACCTCATGCGCCGAACGGGTTAGAATCCGCCCGCGTCTGAATCGCCGGGGGAGCGGTGCACGAAGAGCGTTCTCGCACGGTCTGGTTCATGCTCGTCTTTGTCTGCTTCTTCTTGATCGCCACCCCAAACGCACACGCGTATATCGACCCGGGACGGGGAGCTTCACCTCCCAGGTGATCGTGGGAGGCTTGCTGGCAGCCGGCGTTGTCTTCCGGTCGTTCTGGCGGAGGGTGTGGTCCTTCCTATCGAGACGGAACTCGAGAGACTGAGTCCAGCGGCCGCCGAGCGACGTGGCTGATCGACCCCGGATCCTCCACCCGTTCCTCGTCGCGGCCTTCCCCGTCCTCTCCCTGTACGCGGCCAACGTGCAGGAAGGGGTCACCCTGCGCCACGTCATCCCGGTCCTCGTCGTTGTGCTGGCGGTCACCGCGGCGGCTCTCATCGCCGCGCGATGGGCGTTCCGGGACCCGGCGACGGCCGGGCTGGCCGTTTCCGGGCTCGTTCTCCTCTTCTTCTCCTACGGGCACGTCAGGAACATCCTCCTGAAGTGGGAGCTCGCAGGCGAGGCGCTCTCTCGGCATCGCTACCTGCTCGCGGCGTGGGCGCTCCTGTCCGTCGCCGTGGTAGTGGTGGCCCCTCGGGTCCGGGCACACCTTCCAAGGATCACCAGCGCTCTGAACCTGGTATCCGCCGCGCTCGTCCTCATGAACGTGGCCTCCGTTGCCGTGTACGAGGGACGGAGGAGCCTGGCCGGGCGAGAGGCGCCCCTCACCGAGACCTTGGTCCTCCACCCTCCGCCCTCCGGGGCCCTCCCGGACATCTACTACGTGGTCCTCGACCGCTATGGTGGCCAGGAAGCACTCCGCGAGGTCTTCGGGTTCGATAATCGAGACTTCCTGGGGTTCTTGGACGAACGGGGCTTCGTCGTCGCCTCCGAGAGCCGGGCGAACTATCCGCGGACCAACTTCTCCTTGGCCTCGTCGCTGAACCTGGAGCACCTCGGGTTCCTCACCTCCAGCGTGGGGCCCGCGTCGGACGACACCCGCCCCCTCATCTCCCTGATCGGCGATCACCGGGTGGGCCGCTCGCTGAAAGCGATCGGCTACCGGTACGTGCACATCGGCTCGTGGTGGGCCCCCACCGCCAGCAGCCCCCTGGCGGACGTCACCGTGCCGTACGGAGGACTCTCGGAGTTCCCCTCCGTGCTGCTCCAGACCACGCCGGTATGGCCGGTGGCGAACTTCGTCGTGGGCGGGCTCGGCCGCCGGCGGGATTGGGCGGGCGTGAAGCAGCAGTTCGAGGCGTTGATTCAGAGCCGAGACCTCCCGGGACCGAAGCTGGTGTTCGCCCACATCCTCAGCCCACACGAGCCCTTCGTGTTCGACAGGAACGGGGACTTCGTATCTGAAGAGGAGGAAGCGCGCCGGCCCAGGGACCAGAACTACATCGACCAGCTCCTGTTCGTGAACCGGAAGGTTCAGGAGGTCGTGGAGGCGCTGCTCGCCGGGCCAGATGATCCGGTGATCGTGATCCAGGCAGACGAGGGACCGTACGAGGGGCCGGGTTCCTGGCGTCGGGCCTCAGACCGGCTGTTGCGCCGGAAGTTCAGCATCCTGAACGCGTACTACCTGCCGGGGGAAGGGGGGCCGGACCCACACCCTTCGATCACACCGGTGAACACGTTCCGCCTGGTATTCGACCGGTACTTCGGTTCCGATCTGCCGCTCCTACCCGACCGGAGCTACGTCTATACGGACCTCCGCCACCTCTACGAGTTCGTGGACGTGACCGACCGGGTAGCGGGAGGATCGGTCTCGATGGCCGGCGGCTGACGAGCACGGCCGCTAGCCGGAGGCGGAGGCCAGAGCCTTCTCGAGGATGCCGAGGCCCTCGTCGAGCAGGCCCTCGTCGATCGTCAGCGGCGGCAGGAGTCGGATCACGTTGTCGTAGGTCCCGGCCTTGAGGACCACCACGCCCTGCTTGTAGCACTCCTCGATGATCCGCGCGGCGGCATCCTTCGCGGGAGCCTTGGTGGCCCGGTCGGTGACGAGCTCCATGGCAACCATCGCCCCGAGGCCCCGCACGTCACCGACGAGCCCGAACCGGTCCCGGAACTCCTGGAGCCGGGCCGTCATGGTCTCGCCGATCCGGGCGGCGCGTCCAAGGAGTTCCTCCCGCTCGATCTGGTCGATCGCTGCCAGCGCCGCCGCGCACGACACGGGGTTGCCGCCGAACGTGCCGCCCAGGCCACCGACGTGGATGGCGTCCATCAGCTCGCGCCGGCCGGTGACGGCCCCGATGGGGAACCCACCTCCCATGGACTTCGCCGTGGTCACGAGATCGGGGACGATGCCCAAGTGCTCCACCGCGAACCAGGCGCCGGTGCGACCGAAGCCGGTCTGGACCTCGTCGGCGACGAATACGATCCCGTGCCGCTCGCAGAACTCCTTGAGGGCGGGGAGGAACTCCGGGGCCGGAACGATAAACCCGCCTTCGCCCTGCACCGGCTCGACCACGATCGCGGCGATGCTCTCCGGTCCGATGTGTCGTTCCATCTCGTCGATGGCGTGGGCGACGCAGGCCGGGCCGCAGGACTCCGGAGGCTGGCCGGCGGGGCACCGATACGGGTAGGCGTAGGGGAGCCGGTAGATCTCCGGCGCGAACGGGCCGAAGCCATGCTTGTACGGCATCACCTTCCCCGTCAACGACATGGTTAGGAGGGTGCGTCCGTGGAACGCGTGATCGAACGTCACCACGGCGGACCGCCCTGTGGCGTACCGGGCGATCTTCACCGCGTTCTCCACCGCCTCGGCCCCCGAGTTCACGAGCATCGTCTGCTTCTCGTGGTCCCCGGGCGTGAGCGCGTTCAGTCGCTCGGCCAGGTCGACGTAGGGCTCGTGCATCGTTACGTGGAAGCACGTGTGCGTGAACAGCTCGGTCTGGCTCGTGGCCGCTTCCACGACCGCGGGCGAGGCATTCCCGACGTTCAGGACGGCGATGCCCGCGCCGAGATCGATCAAGCGGTTGCCATCCACGTCCTCGAGGATGGCGCCGGACGCGGCCCGGACGAACAGGGGCACGGTGGTGAACACGGCCTTGGGAACCGATGCCTGCCGGCGGGCCAGGAGCTGTTTCGATCGCGGTCCGGGGATGTCGGTGACGAGCTTTCGCTCCTGCGGGATGTCCATGGGGCGAGTCTCCTCGGGGACCCGGACCGGAGGAACGGCGGGCCGGGCGAAAGGGCCCCCAGGGGTTTGTACGGACCGTACACCGAACAAGCCGGACGTTCCCCACCGCCGGCCCCCGGCCTACCGGGCCGGGCACCCGTCTTGTACGAACCGTACAATCCCGTTGTGTCGGTGCGCGTCGAGGAGATCCTGCGTCTCCCTGGCCTCGCCCTCAAGCTCGTCGCCGGGGCGGACGGCGGGAGCCACGCCATCAGGTGGGTCCACGTCAGCGAGCTCGAGGACCCCACGCCGTGGCTCAAGGGTGGGGAGCTCCTCCTCACCACCGGCATGGGTTTGGGGAAGACGCCGGCCCGCCAGCGCGCCTACGTCGAGCGGCTGGCCGGGGCACGGCTCGCCGGGCTGGGGTTCGGGACCGGCTTCTCTTACTCCCGGGTGCCGAAGGCGGTCACCGAGGCCGCAGACCGCCTGCGGTTCCCCGTGTTCGAGGTTCCCTATCCCGTGCCGTTCATCGCCATCACGGAGGCCGTGTTCACCCGGATGGCGACCGAGCAGTACGAGGTCCTCCAGCGGTCCCTCGAAGCCCAGAACCACCTCACGCGGGCGGTGCTGGAACAGGGAGGGGTAGAAGGCGTCGCCGCGGCGCTGGCGGCGGCCACCCGGGGATGGGCCGTGGTCCTCGACATCCACGGGATCCCGTTGGCGGCCGCACCCCGGTCCGCCGAACGGCGAGCGCCTCGTCTGTGGGAGGAGCTGCGTGAATCGAGGCCGGAAAGTCCCGGATTCAGCCTGTCGCTGATCGATCTGGGTGATCACGTCTCCGTGCAGCCGGTGGGGGCACGCGGCCGCGTGGAGGCCTTCTTGGCGATCGGCAAGCGTGAGGCGCTCTCCCAGTTCGATCGGATCGTGGCGAGCCACGCCCTTTCGCTGCTGGCGATCGAGCTCGACAAGTCCCGTGCCGTGGCCGAAGCGGAGCGACGGCTCAAGGGCGACGTCCTCGATGCCCTGGTGCGAGGGGGACTCTCGGATCGGGAGGTGAACCGGGAGCTTCGGCGATTCGGGTTCGACTCTGCAGACCGGGTGACGGTGGTGGCGCTCGAGGCGGCAGTATCGGCGGAGGAGCTCGCCTGGGTCGTGGAAGACGTGCTGTCGCGCCGGCGCGGTGGGTTCCTGACCGCCCCCCGGGAGGACACCCTGTTCGTCCTCCTCAACCAAAACGGAACCGATGCGGTGGATTCCTTGCGGCAGGAGGTCTCTGAACGCCTGGGAGCGGAGGTGATGGCCGGGGCGGGCGGTCCGGCCTCACCGCCCGAGGCCGGCCGGAGCCTGCGGGAGGCGCGGTACGCGCTCCAGGTCTGCCGGGTGGAGGGGCGGCCCTTCGCGGACTTCGAGTCGCTCGGGACGTACCGGCTCCTGCTCACACTCCAGGAGCCCGACGCGCTCCGGGCGTTCGCCGACTCGGTCCTGGCCCCCCTCGACGGCTACGACGTCGAGCACGGCGGTGAGCTGGTCCCGTCGCTCAGTGCGTTCCTCGACCACAACGCTCGGTGGGAGACCGCCGCGGCGAAGCTCTACGTCCACCGGCACACACTCCGCTACCGGATGCGCAAGGTCGAGGAGCTCACCAGGCGCGACCTGGGGTCTGCACACGACCGGATGGAGTTCTGGCTCGCGCTCCGGGCCCGCGACCTCCTGGCGCGATCCACGGAGGCCGGGTAGCAGGGGTCAGCCACGGTCGCCGGCCTCGATCACCGAGGACCTGCGGGCCCGCCGTCGCGCGCGTCTTCCCCCGGCGGTCTCCTGGGTAAGCCGCTGGGCGAAGTAGACGGGGATGAAGCTCGCCATGACCACCAGGAAGGCCACCACGTTCACCTTGGGCCGTTGGTTGGGCAAGCGGAGGTTGTTGAAGATCCACTTCGGGAGGGTGATCTCGGTCCCCGAGGTGAAGTTGGTCACGATGATCTCGTCGAACGAGAGGGCGAACGCGAGGATCGCCCCCGCCACCAGGGCCGTGGCCAGGTTCGGCAGGAGCACGTGGCGGAAGGTCTGCCAGCCGTCGGCCCCCAGGTCCATGGAAGCCTCCACCAGGGAGCCTGCGGTTCGCCGCAGCCGGGCGAGGACATTGTTGTAGACGACGACGACGCAGAAGGTGGCGTGGCCCATGATGATCGTCCACAGGCTGAACGAGAGACCGAACAATTGGCCGCCCACGTTGATGGCGGAGTTCAGGCCATCCCGGTCACGATTCCCGGGAGGGCGATCGGTAGAACGAGGAGAAACGAGACCGTCTCCCGACCGAAGAAACGGAACCTGTGGACGGCGAAGGCGGCAAGGCTTCCGAGGAGTAGGGCGATGCTCGTCGCTCCAAGCGCCGCCTTCACCGAGGTCACCAGGGCCCCTCGCACGTTGTCGTCCCGCCAGGTAGCCGTGAACCACTTGGTGGAGAATCCCTGGATCGGCCAGGCCTGGGACCGGGCGGGGTTGAACGCGTAGACGATGATGATGACGAGCGGTATGAGGAGGAACGCCAGGACGAACGCGCTGGCAACGGCCATGCCGATCCTGACTCCCCGGGGCTCGATCGTCCCTCTCATAGCGCCTCGAACGCCCCGAGCCTCCGGGCGGCCAGCAGGTAGAAGGCCATGATCACCACGGGCACGATGGCGAACGCCGCGGCGAACGGCACGTTGTTCGCTACCCCTTGCGCCTGGTACACCACGTTCCCGATGAACTGGGTATTCCCGACGAGGGTGGGGGCGATGTAGTCGCCCAGGGTGAGGGAGAAGGAGAAGATCGAACCCGCCACGATCCCCGGAAGAGCGATCGGGACGATCACCCGACGCAGGGTGATCCACCAGCGGGCCCCGAGGTCGGCCGAGGCCTCGACGAATGAGTTAGGGATCCGTTCCAGGGACGCGTAGATCGGCAGCATCACGTACGGCAGCCAGAGGTAGACGAACACGATCCACACCGACCAGTTGGAGAACCCCAGGTGCAGGGCACCGAGCTGCAGCTTGCTCAGGGTCCAGTCGAGGGCCCCGTTGTCGGCCAGGATGACCCTCCAGGCGTAGACGCGAACCAGGTAGCTCGACCACAGCGGCAGGGTGATTGAGAGCAGGATGGCGGTCCTGATCTTCGGGGTGGCCAGTCGGGCCGCGTAGTAGGCAAGCGGAAGGGCCAGGAGGATGTCGGCGAGCGTCGCGGCCAGGGCGATCCCCGCAGTCCGAAGGGTGATGATCCGGTAGATCTCCCGCTCGACCAGGGTCCGGAAGTTCTGGGCTCCCCACTCGCGCTGCACCACCGAGGTGACGGGATCCTGCCGCCAGAAGGCCGCCAGGAACAGGATCAGGAGGGCTCCCAGGTACACCAGGAGCATCCAGCCCATGGGCGGGCCGAGCAGCAGGGACAGCTTGAGCCACGGGCGCCGGTGGACGAACGAGGCCAGGCGGCGGCGCAGCGGTGGTCGGAGCGCAGCGGTGGTCGCCATCAGGCCGGGCCCCGGCTTTCTCCCGTCAGGATTGGACTAGGCCCCACGGACCTCCTGCCAGCGCTGCGTCCACACCGAGTAGTCGACACAGGTGTCGCCTCGATCGTCCCCGCAGGCCTGCAGCGGCGTCTTCCACAGGGCGAGCTGCCCCAGGAAGCCGTCGTCCCCACAGTGGTACACGGAGCCCGCTGCCTCGCCGATGCTGTCCCGGAGGAGGTCACATGACTGCGCGTTGCTCGGTGTGGCCCCGTAGAACTCGGCCACCTCGGCCTGCACCTCGGGACGCATGGTCCACTGCATCCACTTGTACATGCAGTTCGGGTGAGGCGCGTTCGACGACATCATCCAGGTGTCCGCCCACCCGGTGGCCCCCTCCTGGGGGATCACCGCATCCACTGGCTGCTTGTCCCCCTGAAGGATGCTCACCTGGTACGGCCAGGCCGTCCCCACGACCAGCTCACCGCTGGTGAACGCGTCGATCTCGTCGGCCGCGGCCGCCCAGTACTTGCCCACCATCGGGCGCTGCTGTGCGAGGAGGTCGATGGCCGCGTCCAGCTGCTCCTCGGTCAGCTCGTAGGGATCGGTGATGCCGAGGTCCGGGCGGTGCGCCTTCAGGTACAGGGCAGCGTCGGCGATGAAGATGGGGCTGTCGTAGGCGGCCACCTTTCCGGTGAAGGGAGAGTCCGCCTCCCAGGTGATGTCCCAGCTCGTCGGGGCAGTCTTGACCACCTCGGTGTTGTAGGCGAGCACGTTGGCGCCCCACATGTAGGGAACCCCGTAGTGCTTTCCGTCCACGGTGTTGTGGGGAGGTGACTCGAGCGAGGGCATCACGTCTTTGAAGTCGGGGATCAGGTCCACGTTGATCTCCGCGACGTCACCTGCGGCGATGAGACGGTTGGTGGCGTCACCGGAAGCAGAGACGCCGTCGTAGACGGACCCGCCCCCCTGCCGCATGAGGGTGACCATCTCGTCCGAGGTGTCCCCGTACTTCACCTCGACCTGGCATCCCGACTCCTCCTCGAAGGGGGTGACCCAGTCGAAGTTCTCGTCGGTCGACCCGTCCTCGACATAGCCGATCCATCCGATGAGGTTCAACTCCCCTTCTCCAGCCCCGACCTTCGTCGGGAGCCCGCCGCCTCCGGCAGGCGGCTGCTGCTCCTCCTGGGCACAGGCTGCAGCCAGGAGCGCGAAGGCGAACACAAAGGCCCCCACCCTGACGGTTCCCTTCATTCCTCCTCCTTTCCAGGGCGCGGACCACCCCTCTCCTCCGGGCGCGGGCGATCTCTCTCGGCCAGGGCTCGGTTGAACAGCCGGTCCCAGACGAGGCGCACCGGCCGGCCCCGGATGGCCAGCGCGTCCATCGACGACATCGCCATGTTCTGCTGGACGACGACGAGCTCCCCGCCGAGGTCGAGCTCGACCACATACCGCGTGTACGAGCCCACGTAGACGACGTCCCGCACGCGTCCAGTCGCCGTGCAGTGGCCGGGACTCGGCTCGTCATCCGGATCCGTGATGAGGATCTTCTCCGGGCGGACGGTCACCGCGGCGTCGATCCCGGTGATGGACTCGGCGGCCCGGCCCTCCAGGACGTTGGAGATTCCCACGAACCCGGCCACGAACTCTGTTGAGGGGCGCTCGTACACCTCCGCGGGGGTTCCCACCTGCTCGATCCGACCGGCGTTCATCACGGCCAGCCGGTCGCTCATCGTCAGCGCCTCCTCCTGGTCGTGGGTCACGTAGACGAACGTGAGTCCCACGCGCTGCTGGATCGACTTGAGCTCGAGCTGCATCTGCTGCCGGAGCTTGAGATCCAGGGCCCCGAGGGGCTCGTCGAGGAGCAGCACCCGCGGCTGGTTCACCAGGGCCCGGGCCAGGGCTACCCGCTGGCGCTGGCCTCCCGAGAGCTCGTGAGGCTGGCGGCGCTGGAAGCCCTCCAGTCGGACCATCCGCAGGGCCTCGGCCGCCCGCGTGCGCCGCTCTCCCCGGGCCACCCCTTTGACCCGGAGGCCGTATTCCACGTTGTTCTGCACGGTCATGTGTGGGAACAGGGCGTAGTCCTGGAACACCGTGTTGACGTCCCGCTCGTAGGGGGGAAGCTCGGTCACGTTGTGCCCCTGGAGCAGCACCCGGCCGGTGGTGGGGGCCTCGAAGCCGGCGACGATCCGTAGACAGGTAGTCTTGCCAGACCCGGAGGGGCCCAACAGCGAGAAGAACTCCCCGGCGTAGACGTCGAGGTCGACGTGATCGACCGCCACGACATCGCCGAACGTCTTGCGGATGCCCTCGAGGCGGACGTCGACTTGCCCCCCGGCCGTGCCCCGACTCGCCTCCCCGACGGCCGGTCGCTCTAGGAGTCCTCCCACGGACATTGTTATGCCACATACTCGAAGCTGAGAAAGAGTGCCGGTAGAACCGGACGGGGGAGGTTGGGGAACGCGATTGTACAGTTCGGTGCCCGGTGAGGCGCCGCCGAGGCGGTTGCCGTGCCCGAGACCGCGCGCCTAGCATGGCGGCGAAGGAGGAGGTCAGATGAGCGACGCGGGCGAGCGCGGGGAGTTTCCGGGAGACGGCGAGAACCTCCTCCAGCGTCACCGCCAGGTCCTGCCGTCGTGGCTGGCCCTGTACTACCAGGAGCCCATCGAGCTCGTCCGGGGGGAGGGCCCACGCGTCTGGGACTCCTCAGGGCGAGAGTACCTCGACTTCTTCGGCGGCATCGTCACCACCATCTCCGGCCACGTCGTTCCGAAGCTCGTGGAGGCGCTCACGGAGCAGGCGAACCGCATCGCCCATACCTCGACGGTCTACCTGATCCGGCCCATGGTCGAGCTGGCGGAGCGGCTCGCGGGGCTCGCGCCGGTCGATCCGCCGGTTAAGGCGTTCTTCGTCGGCTCGGGCACGGAGGCGGTCGAGGCGGCGCTCCTGTTCGCCACGTCGTGGCGGCGCTCCAACGAGGTCATCGCGTTGCGCAACTCGTACCACGGGCGTTCCTTCGGCGCGGTGGGGATCACCGGGAACAAGGGGTGGTCGGCGACGTCGTTCACGCCGCTCAACGTCACCTACGCGCTGGCGCCGTACTGCTACCGCTGCCCGCTCGGGCTCACCTATCCGGACTGCGGCGTGGCGTGCGCGGAGGACCTTCGCAACGTCATCGAGACCACCACGACGGGGGAGCCGGCAGCGATGATCGCCGAGCCGATCCAAGGGGTGGGCGGGTTCGTGACCCCACCCCCCGAATACTTCCAGATCGTGAAGCGGATCCTCGACGAGTTCGGCATCCCGTTCATCGCCGACGAGGTTCAGACGGGGTTCGGCCGGACCGGCCAGAACTTCTGGGGGATCGAGTCGTACAACGTGAAGGCGGATGCCATCGTGTGTGCCAAAGGGCTGGGGAACGGGATGGCCATCGGTGCGGTGATCGGCCGGCAGGACATGGTCGACTCGCTCCGGGCCAACTCGATCTCCACGTTCGGCGGTAACCCACTGGCCTCGACGTACGCGCTCAACAACCTCGACTACATCGAGGAGAACGACCTCCAGTCGAACGCGTTCCGAGTCGGAAAGTACCTGTACGAGGGACTGAGGGAGCTCGAGGACCGCTACGAGGTCGTTGGGGAGGTTCGGGGGAAGGGCCTGATGATCGGGGTCGAGCTCGTCAAGGACAAGGAGTCGAAGGAGCCGAACACCGACGGCGCCGCCCGGGCGATGGAGGAAGCCAGGGAGCGCGGACTCCTGGTGGGTCGGGGCGGCCTCTATGGGAACGTCCTCCGGCTCTCGCCCCCGCTCGTGATCGACGAGGCCGACGCGGGGCGGGCCATCGAGACCCTCGACGCGGCGTTCCGGGCCGTCCAGGGCTGATGCTCTCGTTCGGCGTGACCTTCATGTTGGACCCGCCCGCGTCCCGCGTCGTCGAGTGGTCCCGGCTCGCCGAGGAGCGGGGGTTCGACTATGTCTGGGCCTGGGACTCTCATGTGCTGTGGCAGGAGTTCTTCACGGTGTTCGCCCTGATCGCGGCGAACACCGGCCGGGTCCGGATGGGGCCCTGTGTGACCAATCCCGCGACCCGGGACGTCACGGTGACCGCAAGCGCGCTGGCGACGCTGCAGGAGGTCTCCGGCGGCCGCATGGACATGGGGATGGGGAGGGGGGACAGCGCGCGCAGAGTCATCGGGAAGACCCCGGTAACGGTGGATCGGGCGGAGTGGGCGATCCGGCTGATCAAGGATCTGGCTGAAGGCAGGGAGGTCGAGTACGACGGGACCAAGCTCCAGCTGAAGTGGAGCGAGGGGCATACCCTGCCGGTGTGGATGGCGGCCTACGGGCCCAAGGCCCTGCGGGCCTGCGGCCGGGTTGCGGACGGCCTCATCATGCAGCTCGCCGACCCCTACATCGTGGAGTGGTCCCTGAAGTACGTCCGAGAGGGAGCCGAGGAGGCCGGGCGGCGATTCGAGGACATCAAGATCCAGGTGGCGGCCCCCGGCTACATCACCGACGACCTGGCCAAGGCCCGCCAGCAGGTCCGGTGGTTCCCGGCCCTGGTCTCGAACCACGTGGTGGACCTGGTGAAGCGGTACAGCACCACCGACCTCCCGCAGGAGCTCACCGACTACATCAGGGCCCGCGAACACTACGACTACTCGGACCACGGACGAACCGGCGCGGAACATGCAGAGTTCGTTACCGATGAGGTTGTGGACCGATTCTGCGTGATCGGCACGGCGGAGCAAGCCGTGGCGAAGCTCCGGGAGCTGGAGGCGCTGGGGATGGACCAGTTCAACATCTATTCGATGGTGGAGGACCCGGGACCGGAGGGGGTCATCCGGGACTTCGGCGAACATGTGATCCCGGTGTTCCGCTCCTCGTAACGGCCAACAGGAGGTGGTGAGGGTGACGACGGTACGGGCGGCTGTGATCCAGGCCCACGCCAACATGTCCAAAGAGGAAGCCGTGGACAAGCACGTCGAGCTGATCGGCAAGGCCGCGGCCGATGGGGCCAAGGTCACGTGCCTCCAGGAGATCTTTCACGGCCCGTACTTCCCTGCGGAGCAAGATCCGAAGTGGTACGCGACCGCCGAGCCGGAGGATGGACCGACGGTCAGCCGGATGCGCGAGGTGGCCAGGGAGCACGGGATGGTGCTCATCGTCCCGTTCTTCGAGGAGGCCCAGACGGGCGTGTACTACAACAGCGCGGTGGTGATCGAAGCGGACGGCACCGTCGCGGGGAAGTATCGGAAAGCCCACATCCCGCATGTGGGCCCGTGCTTCTGGGAGAAGTTCTACTTCAAGCCCGGGAACCTGGGGTACCCGGTGTTCAACACCTCGGTCGGGAAGGTCGGCCTGATCATCTGTTACGACCGGCACTTCCCGGAGATCGGACGCGCCCTCGGGCTCAAGGGCGCCGAGCTCGTGTTCAATCCCTCGGCCACGGTCGAGTCCCTGTCCAAGTACCTGTGGGAGCTGGAGCAGCCGGCTCACGCCGTGGCCAATGGGTACTGGATCGCCGCGATCAACCGCGTGGGGACCGAGGAACCGCTCTCCTCAGGCAAGTTCTACGGCTCCTCCTACTTCTGCAACCCTCGAGGAAAGATCGTGGCCAAGGCGTCGGACACCGAGGACGAGGTCCTAGTGCACGACATCGAGCTGGAGGAGATTCGTGAGGTTCGCAACACGTGGCAGTTCCTGCGAGACCGGCGCCCCGAGACCTACGACGAGCTGACGCAGCTCCTTCCGTGAGGATGAGGAATGAGAACGCTCATCAAGAACGGCACGGTGGTGACGGCCAGCGAGACCCTGAAAGCCGACGTGTTGATCGAGGACGAACGGGTCTCGGCCATCGCGCTGGACCTCGAAGTGCCGGCGGACCGAGTCGTTGACGCTACCGACCGATACGTGATGCCGGGCGGGGTCGACCCGCACACGCATATGGAGCTGCCGTTTGGAGGAAGCTTTTGCTCGGATGACTTCGCCACCGGAACCCGGGCCGCGGCGTTCGGGGGGACCACCACCATCGTGGACTTCGCCCTCCAAGACGCCGGAGAGGGCCTCCGCCAGGGCCTGGATCGGTGGTTCGAGAAGGCCCAGAAGGCCCAGACGGACTACGGGTTCCACATGATCGTCCGAGAGGTGAACGATCAGGTCCTGGGGGAGATGGACGACCTGGTGGGGGAAGGGATCACCTCCTTCAAGCTGTTCATGGCCTATCCGGGCGTGTTCATGCTGGACGACGCGTCCATCTTCCGCGCCATGCAGCGGGCCGCGGACAGCGGCGCGCTGATCATGATGCATGCCGAGAACGGGGGGCCCATCGACATCCTGGTGCAGCAGTTCCTGGCCGAGGGCAAGACCGATCCCATCAACCACGGGCTGACCCGGCCGGCATCCATGGAGGGAGAGGCGGTTCATCGCGTGTTCAAGCTGGCCGAGCTGGCCGGCACGCCCGCGTATATCGTTCACCTCAGCTCTCGCGACGCCCTGAACGCCGTGCGGGAGGCCCGTGACCGGGGGCTCCCAGCGTTCGCGGAGACGTGTCCCCAATACCTCTACCTGTCCTTGGACGACCTGGCCCGGCCGGGCTTCGAAGGAGCCAAGTACGTGTGCTCGCCGCCGCTTCGGCCGAAGGAGCACCAGGAGGACCTGTGGAAGGGACTCGTCCAGGACGACCTCCAGATCGTGGCCACCGATCACGCCCCGTTCAACTTCAAGGGCCAGAAGGAGCTGGGGAAGGGGAACTTCGCGAAGATCCCCAACGGGCTTCCGAGCGTCGAGGATCGATACACCCTGATCTTTCAGGGAGTGAACGAGGGCCGCATCGGCCTCAACCGGTTCGTGGAGCTGGTCGCCACGGCCCCCGCCAAGATGTTCGGCCTCTATCCGAGGAAGGGCACGATCGCCCCGGGCTCGGATGCGGACATCGTGGTGTTCGACCCCAATCACGAGCGGGTGCTCTCCGCGGAGACCCACCACATGAACGTGGACTACTCGTGTTTCGAAGGGATGAAGGTCAGAGGTCTGCCGGAAGTCGTCATGCAGCGTGGGAAGGTGCTCGTGGAGGACGGAGAGTGGTTCGGCAAGGAAGGAGAGGGCAGGTTCGTCCAGCGCAGCCGGACGATGCTCTCCTGAATCGGATCGAGGGGGAGGAACAGGTGTGAACACGACGCGAGTACAGAGCTTCATTGGCGGGCGGTTCGAGGAGTCGCGGTCGGAAGAGGCGGAGCCCATCCCGAACCCCGCGACGGGCGAAACGATCGCCGTCTTGCCCTACTCCACCCAGGCGGAGATCGACCGGGCAGCGCAGGCGGCCAGGGACGCCTTCCCCGGGTGGGCGGAGACGCCGGTTCCCGACCGGGCCCAGGTCCTGTTCCGGCTCAAGGCGCTGATGGAGGAGCGGTTCGAGGACATCTCGCTCCTCGTCACGGAGGAGAACGGCAAGACCCTCGACGACTCCCGAGGGGAGGTGCGGCGGGCCATCGAGGTGGTCGACTTCGCCTGCGGCGCCCCCACCCTGCTCATGGGGACCACGCTCGACCAGATCGCCCGGGGCATCGACGAGGAGCTGGTTCGGTTTCCCGTCGGGGTGGTGGCGGGCATCACGCCGTTCAACTTCCCGAACATGGTCCCGATGTGGATGATCCCGGTGGCGCTGGCGTGCGGGAACACCTTCGTGCTGAAGCCGTCCCAACGGACGCCGCTCTCGGGGATGCGCATCGCTGAGCTGCTCGCCGAGGCCGGGCTCCCCGAGGGCGTGTTCAACGTGGTCCACGGGGCCAAGGAGGCCGTCGACCAGCTGCTCGGGCACGCCAGTGTTGATGCGGTCTCGTTCGTTGGCTCGGCCGGGGTTGCCAAGTACGTCTACACGAACGGCGCGGCAGCCGGGAAGCGCGTCCAGGCCCTCGGTGGGGCCAAGAACCACCTCATCGTGATGGACGACGCCGACCTCGAGCGGTCCGTCCCAGCCATCGTCTCGTCGGCGTTCGGGAACGCCGGCCAGCGATGCCTCGCCGGCAGCGTGGCCGTAGGGGTGGGCAAGGCCGCCGAGCCGCTGGTCCAGGGGCTGGTCGAGGAGGCCGGTCGGATGGTGGTCGGGCCCGGCACCGATCCCCAGGTCGACATGGGCCCGGTGATCCGGGAGGAGCGGAAGAAGGAGCTGATCGGGTACATCGAGGAGGCCGAGGAGGTCGGAGCCAAGTTGCGGGCCGACGGGCGGGGAGTGGGGCCGGCCGACGGGTTCTTCCTCGGCCCCACCATCTTCGACAACGTCACCCCGGACATGCGCATCTGGAAGGAGGAGTTGTTCGGCCCGGTCCTGTCGGTCGTCCGGGCATCCGACATCGACGAGGCGGTCCGGGTCACCAACACCAGCACGTACGGGAACATGGCGTCCATCTTCACGACCTCCGGCAAGAGCGCGCGAGAATTCCGGCGGCGGGTGGAGGCCGGGATGCTCGGAGTGAACATCGGGGTGGCCGCGCCGATGGCGTTCTTCCCGTTTACGGGATGGAAGAACTCGTTCTTCGGCGACCTCCACGCCACGGGCCGCGACTCCGTGCGTTTCTACACTCGGCACAAGGTCGTCACGACCCGCTGGTTCTGATCGCCTGAGGAAGGCCGCGGGCAACCGGGGACGGGTAGCCTGGACGGGTGTTCGGGCTCACTCGGGCGAACCTCCGGCACATCGTGGGCATGTTCCGTCTCGGGACCCGCCCGGCGGTGACGGTCTACGAGAGCCTCGGCACCGACTTCTTCCTGGCGCCGGCACCCGGCTGGCTGAACCTGGGGTGGTGGGAGGGGGAGGGGAGCGAGGAGGAGGCTCCGCGTGCCCCCGAGCGTCTGGTCGAGATCCTCGCCGACCCCCTCCCTCGTGGCGGCGCGATCCTCGACGTCGCGAACGGCCTCGGCGCCCAGGACCCCGTGATCGTGCGGGTGACCGCGCCTCGCCAGCTCGTTGCGGTGAACCTCACCGAGTTCCAGCTGCGGGCCGGGCGGGATCGTCTCTCGTCGGCGGAGGCGTTCCCCGTGGTCGCCGACGCGGTCCGCCTCCCCTTCCGCGACGCCTCCTTCGAGGGGCTGATCTGCGTGGAGGCGGCGTTCCACTTCCCGTCCCGGGCGGCCTTCTTCGGGGAAGCGCTCCGGGTGCTCCGGCCGGGCGGGGTCCTGTCCATGTCGGACGTGACCGTCGAGCGGCGGCCCAGCACGCTTGGGGACGCCGCGGCCGGGCTCCTGCTGCTGCGGATATGGGGGATGCGGACCCGGCAGCTCGCGAGCGCCGGGCGCATCGCCGGGCTCGCGGAGGCGGCGGGGTTCG
>DASYUI010000033.1:0-2087 GCA_036001425.1 Actinomycetota bacterium
GGGGTGCGCCTCGCGGTGGAGGTCATCGGCAACGGAGATCCGGTGACCGTGGTCGGGCACGGTCTCACCCAGAGCCGCCGGGACCTTGGCCTCCTGGTGCCGTTCCTGCCAGGTACCAAGGTGCTGTTCGACTTCCGCGGCCACGGAGAGAGCGAGCGCCCCGGGCCCGGCCACTACTCCATGGACGATTTCGCGGCTGACGTTCACCACGTCGCCGAGGCCTTCGGCGCAACCTGCGCCGCGGGGGCGTCGCTGGGGGCGGGTGCCTCCCTTCGGCTCTTGTGCCACCAGCCGGACCGCTTCCGGAAGGTGGTGGTGATCCTCCCCGCCCGCCTCCGGTCGGAGGCGCGCGCGGGACTGCTGCGGCTGGCCGACCTGCTCGAGTCGCACCCGCTCGACCGGGTTGCCGACATCGTCCTCGAAGAGGAGGAGGCCGAGGGAAGGTTCGACGGCTTCCCTGCGGCCAGGGAGTTTCGGCGACAGTCCATTCTGGGGATGAACGGCGACGGGATCTCGTTCGCCATCCGGGAGTGCATAGAGGATCCACCCATCCGGGACCCGGAACCCATCACCCGGGTCACGGCTCCGGCCCTGGTCATCGCCAAAGAGGGGGATCCGGTGCACGATGCCGAGGTGGCCAGGGAGCTTCGCGGCGCTCCTCCCCCGGGCGGAGCTCCTGGTGTTCCCGGACCGCTTTTCCCTGATCCGGGAGATTCCCGTCCTGGTGAGCCGGGTGGGCGCCTTCCTGGCCTCCTGAGGTTGCCGGGAAGGGTGGCGGAGGGCTCAGACTGATACCCTAATAGTGAGGGTTCCGTTCGTACACAGGTTTGCCGAGCAGTTCCCTCACCGGCTCCCAGCCGGAGACCGCCGGGGCAGCGACCCCGGGACCGGTCAAGAAAGGAGGGAATTGCAGTGGCAACAGGCACCGTGAAGTGGTTCAACTCCGAGAAGGGGTATGGCTTCATCTCCCAGGAGGATGGTCCTGACGTGTTCGTTCACTTCAGCGCCATCCAGGGAGAGGGCTACAAGAACCTGGAGGAGAACCAGCGGGTCGAGTTCGAGCTCACCCAGGGACAAAAGGGCCCCCAGGCCGCGAACGTCAAGGTCGTCGGTTAGGGTCGAGTCCTTCGAAAGGGCCCCTCGCGTGAGCGGGGGGCCCTTTCCTTTGGGTTACAGGTACAGGCCCCCGCTCGGCTCCTCGCGCTCGCTGGCGACGGCATGGGCCTCCCGCTCCCGGATGAGGAGGTACTCCTCTCCACGGATCTCCACCTCGATGCCCGAGTCGGGGAGCAGCAGGACCTGGTCGCCCACCTCCACGCTGCGGACGCTCGGTCCCACCGCGACCACGTCCGCCCACAGGCCGCGTTTGCTCACCGAGGCCGCCGTGGCCGGGATGAGGAGGCCACCTTTGGAGCGTCGCTCGCCGTCTTCCTCGGGGCGGCGCACCAGGATCCGATCCGACATCATCCGGACGGCCTTGAGCGCGTCGCCCTCGTCGGGCGATGGGCTGGGAGCCGGGCGCAGCGGTGTGGGACTCATGTGCCAAGTAGGATACGACGCGCGCCCGCACTCCGACCGATGAAGACCCCACGAACCGCCGTTGAGCTTCTGGACGAGGGGGAGAACCGACTCAAGCGGTCGCCGGCCATCGACCACTGGCCCGCGGACCGAGAGCGCCGGGAGGCCACCGTGCTCCTCTCCTTCTCTCTCGGGGACCCTGAGGGCTCCGACAGCCTCGCTGATCCCGACCGCCAGGTCGGGGCCCGGGCCCGGGAGCGCTACCGCCAGCTGATCCGCCGGCGAGCGGGCGGAGAGCCGATGGCTCACATCCTTGGGTGGACCGTGTTTCGAGGGCTGCGGCTGTCGGTCCGGCCCGGGGCCTTCGTGCCCCGCCAGTCGAGCGAGCTGCTGGCCAGCCGAGCCGTGAACCGGCTCCGTGGAAGAAGGAGCCCCGTGGCGGTCGATCTGGCCACGGGGATCGGGCCTGTGGCGCTGTCCATCGCCCACGATGTCCCGGCCGCCGAGGTGCACGGCACGGACATCTCGGGGGACGCGGTACGGCAGGCCCGTACCAACGCCCGGTCCCT
>DASYUI010000034.1:0-27326 GCA_036001425.1 Actinomycetota bacterium
TCTAGTGTGCCAGTTGTCGCGCCAGCGGCACTGCTGGTTAGCCACGTCCGGCAAGGATAAGCGCTGAAAGCATCTAAGCGCGAAGCCTGCCCCAAGATGAGGCCTCCCACCGGGTCAAACCGGGTAAGGCCCCTCGCAGACCACGAGGTTGATAGGCCGGAGGTGTACGCACGGCAACGTGTTGAGCCGACCGGTACTAATAGGCCGAGGACTTGACCCGCTCGCGCTCGCTGTGGAGTTCCGGGGTGTCGCCCCGGGCTCACACCCCCAACGCGTTCTGCGGTTCGGCACGTGCCGGCACCGCGGAGGCAGCGTTTCGGTGGCTATAGCGGAGGGGAAACACCCGGTCCCATTCCGAACCCGGAAGTTAAGCCCTCCAGCGCCAATGGTACTGCCCTGGTGACGGGGTGGGAGAGTAGGTCGCTGCCGGAACATCTTCCATCGAGGCCCCTTCGGGGGCCTCGATGCTTTCCGGGGTCCGGTACGCTCGCGGCCGTGAGCCGGCGTCAGGACCCCAGCGAGCGAGGCCCGCGCCCCCGCGGCCGCGGCCGCCCGCGTCGCGAGGGAGCCCCCCTTCCCGGTGAGGCGGGTCGTCGCGAGCGCCGGCCGGCTCCAGCCGAGCCGCGGCCGCATCGGGCCCGCTCGACCCTGCCCCGCGACATCACGGATGAGGTCCGGGGGACGGCAAGGATCGGCAGGTCCGAGGAGGCGGTGGGGCTGGCGGAAGAGGCGGCCACCGCCCTCGCCGAGGGGGATCCCCTTCGGGCGGAGAGTGCGGCAACGAAGCTGAAAGGGCTGGCTCCCCGGTCGGCCGCCGCTCGAGAGGTGCTCGGGCTGGCCCTGTACCATCAGGAGCGCTTTCGGGAGGCCCTTCGTGAGCTCCAGGCCTACCGGAGGATGTCCGGCCGGCGCGACCAGAACCACGTGATCGCCGACTGTCACCGGGCTCTGGGGGCCCCCGACAAGGCCGTTGCCGAGGCCCGGGATGGACTCGCCGCCTCGGTCGACGAGGTCGTCCGGGCCGAGTGCGCCATCGTGGCCGGTGCCGCCCTCGCCGATCTGGGGCGGTTCGAGGAAGCGCTCTCGGTGCTCCGGTCCGTCCCCACCCAGACCGACATCGCCCGGCCCCATGACCTCCGGCTCTGGTACGTGACAGCGGACGTCCTCGAACGGTCCGGCCAGGGAGATGAAGCGGCCCGGAGGTTCCAGCTGATCCTCCGCCACGATCCCGAGGCGTTCGACGCCGCCGATCGCCTATCCGCCCTATCCTGAGACCCCGACGCCCGTAGGTCTATCCACTTTCCGCCCGGCCCGATTCAACTTTTCGGTCCAAGCGACCGATACAAGCCATTGGCTCCACCGAGTCGGATGACAGGCTCATCGGGAGGGCAACTCGTGAGCCCTGATCGAAAGGGAAGGGTCGGTGGGCCGAGGCATTCTCTGCCTCGCCACCGGACCCATTTGCGAGGGCGGGCCACAGTCCCGGCCGTCCTCTTCCTCCTGCTCTCCGCAGCTCCCGCTGCCGCCGACCCGTGCGCTCTGACCGATCCAGAGTGCGTCACGGACTCTCTCAAGGCGACCGTCGACACGGTCGAGGAGACCGTGGGCTCGACTGGAGAAACCATCGAAGGGACCGCGCAGGAAGCGAGCCAAACCGTCGACGAGACCGCCACGGAGGTCGTCGGCCAGGTGGGCAAGGTGATTGACGGGCTCCTGGGGAAGGAGGGGGGGACGGATCCCGGCGGCAGGGGCGACGGAAAGGACGAGCCCGGAGCGGGACGCCACGCCGGCAAGGGGGGCCGCGGTGCGAAGGGATCGGTCACCGGCCGTATCGAACCTCGCGACCCAAGCGTCACCTCGTTTCCTACTCAGGGTGCGGTGTCGAGGGGACCGGTCGGGACGTCTACTGAAGAGGACCGCGCGGGCGGGACCATCGGCACGGCGGCGAAGCAGCTGGCCTTCCCGGTGCTCCTGGCGACGATCGTCCTGGGCTTCCTCGTGATCCAGAACCGACTGGACCGGAAGGATCCCAGGCTGGCCTCGGCGCCTCTCGGCCCCGAGCTGCTCACGTTCGAGTAAGCGCTTCGGTGCCCGGGATGGCCATGGCTCCAGCCTCCCCGGCCAGTGACTTCGCTTCCCTGGTCGAACGGACGGACCTCCTCCACGCCCTTCGAGCCGCATTGGCCTGCATCGTTCTGGGGGCGAGCGTATTCCTGCCCGAGGCGGCCGGCTCAACCGGTATCACCGCCCTCGTCACCGCGACCTACCTCCTGGCGGCGGTCCTGTCCGAATGGGTGCGTCGCAGCGCGGGTGTCCGGGCGCTGTGGGCGATCGGCGGCATGCTGCTCGCCGACGGCGTCTACCTCGCGTGGGCCACGTACGTGAGCAGCGGAGCCGAGAGTCCGCTTCGCTTCCTCATCTACGTCCACATCGTCGCCGTGACCCTGCTGGCCTCCCACAGAACCGGTCTGAAACTCGCTCTGTGGCACACGCTCCTGTTCTTCGTCGTCGTCTACGGACAAGCCGGAGGGCTCTTGGCAGTCGGGAATGGAGACCCTTCGTCTCTGCCGGGAGGGGCCCGGTTCGGATCCGTCGCCGCGTTGGGGGTGATGGCACTCTGGGGGATGGCGCTCGGGACGGCCGCGTTCTCCTCTCTCGTCGAGCGGGAGCTCCGCCGGCAGAAGGTTGAGCTTCAGGAGCTCGCATCCCTGGCGAGCGAGCTTGACCGCAGGATGAAGCCCATCGAGACGGGAGAGATCCTCCTCGAGCGACTGAGCCGGTCGTTCGATTTCACCCGAGGGGTCGTGCTGGCGTCCCCGGACGGCGAGCTCTCGCTCCTGGCTCACCTCGGTGCACAGGTTCCAACCGAGAATCGTCGCGGCATCGACCCCATCGTCGATCGGGCGTGGGCGACGCGCCAGATCGTCCTGGCGAAGAGGCTCGACGCATCGATCGATCCACGCCTCGCGACAATGCTCCCGGACGCGCGGAACCTTCTCATCGTCCCGCTGTTCGCGGAAGGACACCCGATCGGAGTCGTGGTCCTCGAGCGGGGAGGCGCGGCTCAGCACATCCGGCGATGGGCGGTGTCCATGATTCACCAGTTCGCCTCCCACGCGGCGCTCGCGCTGCACAATGGCTGGCTGCTCGAGGAAGTCCAGCGGATGGCCGAGACGGACCCCTTGACGGAACTGGCGAACCGCCGTGTCTTCCAGAGGGCGCTCGACCGGGAGCTCGCGCGGGCCTCTCGGAGCGGCCAGCAACTTTCGCTCCTGATCCTCGACGCCGACCACTTCAAGGACTACAACGACCGATTCGGGCACCGAGCGGGAGATGAGCTCTTGCAGTCGCTCGCCCGAGCGCTGGAGGAACACTCTCGAGCATTCGACACGGTGGCCCGGTACGGAGGCGAGGAGTTCGCCGTCATCCTTCCGGAGTGCTCGGTGGAGGAGGCGCACAGCGTGGCCGAGCGCCTCCGGCTGGTCGCATCCGGGCTCGAGGGGCGAGCTCCCGTGACTCTCAGCGGAGGGGTGGCCACCTATCCGGTGCATGGCCGCGACGTGGCTTCTCTGATCGAGGCGGCGGACGCGGCACTCTACGAGTCGAAGCGTGCCGGAAGAGATCGCCTCTCCCTGGCGAGCGATGGCCGCGGGACCGGTAGCGACGTCATCGCCCCGGCCCCTGTTTGATCGCCACCGACGAACCGGCTGATCGCACCCGTGCCGCGCTCGCGGGGAGAGGTTCAGGCGAGGCAGCGACGAGCCACAGGTCATTCTCCTTATCACGGCCTGACGCTCTAATGGGAGCCGGAGGCTCCCCAGTGGGCCCGATCGAGGCGCTCATGGCAGATCGGATCCGCATACCGATCGAATCAGAGGGCGACATCGTGACCGCCCGCCAGCATGCGAGGGCGCTCGCGCGGCATCTCGACTTCTCGCCGTCGGACCGGATCCGTCTCGTGACGGCCATCACGGAGGTGGCGAGGAATCTCCTCGACCATTCCACGGGCGGAGAGATCCTGCTCAGCTTGGCCGCCCGGGAGGAAGAGGAGGGGGTCGTCATCGTGGGTCGAGATCACGGACCCGGGATCCCCGACGTGGAGCGCGCGCTCCGGGTTGGTTTCTCGACTCGGGGCGGGATGGGTCTGGGCCTCGCTGGCGTCCGGAGCCTGACGCACGAGTTCGGGATGGAGTCCCGGGTCCCCGACGGGACAACCGTCACGGCGAAGAGGTGGGTCGGAGGCCTCGCGTGAACGACGTCCACATCCTGCTGGCCGAGCAGTATCGGGAGGCGCTCGAAACGTATCTGACGAGCGCGGACGAGAGTGGCCTGTGGCGAGCCTACGACCTCGGACGACAGTCACTACAGTCCGGAATCGGGGTCCTGGATCTGGTGTTGCTGCACCGGCGGGTCCTGGACCGGAGATTCGAGGACCCCGTGACCCCAGCCCAGGTGATCCGCCTGGTCGACGTGGAGGGGGCAGCCGACTTCCTCCTCGAGGCCCTGGCGCCGTACGAGATGGCCCAGCGGGTCCTGCAGGAGGAGACCGATGATCTTCTTCGCCGGACCGAGCGCGCGCAGGAGGCGAGCACACGTCATCAGCGGGCCCTCGGCAGAGCGCTCGCAGCCGTCGACCGCCTGGAGCAGGAGCGGAGACGCCTCGCGGCGGACCTCGTGGACGCCGAAGAGAAGGAACGCCAGCGCATCGCTGCTGAGGTCCACGACGACTCGCTCCAGGTTCTGTCGGCGCTGGACCTGCGGATCCAGACTCTTGTCCGCGCCGAAGGTGACGGCGAGCGCCGGGGTGCTCTCGAATCGGCACAGGAGATCGTCCGGCTGGCGAGCGATCGGCTCCGCTGCCTCGTGTTCGATCTCCGGCCCCCAGAGCTCGACCGCGTCGGACTGGGTGTCGTGCTGCGGGCCAGCCTGGAGCGCCTCAGCGCGGAGTCGGGGATCGAGATCGACCTCCAGGACGAGATGGAGTCACCGCCCCCGCCCGACTCCGGGATCGTCCTCTATCGCATCGCCCAGGAGGCGCTGGCGAACGTGCGCCGGCACGCCCATGCGGGCACCGCAGTGGTGACCCTGTCGCAACAGGATGGTGGATTCCTGCTCCAGGTGCGCGACGACGGCCGAGGATTCGACCCGGCAGAGCGTGCGGGACAGAGCTCCAAGCACTTCGGCCTCACGGTGATGCGCGAGCGGGCCGAGACCGTCGGCGGCTGGATCCGCGTCGAGAGCCTTCCGGGGAAGGGAACCGTGGTGGAGGCATGGGTGCCCGGCCAGGAGTGGACCAAGGACGGGCCGGGGACCACGCCCGGGTCGGAAGGGCCGCGATGAGGAGAGCGTCGGTCCCGAGGATCACTCGCAGAAGGATCGCGGCGGGCGCGATCGCCGCGGCGATCACCGCGGGGGGACTGCTCCTGATGGTCCGCGATGGTCGCCTCGGTGTGCCGGGGCCGGGCTCCCTCGAGGCCCCGCCGTCCGGCGAAGCCTTCGAGTCCGTGATCGGCCTGGCACAGGGGCCGGTGGGCCACCCGATCTTCCCCGCCGCACCATCGACATTCTTCCTACAGCCGATCGATACGTCGTCTCCGGAGCCGTTCCCGGCTTTGCCTCTACCCGCCCGGAACATCCGCGGGAACCGCTCTCCAGGCTCGAGCGTCGCCCTGGCGACTCGCGCCGATGGCGACGTCCTGCCAGCGATCGGCCCTCCGTCGGGGAGGCCCAAGCCGGGCCTGGCTCCGGGCAACAACCGAGCCGCCCGGCACTTCCCGACACCGTCAGCGCCGGAGCCTGCTGCGAGATCCGGCCGGCCTCCCGCCCCCCAGCCTCCAAACCGACAGCCCGGGGGGTCGGCGAAAGCAGCAGGCCCCGGCGCCCCACCCCACCCGTCCAGGGGATAACGCACTCCCGTTCGGGGGTCGATGGGTGGGACCCGCGGGTGTCACTCCGCTGCATCCTTTGCACACCGGCCTCAATGGTTGACACACCGAACCCGGCGAGGGTTCTTCCTCGTATTTCCGGGAAGGAATCCGGTGGTTCGTGTCGAAGGTTCAGTGCCACGGCATCGAGCCCGATGGGGGGAACACACGGAGGTGGAGAGGAGAGGTCACGCGTGAACGCCCTCATCGTGGTGGAACCGACGCACGGTCTGGACGGGTTGGTCGGCCGCCTTCGCTCCATGGGGGTCTCGCCGATCGTGGGGCTCAGTCTCGATCAGGCCACCCGTCTGCTGGCGACCTTTCGGCCCGACCTTGCCATCGTCGGGCACGCCGCTGGTTCGCCGCAGCTCGTGCGGCGACTCGAACGACGCGGTGTCCCCGTCGTCCTCGTCGACGGATCGGAGGATCTCGGGCGAACCGCCGAGCTTCGGATGATCGTGGCGGCCCTGCTCTCTCCGGTGAAGCCCGACCTCGCGCCGAGCCTCGTCGACCTGACCGAGGATGGGGACGCGGCGGAAGGTGCCGACGTCCTCGAGGTCGGCCCGGTGCGCCTGGATCGAGTCGCCCGGGTCGCCTTCGTCGACGAGGAACGCGTCGACATCCCGCCCATGGAGCTCGCCATCCTCGAGGAGCTGGCCATGCGCCCTGGAGAGCCGATCCCCGCGGAGGCGCTTCGGCGGCGGCTGTGGCCGGAGGACGCTCCGGCCACGAGCGATGACGTGCATCGCCATGTCTATCGGCTCCGAAGGCTGATCGGGGATCAGGAACGCCTCCGGCCCCTGATCACGAACCGGCGCGGATTCGGCTACGTGCTGGACGTGCTGGAGCCCGTCGGATCGACGGCACGCTCGCCCGGGCCGGAGATGCCGAACAGGCGCGAAGCAGCTTCGGGGGCTTGACCGAACATGAGGCGAGAGTGACTAGGACCCACCCGATCGAGCCTCAGCCCGCTTCCTGATGTAGCGGGCGAGTCCCATGGCGTTCATCTCGTAGCTCGACGCCAGCTCGTACCGATCCTCCAGCGCCTCGTGCCGCTCCCCGTCGGCAGGGCTCGTCTCCGACTGCGTCCGCGCCCGGAGGATCCGTACGATCTCGGCGAGCTCCTCCGTCTGCTGGAGGGCCTCCTCCACCGCGGCGATCCACTTGCGCATGCGATGGATCGCCAGCTGGCAGAGGTGGGGGACCTCCTTGGCCGGTCCGAAGTGACTGAACAGGATGAGCGGTGGCTCGCGGGCTGCGATCCGCTCCACGCTGGCCACCGCCTGTTCGAGGTCGAATTCTGGTGGGGGGATGGCGGGGCGCAGGATGCGCACATCCGGCAGGAAGACGCCCAGTGCGTCACCGACGAACACGCTCCCGGTTCGGGAGTCGGCGAGGGCGACATGGTGGCTGGCATGTCCAGGGGTGTAGAGCGCCTCGATGTGGCGATCCCCCAGTGGCACCCGGTCTCCATCGGAGAGCGACCGCATCCGGTCGGCCGGAAGCGGTTCGACCGGCCCGAAGAGCTCGAGCAGCCGGTGTTCACTGCCGTAGACCCGCGCCGCGCTGGCCAGCAGCTTCGAGGGCTCCGCCAGGTGTGGGGCGCCGCGTTCATGGACCCACACCTTTGCTCGGGGGAAATGGGGAGCCAGCACGCCCGCACCGCCCGCGTGGTCCAGGTGGATGTGGGTGACCACGATGTGGGCGAGGTCGGTGGGCCCAACTCCCAGGTCGCGGAGCCCCTCGATCACCGCATCCCGTGACGTGCTGGGCCCCGTCTCCACCAGCGCGGGCTCGGCGGCCTCCACCAGATAGGCGGACGTCACCCGCTCGCGCCCGCACATCACGGTGTCGATCGCTCGGATGCCGTCGGCCGCCTGGAAGGTGATGGCCACGCCGGCCAGTCTAACGACAGGCCCGGCCGCGGCGTGTCGGTGGGGGCCTCTACCATTCCGCTCCGGAAGGGAGGTGGCGCATGGTCACGGTGATATCTCCCCTCCTGCGCCCAAGGGTCAGCCGAACTGCGGCAGGTTGACATCCTCGAGGGGTGCGAAGCATGATTGCCTTGCTTGGGGAGGCCGCACATGTCTGGTCGCAGGGCCCTTGCCGTCGGCCTGTTCGGGGGAACGGCCGCTCTACTCCTTTTGGTGGCCGCGTACATGAATGCGTGCGTTTGGCGCCCCGTCCGCCCGGAGTTCGACTCGATCGAGCTACCGGCTGGGTGGACCGTCGTTGACGAGGACGAGAATGAAGGAGGCCTGCTGGGTGATGCGGGCACTGGACGCTCGATGGGCCGCGAATACCGGGTTGAGGGTGAGCCTTCTCGGATCGTCTCGTCGTTGAGCACGAGCCTCGTCGCTCAAGAATTTGTGATCACGGGGGGTTCGGCCTGCTTCATCCGGGCCTCCCGAAACGGGTTCGAGCTGGAAGCCCAGTTCATTCAGGCGGGGTACTTCGTGGATTGCCCTGAGCCGGGACCCTTTACCGTCATGATCATGCTCCAAGACCTCGAACCTCGCTAGCCGTTCGAACGCACAGCATCCTCCCCCAAAGACCAGCGGCGGACGACCTGAACTTCCCCGGGAGACGCCGCATAGGAAGGGGGAATTGTTGACGATGGTCACGGTCAACGTGGCCCTGCAACCAGTATGCCCGGCGCCCAGGCCAATCTACGACTCCGTTCCCTGGCTCAGGATTAGAAAGGCGATGAATGTGTAGGGGATGAGAAGCAAGAGAATGACTGGGCTGTAACTCTGAATGATGCTGGCCCACACGCCCAGCACCGCTCCGAGGACCGAGACAACAATGCCGAGAGTTCGACCAACCATCGAGGTACGCCGGATCAGGATGCCTGCCAGCAGGTGGAGGACCACGAAGGCGACCCCACCTAGAAGGAGCAGACCTTCTTGCAACGGACCCGGTGTGAACGCTCCCAGGCTCGTCGTGAGCAGGTACGCGAATCCCCCGACAGCCAGCCAGGCAATGCCGACTACAACGAGAAGGACGGACGCAACAACGAGCCGCGGCGAACGATTCCGAAAGACGGGCTGCATGGCAGCGGAGCTCACCCTTCGAGCAGCCAAAGACTATCCGATTCGTGTTCGGAAGGCGCATGACCTCCCCCACAGGGTAGGGGCAGGCGACTCGGCTCACCCCGGGAAGCCGCCGCCCTACGAAAGGGGGATTGATTGACAATGGTCACGGTGAACGTGGTCGTGCTCGCCGGCCGGCTCTCCGCGGACCCCGAGGTCCTGGAGATGCCCTCCGGCGACAAGGTGGCCAGGTTCCGCCTCCAGGTCCCCGAGGCCGGAAGGCGCGTCCTCCCCCTCCCGATCATGGCCTGGGATGCCAGGGCCCGCCGCGGCTCCGAGCGTCTGACCAAGGGCGATGCGGTCATGGTCAGAGGGCACCTGGTCCGGAGGTTCTTCCGGGGACAGGGGGGCGGAAGATCGGTGATGGAGGTGGTAGCCAGCGAGGTGAAGAAGTTGCGCGAACAAGACGGGGACGACTAGGCAGCCGGGGGCCGTCCAGGACGGGCCATCCGCGAACCCGGGAAGGCATCCGGCCCGCCGGTGGGGAATACTAGGGCAGGCAGGATTCCCCTACGTGGAGGCGAGATGAGGCAGCCCGATCTTCGGGTCCGCTACGGGCGGCTGCTCGGCCTGCTGTTCTGTGTCGCGGGGTTCATCGTCATCGCCCTGGGTTGGAACGGCATGGCTCGGGAAGCTTGCCCCGACTGCCAGCTTCCGTACATCGTCTCAGGTGGCGCCGGCGGCGTGGCCCTGGTGTTGTTCGGTGTGGGTCTCCTGATCCTGGGCCAGCTCCGGGCGGAGCGCATCCGCCTGGCCGAGCAGATCGCCGAGGCCGTCCGTCCGCTGGTGCAGGCTACCGCGGAGGACGGGTCGGCCGACGGGAAGGTGGTGGCGGGGAAGTCCACCTTTCACCGGCCCGGATGCCGGCTGATCAAGGACAAGTCGGACCTCGACGAGATGTCACCGGCGGCCGCGCGGGCCAAGGGGCTAACTCCATGCAGGGTGTGCAACCCCGCGGAGGCCGAGGCGCCGGAGGCTCCACGAGAAGAGCCGGCCATGAGCCCCGAGAAGCCGGAGCCGGCCCGCTCATAACGGGCGTCGCTCCGGATCGGCAGGCCGGCCCGTCGGAGATCCGAGCTAGGCGGGCGCTCCCAGATAGGCTCGCCGGAGCTCGCCCTGCTCGAGGATCTCGGTCCCCGCTCCCTCGTGGATGATCCTTCCCTTCTCCATCACGAAGGCTCGGCTCGCGATGCGGAGGACCCCGGCGTTCTGCTCCACCATCAGGACGGTCACGCCTTCCTCGTTGATCCGCCGCACGGTGTCGAACACGTCGTGGGCGAGCTTGGGGGAGAGGCCGAGGGAGGCCTCGTCGACCAGGAGCATTCGCGGACTGGCCATCAGGCCCCTGGCGATGGCCAGCATCTGCTGCTCGCCGCCGGAGAGCGTGCCCGCGGCCTGATCGCGCCGCTCGGACAGCTGGGGGAAGATCTCGAACGCCCGCTTGAGGTTCGTCCTCACGAGACGCCGGTCCCTCCGTCGGGACCAGCCGCCCAGGCGCAGGTTGTGCTCGACGGTGAGGCCGGGAAAGACGTGCCTCCCCTCGGGGACCAGCACCAACCCCCGCTTCACCAGGGCTCGTGGGTCGTGGCCGGTCACCGGGGCGCCGTCGTAGACGACCCGACCGCTCCAGGGCCGGAGCAGCCCGGCGATCGCCAGGAGCGTGGTCGTCTTTCCGGCGCCGTTGAGTCCCATGATGACCGCGGTTGCGCCCTCTTCGACCCGGAGGTCCACCCCGTGCAGCACGGGGATGGCGCCGTAGCCGGTGCGGAGGTCCTCGACCTCAAGAAGCGGCATCTGCCTCCTCTCCCAGGTACGCGGCTACCACCTCGGGGTGCCGCTGGATCTCCGAGGGTGGCCCCTTGGCCAGGAGCTTCCCGAAGTTCAGCACGTACACGTAGTCGCACACCCCCACGACCAGGGGCACGTGGTGCTCGATCATCAGGATCGTCAAGTTCAGCGAGTCCCGGAGGAACCGAAGTGTCTCCCCCAGGCGCTCAGCTTCTTGCGGCCCCATGCCCGACGACGGCTCGTCGAGCAGAAGGACGTCGGGGTCGGTGGCCAGGGCCATGGCCAGGTCGCAGAGCTTCTGGACCCCGTAGGGGAGCCCGCCGACGGGTTCTTCGGCGAGGGGGAGGAGACCCAGGAAGTCCAGGATCTCGTGGGCGTTCGCCCGCAGCTCGCGCTCCTCGAGGAACGAGGCGGGGGACCCCAGGAGCCCGGAGAAGGCACCGTACCGGACGTGAGCGTGCTGCGCGGTCATCACGTTCTCCATGACCGTGAGAGAGCGGATGACGCCGAGGTTCTGCCACGTCCGGCCGATCCCCAGGGCAACCCGTCGGTGGGTGGCCGACCGCGTGATGTCCTTGGCCCGATACTTCACCGTCCCCTTGTCGGGACGGTAGATCCCCGTGAGGCAGTTGAAGAGGGTGGTCTTGCCGGCTCCGTTCGGGCCGATCAAGCCGACGATCTCCCACTCGCCGACGTCGAGGCTCACGTCGTCCAGGGCCCGAAGACCGCCGAAACGGATCGACAGATCGCGCACGTCGAGCACCGGCGCCATCAGTCCCGCTCCTCTTTCTTCTCTCGGCTGGGGCGGTGCGCGCGCTCGAGGAACGGCCCGCCCGCCAGCCACCGGCGAACCGGCAACAGCTGTTGGCCGATGCCGCCGGGATAGAGCGTCAGCGTGAGCAGCAACAGGAAGGCCCCGAAAAGGGGAGCCAGGATGATCACCAGCACGTCGCCGACCAGTGGCAGATGCCACGTGCTTCCTCCGGCGATGTCCGCCACGACGAAGTCGAAGAGCGCGAAGAAGGCGGACCCGATGACGATGCCGGCGCGTGAACCGAGGCCTCCAACCACGGCCATGAGTACCCACACGAGGGCCCGGCGAAGCTCGAAGTCCTCGGCCTGCACGAACTGGTTCCAGTGGGCGAAGAGCGAGCCGGCCATCCCGGCCATGAACCCGCCGACCACGAAGGCCAGGAGCTTGAACTGAGTGACGTTGATCCCCAGGGTGGCGGCCACTCGTTCGTCGTTCCGGAGGGCAACGACGGCTCGCCCCGCCTTCGTCCGCAGGAGCCGCCAGTCCACGAGCAGCGACGCCGCCAGCACGGCAAGGCACAGATAGACGTAGGCGAGGTCCGACTGGAACAGTGCGGGGCGCGGTGCCGGGGCGCCCGCCCCGCCCCCCGTGAAGCCCCGGATGCCGAAGATCGTGTTCTCCGCCATCAGCCCGAAGGCCAGTGTGATGAGGGCGAGGTACAGGCCCCGGATCCGGAGGGCAACGAGACCGAGGATCAGGGCCAGCATGGCCCCCGTGAGTCCCGCGGCCAAGAAGCCCGCCGCGAAGTTGAACCGGGCCACCACGTACGCGGACATGAACGCGCCGATCCCGACGAAGGCCTGGTGGCCCAGCGAGATCTGCCCCGCGTGCCCCGTGATGACGTTCACCGAAAGACCGATGACGGCAAAGATCACCGCCAGGGCCATGCGGCTCCGCCATACGTTGTCGAGCGGGATCGGGAGGAGCAACACGCCCGCGGCGATCAGTGCTGCGACCGTAGCGCGAGACGCGATCCCCACCCGAGAGAGGCGGAACCCGCGGGCCGGGGCTCCGGCCGGGGCCGCCTTCGCCGGCAGGGACCGGGTGGATCGAAGTCGAGTCGCGACCTCTTCCGTCGCCGGCGCCCTGGTCACCGTGGGCGCGTCCGCAGAGTCGGGGATCGGGACGACGCCGGTCTCTCTCCTCGTCTCGCCGCCTGCGGGTCCTTCGTCGCCCACGCGGGCGCTCCGGGTTGCCACCTACGCTTCCTTCCCCAGCAACCCCTGAGGCCGGACCAGGAGCACCACGAGGAGGAGCGCGAACACGGTGAGCTCGGAAGGCCCGGGCAGGGCGAGGCGCTGGCCCAGGAAGTAGATCCCCAGGTTCTGAGCTACCCCCACCAACTCCCCTCCGATGAAGGCACCGGGCAGGCTGGTCATCCCGCCCAGGATGGCCGCGGCGAACGCGGGCACGAGCCACGTGGTGGTCATGAAACCGGGGGTGACGAAGCTGATCGGTGCGGCCACGATGCCGGCGATGCCTCCCAGGAGGGCGGCGAATCCCCAGATGAACCGAGACATGCCGGGGAGGCTGATCCCCACCATCCGGGTGGCCAGTGGATCCTGGGAGGTCGCCAGGACGGCCAACCCCAGGTTCGTGCGGGAGAAGAACAGCCACAGGCCGGCCGCGAGGACGCCCAGGATCACCAGGGCCAGGACCTGCTGCGGCAGGATCGCCGCGCCCATAATGTCGAGGGACCTGCCTCCCACCGCAGGCGCCAACACGCGGGCCTCTGGCTTCCCCACCACGAACATCGCGCCGATGAGCAGCAGGGCCACGCCGACCGTGGCCACCAGCAGGGTGATTCGGGAGGCATCGAACAGCGGGCGCACCACCAGGCGCTCCATGATGAGCCCCAACGCCACGGCGACGAGCAACCCGGCGAAGACCGCCAAGCCGTACGGGGCATTCCCGTTCGTGTGGAACACCCACACCACATACGCGGCGACCGTCCCGAACTCGCCCTGGGCGAAGTTGAAGACGCGGGCGCCCTTGTACACGAGGACCAGGCCGACGGCCAGGAGTCCGTAGATGGCTCCGGTGAACAGCCCGATCACCAGGAACTGGCGCATCGTCCCTCCGCCTGTGCCTTCCCTAGAACGAGCTCACGAAGGCCTGTCGGGTCACGTAGTAGCCGGCCTGGTTCCCCCGGCGCTGGCACACGTTCTCCAGGACGCTGAAGTTGAGCGCTCCGAAATGGTCCTGGGTGGAGTACCGCACATCCGGGAACACGCGGGTGCGCACACTGGCCCGCGCGGTCGATTGAACGAAGCCCTCGCGGGTCAGGTTCTTCCCCGCCTTCAGCAACAGTTGGTGGAGCGACTTCGACAGCCCCCACAACAGCCACTCGATATCGTCCTTCCCGCCGGCCGCCCGGAACCCGCGGTCGTACGTGTCGGAGTTCTCGAACGCCGGCGCGGGGGAGAAGAAACGCGCTCCCCGCGTCGCTTGGTCGCCCTCGCAGCCCGTCGAGGCCACCTGGTCGAGGCCCATGGTGATCCCCACGCCCGCGTACCGAGGGTGGCACTGCGCCGCCTTGGCCAACTCCAGGTAATAGGTGGGCGCGGTCAACGGAAAGACCACGTCGTAGTTCTTCTGGGTGGCCGTGCACAGGTTCTGGGCCACGCTCCACCCCCGCTCGTTCTTGCTGGGACGGAACACGCGGACCCCGGGGTACGCCTGCGTGAACGCGGAGACCGCGTCGTCGAAGTTCGCCGTGTCGGTGGCCACCATGGCCACCCGAGAGGCGTCCCGGACCTTGAGCACCTTCTTGATGTAGCTGGCCAGGACGCGGGCCTGCTCGGGGTAGGACATCGACGCGGCGAAGTAGTTCCACAGGCTCCGCAGCCCGACCTCCGTCACCCCGGCCGACAGGTAGGGAACCCCCGCCCCTGCGGCGTACTGCGCGCAGGCCTGGATCTGGTCCGTCCCTCCACCGCCGATCAAGAGGAACACCTTCTCCCTCTCGACCATCTCCTGGCAGACCTGCTTCGCGTGGGAGGGATTGTACTGGTCGTCGCGAAACTCAACGATCACCCGGCGCCCGTAGACCCTGACGGGCCCGCCGTTGTTCCCGTGCTCCCAATACATCTGCTTGCCCGCCTCGAACGAGCTGGCCTTCAGTGGCGCCGCGCCGGTGAGGGGGGCATGGATGCCGATCTTGATCGTGGTGGCGGTCACCCCGGTGGCGTCTCCGCCGCTGGCTGATGCGCCGCCGCCCCCAGAGCCACCTCCGCCGCCGGCCCCGGCACCGCCGGTCGTACCCGCCCCGCCCGTTCCCGCCGTCCCGCCACCGGTCGCGGTCGTGCCGGTGCCCGTCGTCCCCGTGGTCCCGGCTGGGCCCGAGAGCCCCGCCGCCTCCCCGGGGGCCACGCCCTGCTGGGCAGCCTGTTGCATGGCCGCTTCGTGGACTCCCGGCCACTGCCCACAGGCCGCGGCCAGAAGAACGAACGCCGCCAACGCCACCACGGAACGCTTGGTCATCTCCTTCTCACCGTCCTCAGGATCCCCGAGGCGAAGGCCCCGACGCTGCCGGCCACCCTACCCGTGCCCACCCGAACGGCTCCGGAGACGCGAGCGATCCCGCGCCCTGCGCCTTGAAGCGCGTGGAGCGTCCGGACGAGCGGATCCACCGGTTCCTCCAGCGGGCTGCCCCGTCGCTGCGCATTCAGTCGACGGATGGCCATCACCGCGCCGTCCGGGCGGATCCCGCGGGCCGGCTCAAGAATCAGCGGGCGGACCGCGGCCCACGCGAGGAGCCCGAGCGGGATGAGCATCCACACGTACCACGGGGCCCGGGGTCGGGCCTCGGAGACAGGCTCAGCCGGGATCGATTCGGCTGAGGGGGGAGCCGGGGACTGCGTAACAGGGCTCTGCGGTTCCGATCCTTGCGAGCCGAAGTCCGAGGACGGGGCGAACCCGGCGCCCGAGCCGAAGTCGGGGGGCGGAGGTGGGGGAGGGGGCGGAGGCGGAGCCAGCACCGCCGCCTGACCGGGGCTGAATGTCAGGCTGAGAACTGCCCGATCCCGCGTCTGCTTGTAGTCGTCCCCCGGCGTGACCTCCTTGTCCCGGCTTGGAACCTTGAGATTGATCTGCCAGCTGTCGGTGGGCCCGGCATCCTTGGGGATCACGCCGAGGAGCATGACGCCGCTGTTCGATCCGAACGGATCTTCTCCCCATGGCCCGGCGATCCGGGTCAGATTGAACGTCCAAGTGGGGGGGTCCGACTTCCCGTTCCGCTTGCCCTTCACGCACGCGGAGTCGTCATAGGCCGGAGCCGTCTCCCACTTCTCCGCCTCCCCGCCCGGCCAGAAGTCCTCGATCCGGCAGGCCTGGATGACCTTGCCCCGGGCGTTGTAGGGGGGTTGCTCGTTGGGATCGGACAGCTCGTCGATCTCGAGGACTGCCCTGGTGATGGTCGATCCCGAGGTGACCCCGCGGCCGGAGATATCGAAGTACAGAGCCGAGATCCGCTCGTGCTTGCCCCCCTCGACCGCGATGGGCAGCGTGTCGGGGTTCTGAGGGTTTCGGACCCGGACGCGCTGGGAGATGGGGCCCGCTCCGACCTCCTCGTCGACCTGCTTGTTCCAGTACCAGGACGATCGGTCGGTTCCGTAGGTGAACAGGATCTTCTCGGTGCTGCCGAGGGCCGGCACGGCGGGAAGCAGGACGGTGAACGCCGCCGTCAAGGCCAGGACCCGAGCCGCGCGCCTCATCCGGTTCCCTTTCCCTCGAAGCAAGGACTTACCCACATGTCCCACGCTTGTATCCCTGGATGCCTCCGGGGCAGACAACCAGTAGCCCGCCTGCCACACCCTGTTACTTAGCCGCCCGGGCCCAGAACTCCTGCCGGGATGAAGAAAGAGCGAATGGTGCGGAACGGGCTGGTCCGCAAACACTGCCGGAACGGCCCGCGGTCAGTCGAGGGGCCGGATCACCATGCCCGTCCTGGGCTTGGGCCAGAAGTAGGTAGATTTCTGGGGGAGGCGCCCGCCCCCGTCGATCACCGAACGGATCTCCTCCACCCGGGCTGCGGGGAGGAACAGAGCCAGGTCGGAGGCGCCGGAACGGACCGCTTCCTCGGCTGCGGCGGCGTCGGACAAGTAGCCAATCTCCCGGATCCCGTCCAGGGTGTCCAGGATCTCCCGATGGAGAGCGGTCACCGCCGGCGGATCGCCCTCCAGGGTTCCCACCAGATGCTCGAGCCCGTCCCTCCGGCGGACGGCCGCGCCGAACCGCAGCCCTCCTTCCGCGAGCCAGACGAGGACCTCGGCCAGGTCGCGGACTCGATGGCCGGGCAGCCGGGGGATCTGCTCGAGGCGGGCCACCCGGTGGATCGGGAGGACCGGCGGGTCCTCGGCGACGGAGTCGACCACGAGCATCATCACGGCGTCCCAGGGGCCGGGCCCGTGCTCGCCGCGGGCCTCCTCCTGGAACGCCAGGGCGGTCTGGTACCGATGGTGGCCGTCCGCCACCAGGAGCGCCCGATCTCGATGCCAGGCCGAGACGTCCTCGGCCGGATCCTCGATCCACAGCCGATGGACCACGCCCGCTTCGTCGGCGACCTCGCGGTCGGGCTGCCGGCGGGAGGTGTGCTCGAGGAGGGCCGCCTGGGACTCGCTAGGGCCCGCGCACAGCGCGTAGATGGGGGAGATGTTCGCCCTGGTGGCCCGCATGAGCGCCAGGCGGTCCTCCACCGGCGCGGCCATGGTCCGCTCGTGCGGGAGGACGCCGCCTCCCCATGGCTCCAACCCGACCTCCATGACCACCCCGCGCACCGTCCGAGGGGATCCCTGATGCACGAACCGCATCTCGTACGGGTAGAAGGCGGGACGTCCGGCTCGAGAGAGCGCGCCCTCGTCCCGCCACCGGCGGAAGAGATCGCCGGCCCTCGTATACTTGTCCCGGGAGCCCCCGCGGTCCCGGCCCAGGTCGACGAGGGCGATGTTGTAGGGGCTCGAGCGGTGGAGGCGATGTTGCTCCTCCCTCCCGATGATGTCGTAGGGAGGGGCCGTGACCGCCGCGAGGTCCCCGACCCTGGCCGGGTCGAATAGGAGCCCATCGAAGGGCGCCACGTTGGGCACGAAGCCTGTATAGAACAACCCACGATGGAAGCGCGACAACCGATTGAGTCGACGTACGACCTCCTGGTCAAGGGTCGCCAGTTCCTGGCCACCGGCTACCCACATCAGGCCGTGGTCATCTTGCAAAGGGCCAAGCTGGCGGAGCCGGAGAAGGGCTCGATCCGCGAGGCCCTCGGCCGAGCCCTGTACATGACCGGCCGGTGGGCACAGGCCCGAAGGGAGTTCGCGAAAGCCGTCGCCATCGACCCAGTGAATCACTACGCGCACTTCGCCCTGGGGCTCACCTGCGCCCGGACCGGAGAGATGACCCGGGCCGTGGCCCATCTCAAGCTGGCCGTGGCCATGTCCCCCCGCGAGGAGTACCAGCAGGCGCTGGAGCGGCTGACGCGCTGACCGCCCCTCGCCGGGGCAGGATTCCCCGTTCCGGCCAGCGAACCTTGGGGAAGGATGACCCGGAGGCGAGGCCCGGGACCCCGCGGAGACACTCGGATGGCGAAGCTTCCTGTTCGCTTGGTCGCCGGCCTGGCGGCTGTGCTGCTCCTCGTCGACGTCGCCGGGGCACAGGAGCCCTTCCCGGACGGTCCGCCCGACGACCCGATGTACCCCCCGTTCGAGTGTCCGGACCCGCGATCGGAAGGGGCGTCCGGGCAGTGGAACCTGTTCTCCTTCACGCCGGGATGCGTCCCCCCTCCTACCCACCCGAGTGGCATCTCGGCCGACGAGGCATGGAGGGTGACCACCGGCCGGCCCGACGTGGTGATCGCAGTGTTGGACACCGGGGTCGACTACGACCACGAGGACCTGCGGACGAAGATCTGGCTGAACCGTGGGGAGTTGCCGGTTCCTGAAGGAGCGTGCAGCCCGCCGCCCGACGATCCCCACGACTGCAACAACGACGGCGTGTTCAACGTGGTGGACTACGTGGGCGACTCTCGTCTCTCCGACCTGAACGGGTCCGGAGTCGTGGACCGGGGCGACCTCTGGGTCTTCGCGGACGACGTGGACAAGGACGGGAACGGATACGTCGACGACCTGTCCGGCTGGGACACCGACGACGACGACGCCGACGAGTTCGACCACCGGTACTTCGGACACGGCACCGGCCGGGCGGGCATCGCGGCGCCGGCAACGAACAATGGAGTGGGCGTGGCCGGGGTGTGTCCCGACTGCCCGCTGATGAACGTCCGCGTGGACGACACGTTCGTGGTCGCGAGCGACGGGGTGGCCAAGGGGGCCCTCTACGCCATCGACAACGGGGCCTCGGTTCTCAACATGGCCCTGGGAGCGACGACGGCATCGCGCCTGTCGCGGGGCGCGTTCGACTACGCAACGGTGAAGAACGTGCTCGCGGTGAACGCCTCGGCCAACGAGTTCTCCTACCATCACAACTTCCAGACGGTGTTCGACGACGTGATGGCCATTGGGGGAGTGACCCCCGACAACCGCCAGGACGTCACCACCTACCTCCAGAAGGCCAACTTCGCGAACTACGGTTCCCACCTCGATGTGGTGGCTCCCACGGTCGTGCCCGGCGCCAGCCAGGGACGGGATGGAGAGGAACCCGACCACTCCTCCTACACGGAGTCGGCCAGCGGAACGTCCTCGTCGGTCCCCCACGCCGCGGGTGTGGCCGCCCTCGTGTTCTCGCGGGCGCGCGACCTGATCGAGAACGGGGGTCTCGACGCGAGCGGCCTGGGCCTGCGGGACATCTCCACCCAGGAGGTCCGTCAGATCATCAACGCGTCGGCGGACGACGTGACCGCGGGTGACCTCACCGCATACCCCGTGTCGGAAGGATGGGACCGGTGGACGGGCTACGGGCGGATCGACGCCAAGGCCGCCGTTGACATGGTGGGACCGGGCACGATCCCCCCCGAAGCGGACATCAACGCCCCGGACTGGTACCGCCTGATCGATGGAGCGGTGACCGTGCGCTTCTATGCCAATGCTCGATGGGCATCGTCCTTCTCCTACGAGGTGGAGTGGGGAGCCGGTGTCGAGCCCTCGGAATGGGCCACGCTCGCTTCGGGAACCGGCGAGGCGTCCGAACCTTCCCTGTCCTCAGCCAATCGAGTGAGCAACTTCAGCGCGGGCTGGGACGCGGGCGGTCTTCCGGAGGGTCTGTACACACTCCGCCTCCGGGTCACAGACGACCTGGGGAACGTGGGAAGGGACCGCATGGCCGTATGGGTCCGCCACGAAGACCCCGACGACGTGCCCGGCTTTCCCAGGCGGTACGCGGGATCGGTCGAATCGCTCTCCGTGTCGCTCGTCGACCTGAACGGAGACAACCGCCTGGAGATCGTGTTCGCCGACGGGAACGGAATGCTGCACGCGGTCCAGTCGAACGGCCGGGAGCTCCAGGGGTTCCCGGTGCACACGCGGCGGGTCCGACGACTCCCGCTCGCGACATCCGACGCCTTCGACGGGGACCAGGCGAACGGCGAGGTGCCGGTATCCTTCGCCCCGGTTCTCGGGGGAACGACGGTCGGCGACATCGACCGCGACGGGGTGCAGGAGATCGTGGTCGCCGCCACCGATGGCCGGGTCTACTGCTGGAACGCGGACGGCTCCCGATGTCCGGGATTCCCGGTGGCCACGGACCCCGGCTCCACCCGAGAGCCGTACGGCGACCACCGCCTGATCCGGAACAACCATCCCGAGGCGATCATCGGGACGCCCGCCTTCGGGAACCTTCGCGGCGACCGACGGCTCGAGATCGTCGTGGGATCGCTCGACCAGAAGCTCTACGCCTGGCGTGCCGACGGTACGCGGCTGCAGCCGTTCCCCATCCGACTCGTGGATCGATCGGCCCCCGCCGACGAGCGTCGCCGGGACCGGCGCATCGCCCCCAGGGCCATCGCGTCCAGCGCGGCCATCGCGAACGTGGACGCCAGCGGACCGAAGGAGATCGTGATCGGGACGAACGAGACCTACAGCACGCCCTCCCCGCCGGGAGCGGGCGGCTCCGGGCGAGCCTACGTGGTGACGTCCGACGGCAGGGTCGCCCCGGGGTGGCCGGTGAAGCCGACGTCGATCGCACCCGACCCGGTGCCCCTGGTGGCCGAGGGGGTCGGCACCTCCCCGATCGTCGGGAACGTGGACGGTGACCCGCAGAAGGAGATCGCGCTGGGCGTGTTCTTCGGCGACGCAACGATCTACAACCACGACGGGACGGTGTTCCGGACCCTGCCGGGCAGCTTCGGGGGAACCGGGCCCGGGAGCGACCAGGACGAGGCCACCGTGGAGGGGGGCCTTCCTCGGGCGGCCGATGCCCCCAGCCACTACTACGTGGCCCAGCAGGCGTTCGCCCGGTTCGACGGCGACGGCGGGCTCGACTACCTGACCGGAACGGTGGGGGACGGGATCGCCCTCTTCGCGACGGGGGCAGGCACCCGGGCGTTCTTCGACCACCTCCTGTCGGTGTGGGATGCGGCCTCGGGTACGCCCAAGCCCATGTTCCCGCGCGTGATGGAGGACTGGATGTTCCTCACGGGGCCCGCTGTGGCGGATGTCGGCGGCGACACCCAAGCGCCCGAGGTGATCGCGTCGAGCGGTGGGTTCTTCGTCCACGCGTTCGACGCCACGGGGACGGAGCCAGAAGGCTGGCCCAAGCTCACGGGCCACTGGCAGACCTCCACTCCGTCGGTGGGCGACCTCGACGGAGACGGCGACGTCGACGTGGTGCAGACGACCAGGATGGGCTACGTGTTCGCGTGGAGCACGGGCGGAGATGTTTGCCAGCCCGACGAATGGCGGAAGTTCCGACACGACGAGTGGAACACGGGTACCTACGGAACCGACACGCGGCGACCCGCGCGCATCGACGACCTTCGCGTGGCGAGGCTCGGCGACCGGGTGACGCTCCGGTGGACCGCCCCCGGCGACGACGGGGATTGTGGGCGAGCCGCTGCGTACCAGGTCCGAGTGTCCTCCGGCCCGATCGATGCATCGGGGTTCGGGCTGTCCCTGAAGATCGCCGGAGGTGAACCGGGGGCCGCCGGGTCGGAAGAGGCGCTCACGTTCACACTCCCGGAGTGGGCGAGGTTCGTGGCCATCCGGGCCGTCGACGACGTCCGGAACGTGGGCCACCTCACCATCGTCGGACCGCTCCCGCGCTGAGCAGCGGGCGCAGCGACCGAACCTTCCCCTCGGTATCCGCTACCGTTGGCCCGTGACCGGCCTGTCCGACCGCTACGAGGCGTTCATCCTTGACCTCGACGGGGTGCTCTACCGGGGAGACGACCCGGTGCCGGGGGCGGATGAGGCCATCGCCGCGCTCCGCGAACGCGGAAGACGGATCGTGTTCCTCACGAACAACTCGGCGAGGACTCCGGAGCGGGTTGCCGGGAAGCTGGCCGCGCTGGGGATCTCTGCCGATCCCGAGGAGGTCGTGACGTCCGCACACGCGGCGGCGACGCTCGTCGCCGAGACGGTGGGGGCGTCCGCCACGGCCTTCGTGGTGGGGGAGGAGGGAGTTCGGAGAGCGCTGGCCGAGGCGGGGTTGGAGGTCCTCGACGGCCGGCCCGATCGCGCCGATGTCGTGGTGGTGGGCTGGGACCGGAGCGCCGACTACGACAAGCTGCGGAGCGCTGCGGTCCTCGTGCAGCGGGGGGCGCGCCTGGTGGCCACCAACGCGGACCCCTCTTATCCGGCGCCTGGAGGCGAGCTCTGGCCCGGGGCAGGGGCGCTGCTGGCGGCGGTGGAGACCGCCACCGGAGCCCGGGCCGAGGTGGCCGGGAAGCCTCATCGCCCCCTTTTCGACGAGGCCGTTCGCCGGGCGAAGACGACCGAGGCCCTCGTGGTGGGCGATCGCATCGAGACCGACATCGAGGGCGCCCTGAGCGCGGGCCTGGACGCAGCGCTGGTCCTGTCGGGTGCCGCAGGGCCGGGCGACCTCCTCGACGCCCGCGGCCTCCCGGTGGCGGTGATGAGGGACGTCCGCGGCCTCCTGGAGGATCGCCCCGCGGCCCGGATTCGCCAAGCCGGTCCGGGGGACGGCGAAGCGGTCGAACGCCTCGTCCGCTCGGCCGGTTTGCAGGTGATCCCCAGCGACACCGAAAGTGGACGGATCTTCGTCGCGGAAGAGGAGGCCGTCCTGGCAACGGCGGCGTGCGAACGGCGGGGGAACCAGGCGTACCTGCGTTCCGTGGCCGTTCAGGACGAGCTTCGTGGCAGTGGCTTGGGGACCCTGCTGGTGGCGGCCGCGGCGCAGGCTGCCGCCGACGACGGCGCCGAGAGCCTGTTCCTCTTCACCCAGGATGCCCGTGCCTTCTTCGAGCGACTGGGATTCGAGGCGCTCGAGACGTCGGATGCGCCCCGGTGGATCGGGGAGGGAGAATCCGCCCGCTGTTGCGGGGAGAGCGCCACCCTGATGCGTCGAGGGCTGCGGATCCGCGCGCCGTCCTGAGGCCCGACCCTCGGCGGCTAGTACTCCAGGTAGGAAGGCCGCGGCTGTTGCCGGCCGCGGTAGAAAAGCAGGGCCACCAGCGCCCCGAACGCGAACCCTCCCACGTGTGCCAGGTATGCCACCCCTCCCTGCTCTGCCGCCCCGCCGAAGCTCGTGAACGAGGAGATGGCCTGGAGCACGAACCAGAACCCCAGCACCACAACTGCGGGCAACTGCATCACCTGAAGGAAGAAGAAGATCGGCACCAGCGCCAGCACACGGGCCCCCGGATACAGGACCAGATACGCGCCCAGCGTTCCGGCGATGGCTCCGGATGCACCGATCAGCGGGACCTGCGAGCCGGGACTCGGGAAGACCTGGGCGAACACCGCTATCACGCCGGCGGCCAGGTAGAAGATGGGGAACACGATCCGGCCCATACGGTCCTCGATGTTGTTCCCGAATACCCAGAAGAAGAGCATGTTCCCCGCGATGTGCAGCAGGCTGCCGTGGAGGAACATCGATGTGAAGATGGACACCAGCACGGATTTGTCCCCGCCGCAGAATCGGGCAACCTCCGGGAGAGGCCGCATGTTCGTCACCTCGTTGGGGATCACGCCGTAGCAGACCAGGGACTTGATCTGCATCTCGTTGTTCGGGTCGACGCCTCCGATCGGGAACCCCTGCCAGAAGATGAAGACCGCCACGTTGATGGCGATGATGGCCAGCGTTACCCATGGTGTCCGGCGAGTGGGGTTTGCGTCTCGGAGGGGGATCATCGTGCCGGGCTCCGACCACTCGCGCGACCGGCGGCGCGCGGTCTCGGACGGGGACGCGACGTCAGCCGGCGTGAGGCGAACCGCAGCACGGCCTCGTTGAGCGCTTCATGGGCCTCGATGAACACGGCATGTCCCGCACCGGGTAGGAGCAGATGCCGGCCGCGCCTGAGCCGGGAAGCCATCGCTACCGAGTCGGCAGGGCTGATCAAACGATCGCGAGCGCCTGCCACGACCAGGCTGGGGACCGCGATACGGTCGAGATCGGGCCGCGAGTCGTAGCCGTTCATCGTGCGGAACGTATCAGCCCGTACCTCGGGGGGCACGGAGGCGATGACGTCGCGCATGAACCTCACGTGCGAGGGAAGGGGATGGTCCCCGAACCCCACTCTCACCAGGCGGTAGGAGAGCCGAGAGACCTCGGGCATCCCCACGTCCCGGCCCAGCACCCGATCGGTGAGCCCGCTCCGCACGACCCGCTCCATCATCCCGGCGAGGATCCTGGCTTCGATCCCCGCCCAGGGCCACCGCCCGGCGACGGTGCGGGCCACGTGCATCAGCGGCGTTGAGGCCAGCACGACCCCGCGGACGCGCCGCTTCGCCGTCGCCGTGTGCGCGGCGAGATATCGGATCGCCACGGCGCCACCGAAGCTGTGGCCGACCAGCAGCACGTCGCCTTCCGCGTGCGCGTCGATCACGGCGGCCAGGGCGTCGGCCGCATGATCGAGCGACAGGTGGTCGCGTGGAAGGGCCTCCGAGTGGCCGTGCCCGGGCAGATCCCACGTGACGAGGTTGAAGCGACCTCCCGCCAGATCCCGTTTCTGGTAGTGCCAGGCGGCCTCGGTCATACACCACCCGTGGGTCAGCACCAGCGTGCCGGGGGTGCCGGGCACGCCGGGCCCGATCGCCGCTGGGAAGTGCTCCGTGTGGAGCCGGTGCCCACCCGGCCCCATGACCCTGGAGGGATCACCGCGGATCGCTCCCAGGGGCTCGTCGGCGGCGGGGTCGTGGCGCTTCCCGTCGCGCCGGGTGATGAGGCGTCCGGCGGCTGACGCCGTCGCCACCGCTCCCAGCGAGTACGCGAGGAACCGGTGACCGCGCCTCACGACATCTCGACCCGTCGCTCGTTCGCCACTCGTTGGGTCGGCGCACGGGGACACGCGGGTCCTCGAACGCTCCTCCAAGGGGTTCCCCGCCTGCGCCGCGGGCGGATTATACCCTTACCCTTGATTGCTATCCTTCTCGACAAGAAGGAGGGAGCGAATGCTCGACGGCATTCGGAAATTCGTGCGCAAACGGTTCGAGGGAGTCTCCTCCCGCCGTCCGGAGGAACTCGCCCGGGCGCTGGCGCAGCAGGGTCAGGCCACGAGGGAGCAGGCGACGCGGATCGCCCATGAGGTCGTGGAGTGGTCGAAGAAGAACCGAGAGGTCATCACCGAGGTGGTTCAGCGCGAGGTTCGCAAACAGATGGCCAGGCTCGGAGCGGCCACCAAGGAGGAGATCAACGCGCTCCGCCGGCGGGTTCGCGACCTCGAGACTGGGGGAGCCGTAGACGAGGCGGCGGCCAAGAAGACCCCGGCCAAGAAGGTGGCCGGCAAGAATTCCGCCACCAAGAAGACCGCCACCAAGAAGACCGCCACGAAGAAGACCGCCACCAAGAGAGCCGTGCGCCAGAAGGCCTCCCCCAAGAAGCCCGCAGGCCGCGCGTCCGGCGCGACGAAGGCCGCAGCCCGAAAGAGCGCCCGGCCGGCCGGGCAGGCGTGAGGCACCCTCTCGATGCGGAGATGGTTCGCCGGGGTCTCTGCGCCTCGCTCAGCGAGGCCCGGGAGACCATCCGTGGCGGCCGGGTGACGGTGGGAGGCCGGCCCGCGCTCAAACCTGGGACCCTCGTTGCGAACGGCGAGGCCATCGGTGTGTCCGGGCCGGGGCGCCCCTTCGCGTCGCGGGGAGGCGAGAAGCTCGCCGCCGCCCTCGACCGCTTCGGCCTCGACCCATCGGGACGCCGGTGCCTGGACGCCGGCGCGTCGACCGGTGGGTTCACGGACGTCCTCCTCGAACGAGGCGCCGCCCACGTCGTGGCCGTCGACGTGGGCTACGGACAACTGGCCTGGCGCCTGCGCACGGATCCGCGAGTGACGGTGATGGATCGGACCAACGTTCGAGACCTCCAACCAGGGGACCTTGCCTTCCCGGCAGATCTGGTCGTGGCCGACCTCGCGTTCATCTCGCTCGTCAAGGTGCTGCCGGCCCTGTCGCGTGTCGCCACGCACCGGGCCGACATCCTCCTTCTGGTCAAGCCGCAGTTCGAGGCGGAGCGTGTCGAGGTGGCCGGGGGCGGAGTGGTGGCGGATCCGGTGGTTCGCCGTCGAGCGGTGGAGACCGTGGCCGCGGCGTGTCGCTCGGCGGGCGCCGGACCGATGGACGTGGCCCCCTCCCCGCTCCTCGGGCCCGCCGGCAACGTGGAGATCTTCCTGTGGGCCCGGAAGGGCGAGGCGGGGCGAGCGTTGAACATCGACGCCGCTCTGGAGGTACGGCCGAAGCTCAGGAGGCGGGCGTGAAGTTCGGCTTCGTCGTCCACGGGGGCCGGCCGGCGGCGATCGAGGCCGCCTCGCGGCTGGTCGCGTGGTGCCGGGATCAGCGCATCTCCACGCGCTGCCTGAAAGCGGTCGACGTCGGAGCGGATGAGTTGGCGGAAGCGGAACGGTTCCCCGACGGTCTCGATCTCGTGGTGTCCTTCGGTGGGGACGGCACTCTCCTCCGCGCGGCTCTGCAGGCCAACCGGGCCGACGTGCCGCTCCTCGGGGTGAATGTGGGGCGGCTCGGGTTTCTCACCGAAGCCACTCCCGAGGAAGCCCCCGCGGTTCTCGAATCGTTCCTGGAAGGAAACATCGAGGTGCAGGAGCGCCTGGCGCTGATCGCTGAGGCCGAGGGGGCGCCCTGGGACGAGCCGCAATGGGCCCTGAACGAGGTCATCGTGGAGAAGACCGCGCGCCACCGGCTGGTGACGCTGGCCGCCATGGTCGGAGACGACTTCGTCACCACGTTCTCCGCCGATGGGGTGATCGTCGCCACGCCGACGGGCTCCACGGCGTACTCCTTCTCCGCCCGGGGCCCGATCGTGTCGCCGCGGCTGCAGTGCCTGATCCTCACCCCGGTCTCGGCGCACATGGTGTTCGACCGTCCGCTGGTCCTGGCCCCCGACGAGCAGGTGGTCCTAGAGGTCAAGGGCGAGGAGCCGGGACTCCTCTCCGCGGACGGCCGCCCTGGCCTGGAGCTGCCCATCGGCTCGCGGGTACGGATCAGGCGCGCGGACCGTCCGGCACGTCTGCTACGACGGAAGGACGCCGAGACGTTCTACTCCCTCCTCCGTCGGAAGTTCGACCTTCCGACAGCGCACCCCGGGGGGTCCGGGGGGGTATAAGGGATGCCCGAGCGCCGCGACGTCGTCCCTTCTTGGCGG
>DASYUI010000035.1:0-68084 GCA_036001425.1 Actinomycetota bacterium
CGTGCTGCCACCCGGCCCTCGCTCCGGAGGCCCAGGTGGCCCTGACCCTCCGGACCCTCGGAGGCCTGTCCACGGGGGAGATCGCCCGGGCCTTCCTGGTGCCCGAACCCACCATGGCCCAGCGGCTGGTCCGGGCCAAGCCTGCATCCCTCGCCGGTGGTGGAGCTCAACCGCGCCGTGGCCGTGGCCATGGCCGAGGGCCCCGAGCGAGGCCTGACGCTGATGGACCCGCTCACGAATGAGCTTCGCCGATATCACCTGTTCCACGCGGCTCGAGCGGATCTCCTTCGCCGGCTCGGTCGCCCGCGACGAGGCTGCCGCCGCCTACGAGCGAGCCCTGGCCCTGGCTGCCAACGAGGTCGAGCGGTCGTTCCTGCAGCGCCAGCTGCGCGAGGTCAATCGCCCGCGCTAGGTGGCCCTGCGCCCGCCGGCGGGAAGGGCGGCGTGGACGGCCCGCCAGCAGTACCAGGCGGCCACCGTTCGGTACGGCCGGAACCGTTCTCCCTCCCCCTCGAGCTGTCTCGGAGTAAGGAGCTCCGGCAGGCCGTAGGCCAGCGAGTAGCCCTTGCGGACCCCGTAGTCGTCCACCGGCCACACGTCCAACCGACGGAGCTGGAAGATCAGGAACATCTCGGCGGTCCATCGTCCGATCCCACGGACGACCGACAGACGCGTGATGATCTGCTCGTCGGAGAGCCTGCCGATGTGTTCGAGCGGAACGGTTCCGTCGGCCACCTTCGCGGCCAGGTCTCGGATGGAGGCGGCCTTGGCGCCGGAGAGCCCGGCGCCCCGAAGCCGGTCCTCGGGAAGGGCCAGCACGGCTTCGGGGGAAAGGTCTCCGTCGAACAGTGCCACGAATCGACGATGGATCGTGGCCGCCGCGGCTCCGGCAAGTTGCTGGTACAGGATGCTCTCGGCAAGTGCCGCGAAGTGATCCGTGGTCGGTTTGGGCAGGCGGAAAGGACCGGTTCGCTCCATGAGCTCCGCCATGACCCGGTCACGCCGCGCTACATCGGCGGCCGCGGCTGAGAGGCTGGTCCTCGGCATGGTTCCGACACCCTACCGCTTGACGGGCACACGCCACGGGTGCTCGCCTCGTTGGTCGCCACGGTGATGCCCGATGCTTACGAGCAGGTGCGGCACCGCCCCGCTTCAGCCCCAGGACGTCCTTGAACCCATTCAGTGGTCGGTCCTAGAATCACGTCATGAACAGGGGTACAGGTATCGGCGTGATGGTGTTCGGCTTCGTGCTGGTGATCGTCGGAGCCATCATGAGATACGCCGTCACAGTGAAGACTCGTGGGTTCAATATCCACGATGCCGGCGTCATCCTCCTCCTGGCCGGGATCGGAATCTTCGTCGTGAGCGTGCTCATCCTCGTTCTGGGGGGCAGGAGCCGAAGCACGATGCGGCAGGAGGTCAGGGAAACCCCCGAAGGCCAGGAGCGGACCGAGGAGCGGACCGACTGGGACACGCCCTAGGGCAGGGCCGGTGCTCATGCCTCATCCGCTCGCCGAGTAGGCCCGGCGGTCGCGAGTTCTACTTCGAGCGGTTCGGATCGAAAACCGGATGCGAGGCCGAGCCCCGGGCTTTCTCGTGGGCGCTGGTGGTTTCGAACCACCGACCTCCGCCTTGTAAGGACGAGTCAGGGGATGCGCTGACCTGGGCCGGAGGCCGAATTATTCACGCCACCTGCGGCTTTGCTGAATCGACGCCTTGCGTTCGGACACGTCGTTTTCCGACCTGTCGCGGAATCTCTGCGGAATCTGCGAGGGGGAACAACGCCCGCGGCGTCGGTGAGGCCGGTACCTCGGGCTCCTCAGGACTCAGATGAGCACCTAGATGTCCCCTCGTGGCGTCCAGACCATCGTCAGTCCTGCCCTGCTCAAGTGGGCTCGCGAGTCTGCCCCGGTCAGCAGGTTGCGGGCCGCAGACCATATCGGTAGGAGAGTGGAAGTTCGGGCCGCGGTCCAGGTCCCGCGCGTGGGGCCACTGGCGTACCCTTCATCGGGTGACGGAGAGCACATCGCCTGAGAGCGAGTCCGTCCGGGCCGCCGAGATCATCGCCGCGGCGTGCCTGGCCACCGACCTGGGCATGGGGTTCCCGTTCGAGCACGGCCTGCACGGCACGCTCATGGCCATGAGGCTCGCCGACCTGCTCGATGTCGATCGCGAGACCGAGTCGCAGACCTACTACGCCTCCCTCCTGATGTATTCGGGATGCACGACCGACCTGGATATCGCGACACGCATCTTCGCGGGGAGCAGGACCGAGAACTTCACCCCGAGGATGATGGGATCGCCGCTGGAGGCCTTTGCGGGCTTCGTCCGCGCCCTCCCTCCTCCGGACGCCCCCCCTCTCCGGCGCGTCTACGAGGTCGGGAGGCGCCTGATCCCAGTGGGGAGATTCGTGAAGCCCCACCTCACGGCGATCTGCGACGTCGCTGAGATGATGGCGAAGCGGCTCGGTCTGCCCCCGGCGGTGCACAAGCTGTTCGTCCTCCTGACCGAGCGCTGGGACGGGAAGGGGATGCTGAAGCGAGCGAAGGGAGAGGAGGTCCCCTTGCCTCTTCGCATCGTCGGCGTCGCGCGCGACGCGGCCTATCAGCGGATCCTGGGCGGGGACGATCATGCCGTGGAGGTGATCCGCAGGCGAGCCGGGCACGCCTTCGACCCCCGCATCGCCGCCCGGTTCATCGAGGAGGCGCCGGAGGTCATGGCCGCGGCGGACGGAGCCGACTCGGCGTGGGAGGCGATCCTGGCCGCCGAGGCCCGCCCCTGGCTGACGCTGGAGGACGAGGGGGTAGACCGGGCGCTCGCCGCCATCGGCGACTTCGCCGACCTCGTCTCGCCCCACCTGTCTGGGCACTCGAGCGGGGTGGCCGAGCTGGTGGAGACCGCCGGCCGGCTCTACGGCTTCGCTCCCTCCGACGTCGCCCTGGTGCGGCGGGCGGCGTTCGTGCACGACGTGGGGCGCGTCGCGATCGATCCGCGGGTCTGGCAGAAGCCGGCGGCCCTGACGGTCGATGAGTGGGAGCAGGTGCGACTGCACCCCTACCACACCGAGCGCGTCGTGCTCCACCCCGGTTTCCTCGCCTCGCTGGCCGAGCCGGCATGCGCGCACCACGAGCGGCTCGACGGGGACGGGTACCACCGAAGGATGTCGGCCTCCGCCCTCCCTCCGGCTGCACGCCTCCTCGCAGCCGCTGACGCGTTCCACGCTATGCGCGAGCCGCGCCCGTACCGGCCCGGACTCTCACCCGCAGAAGCCGCGAAGCTCCTCAGCGAGGAATCGCACGCCGGTCGTCAGGACTCCGAGATGGTCGCCGCCGTGATCCAAGCCGCGGGGCAGCCGGCGCCGCCGGTCGAGCGCCCGGCCGGGCTGACCGAGCGGGAGGCCGAGGTCGTCGGGCTCCTCGCCCGGGGCCTCCAGACGAAGCAGGTGGCCAGAAGACTCGGCATCTCGGTTAAAACCGCCGATCGGCACATTCAGAACGCCTACCGGAAGATCGGCGTCTCCAGCCGTGCCGCCGCCACGCTGTTCGCGATGGAGCACGGCCTGGTGCCCAAGCCTGGTCCCTTCGTTCGAGCGGCGACGGACACTCGACGCTGAGCTGACCCGACGCCGACCCGCCCGGAGCCTCGGTCCTGAGGCGTCGAGGGGCGCATCCTCCGAATGGGGAGGACTCCCGATTTTTCCCAGATCCGGCCGCGCGTACGGTCGCGGCATGGCAAGGACCTACCAGGACGAGACGCGAGGCTCCGCCGACAGGGACCGTGCTCGCCGTTTCCGTCTCCTCTCGGCCGCCCTCTGCGCGTTCGCGCTCTCGGCCGCCGTGGTGATGACGGCCGTGGGGGACGACGGGCCCCTCGGCGCTCCCCCGTTCTGGTCGTGGCTGCTGACCGGGCTTCAGGTGCTCGCGCTGCGTTCGGCCGGAACGGGGCGCTGGTGGGGCTGGCTCCTGGGCGCCGGGGTGCAGCTGCCGTGGATCGCGTATGCGGTGGTCACGGGGCAGCTTGGGTTCATCGCCGGCTGCGCGGTCTCCGCCGCCGTCCAGACTCGCAATTTCCTGGAGGCGAGCCGGATCCGCCACGTCGTCAGGTTTCAGGAATGGAGGGGGTGGTGTTCATGAAAGCTCAGCACACCGAACGGATCGAGACGCTCGTCATCGGGGGCGGGCAGTCGGGACTCTCGGTCGGGTACCACCTGGCTCAACGCGGCCTGCCGTTCCTGATCGTCGACGCGAACGAGCGGGTCGGGGACGCCTGGCGCAAGCGCTGGGATTCCTTGCGGCTCTTCACCCCCAACCGTGTCAACGGGTTGGATGGGATGCCGTTCCCCGGCCCCCGCTGGGGATTCCCGACCAAGGACGAGTACGCCGACTATCTCGAGAGCTACGCCGAGCGGTTCGAGCTGCCAGTGCGAACCGGCTTGGAGGTGGAGCGGCTGACCCGGAACGGGGACGGCTTCCTCGCGACCGCCGGTGATCGGCGCTTCGAAGCCGAGAACGTGGTCGTCGCGATGTCCTCGTGGCAGCGCCCGCGGGTGCCGGACTTCGCGTCCGAGCTCGATCCCGCGATCGTCCAGCTCCACGTCGCCGACTATCGCAACCCGGAGCAGCTCCGCGAGGGGGACGCCCTCGTCGTCGGGGCGGGCAACTCGGGAGCCGAGGTCGCCATGGAGCTCTCGAAGACCCGGCGGGTCTGGCTGTCGGGCCCGGACAACGGTGCCCTCCCCTTCCGACTAGATAGCCGCGTGGGGCGCATGGTGGGGCCCTTCGTCGCCCGGGTCATCTTTCATCGGGTGTTCTCCACGGGTAATCCGATCGGACGGCGGATCCGCCCGAAGATTCTCGCGAAGCGCGATCCTCTGATCCGGGTCAAGCCGAAGGACCTCGCAGCGGCGGGAGTGGAGCGGGTGCCGCGGACGACGGGCGTCGAGGACGGGTGGCCCAGGCTCGAGGACGGCCGTCGCCTGAAGGTCGCGAACGTGGTCTGGACGTCCGGGTTCCACCCCGGATTTTCGTGGATCGAGCTGCCCGTGTTCGGGCCGAACGAGCCGAAGCACGACGGGGGAATCGTCGACTCCGAACCCGGTCTTTACTTCGTCGGCCTCCGGTTCCTGTACTCGAAGTCGTCGGAGCAGATCCACGGGGTCGGCCGCGACGCCGACCGCATCGCCGACGCGATCGCCGCTCGCCAGACGCAACGAGTGGCGGTCGCCCGCTGACAGGTTCAGGCGGTGGGTGGGCGCCGTGGACTTGAGAAGTCAGCGTCGGCGAGGAGCGCTAACCGACGCGGACCTGCGGATCAGTGATTAGTGGGTCGCCCCGGATGACGTGTGCCGCGCTCCCAAAGCACCAGCCTGGCCGGGGGATCTTGGGCCACCCGCGGTCGCCGAATTGGGCTGCGGTGAACTCCGCCCTGCTGGGGCGGGAACGGTGATTGGCAAGTCGGTGACCAGGGCTCTCCCAGACCCGAAGGAGGCCCGGGGCCGCACTTTCACAATTCTCGCGGAATCTGTGCGGAATCAGCCGGAGGGTCCAGGGGGACCTCAGCTCGAGAGACCGCCCCCGACCTGCTGCGATGCATGTGGGCGCTGGTGGTTTCGAACCACCGACCTCCGCCTTGTAAGGGCGGCGCTCTCCCACTGAGCTAAGCGCCCCGGGTATGGTGCCACGCCGCGCCCCCGGCCGTACGCCTTTGCGCCGATCCCCCTGGACGCGTGCTCGCGGCCGATGCCACACTCTCGATACCCCCCCGAGGAGGAGGCCGTGGCCGAGTTCGAGACCATCAAGTACTCCGGGCACGACGGCCTGGCCACGATCGAGCTGGCCAGGCCGGAGAAGCTCAACGCGATGAACGCCCAGATGTTCTACGACCTGGGCAAGGCCGCCGAGCGAGCCGCCTCCGACCCCGGGATCCGGGTCATGCTCGTCAGGGGTCAGGGCCGGGCGTTCTGCTCGGGGATCGACGTGTCGCTCTTGGGACAGCTCGCCGGCACGCGGGGCGCGCGGTTCCGGTCGTTCGTCCTCGCGGCCCAGCGCCCGTTCCTGCTCCTTGCTCAGATGGGAAAGCCGACGGTTGCGGCCGTGCGGGGGCATGCATTGGGCGCAGGTTTCCAGCTCGCGCTGGCGTGCGACCTCCGCGTGGCCGCCGACGACGCGAGCTTCGCCATGCTCGAGGTGAAGTTCGGGCTCGTGCCTGACCTGGGAGGCACGCACCGCCTGGTGCGACTGGTCGGTCCGGCCCGGGCCAAGGAGATGGTCTGGACGGGAGCGAGGCTCGACGCCAGCGCGGCGGAGCGGATCGGCCTGGTGAACCGGGTGGTTCCGGTGGACACGCTGGACAAGGAAGCGGAAGTGTATGCGCGCGAGGTGGCGGCGTCTCCGCCGATCCCGGTGAGCCTCACCAAGACCGCCATCAACCGGGCCGAGGAGACGCCCCTCGAGAGCGCGCTCGAGCGTGATGCGCAGGCCCAAGCCGCGTGCGTCGACTCCGAGGACCACCGGGAAGCCGTGGCCGCCCACCTCGAGAAGCGTCCCCCGCGGTTCACCGGGCGCTAGACCCGCAACGCGAGACCCCCGAGGGGGAGAGGACCCTCGGGGGCTCGGTCGGCGTCTTGCCTCCACCCGGTGGGGGGCACCAGAGGCGGTCACGCCGCACGCATCCTTCCCGCGGCTCGATTCGTCTAAACGGTTTCACCTGCGACGCGAACGGGAAATCGTCAGGGCGGCCGGGCGGACGCGCGTTCACCCGAGAGGAGGTGTAGCCACATGCTGGCCCTTCTATCCCTCCTGGCCGTAACCGGAGGGCTCGCCACGATCCTGTGGATCATCGCCGTCATCCTGGTGATCGCGGGGATCGTGCAGATCGTTCAAGGGCAGGTCGTTCTCGGGATCGTGCTCATCGTGGTGGGTCTCCTGGTGGGACCCGGCGGAGTGAGCATCTTCTGACCATCTCCCGACGCGCACGGGCCGGGGGGGCGGGGCTCCCTCCCCCCGGCCGGAGCGCCATCGTGTCCCGTTGCTCACGATGCGCGGCTGAGGCGCGCGGCCCCATCGGTCCGTTTGCTTGGCATCTCCGAGGGAAAAAGGGACGTGACATGGATATCGGCAAGACTCAGAAGGTGATCGAGATCGAGCCGATCGAGGAGCCGGTGAGCGTTCCTTCCGAGCCGGCTCCCGACGAGCTCCCCACCCCCGTTCCCTAGTCGTGTCACCCTGGAGGGCCCCGGACGGGATCGAGCCCGTCCTGGCCGCTCGTCTGTGGGTGCTTCGCGGAGACGACCTCACACTCCGTTCCCTGGTCAAGCCGGTGACCTGGCCATCGAACTCCCCTCTCCACGCTCGGTGCTCCGCACCGGAGGAGCTTCGCAGCGACCAGCACGAGGCGCCGGGAGAGGCCTGCTTCTGCGGCGTCTGGGGTGTCCCGTTCCCCGGGCGCCTCGAGGAGATCGGCCGGTCGGCGCTAGAGGGTTGGAAAGTCGGCGGCATCATCCAGCTCTGGGGCAGGATCGTCGTGGGAACGAAAGGGTGGCGGGGGGAGTGGGCTCGACCAGCCGCACTCGTGGTTTCGGGCCGCAGGAGGTCGGTCCCGGTCGACCTCGTCCAGTCGGTGGCCTTCCGCTACGGGATCCTAATGCTCGACGAGTGGCCCGTGCTCACGCCGCTGGCCGCCTGACCTCGTTCCCCCGATATCGACGCCGGACATTCCCGACCGTTCGCCAACGGCTCACGAAAATGGGCATTCCGAGTCTTGTCTTGGCCCACCCCCTTCTGGTACCGTGGCGCGGTTCTGTGGCCAGCTTGGTCAGCTAACCCGGAGGAAAGCCCGCCCGTGGCGTATCCCCAGCCACACATCGTTCCGGCGAGGATCCGCGTTCCCGCGACCCGCGGACTCCGGCGTGAGCGCCTACTCGGCGCGCTCGACCGGCTCTGGGATCATCGGTTGGCCCTGGTCGTGGCGCCGGCCGGATCGGGGAAGACCACCCTCCTGTCGCAGTTCGCGTCGGCACTGGAGGGCCCGGTCGCCTGGTACACCGCCGACGGATCCCACGCCGAGCCCAGTGTGTTCCTCAGCCATCTGGAGCAGGCGGTATGCACGGCCTTCGGAGACGTCCCCCGAGGGTGGGAGTCGGAGGACGCGGCGGCCCAGTCGCTCGAAGGCTGGGCGGGCACCAGAGGCCTGGTGGTCCTGGACGACCTTCACGCGCTGGAGGGGACACCTGCGGAGGCGGCCCTCGAGCGACTGATCGACTACATCCCACCGAACGTGTTCGTTCTGGCGGCTTCCCGCCGGACTCCGGGGTTCAACCTCTCCAGGCTGCGGGTCTCCGGGGCACTCCTCGAGGTGGGCTCCGACGACCTCCGGTTCCGATCGTGGGAAGTCGAGCGCCTGTTCCGCGACATCCACGGCGAGCCGCTCACCCCTGAGGATCTCGCCGCTCTGACACGAGGAACCGAGGGCTGGGCGGCCGGCCTCCAGCTGTTCCACCTGGCGACTCGCGGGAAACCGGTGCACGAGAGCAGGAAGATCCTGGCCGAGTTGCGCACGCGATCTCGCCTGGTCCGCGAGTACCTGGCGAGGAACGTCATCGACGAGCTCCCCGAGGCCCTTCGGGCCTTCCTCCTGGATACGTGTGTGCTGGACCGGATGTCGGGTCGCTTGTGCGACGAGCTCCTGGGCGTCTCCGCCAGCGAGCTGGTCCTGGAGGAGCTGGAGCGCCGCCAGATCTTCACGTACGGGCTCGAGGAGGGGTGGTGGCGGTACCACGAAGTGCTGCGGTCACATCTCCAGGTCCAGCTCGTCCAGACGGTCGGCGAGGCCGAGGCTCGGGAACGATACCGGCGAGCCGGGGAGCTCCTGGAGACGGCGGGCGCGGTGCGGGAGGCCCTGCAGGCCTTCTGCCGCGCGGAGGACTGGGACGCGGTCGACCGGCTCCTGGGGAAGGAAGGCGAGCTTCTGGCCGATGGTCCCGACGGGTGGCTGGATCTCGTTCCCTCGGACCTCCGGGAAGACGACCCGTGGGTCCTCCTTGCCGCCGCCCGCAGAGAGAGAGCCCGGGGCAGGTGGCACCCCGCTCAGGAGGCGTACCAGAAAGCGGAGCGGGCGTTCGGGGGTGCCGGCGCGGCGGAGATCTGCCGCGCAGAGCGCCAGGCCCTGACCTCCTGGATGGAACCGGCATTCGTCCCCATCGACACTCCGTCGGGGGCCGTCCGAGCCGCGGTCTCGCGCGAGCCGCTCCGGGCGAAGGGATCGTGGCCCGGCGCTCAGGGGGCCCTTGCCCGAGGGATCTGCTCTCTGCTCGCCGGCCAGGTGCTGGACGCCAGACCCGTTCTTCTTTCGGTCGGCGACCACCCGGACGCCAGCCCGAGCCTGGTGGCGGGAGCCCGGCTCGCTGCCGCCCTGGCGGCCATGCTGGCCGGTGACCCTGGTGGCGAACGCGAAACCGAAGCTGCGGCCGAGGAGGCCGAACACCTGGGTATCCTCTGGCTGGCGCGCCTGAGCCGAGCCTCTCTGGCCCTGTCGGACCGCCCCGACGGAGCGTCCGAAGCGGCGGCGGCTCGGTTGGCGGGCGAGCGCCGGGGCGACCAGTGGGGAACCTCCCTGGCCGCGCTGCTCGAGGGCATGGGGGCGCTCCGGATCGGCGGGAGCCCGACCGCCGTCCTGGACGTGGCCGTTCAGGGGTTCCGTCACCTGGGTGCGGGGACGCTGGAGGCCTGGGCCCGATCCGCCCATGCGCTGGCGGTGGCGCGGACCGGAACACCCGAGGCCCGGCAGACCGCTCTCCAGGCTGAGACCTTCGCCCGGGCCGCCATGGTTCGGGGCGCGCAGATGATCGCCTTCCTGGCCCTGGCGCAGGCTGATCCCGCTCGGGAAGGTGAGCACCGAGCCGTCGCCATGGAGATCGCCAACGAGTGCGGTCTTGCGTTGCCAGAGCCTCCGAGTGCCACCCAGGCTCCGTCGGCCCCGTTCCAGATCTGGTGCTTCGGGAGGTTCTCCCTGACGATCGACGGAAAAGCGGCGGACCTGTCGAGCCTTCGGCCACGGATCCGCAGGCTGCTTCGGCTCCTGGCCATGGGCGCCGGAGCCCCGATTCATCGAGAGGTCCTCACCGAGGCCCTGTGGCCGGGGGCCGACCCCGAGACCGGTGGCCGGAACCTCCACGTCGCGATCTCCACGCTCCGGCGCGTGCTGGAGCCGGACCTGCCCAAGGGTGCCGGCAGCCTCATCCTCCGCGAAGGTGAGACCTACCGCTTGGCGCTGCCGGAGGACACCTTCGTCGACGTGCTGGAGCTCGATGACCGCTTGGTCGCCGCCCGGGGTGCCCTGGCCCGGAAGGACGCGGAGACAGCACTGACGGAGTTCCGCCGGGCCATGGCCTTCTACGTCGGGGACCTGCTGCCGGAGGAGGGGCCCGCCGAGTGGATCGTGGGAGAACGGGAGCGGAGGCGCCTCGACGTCTCCGAGCTCGCCGGGGCCCTGGCCGAAGCGTTATTGGTCGCGGGCGAGCCCGGCGAGGCCGCGTGGGTGTGCCGGCGGGGTCTCCAGGTGGACCGGTACCATGATGCCCTGTGGCGCACGCTCGTCCGCGCCTGCGACCAGGCCGGCGACCCCGTCGCCTCAGCCCGGGCGGGCCGCGACTACCAAGCGCTTCTCCTGGAGCTCGGGCTCCCGCCGTCCTCGAACAGCCAATCGGAGTCTGACGTGGGCGTCGACCCCGACCGGGCTCTTAACAGCTCTTAGAGCGGAACTCGATCTCCGTCAGCGACAGCGCGTTCCCTGCCTGTCCCTCGTAGACGGAATCGATCCGGATATCGATCCTCTTGGTCCCGGCGCCCGAAACCTCCACGGGCTGGGGTGCCTTCGTGTCTCCGAGCGTCTCCTTCTCGGTCGCAACGACCCGTCCCCTCGCGTTGATGAACCTCATGGTGATCTCGGCGGGCCGCGGCTGCTTCGCGAAGCTCTGAGGCGTCTCCTGGTTGCCGGTGGTGAAGATCATCTGGGCGATGTCAACGGGTTCGTTGAAGAGGATCGAGATCCTCTCGCCGGTTCCGTCACCCGGACCCGATTCCGCCCAGTGGGTGTTGTTCCCATCGTCGATCAAGAGGCTGGCGGGATGTCCTTTCTGCCCCGGGGCCTCTGCGCGGAGGGCATGGACGGGATTGAAGTCCGGGAAGGCACGAATCTTCACCGCGCAGTACGCACCCTGGACCCCGGAAAGGATCGCCCCTCGCGCGCTCGGGATGACCATGCCGCCCGCCAGGCCCAGCAAGGCCAGGACGGCGACGAGCATCCGCAGCTTCCCGAGCATGCCCAGGATCTGCCGGAAGCCGCGCCTCGCGGTCTTGCCCTTCTGGCCGGCCTTGGCTCGGCCCCGCCGGGTACCGGCCGCCATGGGCTTACGCCCGAAGATCCGCTTATACCAGGGGACCTTCTTGGCGACCTCGGCCGCCAGCAGCGTGTTCGCGCACCGCCGGCAGAACTTCCGATCGCGGTCGTTGACCTCACCGCACTGGCCGCAGATGAGGTCGCCCGGCTTGGGCTGCCGGGTCGGCTCCATCTTCACCTGTTGCCTGGCGCGCTTTTCCCTTTGCGCGGCGGGCTTCTGGGCCCCAGGTGTCCGGGCCGCCACGTCCGGGGTGGGAGCCGTGGGGGGCTTGGCCACGAGCGCCGCCGCCCGATCCGTCCGCTCCTGCTCCTCGGCCTCGGCCAGGAGGCGCCGGGCCTCCTCGTCCTCGCGATGCCGCTGTGCCTCTTCTTCGGCGCGCTTCCTGGCCTCGGCTTCGGCGCGCTTCCTGGCCTCGGCTTCCTTGCGGGCCTTGGCCACGGCCTCCGCACTGGCCACCATGGATGCCGCCTGGGAGCGCCGCCGCTCCTCCTCGGAAGCCGCCTGGGTGCGCCGCTGCTCCTCCTCGGAGGCCGCCTGGGAGCGCCGCTGCTCCTCCTCGCGGGCCTTGCGCTCGGCCTCCTCACGCTGCTTGGCCTCGAACTCCTGGCGGGCCTTGGCCTCCGCTTCTTGCCGCTGCTTGGCCGCCTCCTCCTCACGGACCTTGCTCTCGGCCTCCTCACGGGCGTTACGCTCCGCCTCCTCACGAGACCTGCGCTCCGCCTCATCACGCTGGCGGCGGGCCTCCTCCTCGGTGAGCCTGCGCTCCGCCTGCTCGCGCTCCCTGGCCTCGGCCTCCTCACGGGACTTGCGGTCGGCCTCCTCACGGGACTTGCGGTCGGCCTCCTCCCGGGCCTTGCGCTCGGCCTCCTCGCGCTCCCGAGTGACCTCGGGGGTCTCGACCTCCGGAACGACCACGGCCAGCTCGGGCTCCGCGGTCTTCACCGACGTGTCCTCAGCGGACGCGGCCGGGGCCTCCCCCGTGGACGCCGCGGCCGGCATGGGCCGGGTCACGTCCCGCCGGGGAGGCTCGATCCGTGGCGACCCCGCCGGTTGCGACGGGCTCACTGTGGGTGCTGTGCCGGAAGCACCCTGCCGTTCCGCGGCCGTGTCCGGTGGCCCGGTTCCTGTCGGGGCAGCCGGTTCGGCATCAACCACAGGGGTCTCAGGAGCACCCTCGCCGGCGCCGCTCTCCGCGGCGGGCTGCTCAGTGGGCGGAGCCTGCGGAGTCGTTCCGGTCTGTCCGTCGGGCTGGTCTTCGTCGCCGATCCCCAGGGTGGACTTCACGCGATCCATGAACCCCGCCTTTTCGGGCTCGGGTTCGGGCTGGGATTCGGGCTCGGGTCCGGGCTCCTGCTCCTCGGTCAGCCTCTCTCCGGCCCACTCGAGAAACGTTCCGCACGAGCCGCAGAACGCGTCGTCGTCCTCGTTCTGGTAGCCGCAGTTCTTACAGATGATCATTCAGCGGGCACCTCACCTTCTCCGTTCGGAGTTTCCTGATCCAAGTTCCCCGGGGCGACGGTCTCGGTCTTCGGGCTCTCGCCTGCCTCGGGCTCTGGCTCGGGCTTGGCGGGGGGAAGCTCGACGCCCGTCGGGGTCTCCCCCGTCTCTGGCTCGGGCTTCGCGGGGGCAACCTGGCCGGCCTTCGGCGCCTCCGGTTCCCCACCCTTCGGCCCTGGCTTTGCAGGTTCGCGCCCCGGACCGACCAGCTCGATCTGATGCAGCACGTGGGCCGGCTTCGCCGCTCGGATGATGGCGTCGAGCCGGTCGACATCCACTGCCGAGCGATCGGGCACCCTGAGCCGGATCGTGAACCTCGGCTCGGGCTCACCCGGTACCCTTCCGTTCGGGGTGGGCGACCACTCCACCCCGCCGGTGTCGACGATCTCCGGCTCCACCCCCGCGTACAGGGCAACCAGGGCGGAGACTCCCTTCACCGTCCCTCGCCACCGGTACAGCTCCACGGCCTCGGCCACGAAGGTTCGCTGCCGCTCGAGGGGCCAGTTCTCGTCGAGCACCACGCCCACCCACCCGGCGAGCCACTCGAGGAAGTCTGTCGGGGTCAGCTTCGGATCCAGGTACGCGACCAGATTGTCCAGCGTCGATGGAAGGGGAGCCAGTACCGAGTCGAGTGCGGACGTGAACCGCTGGGTGAAATCGTCCTCCTGGTAGACGGCCGGGAGCGCCACCCCGATCGGGTGAGGGTTCGGAAGTTCCTCGATGATCCCTCGCACGGCCCCGCGCTCCTTGCTCAGCTCCCAGGTCCAGGGGGCGATGTTACCCCGCCCTGGAACACCCGTCACTCCCCAATTTTGCTGGTTACATCCCCTCCACAAGTACCTGATGCTCGTACGAGAACACCAGGGCGTGCGGCTCCAGCTCGATCCGAGGCATGGCCTTCCCGCGCTCGCCGGTGATGGGGTCCGCCGAGAACAAGCGAGCGTCCTCGACGAGCTCCACCCCCTTGAGGCGCTGGAGAACGGAGTAGACCTCCCCCGCCTGGACGGGCCGGCCGAACGGCCATCCCTTGCCCTCCGGCCCTCCCTTGATCGGATGGAAGTACCGGTACAGGGCCCCGATCGCTGCCTCTTGCAGCCGCCTCGGGCTAGTCCGCGACCGGGCTCGGAGCCGGGCCACCACCGTGATCCCCTGGTACACCGGAGGCTCCACGATGACTCGGGCCCCGATGATCCGCCGCTCGTCGAGGGACTCCGCCATCCGCTGGAGTGTCTCGTCGGCCGGGACCAGTTGCTCGAACCGTAGCCTGCCCACCTCGTCGTCGGCGGCCGCCGGAACGACCAGGATGCGGACGCCTCCGGCCTCGGCGCCGTCTCCGGCAGCCACGCAGCGCACCCGAGCCACCTCGGGAGCGGACTGACGCGCCAGCTCCTCGTAATCCTCTGCCGTCACCGCCCGGTTGCGGGTCCGGAACACGATCGGGCCTCGCGCCTTAGCGTTCTCGATGTCCTCCCCCTCGACTCCCCCGCCGGCCGGATAACGGTTCTCCACCCGAGAGATGTATGGGATCGTCGTCTTCAGCACGGAGATCTCCCCCCGGGCGACGTTGCCCCTGGAGCCGCCACCGGTTCGGTACGTCCGGATCCGGAGCGGTGAGGCCGTGGGCGGAACCGCCCCGAATTGGCGCAAGGTGCCTTCGGGCTCCCGGACGGCAGGCCCGAGGATCACTTCGCCCGTCACCTCGTCGAGGATGAAGTGACGGTCCTCCGGGCCGCTGTCCGCGAAGTTCTCGACCTGCGTCCATTCCTGCCATCCCTCTCCGCTTCCGGACTCCAGAACCACGGCTCCGTCCCCGCGGACGACGGGCCGGTGCTTGAGCGTGAACCGTTGCCCCGGGACTCCCTCGGAGAGGCCGATGATTTCGCCCTCGACGACTTCCGCGTTCAACGCCTCGGTCGTCCCGCCGATCGTGAAGGCCGAGAGGTTCCTGATCTTGGGCGAGGCGCTGTAGAAGGGCTGCTCCTCTTCGGGCTCGAGCACTCGGCAGCGCAGCCACCCCGCCCGCTGCCGGTCGATCACGGATGCCACATGGGTTCGGGGAACGTGAAGAACGACGTCCCCCGCCTTGTTCAGCCCTCCGGTATCGTCGTGGTCGACCTCACAGGGAACCCACTGCTCCCCGTCCCACGCCTCCCACACCATCGGGGGGTTCGTCGGGTCTACGCCGACGCCCTCGACCTCGCAGACGAACCGCAGCGACACGGCGCAGGACGGAACCGGGTTCGAGAGTCCCACCAGCATGACGTCCCCCGGTTTCGGCGGGTTGGTGAAACAGTAGAACTCCTGGCCCTTGAGGAGCGCATCGGTGTGGTCCCTGATCTCGTTCTCCTCGATGGAAGAAGCCAGGCGTTCCAGCGAGCACGACACGATGGGCAAGTCCGATATCGTCGTAAAGGTGACGGGCTCCTCCCCGGTGGTCCTTTCCGTTGCCACCTGAGTGCCCGAGGAGACCTGCAGCGTGGTCTCATGCGCGCCCGAGAGCCAGAAGGTCACCTCAGACCGAGCCGCGTTCGGAGGGAACAGGCGGACCCCGATGAGCTCCAGGAACTTCACGTAGTTGCGGTCGGGTACACGGTTCACCCGGTAGATAAGCTGCTCGGTCATCCAGGCAAACGTCTCGATCAGCGTCACTCCGGGGTCGGACACGTTGTGGTCCGTCCACTCGGGGCATCGCTGCTGGACCATCCGCTTGGCGTCGTCCACCAGCTCCTGAAACCGCCGATCGTCAAGGTTGGGTACGGGAAGGGCCATCGCTCACTCCTCGCTCATCGAATCCACTTGCGCCGCCAGCTCCTGGGGTGTGGGTTGTTCTTCCTCGGGGGGGATCACGTAGAAGGGAAAGACCAGGTTTCTCGGGTCGTTCGTCGCCTTAATCGTGTATCGGATGTCGATGTACAGGAGAGATGGATCCTCTGTATCGAACAGGACCTCCACCGCGTCGACGTCGACACGTGGCTCCCACATCGTCAGAGCTCGACGGACCTCGAACTCGATCTCTCCTGCGGTCGCGGCTTCTGCCGAGGCGAAGATGAAGTCGTGGATCCGGCATCCGAAGGTGGGCCTCATCGGCCGTTCCCCCGGTGAGGTCATCAGGACGAGCTTGATGGCTTCCTCGATCTCCCGGTCCCGCGAAACCAGGGCGATGCTGCCCGTGGCGTCGGTGCGCAGCGGGAAGGCCCAGCCCTTGCCGACGAACTCCTCCATCCCCTTTTCTCCCTCGCTAGTTCAGCTTGATGACCGAGCCCTTCGCCTCGAGCACGCCCGAGGACTCGATCTTCACCATGGCCCCCTTGAGCTCCAGGTTGCCCGTAGCCTCGAACTTGACGTTCGTATCACCCTTCACCGTGATGTCCTGCGTCCCGTGGATGGTGATCTTGCCGCCGCTCTCGATCTCGATCTGCGTCTTGCCTTGATCGAGCTTCAGCATGTACTTCTTGTCTCCCGTGCTGAGCTCGACGTACTCGTCGCCGCTCTTGTCCGAGAAGATGAGCCTATGCTTGAGCCCCGAGATGAACCCTCTCCAGTTCATCTTTCCGGAGCTGTCGGGCGCCTCGAAGGGTCCAGGGTCGGCCTTGTCCACACCGTTGTAGAGCCCCCCCAGCACGTATGGGAACCGAGGGTTGCCCATGTTGAACGCCACCAGGACCTCGTCGTCCTTCTCCGGAAGGATGACGGTTCCTCGGTCCGCCCCCGCACCGGCCTGGACCACCCGCGCCCAGTGGGAAGCGTACGCAGTGTCGCCGTCGGAGACCCAGGGGAACTTCACCTTGACCCGCCCTAGCTTGTCCGGGTCCTGAACGTCGGTGACCACTCCGATGACCACACCGTTGATCGGGGGGCCGCTGTCGAGGGTGATGTTCTCGGCCCCATTAGACAGGAGCCCATAGATCGTTCGGTCCTGGGATCCGGTCAGCATCAGGTGCGTCCGCCATCCCTGGCCATCGAACACGTGTCGGGTGCTCCCCACGGTCCACTGCCCGACGAACTCCTTGCTGACGCCCTCGACCGAGACCGCTTCCCCCGCTCGGACCGCCATCCCGTCGATGGTGGCCTCCGCCTCGGCGTAAGTGCTCCCGATTTGGGCCGCGAGGGTCTTGGCGAGGGCGTCCACCTCGCCTTGATCGTCATAAGGGGTGGGCTGGAGGTAAGTGGCGGATCCGAACTTTCCGGCCAGGGAGGCCGCGTCCTCCCCAAGGCCGCTCAACACGGCGTTGTTCCCCGCAATCGGCTCCTCGTTGGACTCCAGCATCTTCTTCTGGCTCGGGTCCCACCCCCTGGCCTGGGCCTTCTCGTGCTGGGGGGCGGTCACCCGAGGGACGAACGACCGTAGGTTCTGCCCGAAGATCAGCTTCCGGCGTTCCGGCGGTCCGTCCGTCGCCCCTCCACCCGGCTCGGGAGCCTCGCTGGCCTCCGCGCGCTCCTGGAACACGAGCTGAGGCATACCGTTGGAAACGATCCGCAGCTCTCGATCGTGGGCCCGGGCTTTCGGTCCCAGGAACTCGGCCCCGGTCTGATTGAATCGGGGAACAGGGTCCTTGTATGTGAAGTCGTCGACCGTCCCGACGGTCAGCTCCGCTTCTCCCGCCACCGCCTGGACGAGACTCGCGTCGGTCGCCTGGTTGTACATCTCCGTCTTGCGTCCCCGGTGCAACCGGTGAAAGAAATCGTGGCCCCGAACGGCGATGTGCCTACCTCTTCCGGCTTCATAGGCGCCCTCGATCGCCGTGACCTCTCCGATGATGAGCAGCTCGACCTCGTTCGCTCCCAGCGGGATGCCTGAGATCTTGATCTCTGTCCCGATCGTGAGACCGGCGGCCTCGAGAAGGGACCCCCCGGGTGTGGCTCCCTCCTGGTTCCTGTACAGATCGCTGAACCGGATCGTGAAGGTATCCGGGAGCGACAGGTGGTCCTCGACCACGGTCATGTCCAGGAGCTCCACAAACTCATCGCCCAGGAGCTGGCCGTCGATCTCGATGACCGGTTTGGTACCAAAATGCTCGTACATCCGGCCTCCTAGGAAAGCCCGTCCACGTCACTCCGCGGCGGGATCAAGAGCCTCGCGCCGACGCCGACTCGCAATGGGTCATCGATCCCGTTGAAGTCGGCAAGGCCTCGCCAGAACTTCGGGTGCCCGTATGTCTGGAACGCGATCGAGTGGAGCGTCTCTCCCTCTGTGACCAGTCGCGTGCGCCACCCGGGGGCGCCACGAGACGTCGGGTTGGTCGGAGGTGGTGGTGCGCCGCCCACTCTCTGCAGTTCGATGGTAGCCTCGGCCCGCACGGGGGTCCCGTTCTTCCGGAACATCGTGTACGTGACGTTCGCCGACGTCAGGATGAAATGCCCAAAGATCGCCTTGCCCCACCGGAACTCGATCCAGGGTTGCTGCGCCGCCTCTGACGAAAGGAACTTCTCCACCGGCAGCGTCCAGCTGAGGAGCATATCCACGGCGGGGGTCACGCTGGCCGCCAGCGCCTCCCACTCGTCGAAGAGGAGTTTCATGGAGAGGGTTTGGGCCTGGGGCCCCCGGTAGTCCGGGACGGGGTGGCCCGTCGTTGTATCGGGGTTCGGTTTCGCCTCCACCTTGGCGCTCTGCTTGATCGACAGCTCCGTCGGGTTGAATTTGCACACCAGCTTGCCGAGGGTCGCGATTCCGGGCTTGCTCATTAGTCCCCCCGCCCCGAACAGGAAGCTGCTTGGAGCGGCCGCCAGGCTGCTGCCGATACTGCTGACCAAGCCACCCAGGGAGAAACCGCCAGCGGCTGCCACGACGTCCTTGGGGTGGTGGGCGGTAAAAGTCGCCTTCTCAGTCTTCAGCGGATTCGAGACCGCCGACAGTCCCATCACACCCACCCCTTTGCGGTCTTCGCGCCCGCGGCTACGCCACCGACGCCGCCCAACTCACCCATGAACCCGTTGTGCATCAGCTCGAGCGTCTCCTTGGCGACCTGGTTGCCGTCCGAGGTGAGCGACGGACCCGTGTACTTGCTCGGGTAGACGCCCTCCAGGTTCCATTGAGCGATCCGCTCGCCGTTGCCGTCGTAGACGCTGATCGAGGCCGTTTGCCGCTTCACCGTGACCGCCAGGCTGGAGAACCAGGCGGAGAGCACCGCGGACTCACCATCGATCGCGCGGGTCAGCTTGATAGGGGTGTACTTCATCCGCCCCGGCAGCTTGTGGACGAACCCGTTCTCCCCGCCTTCCTCGTAGTCCTTGACCGCGTATTCCGCGCCGATGCCATCGCACGAGGTGAACGTCCCCAGCATCACGCCGTCGATCCTGACCTCGAACCGGAGAGACACCGCGGTATCGGCCATCGTTGCTTACACCTCCTTCGCTACAGGTCCGCCAGTCGCCCGGCGCGCTCCCTGAGGTCTCGCAATTCCTGTCGGAGGAGCCGGGTCATCGGCTCGTACAGCTTGTTTGCGAGTTCCTCCATGTCCTCTTCCTTTTGAGGCTCGGGGGCCACGGCCGTGACCGGAGCAGCCTCCTCGACCCGCTGGACCGGAGCCACCGGCTCCGACGGCGGGGCATGGAAGGTCACGGAGCCATCCGCCTGCCGTTGGGCGATGCCCGCGGCCACCGCGGCGGTCGCCGGATCGACGATCGGCGCCGGCGGAGCTCCAGGCTCGGCGGGCGCCCTAGAAACCAGCGGCATCTCCGGAGCGGCCCTCCACGCCGACTCCATCGAGCGGGCCTCTGTCTCGAGGCCCTGTCCATCGCTCGTCCTCTCGGCGGGCAGCGCGGGCCCGAGGCGCCGCTGCTGCGCCGCGTGGACCAGATCGTGCGCCACCAGGGTCCTGCCCTCGCTGGCCTCCAGCGACCCATGGTCGGCGGGGACGTGCACCTCGCCACCGGTGGTGAACGCGCGTGCCGACATCTGGCGCGCCGCCGTCGCGGTAGAGGCTTCCCTGTGGACCTTGACCTCTCTGAGGTCCACCCCCGTCCGGCGCTCGACCACCTGCCGTACGGGCTCGGGTGGGGCCTCGCTCGCCCGTTGGACGCGAGCGAGAGGCCGCGCGGACACCAGTGGCGCTACCTGGGGCGGCGGCTGCGGGCGTCCGGTCCACTCGGCAACCGGAGCCTCAAGGGCCCGGGTCGAGGAGATCGGGGCCTCGCCGACCAGCGGTCCGCTTGGTTCGGGAACGATGTCCTCTTCCGGCTCGCCGGGGAGTGTCACCGGGCTCGGCGGCTCGGTCGAAGCAGGCGCCTCTTCCTCAGGAGCCCGCTGGGCCGGACGGGGAGATACAGGGAGAGGCAGCTCTTCGGGGGCGCCCTGCACGGACTCGCGTGCGAGTGTCCCCTCTCCCGACACCTGCGCCTTCGAGGCTTGTTCTGCGGGCAGCGGGGTCAGGCGGCGCGGCACGGGGAGGTCCGGCCCCGTCGCGCGGGGCATCGGGGTTCTGCTCACGGTCATCTCCGGGGCGGCCTCCGAAGGCACTTCGGCTTCCCGCCCTCCTGTCGCCCACTTCCTGAGGACGGGTCTGCCAGCGAGAGGAGGTCCCTCTCCGACGACGGGCGCCACCTCTGCCATCTCTCCCCCCGAGCCGGCGATCCCCGGCGCTCGCTGGACGCCGTCCGGGCGGGGAGCCGCCATCTCCGCCTTGTCACCGCCCTCCGCCTTCCCTCTGGGAGACAGGGGCAACCTCTCGTCAGGTGCCGATGGAGTGGCCCTGGCCGTCATTGGCCGGGAGGTCAGCGGCTCGCCGAGACCGAGGCGCCTGCCGATCAGAGGCGCATCGGGTGAAGGAGCCCGCTGTACCTCACCGGGGACCGTCTCCTCTCCCTCGGCCGTGGCCTTCCCCGCCGCTTCCTCGGGGGCGGGCGCGGGGGAAGGCTCCGCCTCGCCGACCCGGCTCACCTGACTCGCCGACTCGGTCTCGGGGACGATCTCGGGCTCGGCGTCGCTGGCCGGCGGCTGCTCAGGAGCCCGCTGGACAGGCGGAAGCGATAGAGGTTGGAGGGAACGAACCGGCTCCACCTCGGGCATGCGGCCGGCCGGGGGACTCTGGGCCTGAGCGATGGGCGCGCGTTGCGCGGCGGCCCAGGCGTCCTCCGCCCTCGCGACCGCCGGCTCGTGTCGACGGTCCGGCGGGTGGGAGAAGTCGAGCTCGGGTCCTTCCGTCCGGGCTGCGGCTGGAGTCGCGATCCCCGTCGCGATTCCGCCGGGGGCCTCGGTTCTCACGTCGTGTCCGAGCGGCTCCAGGAAATGCTCGAGCGGATGACGCGTGCCGAGGTCGTGAACGAACCCTTCGGAATGAGCCGAGGGTTCGATGGGATCCACGGCGCGCTGGATGGGAGGCAGCGACCGCCATGCGGCCGGCTCCGAACGGGATGTCGGTCCCGCTAGAGTCGGAGCCGGCCGAGGTCGGCGAAACGGCCAGCGCACGTCCGGTCACCCCTCTTCCGCGAGGCGCCGGTTGATCCGGCCGATTTCCTCCACGAAACGCTGGCGCAGGGAATGCTCGAGGTCGAGGATCTCGTCCAGCGACCAGTGGAAATGGTAGGCCACGTACGCAACCTCCTCATAGAGACGGTCGGTTGCGTACGTCATGATCCCCCCGGTGCACCACCGGCCACATCGACCGTGAACTCATGCTCGCAGGAGGGGCACGTCACGGTGGCCCGTGTGTGCCCCTCCTGGTTGATCCGTCGATACAGGTCCTGCAGGAACGCCAGGTCGGAGGCGAACAGACCTTCGATCGTGGCCGGCGTCACCTCCCGGAGGTCGCCGAGCTGCGTGACCACCCGGGACAGAAGGAGCACCGTGAGGTACGCCTCGTTGTCGCGAACCCTCGGGTCCCGGAGCGGGAGAATCTCGTCCCGTGCCGTGGCCAAGCGGATGACACCCCGCTTGTGCGTGGTCCCCGAGTCGTCCGTGTACCCGATGGGTAGCTCGAACTCGAACTCCGTCCGTACGGCCTCGCCACGCGATTCCCGGCCGGCCACCTCCGCTGGGCTCGGCGCTCTCATGCGGGAGCGAGTCCTTCGTGGACGATGGTGCACTCCTCGACGAGGATGTCGTTCCCCGAAGCCGAGAGCGCACCGATGCTCACCTTTGACGGCCAGCCGTTCACGAAGTTGAACCGGCCCACCTCGCCTCTGGCGTAGTCGTACAGGACCACCGAGCCGTTCCTGCGGGCGGTCTCGATGTTCCCGTCCTGGACCTCCTTGATCCAGTCCCAGAGGGCCTTGTCGTTCGTCTTCCCGTGCTTGAGCGTGATGGGCCCGAACTTCTTCGCCCCGGGGAGCTGCTTCATCAGGGCGAGACCGCCCAACTTGTTCTCCCGGTGCTCGATCACCTGGATCTCGGCCGAGAGACCGCTCACTTCCTTGAACTGGGCCATCGAGACGCCGTCGATCTCGATCTGGAAGGTATAACCAGCGACTGCGTCTCCTCCGGCGATATCAATTCCCACAGACTCTCACCTCCTCGTAGCTTTCAGCTGGCCTCTCCGGCCACGTCTACTCCGACACCTCCGCGCCGCCCGAGAACTGGGCGAGACGGAACACCACGAACTCGGCCGGCTTGACCGGCGCGATGCCGATCTCCACCGTGACCTGTCCGGCGTCCACCATGTCCGGGGGGTTGGTCTCCTCGTCGCACTTGACGAAGAAGGCCGCCTCCGGGGTGGCCCCGAACAGGGCCCCATCCCGCCACAGCCGGAGCAGGAAGGAGGTGATCGTCCGGCGGAGCCGGGCCCAGAGGTCCATGTCGTTCGGCTCGAACACGACCCACTGGGTGCCGAGCAGGATCGACTCCTCGATGTAGTTGAAGAGCCGACGGACGTTGATGTACCGCCATGCGGAATCGCTGGACAGGGTCCTCGCGCCCCACACCCTGATTCCCCGGCCGGGGAAGGCCCGGATGACGTTGACCCCGATGGGGTTCAGGAGGTCGTGCTCGGCCTTGGTGATATTGGTCTCGAGGGTGATCGCTCCCCTGATGACCTCGTTCGCGGGAGCCTTGTGCACGCCCCGGGTGTCGTCGTTTCGGCCCCAGATACCGGCCAGGTGGCCGCTCGGTGGCACGAACGTGTTCTGTCCGCTGGCCGGGTCGAACACCTTGATCCACGGCCAGTACAGAACGGCGAACTTGGAGTCGTAGCCGGCCTTGTCGACCCGCCACTCGCGGATCTGCTGAGCGGTCAGGCCGGGCGGCGCGTCCAGGACCGCCATCCGGTCACCCATGTTCTCGCAGTGCGCGATCATGGCTAGCTGGACCGCCTGGAGCCCCTCGAGGTCGATCATGCCCTTCTGGTAGGCGGCCATGAGGTCCGGGCAGGACACCATGGTCACCTCGTCGATGGCCTCTAGACCTCCGAGGCCCGTCCGGTCCGCGGCGTCGCCGACGTAGTCCTCGGGAGCGATCCGAGTGGGCGCAGGGGCCCCGCCGCCAGCCAGGCTGACCTTGCTGCCGGTGGCCGGCCGACGCTCCAGCGTGGAAGCCGAGCCCACCTCTTGGAGCTGGATGAGCTTCGACTCCGCGTTGACCACCGTGACGGCGTTCTGCTTTCCCTTCTTCGTCGTCAGGTTGTCGAAGGACTCCTCGACCTTGGTTCCCCGCTTCACGACGAGCTTGAAGGTCTCTTCCTTCTCACCTTCCGAGGCGTCCTGCACCTCGACGGTGAGGTCGTTGCCGGCGGTGCCCTCCTCCAGCGCGAGCACGCGGTAGGCCGACAGGTCTTCCTTGGCCCCGCTGGGCAGCTCGCCCCGGGCGGTGGGTGGGCCGGCGCCGTCCTGTCCTACGCGGACCACGTACGCCGCGCCGCCGCCATTGTTGAAGTAGCCGTACACCGCGTGGGCCAGGTACGAGCCCTCGATGAAGTCACCGAAGGTCTGCGAGAACTGGCTCCAGTTGGTGACCAGGGTCGGGGTGTTCACGGGTCCCTGCGCCGCCATCCCCGCGAACGCGGCGACGGCGGTCCCCACACCCTCGATCGGTCGAGACCCGGCCTCTACTTCCTCTACGTAGACGCCGGGCGACAAGTACTGAGGCATAGCGGTCCTCCTCTCCGGAAACCGTCCGTGCGCAGAGTCTCGCGTTGGAGGACCTGCTACTAGGTCCTACCGGGCGCGCCTACGGGTAGGAGTGGTTGCCCGAAGGAGTGGGCGGCCGCGTTCCCGAAGGGGAGACGGAATTGCCCGATGAGCGGGTCGGGTTGCCCGAATGGGCAGCGGGTGGACGTGAATCGTCTTCCCGCGGCCCTTCGGCCGTTACGTGGCGGCGGGTGCTTCCTCTTCTTCTTCTTCTTCGGTGGCCTCTTGGGTGGCGACTTCCTCTTCTTCCTCTTCCGCCTCGCGGCCCACCGGAGCAGTCTGGAGCTCTTCTTCCTCTTCCGCCTCGCGGCCCACCGACGCTCCCGCATCGCTCCGTGCGGTGACCCTGTCCGCTACCGCGCTCGCTTGCTGCTCGGAGGCGTCGCCGGGGTCGGAGACTTCGAGCTTCTGCGCAGGCGGGGCGTTCCGCTGCTGGACCACGTGGGTCAGCTCGTGCGCCAGGAGCTTGTCCCCGTCGCCGCTTCCCGGCTGGTACTCGCCGGAACGGAAGAAGATGTCCTGCCCCGTGGTGAAGGCCTTGGCCTTGACCGACCGTGACAGCGAGTCCGCCTCCGTGTCGTTGTGAACGCGCACGCCGGAGAAGTCCTCGCCCATGGTTCGCTCCATCTTCTGGCGAGACCCCTCATCCAGGGTCGAGCCCCCTCCTCGCTTGGACTGGATGGCCCGGGCGATGGTGTCGTCGACGTCCGCTCCCTTCGCCCCCTTCATCTGCACACGTAGCTTCGGAACCAGTCGCTGCATGGCCTGGTTTCCAAGACGGCCCTCGCCGCCGGTCGGGTCCTTCGAACGCGCCGCCTCACCCTCGGCGGGCTTCCGCGAGGACTTCCGGACCTCGTCGATGTCGAACGAATCCATCGTCAGTCGCCTCCTCCCCTACAGGCGCGGCGGGCCATCCAACGCCTCGCTTGTCGACACCAGGTGGAAATATGGTCCGAACTCCGCCTCCACGCACAACCGCCCGAGCTTGCGGTACTCGCGCTGGACCCCTCGGATGAGGTCCTCCACCGAAACGGATCTCTCCGCGTCCGCCGCCAGGTACGCAGCCGTGACGCAGATGTTCCGGATGTTCCCACCGGAGAATTCGAAGGACTTGGCCAGGAAATCGAGGTCCAGGTCTCCCTCCCTGGGGACCTCCGGGCTCAGGCACTTCTCCCACAGCGAACGGCGATGTCTCTCATCGGGCATGGGGAAGTCCACGATGACGTCGAGCCTTCGGGTGAACGCCTCGTCGAGGTTGGCCCTCAGGTTGGTGGCCAGGATGGCCATCCCCTCGAAGGTCTCCATCCGCTGCAGCAGGTATGCCACCTCGATGTTGGCGTAGCGGTCGTGGGCGTCCTTGACCTCGGACCTCTTTCCGAACAACGCGTCCGCCTCGTCGAAGAAGAGGACGCCGTTGACACCCTCCGCCTCGGAGAAGATGCGTTCGAGGTTCTTCTCGGTCTCTCCGATGTACTTGTCCACCACGGTGGCCAGGTCGATCGTGTAGAGGTCCAGCCCGAGCTCGCCGGATAGCACCTCCGCGGCCATGGTCTTCCCGGTCCCGGACTCACCCGCGAACAGGGCCGTGATCCCCCCGCCCCGGCCGCCCCCCTTCCGCATCCCCCACTCCCCGAGGACGCGCTCCCGGTACCGCGCCCGGGCGGACAACTCGTGGAGGTGAGCGAGGGTATCGGCCGGGAGGACGATGTCTTGCCACCCAACCGCCGGCTCGATCCGGCGGGCCAGCCTCTCCAACCCAGCGGCGTTCTGGGCCCGGGCCCCCGCCCTGAGGTCGGTCGGGTCAATGGATCGGCCGGCGTAGGAGGCTCGCAGGCGAGCGGCCGTGGCCGCCCTGGCCACCTGTTCGGGGCCGAGGCGGAAGGGGGTCATGACCGCCGCCGCGTCCAGCTCCTTCGGGGTGTCGCCGTCGAGGTGGGCCCGCCACATGCCGGCTCGCTCCTCCGGCCCGGGGAGGCCGACGTCGACGACCAGCGGGATCTCCCGTGACCACATGGGGTCCCAGTTCCGTGTCCCGGTGATCACCACGGGCCAGGGGATCTCGGCGAATGCCCGCACGCCGAGCGCTCCGCGCTCCACGACCTGTTCGACCGGCCCCACCACCAGACCAGCCCCTCGCAGGCCCGCCTCGCGCCCCGCCGCTGCGGCGATGGCGGTGGGGTCGTCGTCAACGGTCAGTCGAGCCAGGTCGAGGGCCAGCGTGGGGATCCCCATCCCGGCGAAGGCGGCCGCGGCAAGCCCTCGTCCCGCGCCCGCCAGCCGCTCCCGCAGGTAGCAGAGCCGCGCGCCCTCGGCGATGGCGCGAGCCAGGGCCTCCCCGTCTTGCTCGTCCCAGCTGATCGGAGAGGCCAGGAGTGTGGTGAGCGCGTGGTCGGGGCGGTCGTCGCCCAAGAGATGAGCCGCGACCCGGTCCGGGACCCGCAGGGTCCGCGTGAGGAACGGCCGATCGGGGTCCTCCACCAGGATGAGCCCCGCCTCGACCAGAGGGCTTCCCCCCTGTAGCCTTCGCCGGGCGCGGGCGTCGGCCGGTGAGGCTCCGCACAGTTCCAGAGACAGGCCCACGCTGGCCCGCCGGCGGGTCACGTCGTCGTGCAGATACCCGTAGAGGCGTTCGAACCGCGCGTCGAGGTCCGGCGCCAGCGAAACGAGGAGAAGCTCGGCATCGAGGGGCTCGAGATCGAAGGTCTTTGCCAGGCGCCGGAGCCGGATGTCCTCTCCCTCGGCCTCAGCGGTGTCGGCGGCCTTCTCCACGCGCGACAGGTCCTCGGCTGCCGCGGGATCGGGCGGGGGCGGTGGGGCCGGGGCATCCAGGAGCTGGTCGACCTGCTCTTCCGTGAGGTAGAGACCACGGAAGGGGTCGTCGGGTTCCGGGTCTCCGGCCCGGCGGCGGTTGACTGCCGCCTTCACGCGAGCCTCCACGACGGCCAAGCGACCCAGGAGGTGCTCGAGCGATGGAGACGGCTTCATCGGGAATCGCGGGAGCGGGTGCTCCTTCCGGCCTTCGCCTGCTTCCCGGCCGGCTTTCGCTCCTCTTCCTTCTCCTTCGTAGCGTCCCCGTTGCCGGACAAGGTGCGCTGCACCCGACCACCTGCCTGGTCTCGCGTGCCTTCTGGGCCGGCGAGCTTGACGACGGGCTCCGCGAGCACCGGCGGGCCCGCCTCGACCATCCGGCGGGGGTCGAACGGCGCGGTGATCACCAGGTCCAGTGAGGGCTTGAGCTCTCCGCCAAGTGCGGACCAGACGTCGGAGAGGTTTCGGTCCTTGGGGGGCGGCAGCCCCACCTGAGAGATGACGGCCAGCGGCTGGTCGGCCAGCGATCCGACGAGCACGTCTCGAGGCAGCGCGTCGCGACGGAGGAAGCAGGTCAGCACCGCCGCAAGGAGCCGGTGCTCGTCCTCCGGACGCTGGGTCCACGCGGTGAGGAGATAGGAAAGCTTGAATCGCCGAGGAGGCGGCCGTCGTTCGGTCACCCGGCCGGTCTTGTCCCTGATCTCCTCGTACTCGACCTGGCGCCGCTCGAGGTCCTCCCGGATGTCGTACAGGTAGACGCTGACCGTGGGACTGTTGCGGCGGGCCGCCCAGTCCTTCGTCGGCGCGTCGAACGTCACCTCGACGTCGGCGCCGTTCAGCGCCTCGCGCCGGATGAGGTTCCGGAGCGCCTCATCGACCTCGTGGATCATGCGTCCCGATGCTCCTCTCCGGCGCTGAGGGAAGCCACCCGCCCCGGTACATTCCTTGGTGCAGTTCCGCCTGCCCGTTGGGGCATCGGTCGGCGCCCGGCAAAGAGGGCCGGGCGCCGGACGGGTCCGCGCCGATCCGAGCCTAGATCAGTCCCTGCCGAAGTGCGAAGGCGACCGCGTGGGACCGGTTGCGCAGATGGAACCGGGTGGTGATGTCGTGGATGATGTTCTTGATCGTCCGCTCCGAGTACGCGAGCTGCTGGGCGATCTCCGCGGTGTCCATTCCTTCGGCCACGAGCTTCAGCACGCCGAGCTCCCGCTCGGTCAGGCCCGAGAAGGTAAGACCCCGAGGAGCCAGCACATGACGCTGGAGCCTGCCCACCTGAGACAGCAAGCGTCCCAAGAGGTCAGGTGGAACGGTGCCATCGCCCTGGGCGGCCGCGACCACTGCCCTGGTCAGGATCTCAGGCGTGGCTTCCGAGCGCCGAAGGAGCCCACAGGCGCCCGCCTCGACCGCCGCCACCAGGCCACCGTCGTCGGGCCGGGCCACGACCAGGACCACCCGAGGACCGCCGCTGCGCTGGATGGCCTTGATGACCCGAAGGGTCTCATCGTCGACCTCGTCCGCGGCGACGACCGCGACATCGGCCTGGTCGACCTCGGTCTCGCTCAGGACTTCGAGCTCAGGGCGTCCGCGAAGCTCGGCCGCGATCCCCGCCTGTGAGATCGGGTCTCGCGCATAGACGAACACGGGTACGCGCTCCGTCATTTCCCCTCCTCCTCCTGCTCAGGTCCGTCGGGCATCCTAGGAGGGCAATCTTTCCGGGCACTTCACCTGGGCTTAACGGGCATGGGAAGTTGCCCGGATGTTCTCCTCGGTGGCTCTAAAGGGCTATTGACCTGCCTGGTAGTATCCTCGCGTCGTGGGCGCGACTGCCATGCTGCGGCCGGCCACCATTCGCGTGGATCCTGGCGGAGAGACCAGCTTCGACATCAGCGTTCGAAACACTGGGACGATTGTCGATGAGTTCTCCTTCGAGATCCGCGGGGATCCGGCTCCCTGGGCCGAGGTCGAGCCGGGGGTCCTCCGGCTGTTCCCCGGCGCGGAGGGGATCGTCACGGTCAGGTTCCGCCCTCCACGGACGCCGACGACGCGGGGGGGTCTCACACCCTTCGGCGTGAAGGTCATCTCCAAGGAGGACCCCGAGGGCACGATCGTCGAAGAGGGGACCCTCGAGGTCGGCGAGTACAGCGACAACAACGTGGAGATGATCCCCCGGACCTCCCGCGGGCGGATGGGCGCCTCTCACGACGTCTACATCGACAATCGCGGGAACCAGCGGGTCAGCACGACCATCGACGCCACCGATCCCGACGACAACCTCCAGTTCCAGATCAGCCCGCCGTCGACGACGGTCGACCCGGGGAACGCCACTCGGGTGAGGGTCCGGGCCCAGCCGAAGAAGCGGTTCCTCCGAGGAGCGCCGAAGACACATCCGTTCAAGGTGATCGTCCAGCCGGAGGGCGACCAGGCCCTCCAAGCCGACGGCACCATGCTTCAGGAGCCGCTGATCCCGAAGTGGCTCATCCCGGCGCTGCTCGCCCTGGCGGCGCTGGTGCTGATCTGGTTCTTCCTCCTCAAACCGGCGGTTGAGACGGCAGCTGTGAGCGCCGTCCCCAAGAACGTCGCCAAGAACGACGAACTGGCCGCCGCCGAGGAGCGGATGAACGAGGCTCTCGCAGCCCAGGCCGCGGCGGCCGAGAAGCAGGCCAAAGCATTGCAGAAGCAGATCGACGAGCTGGCGGGTGGGGCCGCGGCCGGCGAAACCAGCGACCAGCGACTCGACCCCAGCAACGAGGCGTTCCTGGACAAGAACAACTTCGAAGCGTCGTTCACCGTCCCCAAGGGCAAGACCCTCAAGATCACCGACCTGGTCCTGCAGAACCCCGCGGGAGCGACCGGACGAATCCTCATCATCCGTGATGATCTGGTGGATGACGCGAAGGACGCCACGCTCCTCGTGTCAGCTCTCGAGAACTTCCGAGACCTCGACTACCATTTCGTGACTGCGGTGGAGATCGGGGAGGGTCAGAACCTGCTGGTGAGGGTGACGTGCGACAAGCGCGCCGGACAGACAGTCGCCGAGGCCCAATCCGCCTGTAATCAGGCGGCCGTGTACTACACCGGTTCTCTGGCCAAGGCGTAGCCGTGCGGCTCCGCAGCCTCTCCCTTGCCCTCCTCCTCAGCGTCTTCCTAACCGGGCTGGGACTCCCGATGGCCGCGGCCGACCCATCCGATCCGACGCCCGACCCAACACCGACTTCGGACCCGACCCCCAGCCCGGATCCCTCCACCGATCCGACCCCGGACCCCCAGCCGACCGTGACTCCGCCCGACGACGGTGGGGCGGGAGACAACCCTCCCCCCACGCCCCCTCCCGATCAGGACGGCAAGGACGGCAAGAGCGGCAAGGGGAAGCACGGCCAGAACGGCAACCGGGACGGGAAGCGGAAGAAGGATCCGTTCGCCATGGCCGGGCCGCAAAACACGGCCACGCTCGTGTCTCTGCTCGCCGAGCTGACCCAGCGGGGAATGTCCCTCGAGAAGGCCTTCCTCAAGGTGGTCGGACCCTTCCCCGTCGCGGGCCTGGCCTGGTGGAGCGACGACTGGCACGCGCCCCGGTGTTGCCCCTTCCCGCACCTCCATCAGGGCCTCGACATCTTCGCGCCGATGGGCACCCCCTTGGTAGCGGCGGCGGATGGGTACATCAGCCAGAAAGTCAATTCCCCCTCGGCTACAGGGTTCGGCCTCGAGGTCACCGACGCCCGGAACGTCCAGTACTTCTACGCGCACCTATCGGCCTTCGAACCGGGCATCGAGGTAGGAACCCACGTCGAGATGGGCCAGGTCATCGGGTACGTGGGTGACACCGGGAACGCCCGGGGGACCATCCCCCACGTGCACTTCGAGCGCCAGCCAGACGGCGTTCCGGCCCCGCCCAAGCCCTGGGTCGACCGGTGGCTCAGGATCGCCGAGCGGAAGGCCATGCTGCTCGTGCAGGAGGTCACGGGGAGGAAGCCCAAGGTGGAGCGCCTGACCTTCCGGCTCACCAGACTGTTCGACCTGGTCGATGCGGAGCGCACCGACCTCGACGACGCGGCCACCGGGGACGCCGGGGAAATCCTCGTGCTGACCGGCCTCCATCCGGCTGCCACGTACGACATGGCTCGGGACACTGCCGGGGCCATGGCCTGGGAGATCGACTGGGGCGACGAGGCCGTCGACCAGATCGCCACCGGGATCAAGGCGTATCGGCAGGAGTTGACCGAGCAGACGCTCATGGGCATCCTCCACGATCCCGAAGAGGGGCAAACGGCGATCCCAGCGGGCGGGATGCTTCCCGGAAGCGAGGATGTGGGCCTGGCCGAAGGCATCGGCGATCCAATGGCACCCGTCGCCACGGAGAGCGGCGCACTGGTCAACGTGCCCTCCGTTCCCGGGGGCGTGAGCGCGCACGACGGGACCGGCACGGAGGGCAGCCTCCCTGTCGGCGCGCCGGGGGCCCCGGTCGCGTCGGGCAGCCAGGTCGCCGATACGGGCACCGGCTCTTCGGTTCCCTCGATCGGCAGGGAGAGCGACACGTCGAGCTCATGGAGGGCGGGTGTCGGGCCCGGCCTGGTCAGGGTCCTTGCCCTCTACAGTGCGTTCTCGACCGGGCTCCCGGGCATGACCCAGACCCTGTGGCACGAGATCCTGGCGGCGGTGCAGGATGAGGGCGCACGCGGCCTCCTGGGAAACGAGACCGAGGCCCAGTTCCCGGCCGCCGCAGGAAGGCCCTAGTCGGCTACCGGTTCACGAACTTGGGCGGCTGCCCTGTCGCCGGAGTGACCATGAAGTCGGCTTCCGCGAGTACCCCGGGTCCCTTGGCGCGCAGGAGCCTCGGTCCGGTGATGTCATTGTGGAAGACCAGCACCTGGCCGACGATGTTCCCGTCGACATCCGACACGATCTCGAACCGGCCGAGCCCTGGCTTCCACTTGAGGACGATCGTCCTCTCCGGCGGGAACAGGCTCCCCTCCACGAACGGCACGAACCCGGGTGGCCCGATGTTCGGGCTCAGGGATACGATCGGCTGGAAGCCGCCTCCCAGCAAGAGTGCGGTGTCCGCTGCCGGTGATTTCGCTCGAGTGACCGCGAACAGTGCCGAGCGGACCCCCGAGGCCTTCGGGCGGAACTGGACGCCGACGAAACACTCCTCCTCGGGATGGAGCCGCACGTTCGAGCAGCCGTCGGTGTGGATGATGAAGTCGCCGGGGTTACCGGGGCCCAGTACGTCGATGGAAGCGATAGTCACCGGCCCGTCTCCCTCGTTCGCCACGCTCACGAGCTGTTCCGGGCTGGTCGTGGTGACGATCCGGGTGTCGAACTGGATGGGGATCGGATCGATCTGGACGGTCGGCTGACGGTCGCGCACGAAGACGTCCTGGACATCGTTCCTGTCGCATCCCGCGTCGCAGATTCCGTCTTCGTTCGAGTCTTGTCCGATGAGATTCGATGCGGTCGACACGAAGGCCACGTACTGTCCGGAGTCCGAGGCCGCCGGATCACTATTCACGCTCCGCGGGGGGGTCTCGTCGCCGTCGGCGCTGATGGAGACTCGGTTGGTCCGGCCAACGAACTGGTCGCGGACGTAGACGTCCTGCGCTCGGTTCGTGTCTCCCCGCCGAAGGGTCGAAGCCAGGGACTCGAACGCCACGTATCGGCCATCCGCGGTCATGTCGGGGTCCGTGCTCCGACCGTTTCCCGGATTCCCGTTGGAAGCCACCGAGGCCTTGATCGTCGTCTCCGCGCTCCGGTCACGGATGAAAATGTCCCGGACACCGGACGCTGGGAGCGTCTCCAGCAACGGGAGCATGTTCGTCGCGTCGCTGGCGAAGGCCACCCATCGACCGGCCGCGTCGATGGTGGGTTGGACGCTCGCGCCGTTGGCCTGGGCCTCGGAGGTGCTGATCGACACCCGTGAGGTGCTCTGCGTCGCGAGGTCCCTCAAGTAGATATCGCTGACGTTGTTGGTATCTGCCCCGATGAGATTGGTTGCCGTGCTGCTGAAAGCCACGAGCTGGCCGTCGCCCGAAAGCGCGGGGTCCACGCTGTCGTCGTCGCCAGCGGCACCGCTGGCCCCCGACGCCCGCGACGCAAGCTGCGTATCCACCAACCCGGCCTCGTCGTAAACCCCGTCGAGATCGGTGTCCCGGTCCCTGACGAACACATCGAAGTTGTCGCTGGTCTTGGCGGGGTCGAGGTCGTCGGAGTTGCTCACGAAGGCCACGAACCGCCCGTCCGCCGAGAGGTCGGGCTGGGTGTTGGAGCTGGAAAACCTCCCGTCGTCGTCCACGGAGACCATCACCGTGGCCACGCCACGGGCCTCGTCGAAGGTGCCGTTCCGGTCCGTGTCCCGGTCGCGGACGTACACGTAGGGCCCCCCGCAAAACTCGGAGCAGTCGGGTATGAAGTTGGTGGCCTCGGACACGAAGGCAACGAAGCGACCATCGGCGCTGATCGCTGGGGAGTTGGAGTCGCCGTTCCCCTGCTCTCCACTGGTCAATACGGAGACCCGGACGGTGGTCCCAGCCGTGATGTCCCGGACGAATACGTCCTCGACGCCGTTCGAGTCTTCGGGGACGAGATTCGACGCGTCCGTAGCGAACGCAACCCATTGGCCGCCCGCCGAGATCGCCGGCTGAGCGCTGCCCCGGTTGGCCTGGTCTTCATCGGAGGACAGGGAAGCCAGGAACGTCGTCCCGGGGCCCTCGGACCGTGCCTGGCTCACGAACAGGAGCGACGCCACCAGGGCCAGGACGAGCGGCAGTCCCATCCTGGCTCGCCGGGAAAGGGCGCGTTTCCGCTGGCCCGGGGGCATGCCTCCGGGCAGGGTGGAGCTGCCTTCGCCACGCGAAGGCCGGGATCCCTCGGTATGCGGGCCCATCAGGTCCATGCTCGCCGCAATGCCCCCCAACCCGGCAGAGGAGCCAGTGTAGCCCCTGGGGCAAGGGCCGGTTCCCCATGGGGCAGGTCAACCCTCGGCCGGATCGTGCTCAGCACGCCGCCGAAGGCGACCCGGTGATCGCCCAACACCCAGAGGTCACGGCTCCGTTATCCCGTCCCCGATGGGACGAGGTGATCAACTTAGTCATATCGGGCTATTGAGCAACTTCTGCGCGGCCCGTAGTCTCGTCTTTCCGACCTGGCCACCTGAATGAGTCATTCATCGCTCGCGTCTCCGGATGTCCGAACGGGCAGCGCTTCCTGCCCGGATGTTCTCCTTGTTGCCTCTGAGGTGAGCCACAATCGGCCAGTACGCTCAACCCAAGTGGTTGCTCAGGTTTCTGTTCGCTTGCCGTCAGGCGGCCGGACCGTCGTGCCCGGAGCCGCCATTTCCTTTGATCCATCGAGCGGGACCTTTGGCCCGCGAAGGAGGTCCCCGTAGATGGCTCTCAGTCACAGGCTCCGCTCTTCTGGACGCACCCGTCTGGTTGCCGGCTTGGTCGTCACAGCAGCGGCCTTGGCCTATTCCCTGATCCTTGCTCCACGGGCATTCGCCGTCAGCAGCTGCAGCAACGATGGTGCCGGCAACCTCTTCGTGATCCTCAATGCGGCTGGTGACGACGCCAGGGTCGTGCTGCTCGCCGGGACCATCCAGGTCTTCGACGCTCCGGCTGCAGACGGTACGGGCGGCACGCTGCTCGCATGTGGAGGAGCGACTCCCACCACGTCCAACATCAACACCATTCACTTCGTGTATGGGGGCGGGAACGGGGGGGACGAGCTCGTCTCCATCGACATGTCGGGCGGGGCCTTCCTCGACGCCACACCAGTCGGAGAGGGCGATCTCACTGAGGAGATCGAGTTCAACGTTCCCGACATGGGTCTGGGGGCCGACGCCCTCGTCATCATCGGCGGGGCGGGAGCTGACCGGATCACATTCGGAGCCGCGGGCATCAACCCGAACACCGATGCGAGCCCTCCTCCTCCGCCCTCTCCCCCCGACGACTCTGACGTGGACATCTTCCTGGCCAGCCCAGCCAATACCGAGACACACCGTGTGGACGCGGGGGCGGGCGCGGACGTCATAAGCGGCGCCGGAGACGCGGTTACGGGAGGCGCCTTCGCTTCGCCGCTCACGTTCGACGGAGGGACCGCTAACGACACGCTGACCGGTGGCACCGCGGCCGACAACCTGTCGGGTGCGGCAGGCGACGACACCCTCAACGGTGGAACCGGGGCCGACACGCTCTCCGGAGGAGACAACAACGACACCATCAGCGGCGGCGACGGCGCGGACGTCCTCGATGGGGGGAACGGCGACGACGACCTTACGGGGAACGAGCAAAACGATGCCATCGATGGGAGCGCCGGCGACGACGATCTGACTGGCGGTAACGGCGACGACACCCTCGACGGGGGGGCGGACGCCGACACGGTCAACGGTAGCGATGGGATAGACGTCCTCAGCGGAGGATCGGGGGGCGACACCGTTTCCGGAGGACCGGGCAACGACACCCTGGCCGGAGGACCGGGCAACGACACCCTGGCCGGTGGCGGCGACAACGATACCGGCGATTACTCCGCCGCAGCGGGAGCGGTGACGGTCAACCTGACCACCGGTGTCGGTACGGGCGAGGGCGCCGACACGCTGACGGAGATAGAGAACCTGACCGGCTCGGCCTTCGCCGACTCCCTCACCGGGGACAACAGCGTTGCGATCGGCAACCTGCTCCAGGGGGGCGCGGGCAACGACACCCTCGACGGAGCCGCCGGCACCGACAACGTGTCGGGAGGTTCCGGGAACGACACGCTCGACGGTGGTCTCGGGGCCGACACCTTCGCCGGGGGCTCCGAAACCGATACCGCTACCTATGCGGCCCGGGTGGCCACGGTATTCGTATCACTCGACGGCTCCCCCAACGACGGAGAAGCCCTTGAGGCTGACAACGTTGGGCTGGACATCGAACGAGTCGTCGGCGGCAGCGGCGACGACGAGCTGACCGGCGGAAGTGGCAACGACACGCTGGAGGGAGGACCGGGCCAGGACACGCTCGTGGGAGGAGCGGGTAACGACAGCTTCGACGGCGGCACCGGACTGGAAGACAAAGCCGACTACAACGCCGCCACCGGTTCAGTCACGGTGGACCTCTCCTTGGGAACCGCCAGCGGACAGGGCTCCGACACGCTTAGCGCCGTCGAAAACGTAACGGGTTCTCCCTTCGCCGACACTCTTGTCGGCGACAGTGTCGCCAATGACCTGTTGGGCGATGCCGGCAACGACACGCTGGTCGGCAGAGCGGGGAACGACGGCCTCGACGGAGGCCTCGGCACCGACACCGTCGACTACTCCTCTGCCGGGGGGGTCACGGTCAATCTGGCGACCGGGACCTCAACAGGCGACGGCGCGGACACCTTGACCTTGATTGAGAACGTCACCGGGTCTCCGGCCGACGATGTGATCACCAGCGACAACCTCACGACCAACACCAATCTTCTCTCCGCTGGGAACGGAAACGATGCCGTCGCTGGTGGCGATGGGGTGGAGATCATCCTCGGAGGAGCCGGCAACGACGTGCTCAGCGGCGGGGCCGAGAACGACAACATCGACGGCGAGCAAGGCCTTGACACTATGAACGGAGGCTTGGGTAACGATTCACTGGACGGTGGCGACGGCAACGACTCTCTGACAGGCGGAGCGGGCGACGACCCCCTCGACGGCGGCGCCGGAACCGACACGGCGTTCTACTCAGGCGCTGGAGCCCCGGTGAACGTGAACCTGGCCGCCGGAACGGCAACGGGCGGCGACGGGACCGACTCCCTCTCCCTGATCGAGAACGTAACCGGCTCTACCTTCGGCGACACCCTGACTGGCGACGGAGGGAACAACCTCCTTGCTGGAGGTGCGGGTGCCGACAACATGTCCGGGGCTGACGGCGACGATAGCCTCAACGGAGGACCGGGCCCCGACACCATGGACGGCGGAAACGGCGCCGACAGCCTCAACGGAGACACCGAGAATGACACACTGGTCGGCGGCGCCGGGAACGACTCTCTCGTCGGCGGGCTGCATATCGATTTCGCCGACTACTCGGGCTCCTCCTCTCCCATGACCGTGAATCTCGGGGCCGGGTCCGCTACCGGACAAGGAACGGACACGCTCGCCGGCGTCGAGAATGTCCTGGGTTCCGCCTTCGACGATGTCATCACCGGTGACGGACTGGGGAACGAACTCTCCTCCCTTGGCGGTAACGACGTCGTGGCGGGGGCCCTGGGCAACGACACGCTCTCCGGTGGCGGCGGAATCGATAATGTCGATTTCTCACCTTCGGCCACCCCAGTCACGGTCAACCTTGGGGCGGGGTCCGCGACGGGGGAAGGAACGGATAGCCTCTCGGGCTTCGAGAACGTCACCGGGTCGGCCTTTGGGGACACCCTGACCGGAGACGCACTGAACAACGTCCTGGCGGCCGGAGACGGAACGGACTCGCTGGACGGTGGTCTCGGGGATGACGCTTTGAATGGCGGAGCAGGAACCGACACGGCAGTCTTCACCGCCGCAACGAGCGGAGTCACGGTGAACCTATTCGCCGGGATCGCCATCGGTCAGGGCTCGGACACTCTCTCCGGGGTCGAAGACGTCATCGGCTCCAACTTCGCGGACGATCTCCGCGGAAACCTCGGCCCCAACACACTTCACGGGGCAGACGGTGCCGACAGCCTGGAGGGCAATGCCGGCAACGACTTCCTGTTCGGCGGCGACCAGGCCGACATCCTGAACGGCGGCGACGGAAACGACTCTCTCGATGGAGAGAACCACAACGACGTGCTGGTCGGTGCGGCGAACGACGACAGCCTTACGGGAGGCATCGGCAGCGACACGGCCGACTACTCCACTGCTCCGGGGCTCATGACCGTGGACATCGATAACGGGACCGCGACCGGTCACGGTAACGACACTCTCACGACCGTCGAGAACGTCACCGGGTCGGCTTTTGGGGACGATCTCCGAGGGGACGGAGGTCAGAACACCCTGAGCGGTGGAAGCGGGAACGACACCGTCGCGGGCCGCGACGGCGACGACTCGCTGGACGGCGGATCCGGCACGGACATCGCGGACTATTCGGAGGCGGGGGCCGGAGTCACCGTCGACCTGTCTGTCGGGATAGCGCAGAACACGTTCGGCGCGGGCACCGACACCCTCTCAACGCTCGAGAACCTGACGGGTTCTGCGTTCAACGACACTCTGCGGGGCAACGCGTCGGCAAACGTCCTCGACGGTGGGTTCGGCGCCGACGACATGGCCGGAGGAGCGGGGACCGACACGGCGACTTACCAGAGCCGCGTCAGCTCAGTCACCGTGCTCATCGACGGTCTTGCGAACGACGGCAACCCAGCGGCCGACGGCGGAGCAGACAACGTGAGGACCGACGTCGAGAACGTGATCGGGGGCGCCGGCGACGACACCCTTATCGGAAGCCTCCTCGACAACGAGCTCCGCGGAGGTGCAGGCGAGGACACCTTGTCCGGCGGGACTGGCGTCGATGCGCTGTTCGGGGAGAACGGCAACGACGAGCTGGCGGGTGGAGCCGGCGCTGACCTGCTGGACGGCGGTGCGGACGACGACCAACTCTCAGGCGGAACCGAGGACGACTCTCTCCAGGGCGGTTCCGGCATCGACACCATGGACGGCGGCACGGGCAACGACTCCCTGGTCGGCGGGGCAGATGGCGACCTCCTGGATGGCGGCGATGGGAACGACTCGCTCGACGGCGGGGAAGGCATCGACGATCTCTCCGGTGGGATCGGCGACGACATCATCAGCGGCGGCCCCGCGGCTGACGTCTTCGCCGGCGGCAGCGGCCGTGACACTGCGACGTATGAGACGCGCACAGAGTCGGTGAAGGTTACCCTCGACGGCCTCGCGGACGACGGGACCGACCTGACACTCGACGGAGTCTCTGAGGAAGGCGACAACGTTCCCACCGACATCGAGGACGTGATCGGTGGGCTCGGCGACGACCACCTGATCGGCAACGACCTGGTGGATAACGGACTCTCCGGCGGAGGTGGTACCGACATCCTCGAGGGTCTCGGCGGAAACGATACCCTCGATGGAGGCGCGGGAGACGATCAGTCTTCGCCAGCCATCCTCGGCGGACCCGGAGATGACACGCTCATGGGCGGCCTGGGCAACGACACCCTTGACGGAGGTCCGGGCATCGACAGCGTCAGTGGTGGAACCGGGAACGACACCCTGATCGGTGACGAGGGGGCGGACACGCTGTCCGGCGGTGCGGGGCCGGACGACCATGCCGACTACTCCAGCAGGGCGGCCCCTCTGGCCATCTCGCTCGACGGTGTGGCAAACGACGGCTCCGACTTCGACTTCGATGGCGTCGGCGACGAGGGTGACAACGTGGCGATCGATGTCGAGAACGTGACCGGCGGATCCGGAGACGACATCATCACGGGAAGCCTCCTGGCCAACGATCTGTTCGCCGGACCGGGCAACGATGTCATCGATGGTGGCTTGGGAACCGATGTCCTCGCCGGAGGCCCCGGAGTGGACACTGCCAGCTACAGGACCCGCGCGGCGGCTTTGAACGTCAGCCTGGACGCCGTTGCAAACGACGGCCAGGCCGGGGAGAACGACGCGGTCGGCGTTGCTACTGGTGATCTCGCGGACGACCCCGACATCGAGAACGTGATCGGCGGTGCGGGCAGCGACTCCATCACGGGCAGCACTGTGGGAGCCCCAAACACGACACCCAACCAGCTCGAGGGTGGCGCCGGAAACGACACCATCGACGGTGGCGATGGGGACGACCTCCTGTTCGGTGGGCTGGTAGCGTCTCCGACTCCCCCGCCGGCGGATGGGAACGACCTACTGGTCGGCGGTCTCGGGGACGACGATCTCCGGGGCGGCCTCAACAACGACAGCCTGTCGGGCGGCGATGGGGACGACTCCCTCCTGCCGGGACTCGGGGACGACTCCGTCGACGGTGGGGCGCATCTCGTCGAAGGGGACACGGTCTCCTTCGCTGGCGCGGCCGGGCCCGGGGGCGTCACGGTCAACCTCCTGGACAACCCCGCCACCCCGACCGTCGAGGGGACGGCGACCGGAGAGGGAACCGATTCTCTCGCCATCGGCACCATCGAAAACGTGGTCGGGTCTAACTTCGCCGACATAATCCGCGCTGACAGCGTAGCGAACGTCCTGACCGGTGGATCGGGAGCCGACCTGCTCGACGGACGCGGCCAGAACGACACCCTGTCCGGTGGCGCCGGCAACGACGATCTGTTCGGACGCTCAGGCAACGACACCCTGAACGGCGGCTCCGGCGCCGACCTGCTCGTCGGCGAGAGCGGGCGCGACGACCTGAATGCGGGCGCCGGCAGCGGCGACGTGCTGAAGGGCGGTACGGATGAAGACGACCTCAACGGCGGAGACGGTGCCGACCTCCTCGACGGCGGACCACAGGCCGACGTCCTGAACGGCGGCGAAGGGACCGGTGCCGACATCCTGCGGGGTGGCGACGGCGCTGACGACCTGCTCGGTGGGTCTGGCCGCGACGACCTCTTCGGCGAGGGCGGGAACGACGACCTGTTCGGCAACCGAGGGCCCGACGACCTCGACGGCGGGGCGGGCAACGACGATCTGAATGGGGGTCCGGGGAACGACCGGTGCGCACAGCGCGGGGGTTCGGGCGCCGAGATCTCCTGCGAGGCGCCACTCCCCTGACGCCTGGAGCCTGACGGGAAGAGGGGCCGCTCCGATGGGGCGGTCCCTCCCCTTTCTCCGGGATAATTGATCCGTGCAAGGCAAGCATCCCGGAGATCCCTGGGAAGACTTCTTCGGCTCACGGGACGGCGCACCGGAGGGCGCTCGGGAGCTGTTCATCTCAGCCCTGAGCCGGCTGCCGGAGCCGCCGTTTCCCCACGACAGCCTGGAGCGCGCATGTCGCTCGCTTCGAGGCGCGCTCCGATGGGGGGAGCCTCCCTGCGACCTGCTCCTCGCAGCGGGAGGACTGGAGGCGGAGCGGCTCCCCCGGGAGGACCTCGACCTCTGGATGATGCTGGCGGCGGGAACCATCTCCCCCCGCCGGCCGATCCCCGGCCAGATCTCGACGGCTTGGGACGAGCTCGATGACGCCGATTGGCTTGGCGCGACGCTCTACATGGCCCGCGGAGGCCCGGGCACCCCAACCATGCCCGGCGACCTTCTCTCGGGCATCGTCCTCTGTCCCGAGACGCGTGGCGACATCGATACCCAGCACGCCCGAGCCATCACCCAGGCGTTCGAGGCCGTCGGGCCCCTGTGGCGAGTGCTGGGAGTCGTGGGCTCCGCTCAGGAGGGACGGCCGCTGACCACGTTGGGCCACTGGGGGCTACCCCTCGCGCTCCTCCGGGCGTGGGAGGCGCGCTGAGCGCCGCCCGCGGAGCCCGATCCTATGCGTGGGCCTCGACCGATTCCTCGAGCAGGTCGATCTGGGCGAGCGGCTCCTCACCCACCGGCGGCCGTGCGCTCCATGGGAAGTCGATCCACCGCTCGGTGCGGCGCCACACGTACTCGCAGGACACCACCGACCGGGGCTTCTCGTAGAGGACAGCGCATCGGACCTCTCCCACCTTCCCCTCGCAGAACTGCTTCACGACGGCGAGGGTCTGGCCCGTGTCGGCCACGTCGTCCCCGATGAGGACCCTGGATTCCAGGAGATCCACGAACTCGGGAACCGGCGGAAGGATCATGGGCACCGGGAGCCGCTCGTCCACGTCCGTGTAGAACTCCACGTTCATGGTGTACAGATTCTTCACCCCGAGGACGTACCCGAGGGCTCCGGCGACCAGGAGCCCGCCGCGAGCGATGGCCAGGATGATGTCGGGGCGATACCCGTCGCCGTGCACCATCTCAGCGAGGGCCCTGGCTCCGGTTCCCAGGTCGTCCCAGGACATCTCCTCGCGCTCGGGCATGGCGTCTCCTCCCCCCAGTGGTCGAGGCCAGCGTAGCGTGCCGATCCGGGGACCGAAGGATCGCCAGGAAATCAGTTCGCCAAATCTCGCGGCCAGGGCGGACGAGGGGTTGCGCCTGACCCTGGCGGAACGCCGGCCCCTAGACTGGACCCCATGTCGCTGGATGGACCCACCTCCGCCTACGCCCGAGCCGCGGTGGATCGGCTCCGCAGGCTCCTCGGGGACGGCCTGCTCGGCGTGTACCTCCTCGGTTCGGGATCGATGGGAGGGTTTGATCCGAGGATGAGCGATGTGGACCTGGCCGCGGTCGTGACCAAGACGCTCAGTCGGGAACAGAAACGAGCGGTGGTGCGAGGGCTGTCTCACCCAGCCCTCCCCTGCCCCGTCCGGAAGTTGGAGCTGGTGATGTACGGAGCCGAGGCGGTGAGAGGACGGTCCCCCAGCCTGGGCTGGGAGCTCAATCTGAACACCGGACCCGAGGTCGGCGTCGACGCCTCGCTCGACCCGCCCAAGGAGGCCGGGCACTGGTTCGTCCTGGACGTGGCCATTGCCCGGCAGCACGCGCGCCCTCTCTTCGGGCCTCCTCCTCGGACGGTGTTCGGTGAGATCGACGAGGACCGGGTGCTCCGCGCGCTCATCGGATCGATCCGGTGGCACCGACGGAGGGATCCCCAGGGGATCCAGAGCGTTCTCAACGCGTGTCGGGCCTGGCGCTGGAGCGAGGAGGGAACGTGGGCGCCGAAGCCGGCCGCCGCGCGGTGGGCACGCGCTCGCGCCCACGACACCACCGCGATCGACGCGGCCATCGCTGCCCGCGAAGACGATGGCAGCTCTCCCCTCGACGGTGAGGCGGTCGAACGTTTCGTGACGGACATCGAACGGCGCCTCGAGGGCGCCCGGAGGGAGGTTGAGTGGAGCCGAAGCGCATCATCCGGACGTACCTGACCATCACAGCGCTGTTCACGCTGTCGGCCTCCCTGATCTGGGGGATCAACACGCTGTTCCTTCTCGACGCGGGCCTCGACATCTTCGAGGTGTTCGTGGCCAATGCCGCCTTTACCGCCGCGATGGCCCTCTTCGAGGTCCCCACCGGCGTCGTCGCCGACACCAGGGGTCGTCGCATCTCGTTTCTCCTCAGTGAGGCGGTTCTGGTGGTGGGAACGCTGGCGTACGTCGGCGTGGCTGCCATCCACGGAGGCCTCCTGCTCTTCTCGCTGGCCGGGGTGATCCTTGGGCTCGGCTACACCTTCTATTCCGGAGCCGTCGAAGCCTGGCTGGTGGATGCCCTGCGGGCCACCGGCTTCCGCGGAGAGCTGGACCGCGTGTTCGCCAGAGGCGGGATGGTCTCCGGAGCGGCGACGCTCGTGGGAACGGTCGCCGGCGGGGTGATCGGGAGCATCGATCTCTCGATCCCCTACCTGGTGCGTTCGGCCCTTCTCGCGGGAGCGTTCGCGGTCGGGTTCTCGATGATGCACGACCTCGGCTTCACTCCGCGGACCCTTCGCCTTCGCGGCATCACGGTCGAGATGCGCAAGGTCGCTCGGGCCGGAATCACTTACGGGTGGCGCGTCCCCTCCGTACGCCTCCTGGTACTGGGATCGTTCGTGACCCTGGGGTTCTTCTTCTGGGCCTGGTACGCATGGCCGCCGTACTTCCTCGACCTCCTGGGACGCGACCTGGTGTGGGTGGTTGGGGTGATCGCCGCGCTCTTCTCTCTAGCGCAGATCTGCGGCAACGCTCTGGTCGGCCGACTGGTCCGACCGGGGATTCGTCGGACCACCATCCTCATCACCGGGAGCGGTGTGCTGACCGCAGCGATGGTGGCCGTCGGCACCATCCAACTCTTCTGGGTGGCCGTCCCGATGTTCCTCCTGGCGGCGGTCGTGGCCGGGTTTCTCTTTCCGGTCCGTCAGACGTATCTGCACGCCGTGATCCCCACGGAGCAGCGCGCCACGCTCGTCTCCTTCGACGCCCTCTTGGGGAGCCTGGGCAGCGTTGGGGGCCAGACGGGACTGGGCTACCTCTCCAGAGTCCGCTCGATCCCGGACGGGTTCGTCGTGGGCGGCCTTGCCACGGGGATCGTCGTTCCCCTCTACCTCTTGCTACGCGCCCGCAGCGACCAGGCAGACGTCGTGAGAGGTGAGCCGGTCCCTGAAGCGGAGCACATTCCGGGAGAGGCACCCGGCGGCCCGCCCCCGCGGTAACAGTCAGGCAAGCGGCGACTCTATGAGCCCGCGCCGGATCCTGACCGCTACAGGCTGGGCCCGACGGTCAGGCCCTCCGACTTGTCTGTTTCCGCGTACATGACCCTGATCGTCACGCTACGTTCGCGATCTCACGGTGTGGGTGCGAGACAATGGTGGACCGTTGCGCGCGCCATCGGAAGAGAGCGCTCTCTGGTGAGGATCGGGGCGGGACGGGTGCTCGTCCTCGGTCCTGTCCTCCTCGCGGCCACCACCCTGCTAGTTCAGCCCGCCTCGGCCCAAGCCTTCCGGCCCGAGGTCGACCGCCAGGTCATCGTGTTTCTCCTCGACCGCGTGTCCTTCGAGGAACTCCTGGCCGCCCCGGCGATACGGGCCCTGGCGCGGGCCGGGGGGGCCGCCCTCCTCAGTCCCCTCACCGTTCCCGGGGACGACGGACCGGGGGCCTACCTGACGCTCGGGGCCGGGACGCGGAGCGCGGGCCCGGACCCGCGCGTCCTGGCGTTCGACGCGACCGAGCCCGTCGAGGGTGACACCCGGGCAATCGAGATCTACGAGAAGCGTTACCCCCAGCGTGACCCGCCGAGCGGGCCCTTCCTCCTGGAGATCGAGCCGTACGTCCGCGCCAACGAGGGCCGCAGCGTGCCCGGTCTTCTCGGCCGCGTGTTGGCGGAGGCCGATCGAACCGTGGCGGTTTACGGGAACGCCGACTTCGGGGCGGGCCGGCACCGTCCAGCGGTGCTCGTGGGCATGGACGGCCGCGGGGAAGTCAACCGCGGCCGGGTGGGCCAGGCCTTCCTCCCTGTGGCGCCCGGGGACCCGCCCCTCCTCCTCCCCCTCGACGAGCCTGCCCCCGACGAGATCGGCGGGTACCGAACGGACTTCGACGTTCTCAGCTTCGTCGCACTGGGGAACCGATTCCCCAACCCCTCCCCGTACCTTTCCGCCCACCTCACGGTGTTCGACATGGGCGACACCCTCCGGATCGACGAGGGGGCCTCAGAGGCGTCAGCCGCGGCAGTGGCGGCCGCCCGCAGGGAAGCCCTCGGTCGGATCGGCGACCACGTCGAGCGCCTCGTCGGAAGGGCCGCCGCCCACGACGTCCTGGTGATCGTGGTGGGACCCTCCACCTCGGGTGCCATGGATACCGCCAAGGACATGGTGACGCCGATCGTGGTTGCCCGCGGCGACCCCCTCGAGCTATTCCCGGAGGAGGGACCTCTTGGCATCCTCACCTCGGCCACAACGCGACGGGACGGCGTCGTTTCCAATGAGGACGTGGCTCCCACCATCCTTGACTTCTTCCGGCTGCGCATCAGCGCCGACATGCGGGGGTCGCCGATCACTCGGGTCGAGGGAGCGGCCCCCTTCGAGCTGCACGCTCGCCACCTCGCCAACCGGCGGATGACGGTGCCAATCCAAGCCGGGGCGGGCGCGTACGCGGCGCTGGCCGGGCTCCTGGGCGTGGTTCTGGCGGCGCGGCCGGATCGGGGGCCCCGCTGGCTCCGGCACGCGGCCGCGTGGCTCGCCCTATCGCCCCTGCCCCTCGCGGCGGCCCTGCTGCTCGCCGGTCACTTGCCTCGGCTGACCTACACCGTGGTGGTGCCGTTCATCGTCGCGGCGGCAGCGGTGGGAACCCTCTTCCCGTTGCCACTTCGCCGCAACGGGCCGGTCGCTGCGCCGGCGGCCATCGGCGCGGTGCTTCTCGCCGCGCTCGCCGTTGAGGCGGCATTCGGGTGGACCGCGGCCCTCACGCCGTTCCTGGGAGGCTCGGAGCTCGACGGCGTGCGCTTCTACGGGCTTCCCAACGTCTTCATCGGGCTCCTCTTGGGCGGTGGGCTATGGGCGGCGGCCTTCCTGCCGACCGTAGCTGGCTTCGCCCTCCTGGTCGCCCTGGCTCTGTTCGCGGGCCTCCCGTGGACAGGGGCGAACATCGGGGCCGCCGTCACGCTGTTCACCGCGGCGGGCCTGTGGCTCGGGCTCCGGCGGCGGGGTGGGCTCGGATGGCGCGAGGTCGCGTTGGCTGCGGCGGTGGTGATCGGTGGTATGGCCGTGGTCCTGGCCTTTCACGCCCTCCCGGCCGGGCCCACCACCCACGCCACGCGGTTCCTGCGGGGACCGGCCCGCACCCCCGCGGGTATCCTCTCGACCCTGGCGTCTCGCCTGGCGATCGGCGTCCGCATGGTCGCGCAGAACCCCCTCGCGCTCATCCCCGCCCTCGGCATCGGGGCCTGCCTCGCCGTCGTTCTGCGGCCGCCGGCGGCCATCCGAGGCTCGCTGGAGAGGTACGGGGCGTGGCGGGACGCACTCCTCGTGATCCTCCTCGCCAGCGCCGTGGCCTACGTCGCCAACGACACCGGTCCCTCCGCGGCCGGGCTCGGCTTCGCCGCGGGCCTGGGTGGCCTGCTGTGGGTGACACTGACCCACGAGGCTGCGCCCGCCTCTCCAGCGATCCCCCCTGCGCCCCCTCCGCCGATGCCGCCGGCCCCACCCGAAGTGACGCCGGGATGAACCAGCGAACCATGGAACGGGAGCAGCGCTTGATCAACGAGTTCGAGGTGACCCGCACCTACGGAATGTATTGCCCGGTCGGACCACGATTAGCCGGCTCAGTGTGGCGGGCAGGACTTGCGTTGTCCGGCCCGGAGGGTGTAGAAAGGCCACGGAACCGCGGGAGTCTTCGGACTCCGGCGGTTCCTTGTTTCTCGTGAGCCGGTCGCTGGGGAGTTACGCGTCGATGAGGAGAGGCACTCCCCGGCCGAGGAGAGCTCGGGTCTCTACCACACGTCTCCGGGCCGCCAGTCACAGCTGATCGGTGCCCACAGGTCGAGCTCGGGAGACGTGGGTGTCAGACGCACGAGCACGTTGCCGTCCTCCTGGGGCGTTCGGATGAGCCCCGAGTTCGTCCGGACGAAGGTGGGACCATTCCATACCACCCATCCAAGGCGCTCGTAGAAAGCGGAGCTGCCCGTGTCCAACGCGCCGAGTTGGAAGGTCTCATCGATGTGCTCATCCACATCTCGCATCAAGGCCGACCCATGGCCCCGTCGCTGATGGATGGGCCATGTCGCGACCGCCTCAACGTACCCTGTTGCGAGGATGTGGCCGCTCGTGTGCAGCTCTCGTTCGACCACGGACGCGTGGGCCACGAGTGCCCCGCCCTCTTCGAGGATGAAGTGGAGGCCTCCCAGGGCATGGTCCCAGTCCTCGTCGGTGAACTCGTCAGAATTGCCACCCCAGGCGGCACCGAACAGTTCGCGAAGCGCTGCGACCTCCTCCTTGCTCAGTTCGTCGCTGGCAAGTCGTCGCACAGCCGTCACACGAGAACGATACCTCGAGGACTTGAACCCTCCGGCTTACGGATCACGAGTCCGTCGCGGCTCCGGCTCGGATCCGCGCGCCTAGGTGTCCGGCAGCCGGGGGCCGCCGGCCGTGGTCATGGGGCAGCGGGGGTCGGGGCCCGCAGCGTCGAGGGCCTCGGCGAGCCACTCGTGGGCCGGGTCCAGGCACACCCGCCACGCCCGCTCGGCCGGGCCCGCCATCACGTTGAGGTAGTACATCGTATGGCCCGGCATGGCGACGCAGGGGCCGTGATAGCCACGAGGGATGAGGAACACGTCTCCATCGCGGACCGTCACGGTGGCGTCGATCTCTCCGTCGAGCGTGTACGTGCGGTGGAATCCGAACCCGGAGTCACCCCGGATCCGGAAGTAGTAGATCTCCTCCAGGGGCACCTCGCTCTCGTTGTGCTCGTCGTGCTTGTGGGGCGGGAACGAGGACCAGTTCCCCTCCGGCGTGAGCACCTCGACGGCGATCAGCTTCTCCGCCTCGAAGGCGTCCGCCGACATGAAGTTGTTGATCTGTCGGGTGGCGACCCCGCCGCCTCGAACTTCCACGGCCACCGCTCCGGCCGGGACGTACACGGGCTCGAGCCGGCGGGTCGCGCGGGCCGAGGGCAGCGCGAGCTCCCCCCCAGTCGAGCTCGTGATGCGAGCCTCGCTCCCGGCCGGCAAGTACGCGAAGTCACTGACCCGGGAAAACACGTCTCGGCGCCCTTCGAGCTGGAAGGACTCCGATCCCACTTCCACCCGGAAAGAGCCCGAGAGCGGGAGCATCGCGGCCTCGAATCCCTCGAGGGTGATCGTCCGGCTCCCGGCGGGAGGGACCGCCATCACTCGCAATGCCGAGAATCCCCAGCCCGCCCCCTCCGGGGTGATGGCTACCGGGTCGGGTCCGTCGGCCAGTGTCCCGGCTGGGCGGAAGAGATCCATCGAGGACCCTCGAGAGGCCGGCTCAGTCATCACCCAGCAAGGCCAGGACCTGTTTCTCGTCCGGCATGGCATCGGCGCAGGCAAGCTGGGCGGCCACATGTGCTCCGGCGGCGCCCGCGAAACGGATCGTGCGCACGGTGTCCCAGCCCTCCAGAAGCCCATGACAGAGGCCCGCCCCAAAAGCGTCCCCCGCCCCCACCCCGCAGACCACCTCAACGGGCACGGCGGGGACCCGCTCCATCTCGCCATCCCAGGCCACCAGCACCCCGGCCGGGCCCAGTTTCACGATGGCGAGCTCGACTCCGATGTCGAGCAGCCGTCCGGCCAGCTCCTCCGGTTCGCCATCCCCCACGGCCACCGACACCTCCTCGCGGTTCCCCACGGCGACGGTCGCGTGGACGAGCGCGGCCTTCTGCCGGTCTCCCGCCTCACCGGGTTCCGGCCAGAGCGTGGGCCGGTAGTCGAGGTCGTGGACGGTGATCCCCGACCGTCCCCTAGCCTCCAGAGCAGCCACGGTGGCGGAGCGGCTCGGTTCGTCGGAGAGGCCGGTGCCGGTGGTCCAGAAGATGCGGGCGTCGCGGATGGCGTCGTAGTCGAGCTCCTCTGGCTCCAGGTTGATGTCAGGGGCCTTGGGCTCCCGGTAGAAGAGAAGGGGAAACCGATCAGGTGGGTAGATCTCGCAGAACACAAGGGGGGTACGGAGGGACGGATCGGTGCCGACGTACCGATCGTCCACGCCGAACTCCCGCAACGCGACGCGCGCGTACACGCCGAATCCGTCGTCTCCGACCTTGGTGATGACCGCCGACCGGTGCCCGTACCGGGCTGCCCCGACCGCCACGTTCGTCGGGCTCCCTCCGAGGGATTTGGCGAACGTCCGGATTTCTGCCAGAGAGACCCCGATCTGCTCCGGGTACAGGTCCACGCTGATCCGTCCCATGGTGAGGACGTCGTACGGCGATCTCGTCAGATCCCCCTCGCCTCCAGGAACCTTCGGTTCCGAGCTTGCGCTTCGGCCGCCTCGCTCAATTGCTCCTCCGGCCCTGGGATCCGATCCTGCTCCACCACGAGCCAGCCGGAAAAGCGCCGATCCTTCACGAGAGAGAGGAATCCCTCGATATCGACGTCTCCGGTTCCGAGCTCACAGAAGGTGCCCCAGCTCCACACGGCTTCCATCCCGGCGCGTTCGGCGATCACCTTCCGGAGGACCTCCATGCGAACGTCCTTGACGTGCAGGTGGTTGATACGGTCGCCCCAGTCCCCGAGCGCCTGAGCCGGGTCCCCGCCCCCCAGCAGCAGGTGGCCGGTGTCGAGGCACAGGCCGACGTCGGTCAGTTCGAGCAGCCGTTCGATCTCGTGCGGGGCCTCCACGTGAGAGCAAGCGTGGTGATGGAACGTGGGCTCGACGCCTCGCTCCCGACACCGGTCGGACGCCCGCTTCACCCCGTCGGCCAGACGCACCCATCCCGACGCGTCGAGCCCGATCTCGGGCAGGTCCTTCCCCCTTCCCGGGTTGGACGCCCTCGCCGGCGACCCGGCGTCCGCGAGGGTTGGCTTGGGAGGGTCCAGCCCTACATCGGCGACAGCGGAGAAGATATCGAGCGCCTGGTCCAGGTCGGTGACATCCTCCTCGAATCCCTCCGGCTCGGAGAACCGCATCTGCACCCATCCGCCCGCCAGCCTCAGACCGCGAGTCTCGAGCCGCGCGGGCAGCTCGTATCGGTGCCCGAGGTATCCAACCGGCCCGAGGTCGATCCCCTCGTACCCTGCGCCGGCCACCGCATCCAGGATCTCCGCTGAGCCCGGCAGGTTGGGTAGCTTCCCCATGGTCAGCTCGAAGACACCGAAGCTCACCGGGGCATTGGCGACTCGGATCACCCTCCCAGCTCCGCGTCCCCGACCGACACCGGCGTTCCGGTTTGGGCCGACCTCCCACATGCCTCAGCCACGATGATCGCGGCTCGAGCGTCCCGCGGAGTGCATGGACTCGGGCGAGCTCCGGCCGCGACCTCGATGAAGGCCTGCATCTCCGTCACGTAGGCCTCCCCGAACCGATCGAGCCAGCCTTTTGTCACGGGCTCCGCCGGCGGAGGCATCCCCTCCTCCAGTGAACGGATCGGCGCGTGCGGGTCCAGGCCCACCGCGACGCTGTCCTCGGTCCCGAACACCTCCATGCGGACGTCGTACCCGAGGGGATCGCGGCGGCTCCCCGAGAGGATCGCCAGCGCACCCCCCTCGAGATGTGCGACCACAGCCACGCTGGCCAGATCGCCATGAGTCTCGAACACCGGCATGGTCAGGTTCGAGCCGGTCGCGTAGACGGTCACCACCTCGCTTCCAGAGACGAAACGAAGGGCGTCGATGTCGTGGATCAACATGTCCTTGAATACTCCGCCGGAACGCGAGATGTACTCCTCGGGAGGTGGGGCGGGGTCGTGAGTGTGGGCCGTCACGAGGAGCACGTCTCCAAGCCGCCCAGATGCGACCAGATCGTGCGCCTCCCCATATCCGGGATCGAACCTTCGTTGGAACCCGATCTGAACGGGGATCTCGGCCTTCTCGATCGCCGCGATGGCCCGCTCGGTCTCCTCCAGGGTCAGCGCGATGGGCTTCTCACAGAAAGCCGGTAGGCCGGTCTCTGCCGCCTTGAGGAGGTACTCGACGTGCGTATCGGTCGGCGAGGCGATGACGACGGTGTCCACTTCGCCGAACAGCCGGTCCGCCGATTCGACGAGCTTCGCGTCGTGCAGCGACGCCAGTCGCTCCCCCGCCTCCAGGACGGGGTCGAAGACCGCCAGGCTCTCGACCTCTGGGTGACCGGCGAGCGTCGCCGCGTGGATGGAGGCGATGCGGCCGGCTCCGATCAAGCCAACTCTCAAGGAAACCCCCTCGGACGCTCAACGGGCGCCAGATAGAATATCTTCCGGCCAACCCAGGGTGCGCGCGGGTTACCTATCGCACGAGGTCGGCAGCAGGACAGGAGCTGAGAGAGCGATGGAAACCGTCCGCCTTACCGTTGCCCAAGCGATCGTGAAGTTCCTGATGGCCCAGCGGATCGATCTCGACGGCGAGGAGGCGCCCCTCTTCCCCGGAGTGTTCGCGATCTTCGGCCACGGAAACGTGACGTGCCTGGGCGAGGCGCTCCAGGCGGTCGAGGACGAGCTTCCCACCTGGCGAGGGCAGAACGAGCAGACCATGGCCATGGCCGCGGTGGCGTACGCCAAAGCCAAGCGACGCCGCCAGATCATGGTGGCGACCAGCTCCATCGGCCCCGGCACCACGAACATGCTGACCGCGGCCGCGATCGCTCATGCCGATCGCCTTCCTCTTCTAGTGTTGGCGGGAGACACGTTCGCCAGCCGGCTGCCCGATCCGGTCCTCCAGCAGGTCGAGCCGTTCCACGACCCGACCATCACCGTGACCGACGCGTTCCGGCCCGTGACCCGTTACTGGGACCGAATCACTTCCCCCGAGCAGATCATCCAATCACTTCCGCATGCCGTGGCCACGATGCTCGACCCCGCGGAGTGCGGCCCCGCCTTCGTCGGATTGCCTCAGGACGTCCAGCCACAGGCATTCGACTATCCGGCAGTATTCTTCGAACGCCGGGTGCACCGGATCAGGCGTCCGGGCCCAGATCCGGCCGAGATCGGCACGGCCGCGGAGATCCTGCGCTCGGCCCGGCGTCCGCTGTTGATCGCGGGCGGAGGAGTTCACTACTCGCTCACTACACCCGAACTTTCGTCCTTCGCCGAGAAGCATCGGCTTCCGGTCGTGGAGACGATGGCGGGCAAGTCCTCGCTGACCTGGGATCACCCATGCTACGCCGGTCCACTCGGGGTCACCGGAAGCACGTCGGCCAATGCCCTCGCTGCGGAGGCGGATGTTGTTCTGGCGGTGGGAACGCGTCTCCAGGACTTCACGACCGGCTCTTGGACCGTGTTCCACGAAGAGGACATGCGGCTGATCTCCTTGAACGTCGGTCGGTTCGACGCTACCAAGCACCGGGCCTTCCCGGTCGTCGCGGACGCAAGGCGCGGGATCGAAGAGCTGAGCTTCGCCCTGGGCGACTGGCGCGCGGCGGAGGGGTGGATGTCCCGAGCCCAGGAAGAGTACCGAGCCTGGAACGCCTATCTGGACGAGGCTGCTGCGCCGCCTCCCGCGGGTAAGCTTCCTTCTTACGCGGCAGTGATCCGCACTGTGAACCATCACGCGGGACCGAACGACTACGCGCTTTCCGCGGCAGGTGGATTCCCTGGGGAGCTCAACAAGCATTGGCGAGCCCTCGAGGTCGGGAGCTTCGACTGCGAGTACGGGTTCAGCTGCATGGGCTACGAGATCGGCGGGGCGTGGGGCGCGGCCATGGCGCTCCCCGAGCGGACGGTGATCTCGTTCTGTGGCGACGGCTCCTACTTGATGGCGAACTCTGACGTCTACAGCTCGGTTCTCTCAGGCCACAAGTTCATCGTGATCCTTTGCGACAACGGCGGGTACGCGGTGATCAACCGGCTCCAGGAGTTCAAGGGAGGAGCTCCGTTCAACAACCTCATCGAGCATTCCCGCTTCAAGGAGCTCGTGTACGTCGATTTCGTCCAACATGCCCGGGCGATGGGCGCCAGGGCGGAGGAAGTCGCCTCGCTCGAGGAGTTGGAGCAGGCTCTGGAGCGCGCCCGAGTGGCCGACCGGACCACGGTAATCGTGACGAAGACCGATCCGTACACGTGGACGGGCGGAGACGCGTGGTGGGACGTGGGCGTTCCGGAGGTATCCGACCGGGAAGAGGTGCGGGTGGCCAAGGCTCAGCACGAGGCGGAGCGCAAGCATCAGCGTGTGGGGGTATGACCTGATCTCTCTTACAGCACCCGTTCGAGGGCTGCCCAGCCGCGACGCGTGACCGAAACCGGATCCTCCTCCCAGTAGCGTGGATTGAACGTCTCGAGGCTCCACGGGCCCCGGTAGTCGCGGCTGCGGAGGACGTCGAGCAGCTCCGGGAGACGGATCACCCCCTCGCCGGGGAGCACACGATCGGCGTCCTCGATCTCCCGCGGCGGCTTCGCCGGGGCGTCGTTCAAGTGGACCATGGCAACGCGTTCGACCGGGAGCGGGTCGAGCGACCCGCCGCCACTGGCGTGCCAATGGCAGGAGTCCAGGACGAGGTCGACGTCTTCCAGGTCCTTCACCGCCGCTGCTGCAGCCTGCGGCGTTCCGATCGGGCAGTCGAAGAACCCGAGAAACTCGAAGGCGACCTTCACTCCGTGGGCCGCCGCTCGGTCCCGCACCAGCACGAGGCCCTCGCGGATCCCGGAAAGGGCCGCGGCCTCGCCGAGCCCCGCGACCCGAGGCGGGACGGCCAACAGGTAGACGGCGCCGATCGCGCGGCAGATCTCCAGGCGGGCGTCGAGGTCGGCCTGGAGCGTCTCTCGCTCGAGGCCGCCGTCCGCCAAGAGACCGATCCGTACTCCGTTGAGGCTCCAAACCTCACCGGGCCGGGCCGCCCGCGACGTGGCGGCCACCTCGGCAGCATCCGCGAGGAGACGCTCGGCGCGCGCCTCGATCCCCGAGAATCCAGCCCCTCGCGCGATCTGCAGCTGGAGCTGAGTCGGCGTCGTCATGATGGTCGCGCCGTTGAGATACCTCTCGTTCATCGGTGTACCCGCGCCTCACTTCTCGCGAATGACGCCGAAGGTCAGCCCCGCGAGGACGTAGCGCCGGGCCAGCAACATCAACACGAGGGGAATGGCAATGGCGATCACCCCAGCCGCGGCCATCTCGTTCCAGATGATCTCGAACTGTGTCACCAGCCCCTGGACCCCAACCGGAAACGTCTGGGCATCACGGGTCGCCGTGAGGATGAGCGCGAACAGGAACTCGCTCCAGGAGAAGGCGAAGATGATCACCGCCGACGCGAGCAGCCCCGGAGCGATCAGCGGTAGCAGGACACGTCGAAAGGCGACCAGTCTGGTGGCGCCGTCGACGTACGCCGCCTCCTCCACCTCTTGGGGAACCTCCGACAGGAACCCCTTCAGCATCCAGATGCCGAACGGCAGGTTGATCAGCGAGTAGACGAATACGAGAGCCATCGGATGGTTGTACAGACCGATGGTGCGGACGATCACGAAATAGGGCACCACGACGGCGATCGGCGGGAGGAAGCGGAGCGAGAGAGCCCAGTTCAGCACCCAGACCCGCACGCCGCGCGACACCGGCAACCGTGTGATCGGATACGTGATCGCCAGGCTGATCGTTAGCGTGATCAGGACGGTCAGGGAGCACACCAGCAGGCTGTTGCGCACCAGCCCCACGAACCCTCGGTCGAACAGCACGCTGAGGTACGGGTCCAGCGTGGGGTGCTGAGCGATCAGGGTCGGCTTCGACGCGAAGAGCTCGGCGCGGCCCTTCACACTCGTGTTGACCAGCCAGTAGAGCGGAAACAGGTACACGAGCCCGAAGGTGGCAATGGCCAGCCACCCGATCAGCCTGAGCCCGCGGTGGGATCGACGCATCGGTCAGTCACGCTCCACGGGAAGGAGGCGGGAGACGCCGCTGTAGAGCAGGATCATCCCCACCAGGACCAAGATCGCCAGTGCCGCCGCCTCGCCCGAGTTGAAGAACTTGAAGCCGACCCGGTACAGGTACAGGCTCAGCAGCTGCGTCGCGGTGCCCGGTCCCCCGCCGGTCAGCACGAAGATGTGGTCGAAGACGCGCAAGACGTCGGCCAACCGAAGGAAGAGAACGAGCAGGAGCAGCGGGCGAAGGTAGAAGAGCTCGATCCGGAAGAACAGCTGCCACCAGGTGGCGCCGTCGACCTGCGCCGCCTCCACGGACTCCCGCGGGACGGTCTGGAGGCCGGCGAACATGACGAGGTAGACGAACGGCGTCCACTGCCAGATGTCGACGGAAGCGACCGACAGCATGGCGCTCGCCGGTTGGGAGAGCCAGGGGATCTCTCGCTGGATCAGGCCGGCCAGCTGGAGCAGGTGGTTGAGTGCACCGTAGTTGGGGGCGTAGATGAGACGGGCGATAACGCCAACCCCGACGGGCGGGATGACGATCGGCATAATCGCGAAGACAAAGATCAGGGCGCGCACGGTCGGCGACCGTACCGAACGATGGACGAGCAGGGCCAGCGCGGTGCCAAGCGCGATCTCCGCGGGAAGAACGATGAGCGCGTAGATGCCGGTTGCGCGAAGCGCGACGTAGAGGAGCGGATTCGAAAGGGCCCGTGCGTAGTTCTGTGCGCCCACGAACGGACCGTCGCCGTCGGCGCGCAGGGAAGTGACGAGAGCGACCAGCAACGGCAGGAGGACGATGATGAAGACGATCCCCACAACGGGGAGGAGCATCCGGTAGGCGAGGCGCTCCGGAGCGGTTGCGCCGAGGCGCCGCCTGGCAGCGGGCGGTAACGAAGCGGCGGGGACCGACCCGCTCATCGAGCGCGCCGGTCCCCGACACTCAGGAGCAGCAGAACGAACTTAGCCGTAGTAGCCAGCCTGCTCCATGATGTTGTGCACCTCATCGGATGCGGCCTGGACCGCCTCCTCGGGGCTCATCTGCCCGGCGAGCGCGGCGTTCAGGTTCGTTCCGAGCACCGTTTCCACCGCGTTCCACTGGTCCGTCCGAGGGCGCCAGTTCGGCCCGGCGGCGAGGGACTCGGCCAGAGCGGCGAAGTAGGGGTTGGCCTCGTTCAGCTCGGCGTCGTTCAGGACGCTGGTCCGGCTGGGGATCCCGTCGTTCTCGGCATAGAGCCGCTGGGTGTCCTCCTCGGTCATCCACTTGATGAAGTCCGCCGCAGCCTGGCCGTTCTCAGCGGCCGTCGGGATGCCGAGCAGCCAGTTGCCCATCATCCCGAATCCCTGGCCGGAGGGTCCGGCGGGCATGGGGATGAACGTGACCTTTCCTTCAACCGTGGTCCCTTCACCCAACACGATGCTGTTGACCTCGCCCGGCCACACGGTCGACTGCAGCGCCTCCCCGATGGCCATCAGGCGCGACCGGTCGGCGGCGTCCACGTTCTGAGGGCTCGACTCGGACACCGCCTTGAGGTCCTTGACCAGGAACTCCACGGCGGCCAGTGACTCCGGCGAGTCGAACACGACTTCCCAGTTCTCGTCGAAGACATCACCGCCGAACGACCACAGGATCGGCAGGAAGTCGGCCACGATCGGATTGGTCGCCGCGCCGCGGATGGCGTAGCCGGCGAGGTTATCCGAGTTATTCTCCTTTGCGGCCGCCAGGACGTCGTCCCAGGACGCCGGCTCTTCCATCAGGTCGTTGCGGTACATGAACATCTCGACGTTGCCCACCACCGTGATGCCGAGCAGGTGCTGATCTTTGCCTTGCTCGCTCGGCGGGACCGGACCGCGCGGGGGCGGCCACGTGCCGACCTCGTAGATCACGTCGGCGATGTCTGAATCCCGCTCGAAGCCGTAATTCGAATCGAGGGGCTGGAGCCAGTCCTCCGTCCCGAACTTCGGCATCCACGGGTCGTCGAGCATCACCAGGTCATAGGTCGGCTCGTTCGCTTCGAAGGTCGTCACGAGCTTCTCGAAAAGTTGCGGGTACGGGAGCTCCTCGATCTGCAGCGTGACGCCGGTCTCCTGCTTGTAGTCGTCGGCAAGGGCCTTGATGCCGAGCGACTCGTTTCCTTGGACCGCGGCGATGACGAGCCGATCCGTCTTCCCTTCCTCGCCCCCTCCGCCGCCACCTTGGCAAGCGGCCATGACGAGCATGACCACGGCCGATAGGGCGATCAGCTTGGTACGCTCCCCCACGGGTCCCCCTTCCTCGCGGGCTTCTCGGTGCGCTGGCGATAATCATCACCCCACAGCCGGTCACTATGCCACCCGCGACCGCGTAGGGCCACCTCCGGCAGGGCCATTGACCTGCGGGGTTGATCGTGCGGCGGGGAGGACCTGAACCTCCGACCTACGGATTACGCCTTCACCGGGGGCCATGGTCGGCCAACGGGCGCAACCGGCATACTCAACGGCGATGAGCGGGGTCGAGGTGCGTCCGGTCCGGCGACAGGAGCTGGAAGAGCTCCTCCCGCTGGTCGACGGCTACCAGCGGTTCTATGGCGGGGAACCGGATGCCGAGCGCAACCGGCGGTTCTTCTCCCGGTTCCTCCACCCCAGCGACGAGGGGCTCCTCCTCGGCGCGTGGGCGAACGGGGGCCTGGTGGGGTTCGCCACGTTGTACTGGTTCCATAGCTCCACGAAGGCGGCGGACACCGTGCTGATGAACGACCTGTTCGTGCGGGAGGACGTCCGTGGCGGAGGCGTCGGTCGGGCGCTCATCCAGGCTGCCCTCGACGAGGCTCGCCGGCGCGGGGCCGGGCACCTCGAGTGGTACACGGGACCGGACAACCTGACGGCGCAACGACTCTACGATTCGTTTCCCGGCGCCAGACGTTCCACCTGGTACGCCTACGAGATCGAGGCCGAGGACTGACCGGTCAGCCCTCCGGCCGTTGGGAGGCCTCTTCCGTCTTCCGCCTGAGCTCTTGCGCACGCTCCGCCGCGCGGTCGGCCTTCCGCCGGGCTCGCTCAGCGTCCTGCCGGGTACGCTCCGCCTGCTGCTCCATCCGGCGGGCCTCGCTGTCGGCCTCCTTGGCGGCTTCCTCCGCATCCCGAGCTTGCGCCTCCGCGCGCTGAGCACGCTCCCGGGCCTGCCGGTCTCGCGTCGAGGCGGCCTTCGCGGGAACGGGGATCTGCCCCGCCAGGCCCTCGAACCCCGAGGGCGGCGCCAGCTCGCGTTCCAGGCGCCCGGCCCGGACAGCGTCGGCCGCCTCCCCATCCCCCGTGGCCGCCATCAGCGTGTCCCCCACCTTGTCGAGGGTGGACCGGCTGGCCGCGTGCCCGGCCCGGGCCAGCAGGTCCTCGGCCCGGTCGAGGAGCCGGTCCACGACTCGCCGACGACGACCGGTGATCTCGCGGATCTTCTCCGCCCCGCCCCCGGACAGCGCCCCTCGCTGCGCCGCCCGCACCTCCTCTCCCAGCGAGAGCAGCTCTTGGACTTCGCTCCGATGGTTGCGGATGAGCTGGTTGACGGCCCACGCGGCCACGCTGGGCCGGCGGAGCTTCTTGATTCGGGCGGCGGAGGCGGCGTCGCCGTGTCCTTGGAGCTCCGCCGCAAGCCGGTCCCGGGCGGGGGTGAACTCATCGAGTGGAAGCCCGTACAACCGGTCGAGGTGTTCGTTGGTGTCGGCCATCCCAAGGGCAGGTTACCTCCGACCGACCCCGGAGATACGTCGCTGAGCCGCGATGGCGGTCCGTCGGCCGTTCGTCCTCAGAGCGTCGGCGGTAGGCCGAATGCCGGGAACAGCCCGGTGCCGAACATCGTGATCAGCAGTTTCGGCGCCCGACGTTACTCAACGTTTTGCATCCTTTCGCAGTCCGTCGCGGGGCACATGCGGGGCACATCTCCCTTCGAACCGGCTCGCCGAGGCAAATCTCAGTTACCAAGAATTCGAGAATTGACTCCCTCCCGGTCCACCAGTACGAAGGTGTGACCGGGCTCGGATCCCATGGCCCAGCGCATCACCCCGGGGGCGCTGGCAACTCCGTTTAGGGCACCCGAACACTCGCAACCCGGCAAAACTAACGACCTGAGGGGTCGCATTGCCATGGCCTCGCAGCAGTCGGCCGCGCCGGATTCGGCGGGCCAGCGCCGTTCCTTCCTACGCCGACGATCCCGCACAACATCGAAACCGCTCTCCGAGCGCTCTTGCGCGGCACCGCATGGCTCCGTTAGAACTTCCCCGAAATGACCGCTCTCGCCCAGTCGGTCCCCCGCCCGAGGACCATCGCCTTCGATGCGGCGCTGGTGGTCTTGGGCAGCCTGGTGGTAGCGGGGCTGGCCCAGGTCTCCATCCATTTCCGGTTCGTCCCCATCACGGGCCAGACGCTGGGCGTGCTCCTCGTGGCCGCGGCCTTGGGGGCGGCACGAGGCGCGGCAGCGATCGCCCTCTACCTTGCGGAGGGGACTGTGGGGCTCCCCGTGTTCGCCGAAGGGAGGAGCGGTGTCGAATTTCTTCTCCTGCGCGACCCCCTGCACGTTACCGGAGGCTATCTGTGGGGCTTCGTCCTGGCAGCAGCGGTCGTGGGCGTCCTCGCCGAGCGGGGATGGGACCGCCGCCCCGGCAGCGCCCTGGGGGCCATGTTCCTGGGCAACGTGTCAATCTATCTCGTCGGGCTTCCCTGGCTTGCTGCCTCCCTTGGCATCCCCGTGGTGGACCCGGCGGCCTCCCCCTGCGACCTGGCCACCGCCTCAGGGTGCGACGCCCTGGAGCTTGGCCTGTACCCGTTCGTGGTTGGGGATACTGTCAAGCTGTTACTGGCGGCGGGGGCCCTGCCAGCCGTCTGGCGCCTCACGCGTCGCCGCCGATGAGCACGAGGTGGCGGCCAACCTCCCTGGCGGCGAGTACCTTGGTGAGGTCACGGTTACGATGGGCCGCCCCAGCTTCGCCGTCGCCAACACTCACTGGGGCTTCGGCGGGAGATGCCCCCGACGGCGCCCACCAGGCGCTAGGTTTGACGCAAGATCTCGCAAGCACCCCCGAACACAGGGCGGTCCTCGGGCTTGGGATATTCCTTCCTTCTGTCCATTGATCAGGCGCTCTCGGCCACTCGGCTTCGGCGAAGACGCGAGGTCCATACCACCCCCACCGGATCGGCTGCCCGCCTGATCGACCGATTCAACAGATCGTGAGGAGGGAAGGCACAAGGCCTCCCATCCTCAGCCACTTCGGACCGGCTGAGGCGCGCCGGCGGCGACACTGTCGCCGAACGAACAGTCGCGGACGCCGAGCCACGGTCGCAAGGTTGTGAGGGGCGATGACCAAAACTCGAGGAGGAAGGAACCACAGATGGTGACCCAGGTGACGACCGAGGTCTTCCGGCCGGAGGTCCTGGAGAGCGACAGGCCCGTGGTGGTCGACTTCTACGCCGACTGGTGCCTGCCGTGCCGGCAGCTCGAGCCGGAGATCGAAGCCCTGTCGGAGCAGTGGGAAGCGCGGGTCCGGTTCGCCAAGCTCGACGTCGATCGAGCCCCGGAGCTGGCGCAGCGGTACAGAGTCTTTTCGATTCCTACGGTTCTGCGGTTCGAGCAGGGCAAGGTCAAGGCCAGAACCATGGGAGCCAAGCCCGGATCCCAGATCGCGATCGAACTCGGACTCGAGGACCACGAAGCGCCGGCGCACGAGTCCGGGTTGGAATGCGCGTGCTGAGCCTCGACCCGATCAGAAGGGCAAGCCATTGGCCCCGGGCCACAGGACGCTAGGCCCTGCCGGGGGGTCCTGAACAGGCAAAGACTGAGCGTGAGTGGAGGAGGAGATCAGCATGAGATCCGACATCCAAGTGGGAGCCACGTTCCCCGACTACGAGCTGACCGATCACACGGGGACGCGGAGGAAGCTCTCCGACCTCCAGGAGGACGACCCGATGATCCTGGTGCTCTCGCGAGGGCACTTCTGCCCCAAGGACCGGCGGCAGATGCGGAACCTCGTGGAGTTCTACCCCGAGCTCAAGGTGGGGTACACGAGGATCGTGACCATCTCCACGGACAACCTGATCCAGACCAACGAGCTCCGGGACGCCCTAGGGGCGCAGTGGCCGTTCCTGTCAGACCCCGGACGGAAGGTCCAGAAGGACCTGGACATCAAGGAGTACACCGACCCGCACAACGACCCGATGATCCCCCACACCATCGTGCTGGAGCCGGGGCTCAAGGTCTTCAAGATCTACAACGGGTACTGGTACTGGGGGCGGCCGTCGGTCGAAGACCTCCACGGCGACCTCCGGGAGATGTTCAACAAGATCCGGCCCGACTGGGACATCTCAAAGCCGGAGCTCCAGGAAGCGTGGGAGCGGGGCGAGCGGGAGCGGTTCTTCCCTTACAAGAGCAAGGCGCGGGGGGTAGCGGCATGACGCACCCGCTGGGCTGGACCCTGGGGATGTCTGCCTTCACCCCACCTGCAGTACGAGGAGACGTGCCAAACGGGGATGGCAGACAGCGGCAGGAAGACCGTCGGCCTCGAGGGGAGCTCCGGAGGATGCACCGTGAGGTTCGCCGCCTCCCAAGACGCCGGACCGAGGCGCGGTCGCTGAGAGGCTTCTTCCATCCGTTCGGCGTGGGGACGCTCTCACTGGACTGGCGGCGCGAGCGAGAGGCGCACGCCAAGGTTTGCCTCTGGCTGGTGGAAGGATCCGATCCAGGGAAATGTCCGCCAGCACACAGTGTTGACAAGCTGGGGAGCCTAAGAGAGAGACCCCAATAAGAGGAGTGACATGTCCGACGGGATGCTTCGACACGCCGCCTGGATCGCCCGAGCCCTGGGACGGGCGGAGCTCTCGCCGTTCTCCTCGGAGGACATGCGAGAACTCGCCTCGTCGATCGGGGTGCGACGGGTCTCGTCCGGCACCAAGCTCATGACCCAAGGGAAGCCGGTCACCTTCATCGGGGTCATCGAGGAGGGCGAGGTCGAGCTCTATCACCGGGCGGGGCTCCGCCGTGTGATGATCCAGATCCTCCGCTCCGGCGACACCATGGGAGACATCCCTTACTTCTGCCAGAAAGACGCCCCGTTCAGCGCGCGAGCCATCACGGACGTGGTGCTGATCCAGTTGGATGAGGCGGTGCTCGACCGCCTCTTCCAGACGCGGCCGGCCTTGTGTCGTCGCTATCTGTACAGCCTGGCGGCTCGCCTGGAGCGCAGCCAGCTCCGCCTACTCCAGCTGACCCGGGGTGATCTCCGCTCCCAGGTGGCCGCTCTCCTGTTGGACGAAACGGAGGGACACGAGGGGAGCATCCGCCTTCCCCAGTCCACGCTCGCCGAGTTGCTCGGGGCCACGCGCCCCAGCGTGAACCGCGTCCTGAAGGCGTTCGAGGCGGAGGGCCTTATCAGTGTGGACTACCGGCACGTAGAGATCAGGGATCGGAATGGCCTGCGGGCGCTCGTCCCCTCGTGAGGCCTCGCGGGATGGATCCGGCCGGTCAGGACATCATCGTCCCGGAGCTGCGAAACGCTCCGGAACGAACGTGACGTCGTCGAAGCTGGGAGGGAGGAACCATGGCCTGGGTGGAGATCGCCCCCGAGGCTCGGGACCACGACTACTGTGCTGGCGTCCCACAGCATCGAAGCGACGTTACTAAACTGGCCCCGAGGCTGCCTTAACGCTCCCGTTACGGAGGTGATGGCAATGGCGAATCCCCACTTCCCCGCACCCGAGGAGGGGATGGTCCTCACCACGCTCTTGATCGTCGAAGACCAGGACCGCTCACGAGACTTCTACACGAAGGTCCTCGGAGCGGAGGTCGTGATGGAGCGGGACCCCGTGATCCTCCAGTTCCACAACTCCTGGATCATCATCAACGTGGGGGGCGGACCAACCGAGGACAAACCTGACGTTGAGATGGTGACGCCACAGGATCCGAAGCGCGTCAGCGCCTGCATGAACATCCGGGTCGCAGACGTCCACGCCGTGTACGAGGACTGGAAGGCCAAAGGCGCGGAGTTCCTTACGCCGCCGCAGGACCGTGGTCGTGAGATCCGCTGCTACATCCGCGACCCCGACGGCCACCTGATCGAGGTCGGCCAGTCGAAGATGGGCTAGGTCGTCCCGGACAATCGCACCTCCGAGCAACGGATCATCAGTCCGCCGGTCCAGTGTGCTGGTTCAGTTCCCAAGCGGATTGCAGCATGAATGCGGCATGGACGGCCTGCTCCGATTCGGGCTCGACCACCCGAAGATGGGCGCTGACCTGCGCCTTCGCTGGTGGGGCGGGCAGGACTTGAACCTGCGACCTACGGATACGAGTTTGATCCGGAGCGATGGGAGAACCAGGCGAAACACGGGAACTTCGTGTCTGACCAGCGCGTTTGGCTATTCAAAGCTACCCGACTTTGCCCAACGTTTCGCGGTCCATCGCGGGACAAATACCGGACACATCATCCCTCCGGCGCGTACCTAAGACGGCGGCGAGGTACTCCACGCCTAACCATCGATCGCGCTGATTGAGTGCAAGTAGCACCCATTTGGACACCCTCCGCCTTCCGACCGTCTCGGAAGTGGCTGGGCCCAGACGACGGCCATCCCGATGCGACGGGCAGATGGTCCGAGTCCTCTCGGGGACACGAGTCCCTCTTCCCTCGGAGAGGCGAGCCTCACAACCCGACCCCCACAAGGCCAAATCCCTCCGGAATTTAAGGATCTTGCAAGAGTCTCGACAGGGTGTTGCAAGGTGCAGGGCCTAGCCTTGAGGGTGCTACTGGAGAGAGGAGGCGACCAATGAGACGGGTTGCAGTCCTCGCCGGCGTATCAGTCCTTCTCGCGTTCTCGGCACCGGCCCGGGCTGACACACCTCCCTTCGTATTCCCCGACGGGTGCTGCTTCTATGAGGAGACCACAGTGCGCACCGTGGTGCCTCCGGCAGCCACTCCTCAGGAGGGGAGGGACAACTTCTACGGGATCGTGGACGGCGCCTCAGGCCAGAAAGGCGTAGTGGGGGTGGCCCCCGGGGACGTCGGCTATCACGGTGGTCAGTGGAAGTTCTTCGAGGTCACGTGGAACGTCACGCCGTACCTGCTGACGTCCGAGGAGCAGGTACTCACCGCCCAAGCCGCTGGCGACGTGACCGTCACTCGGGTACCTGGGGCCGACTTCAAGTGCCCGATCCAGCTGTAGGGGTTAGCTCGTAGCACAGCGATGCAGGGTTCCGGCGGGATGTCACAGTGCGCACTGGCGTCCCGCCCGAGCCTGACGAAGTGTCTTTCGACTGAAACACGGAGGGTCGCGGTTCGCGCGGCCCTCCGTCCCGCTTCCGGGGTCCCGGGCCGGAGGGTACCCGAAAGTGCTCAGCGGACTAGGCAGGACGTCGAGGCGACCTACCGACTATTCGAGCGCCAATCGCTCAGAGAGGCTCCCGGCAGCAGCCATACGGAGCGCGGGGATCCCGCCGGAACTGTGCCGTCGTCACGAACTCTCCCCCGCTCCCCGGCTACCGTCGGGCATGAACCGGGACGAAAGGAAACAGATGGGCACCGATCGGATCGGAAGACGGGACTTCCTGGCCTGGGCTTCCCGACGAGGGCTCGGGATCGGCCTGGCCGGTGGGGCTCTCCCGGCCCTTCTGGCCGCGTGCGCGACGGGGGCCGAGCAAGCGACCCGAAAGCCCGCCACGCCTCGGCTTGCCGAGGGTCGGCCGATCGTCGGCGACGTGCTCGACTTCGCGCTCACATCCGACGAGTGGGAGGGCGCCTTCGGCTTCGTCACCTTGAAGCTCCACGAGGGCGTGGTGGGCGGGAGCCGCGTTTTCTTCATCCGGACCGATACCTCGGACCAGGTCCTGGCGGTGCAGGAAGGACTCGTCTTCGTCCCCAGGCTCGCTGTCCTGGCCGAGGAGCGTCGGACGGGGTCCTGGTACGAGTTCGAGAACGGAATGGACGACCAGCCGATCGTGCTCTCCACCGACCCCGGCCGCGACGACTACGCCCCCACGTGGCGCGTCTCCCGGGCCCGGTGGAAGGCCTCCCTTCGAACCCTGACCTCCATGCGGGAAGTTGAGGCGGCTAGGAAGTCGGGGGAGCTCGCCGTGGAGAAGACGGGGATCGTCCTGAATGCTGCCGTAGTGAAGTGGTCCGGTGGCGAGATGCCGGTCGATACCGAGCTCCGAGAGTACCTGGGCGGCGGACAGCTCATCGAACCGCCGGATACCTCGGCGGGGGAAGTCACCTTCAAGCTCCACGAGTGCTTCCCGGGGGTGCGGTACATCGTGGCCGACGTCACCCTGGCCCCGATGGCCGAGGGGATGCACGTCGTCCATTCGCCGGCCCTGGCCGGCGCCAGCGAGGCCGGGGCGACCGGTCGAACGAACGTGTTCATGAACGGGCTCGAAGGCCCCGGGCCGATGGGCTTCCAGCCGTCTGTGTTCGACTCCCAGGCCGGTGAGCCCGCCTGGAGCCCCTACTGGGACCACATGACCTACGCGTGGAAGGATGAGGCCTCCGCGCGAGTCCTGAAGACCGAGCCAGAGGTGGTCCAGGCCCGGGACGCGGGAGAGCTCGACGAGTTCCCCGGCACCCCCGACACGAAGGGGGAGACGTTCACGGTGAACTGCCCGGTTCCTGTCCTCGCCCCGAACACCTTCCAGGGCTGACCCTTCACTGCGGGAATCCCCCGGCTCGTCGGGGGGTTGTGGTTTCTTGGGACCCGCTCGTGAGCGACCACGCCTGCCTTCGGGAGACCGACCTCTTCCTCGGGCTCCTCCCCGAGGAGATGGCGTCGTGGGAGCGCCGCCTGCCGCTGCTCCGAGTCGCCGCCGGGGAACTGGTGTTCACTCCCCTCGACCGGTCTCGGGCCCTGTACATCGTGAAACGCGGCCGGGTACGCCTGTACCGCCTCTGGCAGGACGGCAGACAGGTGACGCTGGGGGCGTTCGAGTCCGGCGAGGTCTTCGGGACGCTCGAGCTCTTCGGGGCAGCGGGACGGAACGCCTTTGCCGAGGCCGAACAGGATTCCCTGCTGTGCCTGCTCCGGGAGGAGGACCTGGGGGAACTCATTGGGCGCCACCCTGAGGTTGCTCTCCGGCTGCTACGGATCCTGGGAGCCCGGCTCGCCGCCGTCGAGGAGCAGCTCGAGAACATCGCCTTCCGCTCGGCCGAACAACGGGTGGCGCGGTCGCTGCTTCGGCTCCTCGGGCGCCTGAGGGAGCCCAGGCTCCGAGTCTCACACGAGCAGATCGCCCGCTCCGCCGGGGTGGCGCGTGAGACGGTGACCAAGGTCCTGGGCGCGATGGAGCGGGAGGGCTGGCTTCAGACCGGCTACAGATCCCTGCGCGTGCTGAAACCGGCCCGGATCGAGGAGGCGGCTCGAGATAAGAGGCCCTCATAGCCCGACCCGTTCCAGACGCAGAGTTCCCCGACGATCTGCGGCCCTTGCCTCTGGGCCGTGGCCGGGCGTAGGCTCGCCGCGTCGAGGAAGCAGGTCCGGCCGGCCCCGCCTGCAACCGACCGGCGGTGGAAGGAGGGAGCCATGCGTCTGCCGCCATCACTGGGCTTCCCCACCCGGGAGTCATCGTTCCCGGTTGCGTCGATGCACCGGTGGCAGCACGATGTGTCCCGGCGCGCGTTCATCAAGGCTGCCGCTGGCACGGCGGCGCTCGCCTACGGGTCCGGTCTGCTTCGTCCGCTGTTCGCGTTCGCCGACCCGGCCGGCACCGGGACGCCTCAGCCGATCCCCGGCGGGGCTCCGGAGCTCGGCGGGGTGTACCACGTCTTCCTCCCGGGCCCCGGGAACGAACCGTCCACGATCACCGACCTCAACGGGTTCGTGGGGCTGGCCGTCCTCCGCGGCCACTGGACCGGCCCGGGCGCCACGGCCGATTCGATGTGGGAAGCCGACATGCGGTTCATGAAGGGGCTGTTCGTCGGCACGGACGGCAGATCGCAGCAGGGTACGTTCGGCTTCGTCTGAATCGATCTCTTCAGCGGGTCAGTTGACCCGACATTCGCCACCCAGATCCACGACTTCAACGTGGACATCATCCCGTGCCCGGACGGGCTCTTCTGGACGACCAGCATCCCCCAGGGCTCGGTGCATGTGGACTTCCCCGACGCCATCGCCACGATGGAGGTCTCGGACCTGGCAGCGCAGGACTCCTTGAACATCTTCAACGCTCTGTCCTGCGGCCCGTCGGTCCCGGCGGTGGTGTCCTTCGACGTGGACTGGGGACCGGCGCTCGACCGGTACCAGGCCTCCGACGCCGACCAGGGCTTCACCGTCAGGGGCTGGCTCACCGGCACCTCGATGTCCTGGACCGCCCAGTCGGCGGGAGCCACCTACCAGTCGGCGGATGAGGACACCAGCGTGTTCGCCCTCGTCGTCAAGGAGCGGAACGGGCGGTTCTTCGGCTGACCGGGGCCCTCATAGCTCCATGGGGAGCGGGTCGAACCTGCGACAGTCGGATCATCAGTCCGCCGGTCCACGGCCTGCCCCCGATTCGGGCTCGACCACCCCAAGACGGCGCTGACGTGCGCCGTCGGTCGTTGGGCGGGGAGGACTTGAACCTCCGACCGACGGATTATGAGTTTGATCCGGGCAGGTCGCTGGCCTCCTGAATCGACGGCGATATGCATTCTGAGCAGGATTTCTCGCCTCATAACCGACCGGCGTTTCCCATCATTTCGCAGTCCATCGCGGGGCCAATGCGGGGCCATCACGCTCCCCTCCCGCTACATAAGATGCTCATCCCGTCGGGATCCACGACGCCAGAATGGACTCAGGGAAGGCTGGCGGCGATGAAGGGATGTCACACGGGAGGGTCTCGCCTTGTCTGGAGACCAGGACACCAAGAACCGAGGAGGTTGCCATGAAGGTCTTCGTCGCGGGAGCGACCGGGGCGTTGGGCCGGCGGCTCGTCCCGGTGCTCATCGAGCGCGGCCACGAGGTGGTCGGCACCACCCGTACCCCCGGGAAGGCCGATGCCCTTCGGGCCGCCGACGCACGTCCGGTGGTCCCGATGCCCTGGACCGTGACGCCGTCCGGAAGGCCGTCGTCCAGGCCGAGCCCAGGTGGTGGTCGACGAGCTGACAAGCAGAACTCCGAACAGGAGCGCCACTCCAAAGAAGACGAGGGCTAGCCCGGCGACGAGTCTCAAGCCCAACCTCATGACTCCTTTCCCTTGAAGCGGTGAAGCCGCTCCGCGCACTTAAAGCGGCTGCAGTCTGACCGGAAATGAGGGTTTGCGAATCGCCCGCTCACGGCTATGATTGCTCGCCACGAGAGACGAAAGGACAGACCAATGGCTATGCAAGCACGAATCAGCACGATCGAAGGTGACGCAGGCAAGATCGGCGACGCGGTGAAGATCATCAACGAGAAGATCATTCCCGCGCTCCAGGGCCTGCAAGGGTTCACAGCAGTCAACTTCTTGGCCGACAGGTCGGCTGGAAAG
>DASYUI010000036.1:0-29447 GCA_036001425.1 Actinomycetota bacterium
GGACGAGGAGGTGGCGTCCTGAGCAGGATCCGTGTGCTCATCGCCGACGACGACCCCGTGCTTCGGGATGCCCTGGCCGCGCTGATACAGGCCGAGGAATCCATGGAGCTGGTAGGAGTTGCCACCGACGCCGGTCAGGTCGTGGAGCTCGCCGGGACGCTGGCTCCCGACGTCGCGGTCATCGACGTGCGGATGCCCGAAGGGGGAGGGGCCGCGGCCGCTCGCGGGATCCGCCAGGTGTCTCCCTCGACCCGAATCGTGGCCCTGTCGGCCTACGAGGACCGAACGACCGTGCTCGAGATGCTGAGGGCGGGAGCCGTCGGGTACGTGGTCAAGGGGACCAGTACCCGTGAGATCGCCGAGGCGATCAGCCGCTCCTACCTGGGTCAGAGCACGCTCTCGGCAGAGATCACGACGGATGTCGTGGACGAGCTGGCGAGTCAGCTCGTCAGAGAGTCGAAGGAGGCCGAGCGTCAGGCCGAGCGGGCCGCCCGGATCCGCCGAGTCCTGGCCGGGGAGGGACTGACGATGGTGTTCCAGCCCATCGCGGACCTGCTGACTGGCCGCATCGTCGGCCTGGAGGCGTTGGCTCGCTTCAGTCTGGAGCCCCAACAGGGCCCGGACCGGTGGTTCGCCGAAGCTGCCGAGGTCGGCCTGGCCATCGACCTGGAGCTGGCCGCAGCCCGGGCTGCACTGGCGCATTTCGACCACGTTCCCCAAGGCGCCTACCTCTCGGTGAATCTCTCGCCAGAGACTGTGACCTTCTCGAGTTTCCGCGACATCTTCATCAACGCATCCGTAGACAGGGTGGTCGTGGAGATCACCGAGCACGCCCCGGTCCAGGACTACGCCGCCCTGGCGGACGCGCTGGGCGAGTTCCGCAACGGGGGAGGGCGGCTGGCCGTTGACGACGCCGGAGCGGGATTCGCCAGTCTCCGGCACATCCTCCGGCTCGCCCCCGACCTCATCAAGCTCGATGTCACGTTGACGCGCAATATCGACTCCGACCAGGCCTCTCAGGCCATGGCCAGCGCCCTGGCATCGTTCGCGTCCAAGACCCACGCTCGGATCGTGGCGGAAGGCATCGAGACCCAGGAGGAGCTCGCTGCCCTGCGCGACCTGGGAATCGACCACGGACAGGGATATCTACTGGCCCGGCCCGGTCCCCTGCCCTTGACCAGCCCATACGTCCCCGCCCTGGCCGCCAGCACGAAGACGCAGGCCTCCGCCACGGGGTGAAGGAATCCTTCGTGCGCCTCCCCCTCGTCCCCCATTCGGCTCCGACCATTTGGAGGACGCTTGCTCCGCTCGAAAACGTGCTCCGACCTGGAATTCTTTTCCCACACAAACCAAGGAATCACCGCTCTCGCGGCGAATGAAAGCAGCGGAGGCTCACTCAACCGGCACGGGCACAGTTCCGAATCATCCCTAGAGGAGGAAGCCGAGGGTGAACCGGGGATCACCGGGGGGCGAGAAACCCGCACGTGAGGGTGGCCGGCGCTCTTCCTACATCGACCTGGCGGGCGACACGCCCCGCCGGCTCGTCGATGAGGCGGAGGTCCGCGACATCGAGGCGCGCAAGGCCGCCATGCTCGAGTCTGCCATCGACGCGGTGGTGGCCATCGATCACCGTGGGGACATCACCGAGTTCAATCCCACCGCCGAGCGAGTGTTCGGCTACTCGCGCGCGGAGGTGATCGGGCGGCCGATGGCCGACCTCATGGTGCCGCCGTCGCTTCGCGATCGGCACCGCCGGGCCTTCGCACGCTACCTGGCTACGGGAGAGAGCACGATCCTGGGGCGTCCGGTGGAGATCACCGCGATGCGCGCCGATGGCACGGAATTCCCCGTCGAGTTGGCCGTCGCCCGCATCGACCTCCCGGGCCCCCCGTCCTTCACCGCGTACATCCGCGACATCGCCAACCGCAAGCGCCGGGAGCGGGAACTCCAGGACAATCTGGATCGGCGACGTCGCCTCGAGGCGCTCCTCGTCCATGCCCAAGAGTCGGAGCGCAAACGCATCGCCTGGGACCTCCACGACGACTCGATCCAGGTCATGAGCGCCGTGGCCCTCCGGCTCAAGGCGTTCCGCCGGAGGCTGACCGGGGACGCCGGCCTCGCAGACCAACTCGACGAGCTGGAGGAGGTGGTCGGACAGGCGATCGGGCGTCTCCGAGGGTTGCTATTCGAATTGCGACCGCTCGTCCTCGATCGCGAGGGCCTAACCGCCGCGCTCCGCCAGTACCTCGAGGTGCTGGAGCGCGACGGGATCTCCACCGCCCTGGAGACCCGGATGAGCGCCGAACCGCCACCGGAGACTCGGGCCCTCCTCTACCGCCTCGCCCAGGAGGCGCTGATGAACGTCCGGAAGCACGCCCGCGCCGGCAGGGTCGAGGTGCACATCGAGGAACGCGGAGACGGAGTGGCCCTGCGGGTCTCCGACGATGGAGCCGGGTTCTCGCTGGAGCGACAAGCGATCCGGCCCGGGCATCTCGGCCTTGTGGCGATGCGGGAGCGGGCCGAGGTATTTGGGGGATGGTGCCGGATCCAGAGCACCCCGGGGCAGGGGACCACCGTCGACGTGTGGGTGCCGGCGATGCCGACCCTCCCCGGTTCCTGAGAGGTCGAAATGGTTCTTTCTTCCCTGTTCGCACGCTACGCTCTCCCGGTCAAGCGAAGCGAGAAGCGAGGAGCGAGGGCAGCGTGGATCCCTGGAACCTAGGGAGTGAGTCGATGGCGAGAACGATCCGCGTCCTGATCGCCGACGACGAGCCCTCGGTCAGAGAAGCGCTCGCCGACCTCATCGCCACCGAGCCCTCGCTCGAGCTGGTGGGGATGGCGGAGGATGCGGGACAGGCCGCTGAGCTCGCCGTGGCCCACCGCCCCGACATCGCCATCGTCGACGTCAAGATGCCGGGGGGAGGCGGGCCCCGGGCCACGCGCGACATCCGCCGCGCGTCCCCCCGCACGAAGGTCATCGCGCTCTCCGCCTACGGGGACCGAGGCACCGTCCTCGAGATGCTCCGAGCTGGGGCCTCGGCCTACCTCGTCAAGGGAAGCCCCGCCGACGAGATCCTGGTAGCCATCCAGCGAACCTCGCGGGGACAGGGCGCCCTCTCCGCCGAGATCACCGCGGAAGTCATCGACGAGCTGGCCGGGCAGCTCGAGCGGCAGGAGCAGGTCGCCGAAGCCCAGCGTCGTCAGGTCCAGCGAATCCGCGAGATCCTCCAGGACGGCGGCCCGGCCGTCGTCTTCCAGTCGATCTTCGATCTCACCAACGACGACGTCGTCGGCCGGGAGGCACTGTCCCGATTCCCCGGCCACCCCGCCCGGACACCGGACCTGTGGTTCGCCGATGCCGCGGCCGTGGGACTGCGGGTGGAGCTCGAGATCGCCGCGGTGCGAGCGGCCGTCGCGCACGCCCATGCCATCGACGGCACGTTCCTGGCCCTCAACGTCTCACCGGAAGCCCTCAGCAGCGTTCGGTTCCTTCGCCTGCTTCCCGAGCTTCCCAGCGAACGCGTCGTGTTGGAGGTAACCGAACACGCCCCGGTGGAGGACTACGAGACCCTGGCTCGGTCCCTGCAGCAGTTGCGGGCCGAAGGGGTTCGGCTCGCCATCGACGACGCGGGGGCGGGGTTCGCCAGCCTCCGCCATATCCTCCGGCTGGCCCCCGACTTCATCAAGCTGGACATCAGCCTGACTCGGGGCATCGACAGCGACCAGGCCCGCCGAGCCCTCGCCTCCGCCCTCATCTCGTTCGCCTCTGAGATCGGGGCCACGATCATCGCCGAGGGCATCGAGAGCGGCGCGGAGGTGGAGGCCCTCCGAGCGCTCGGCGTCCTGTACGGGCAGGGCTTCCACCTGTCCTGGCCGGAACCGATCCCCCAGGGCCAGAGGCAGCACCGGCAGGCCTAGCCGCGGCGAAAGAACCGGTCGCGGTACGCTTCGACCATGCCCGACGTACGGCGGCGCGTGCCGCCCGTCGATGCGCTCCTGCGTTCCGCGCCCGGCCGTCGCGCCGCGGAACGATTCGGCCGGGATGTGGTCAGAGGAGCCATCCGGGCGGTGGTCGAGGAGGTTCGAGGCGCCGCGGCGCGGGGCCGGGAGCCTCCCGAAGAGGAGATCATCCTGGCCCGGGCGGTGAACCTGGCGGCGCGGATGGCCCTGGGCCTCTCCCCGGTGATCAACGCCACCGGCGTGGTCCTGCACACCAACCTGGGACGGGCGCCGCTCCCGGAGCAGGCCGCCAGGGCGGCGGCCCGTGTGGGCCGCTCCTACTCCGATCTCGAGGTCGAGCGGGAGACAGGCAAGCGCGGCCGCCGCACGACGCGCGCGGAGTTCCTGCTCACGGCGATCACCAGGGCGGAGGACGCGCTGGTGGTCAACAACAACGCCGCCGCCCTCCTCCTCGCTCTGGCCGCGCTGTCTCGCCGGAAGGACGTGCTGGTTTCGCGGGGGGAGCTGATCGAGATCGGGGGGGAGTTCCGCCTCCCCGAGATCATGGCCGCCTCGGGGGCCCGGCTGGTGGAGGTGGGCACGACCAACCGCACGAGGCTCGCCGACTATCGGCGAGCCGTGTCGGACCGCACCGGGATGATCCTCAAGGTTCACCCCAGCAACTACCGGATCGTGGGGTTCGCCGAGTCCCCGGACGCCGGTGGCCTGGCCGAGCTTGCGCATCGAGCGGGGGTCCCGCTCCTCCACGACATCGGCAGCGGCCTGCTTGGCTCGGCCCGGATGGTGCCTGGGGAGGAGCCCGCCGCCTCGGACGCATTGGCCGCGGGCGCCGACCTGGTGTGCTTCTCCGGAGACAAGCTGTTGGGCGGCCCGCAGGCGGGGATCCTCCTCGGCCGGCGCGATCTGGTGGACCGGCTTCGCCGGCACCCGATCGCCCGGGCGGTCCGCGTTGACAAGATGACGGTGGCGGCCCTCGAGGTCGTCCTGCGCATGCATGCAGACGGCCGGCGGGACGAGTTGCCCGCGTGGCGGTCGCTGGTGGCCCCACCCGCGTCCGTGCGAGCACGGGCCCGTGCGGTAGCCGAAGCCCTGGACGGCGCCGAGGTGCGGCGGACGGAGTCGGTGGCGGGTGGGGGATCGTTGCCCGGTTACGGGATCCCCTCGCACGCGGTGACGCTTCGGGTCCCCCGGCCGGAGCGGGTGGCCGCTCGCCTGCGGACGGGAAGTCCACCCGTCTTCTGCCGTGTCGAGGACGACGCCCTGGTCTTCGACCTCCGGACCGTGGATCCGGCCGAGGACGCCAAGCTTCTCCGAGCCGTGCGGTACGCGCTGTCCCAGGAGATCTAGCGATGGCGGAGGCCGCGGCCCAGGAACCAGTCGGCTACCCGCTCCAGGTCGTGGCCACCGCCGGCCATGTCGACCACGGGAAGTCGTCCTTGATCGTCCGGCTGACCGGGATCGATCCGGACCGCTGGGCGGAAGAGAAGCGCCGTGGCCTGACGATCGACCTCGGCTTTGCCTGGTGCTCGCTGCCCTCGGGCAGGGAGATCGGGTTCGTCGACGTCCCCGGCCACGAGCGGTTCGTCCGAAACATGCTGGCGGGGGTCGGTCCGGTACGGCTGGTGCTGTTCGTGGTCGCCGCCGACGAGGGTTGGAAGCCCCAGTCGGAGGAGCATCTGGCCATCGTGGACGTGTTGGGTGCGCGGGCCGGGGTCGTGGCTCTCACGAAGGCCGACCTGGTGGACACCGACACGATCGCACTGCGGACCGAAGAGGTCCGGGAACGACTGAGCGGCACAGCCCTGGAGGGAGCACGCGTGGTCGTCTGCTCCTCCACCACCGGCCAGGGGCTCGACGAGCTTCGCGCTTCGTTGGACGACATGCTCGCCGCGGCTCCTCCGCCCGAGGATCGCGACCGCGCGCGGATCCACATCGACCGATCGTTCACGATCCGGGGGGCAGGCACGGTGGTCACCGGGACCCTCACCGGCGGCGCGCTTGCGGTCGGTGACGAGGTCCGCCTCTACCCTTCCGGCCCGACGGCCCGCATCCGATCCCTCCAGACGCACAAGCGGCCGGTGCGAGTGGCTCGGCCGGTCTCCCGGGTCGCCGCCAACCTCGCGGGCATCCCCAAGCACGATGTGGAGCGGGGCGACGTCCTGGCCCGGGCCGGACAGTGGCGTCCCACCTCGGTGATCGAAGGAAAGGTGCTCCCCGTCCGGAACCTCCAGCATCCCCTCACCGCGAGGGGCGCGTACAAGCTGTACGTCGGCACGGCGGAACGCGATGCCCGGCTCCGCCTGTACGGAGCTTCGGAGCTCAGGCCGGGCGGCGACGCGTACGCCCGTCTCACCCTCTCCCGCCCGGTCGTGGCCGAGGCGGGAGACCGCTTCGTGCTGCGGGAAGCCGGCCGGCGGGAGACCGTGGCCGGCGGGGTGGTGCTCGATCCCGACCCGCCGGCCCGGCCCGGGCCGGACCCCGCCGGACGGCTGGGCCGACGCGACGGTGCTCCTCGGGAGCGGCTCGCCCCGCTGCTGGTGGCCGAGCGGGGGGCCGTTCGCGCCTCCGACCTGCCCCTGCTTGCCGGCCTCGCGCCCTCAGAGCTCGAGGGCGCTGTGCGGGTGGGGCCATGGTGGGTGGCCGAGGACCGGTTCCGTGCCCTCGACGAGGCGGCGAGGGAAGGGCTGGCCGCGTACCACCGGGCCTACCCCCTGCGCCCGGGGATGGACCCCGGGGAGCTGCGGCGGGCGCTGGTGGAAGGCGGAGGGGAGCTGGTCCCCGCCCTCGAGCAGGGGCTGGCGATGTCCGTGCTGACTCGGCTGGAGGAGGAGCAGGTGCTGGTGCGCGAGGGAACCACGGTCCGCCTGGCCACCCACCGTGTCTCGCTCGGCGAGCGGGAGGGCGAAGCCCGGCGCCTGGTGGAAGCGGTCGCCTCCCGTGAACCCACACCTCCCACGGTCCGGGAGCTCCAGGAGCAAGGGTTCCCCCGAGAGCTCGTTCAGGCCTGCGTCGTCACCGCCCGACTGGCTCGGCTATCCGAGGATCTCGTGTTCACGCCGGCGTTCCTTGCCCGGGCCGAGGAGGTGGTACGCGCCGAGGCCGCCGGCCCCGCCGGCCTCACCGTGAGCCGGTTCCGGGAGGCCCTGGGGACCACCAGGAAGTACGCCGTGCCCCTGCTCGAGCACTTTGACCGGCAGGGGCTCACCCGCCGGCAGGGGGACGTCCGGCACCTGGCCGGCTCCGGCTCGGCTTCCAGATGAGCGGCGCGTCGGGGACGCCCCGTTCAGAGCGCGGGAAGGGTGGGAAAAACCAGCCCACCATGGCCACCACCCGAGCGGCGAAGACCGGGAAGATGGGAAACGGCACCGTCTCGCCGGGGCCCAGCCCGGTGCCCGGTCTTCGGTACGTCAGCGATGCGATACCCGGCTTCCGGCGGAAGCGGGCCGGGCGAGGCTTCACCTACGAGGACTCCCACGGGAGGCACCTCGAGGACCCGGAGGCGCTCGCTCGGATCCGGGCGGTGGCGATCCCGCCCGCCTGGACCGACGTCTGGATCTGCCCGATCTCGGGGGGCCACCTCCAGGCCACCGGTCGGGACGCGCGGGGGCGCAAGCAGTACCGCTACCACGATCGCTGGCTTGAGGTCAGAGACGAGACCAAGTTCGGACGGCTGGCCGAGTTCGGCATGGCGCTCACTCGGATCCGCCGACGGGTGGACCGGGACCTGCGACGCTCCGGACTTCCCCCGGAACGGGTGCTGGCCACGGTGGTCCGGCTCCTCGACATCGCCTTGATTCGAGTGGGCAACCGCGCGTACGCGCGTGACAACGACTCCTACGGCCTGACCACGCTTCGGAACCGTCACGTCGTGGTTCGAGGACGGAGCCTCCGGTTCGAGTTTCGAGGCAAGGGAGGCAAGCTGCATACGCTCGCCCTGGAGGACGAGCGCCTCGCGCGGATCGTCAAGAGGTGCCGGGACCTCCCCGGGTACGAACTCTTTCAGTGCCTCGAGGACGGGGAACGACGCCCCGTCGACTCGGGCGATGTCAACGAGTATCTCCGGGAGATCGGGGGCGAGGACTTCACCGCAAAGGACTTCCGGACGTGGGCGGGGACCGTGCTTGCCGCCCAGGAGCTCGGCGCGGAGGAACCGCCCCGCTCGAAGCGGCAGGCGACCCGCGCCGTCAATCAGGCCATCGAATCCGTCGGGCACCAGCTGGGGAACACCCGGGCCATCGCCAGGAGATCCTACGTGCACCCCCAGGTCATCAAGGCCTTCCAAGACGGAACGCTGCACTCGATATGGCAAGCGGAATTGCCCAAGCCTCGTCGGGGCCTGTCAAGGCTCCGGGCGGACGAGCTCCGCCTGATGCTCCTGCTCGAGAATCGCGGGCGCCGCCTCTCCAGAACGGGGTAACAGCCATCTTCGATCGGCGTGATCGCGCCTCCCTCACTGCCGGCGGAGCAGCAGAAAGGGGGTTCGTGTGGCATGGATCGACGTCATGGACGAACGGAAGGCGGGGGGACGACTCGCCAACCTCTATGCCCGGCTGGTGGATCCCGCCTACGGGCGGGTCGACAACATCATGCAGATCCACTCCCTCCACGCCGAGGGGATGCGAACCCACTGGGAGCTCTACCGAGAGGTGATGACGGGAACGCCGTCCCTCCGGAAGGTCGACCGCGAGATGATCGCTTTAGTAGTCAGCGTCATCAACGACTGCCACTACTGAATCACTCATCACCGGCGCGGTCTGCGCCGGCTGCTTCAGGACGACTCGCTCGTGCAACGCATCGAGGAAGACTACGAATCCGCTGGCCTCGACGAGCAACGGCTCACCATGCTGCGGTACATCGACAAGCTCACCCGGACGCCCGGCAAGATGACGAGCCAGGACGTGAAGCTCCTACGGGAAGCAGGACACTCCGACGAGGACATCCTTCACATCGTTGAGGTCGCCTCGTACTACGCCTACGTTAACCGGATCGCCGATGGGCTCGGGGTAGAGCTGGAGCCCTGGATCCCCGCGGGCGCGTAGCTCAGCCGATGGCGACAATCATCTCGACCTCGACCGGTGCGCCCAGCGGTAGCGACGGCGTTCCAACGGCGGCGCGGGCGTGCTTCCCGGCCTCTCCGAACACCTCTACGAGGAGGTCGCTGGCCCCGTTGGCCACCTGGGGATGCTCGGTGAAGGTCTCGCTGGACGCCACCCACACGGTGACCTTGATCACCCGCCGCACCCGATCGAGCGACCCCAACTCCTCCTTCAGCGCGCCCAGGGCCTGCAGAGCGCACCTGCGCGCCAGGGCATGCGCCTCCTCGACGGAGAGGTCCTCTCCCACCCGCCCGGTGGCCAGCGGCTTCCCCTCCTCCATGGGGATCTGGCCGGCCACGTAGGCAACGCCGTCGTCCGTGGCCACGGGGACGTAGGAAGCGACCGGCTTGGGCGCGGGCGGGAGCTCCAACCCGAGCTCCGCGAGGCGCTCTTCGACGCTCATGGGCTCCGATTCTGGCAGATGGATCCCGGCGCGCGGAACACGGCTCGGGGCGTAGGGTTAGGTGAATCGGCCGCGGCGAGCTCTAGCCCGCCTCGCGGTCGCGCTCGCGGAGGAGCGCCTTGCGCTCGACCTCGTTCAAGCCGCCCCAGATCCCGTGGGGCTCGCGGGAGCGCAGCGCGTAATCCAGGCACTCGGCGCGGACCTCACACCGGGCGCACACGGCCTTGGCTCGCGTCTCCCGAGCCTCCTTCTCCTCCTTGCGCTCGAAATAGTTGGGCGCGAAGAAGAGCTCGGCCTCCTCACCGCGGCAGGCCGCGTCATACTGCCAGGTCATCTCCCAGTCGATGGACATAGCGGCGTCGGCCATGTGGCCGCTTCGACCTCCTCTCGGGACCCCCTGACCTCTCTAGTTCTTCGTAGTAAGACGCCTCAGCGGATGGCGGGGTTCCCCCTCGCCGACCAGCATATTTTCTCCAATTTCCCCAGTGATAACCCTCGCAAGAACAAAGGTACTCTCGGGCATCCGATTTGACAAGAGTCGACCGAAGTGCCCCAACCAGTGTGGCTGGGGTGGGCCTGGACACGCTCGCTCCGCTCCCGATGGGGCTATCATCGGGCGGGAGTAGGGCATGGCGGCTGACGGCTTCGACACGCTCTACGAAACAGCTCGGGCCCTGGGCGAGGAGACCCGGTTCCGCATCTACCGGCAACTCAGCCTGTCGGGCCACGCTGAGTCGGTGGCCGAGCTTGCCCGATCCTTCGACCTCCACCCCAACGCGGTGCGCCAGCATCTGGCTCGCCTGGAGCAGGCGGGGCTCGTGGTGTCGAGCCTCGACCGTTCGAGCGGCGCCGGGCGGCCTCCCCGGCTCTACGAGTCGAGCCAGGAGCCCCTGGAGCTCAGCCACCCCCCTCGGACGCTCAAGCCGCTCGTGAGGGTGCTCTCCCATGTCGTGGACGCCCTCCCCACGGAGCCCAGTCACCTCCGCGAGCTCGGCCGGGCCTGGGGTCGGACCTGGGCCACGCAGCGCCGGGCGGGGAATGGTGCGGTGCCCCGGAGCCGGAAACGCCGGGCCGAGCTCCTGGCACGGCTCCTCGCGGAGTGGGGCTGGCAGCCCTCGAGCCGGAACGAGAACGGCCGGGTCCGGATCTCCACCGGGCGCTGCCTGTTCCACGATCTCGTCCCCGAGCGCGACGGCAGGTGCTGTGCGCTCGAGGAGGGACTCCTCTCGGGCCTCGTCGAGACCATGCTGAACGGCCATGCCGAGGTGATGCGGCTCCCTGGCTGCCGGCTCGAGATCGCGCTCTAAGCGCTCGAGCCTAGCCGGTCTCCCTGCCGCCCGGCCGCTTGCGGGTCGAAGCGGCTTTCTTCCGGGCCGCTCCGGCCACCTTCCTGGCGGCGGCCGTGATCTTCCGGGCAGGAGCCGCGGCGGCGGTGCCGGCAGCGGATGCGCGGGATCGCCTGGTCGCCGACGGGGTCGCCGCCGCTCCCGACGGCTCCGAGCCGGTAGGGCCGCCGCCGGCCGCTGGGACGGACACGCCGCCCGTTCGATCGAAGTACCGGAGGAGCTCAACCGGGAAGGGGAAGACGAGCGTCGAGTTCTTCTCCGCCGCCACCTCTGTCATCGTCTGGAGCAACCGGAGCTGGTAGGCGATGGGGTGGCGGGCGATGACCGCGGCTGCCTCCGACAGCTTCTCCGACGCTTGGAACTCCCCTTCCGCGTTGATGATCTTGGCTCGCCGAACGCGCTCGGCCTCGGCCTGGCGGGCCATGGCCCGCTGCATCGACTCGGGGAGATCGACGTCCTTGATCTCGACCAACGTCACCTTCACTCCCCACGGCTCGGTGAGCTCGTCAATCACCGTCTGGAGGGTCTCGTTCAGGTCCTCGCGCTTCGCCAGGAGCTCGTCGAGCTCCGCCCGGCCCAGGATCGACCGCAGCGTCGTTTGGGCGATCTGGGACGTCCCCAGCAGGTAGTTCTGGATCTCGACGATCGCTCTGACCGGGTCCACCACATGGAAGTAGATGACAGCGTCCACGCGGACGGTCACGTTGTCCCTCGTGATGACGTCTTGCGGGGGGACGTTCATCGTCACCGTTTGCAGATTGACCTTCACCATCCGGTCGATGACGGGGATGATGAAGAACAGGCCGGGCCCGCGCGCCCCGGGGAGGACCCGCCCGAGTCGGAAGATCACCCCCCGTTCGTACTCCTGAACGATGCGGATCGCCGACGCCAGCAGGATCAGCGCCAGGAACACGACCACCGCGATCACGATGAGGCCCGTCATTTCTCCTCCTTCTCCTCCTGGACCAGCAGCAACAATCCGTCCACCCGTCGCACCCGTATCCTCCGGCCCTTGACGATGGGGCCGTTCATGGCCCGGGCCTTCCACAGCGCGCCCTTCACCCACACGTGTCCTTCGGGATCGAGATCGGCTCGCGTCTCACCGGTGAGACCCACGAGTGCCTCCTGACCGGTGATGGACTGTCGCCGGCGGGCCCGCATGGCTACCGTCATGGCGAAGCCGAAGAATAGGATGCTCGACAGGACGACCGCCCCGATCAGCCACGGCGACACCTCGAGGGCCGGTGACACCCCCGCGAACAGCAGGAACGAGCCCACTGCGAGGGCGATGGCGCCCCCGACGGTGAACACGCCGAGTCCCGCGACGAACACGTCGATGGTGAACAACACCAGGCCGAGGATCACGAGCAGGAGCGCCGCGATGTTCACCGGAAGAACGGCCAGCGAGTAGAACGCCAGGATCAGCGACACCGCGCCGGCGATCCCCGCGATCCCCAAGCCCGGCTGCGACAGCTCGAACACGATGGCCCAGAACCCCAACACCAGGAGCAGGTACGCCACGCTCGGGTCGGTGACCGCGTGGAGGATGCGGCGAAGGATCCCCATCTCGTGGAACCGAAGCGTCACCTCTCTCCCCGGGGCCGACCTCGTCACCAGGGTGCGCGGACCTGCCTCCGTCAGGACGGTCATCCCGTCGAGCTGGAGCATGAGGTCGGGGATCGATGGGGCCAGGAGCTCGACCACCCCCCGCTCCTTCGCCTCGGCAGCGGTAAGCGAGGCACTCTTGGTGACCGCTTCTTCAGCGAACTCGGGATCACGGCCTCGCTGCTCGGCCAGGCTCTTCAGGAACGCGGCCGCGTCGTTCACCACCTTCTCCTCGATATCGCCTCCGCCAAGGTCCACAGGGTGGGCGGCGCCCACGTTCGTGGCGGGAGCCATGGCTGCGACGTGCGACGCATAGACCAGGAACACACCCGCGGAGGCGGCCCGGGCGCCCTGGGGGCCGACCCACACGACGACCGGCACCGCCGAGCGAAGGATGCCCTGCACCATGTCGCGCATGGAAACGTCCAGACCACCGGGAGTATCGAGCTGGATGATGACGACCTCGGCGCCGTCCTCGTTCGCCCGAGCGATCACGTCGGACAGGTATCCCGCGGAGGTGGGGTCGATGACCCCTTCTAGGTCGGCGACATCGACGACGTGCTCGGTCTGGGCATTGCCGGGGATCCCCGGCCAGATGGCGAGCGCTGTGGCGATCAGGCCCAGCGCGAGTCTCTTCACGTCATCCCGATTGTATCGGTCGGGACCCTAACGCTCAGACTCGCTCTGGGATCCCTTCCACCGCCAGCTCCTCCCGCCAGCTTCGCCAGTCCCGGGCTTCGGGAAGGCGACGGAGCAGGCGGCGCCGCTGTCGCTCGTCGAGGCCGCCCCAGACCCCGTACTCGATCCGGTCGCTGAGCGCAGCGGCGAGGCATTCGAGGCGGACAGGGCATCCCCGGCAGATGGCCTTGGCTCTCCGATCCGTTCGCCCTTCGAAGAAGATCTCGGGGTCGTACTCCACGCACCGGGCTTCCTCTTCCCAGGACACGCGCGGCATCCTACGCACGTTTCTTGTCACTCCAATAGTCCGCTTGAACCATTTCGAGTTTCCACTAGCTCCGCACGTCTGGCCCATGAGTCATCCACACGAAATCCACAGAACTTTCGACAGTCCGCGAGTCGGTGGTCTTGGTCGTCCCGCGCCGATATCCTTTCGACCGACGCACATGAGTACCTCGTATCGGGCCCGACGGGCGCTGACGCTTCCTCGCCTCGGCCGCTCCCCTGTCGACCAGGTCGCCCGCGTGATCCTGGCGGCGGTCGTCGTGGTTGTCGCCGGCGCGCTGTTCGCTCTGGCCTGGCTTCCCACGATCGGGAGCGCCGGACGCATGGTGCAACAGGTGAGCGACCGATGGGGCGCCATCGGAGCGAAGGTCGACCTGGCCTTCCCACAGTTCCGGGAGCGCTCCACCATCTACGCGGCCGACGGCAGCATCCTCGCCACGTTGTTCCTCGTGGAGAACCGGAAAGTCGTCCGGCTCGAGCAGGTGAACGACGTCACTCGTAGGGCCGTCCTGGCCATCGAGGACACCAAGTTCTACGAGCACCGCGGCCTCGATTACCACGGGATCCTTCGCGCGTTCCTCGCCAACGTCCGGGCGGGCGACGTGACCCAAGGCGCGTCCACCATCACGCAGCAACTGGTGCGCAACGTCTTTCCAGAGAAGGTCGTGGGAACGGAGCGTACGCTCCAGCGGAAGATCCACGAGGCCCGGCTGGCCCTCCGGATCGAGCAAGAGTACTCGAAGGACGAGATCCTCGAGCTGTATCTCAACGAGGTCTACTTCGGGCGCGGTGTGTACGGGATCGGCACCGCCGCCGAGTACTACTTCAGCAAGAGCCCGAGCAAGCTCACCCTGTCCGAGGCCGCGCTGCTGGCGGGCCTGATCGCCGCTCCCGAACGATACTCCCCCGTCAACGACAGGCAGGCCGCGCTGGATCGGCGGAACCAGGTGATCGACCGCATGCTGGAGGTGGGCTGGATCACCCCGGAGAAGGCGGAGATCGCCAGAGCCAAGCCGGTCAAGCTGAAGCGCAACGACGTCATCCTCAAGACCCGGGTGCCGTACTGGGTCGACTACGTGAAAGATCAAATCCTCTCCGACGGACGGTTCGGTGATACCTACCGGGCGCGCAAGCGGGCGCTGTTCCAGGGAGGTCTGAAGATCTACACGACGCTCGACCCCCGGCTGCAGCGGGCCGGGGTCGGCGCCATCAAGCACCACCTTCCCAACCGCACCGACCCGCAGGGAGCAGTCGCCTCGGTGGACGTCGAGACGGGCGCCATTCGGGCGCTGATCGGCGGGCGGAGTTTCAAGGAGTCGCAGGTGAACGTGGCGACCGGCCAGGGAGGGACCGGGCGGCAGTCGGGTTCGGCGTTCAAGCCGTTCACTCTGGCGGCCGCGTTCCTCGATGGTATGCCCGCCGGCAAGGTGTACGACTCGGCGAACGGCCAGATCGTCGACTGCGGGCCCGGCTACCCGAAGTACCAGGTCTTCAACGCCGACGGGGGCGGCCAAGGTTTCGTCAACCTATGGACGGCCACCGAAAACTCCATCAACGCAGTCTTCGTGCAGCTTGCATCGGATGTCGGGCACGCCAAGGTCGCTGAGGTTGCCAAGCGGATGGGGATCGAGAGCGAGCTCGAGCCGGTCTGCTCGCTCACGCTCGGAACCGAGGAGGTCACGCCGCTGGAGATGGCCTCCGCGTACTCGACCCTCGCGAACGAGGGCGTCCACTGCACGACGTTCGGTATCCGCAAGGTGCTCGACCGGGATGGGAACACCATCGTCCACAACAAGCACGGGAAGTGCCGGCAGGTCATCCCGGCGAAGGTGGCCAACCTCGTGGTGGCCATGCTCCAGCGCGTGATCTGTTGCGGCACCGGGACCGCCGCCAACCTCGGCACCTGGCCGCTGTTCGGCAAGACCGGCACGACCAACGACTACGGCGATGCGTGGTTCGTCGGGTGCACTCGCCAGCGTTGCTCGGCTTCTTGGGTGGGCCATCTCAAGGGGCGCGTCCCGATGACGAACGTCCACGGGATCACCGTGTTCGGGGGCACGTTCCCCGCCCGGATATTCCACGACTTCATGCTCGTCGCCATGCGGGGACTGCCGGCGCTCGGCTTCCCGCCCCCGCCCCCACCCGCGTACGCGTTGGTACCGAACGTGGTGGGGAAGAAGCTGGAGCGCGCCGAGAAGGTACTGGCGAAGGCGAACTTCACTGCCGACGCGGAGCGGGTGAACAGCAGCGAGCCCGCCGGCACGGTCGTCGGGCAGTCGCCCGGAGCCGGATCACGGGTGGAGGCGGGGAGCCTGGTCACCCTGGAGGTGAGCAATGGCATCCCACCGAAGGTCCGCGTGCCCAGGGTCATCGGACTCTCGGTCGACCAGGCCAAGGAGCGCCTGCTGGCCGCCGGCTTGAGCGTCGCCGTCGATCACAAGACCACGAACCAGAAGTCCCGGGACGGCATCGTCTTCGACCAGGCCCCCAACGCGGGAACCAAGATGAAGGAGGGAGCCCGGGTCGTCATCACCGCCTGGAGGTACGAGGAGCCGGGCGGTGGCGGCGGGGGTGGTGGCGGCGGCGGGGGTGGCGGCTAACTCGCGCCGAGGCGTTCGCGAACGAGTCGATTGACTGTTCCTCCGTCCACGCGGCCCTTGGCCTTGCCCATCACGTAGCCCATGACCTTTCCGAGGTCGCCGGGCCCGGAGGCTCCCGTCGCCCTCACGGCCTGGTCGATGAGCGAGACGACATCCTCGCTTGAGAGCTGTTCCGGCAGGTAGGCCTCGAGGACCGTTTGCTCCCGGAGCTCCCTCTCCAACAGGTCACGTCGGTCGGCCCGCTCGTACGCCTCGGCAGCCTCCTTCCGACGCTTCACCTCGTGGGCAACGACCTCGAGGAACTCCTCGTCGTCGACCTCACGACGGAGCTCGACCTCACGGTTCTTGACCGACGCGTGCAGGAGTCGCAGCGCCCCGAGGCGGATCTTGTCCCCGGACTTGAGGGCTTCTTTCATCTCCTCCGCGAGTCGATCTTTGAATTCGGCCACTACAATCACCTCGTGCTCGCAGCCATCGTCACGGTTCTTCTCGGCGCCGCCGCGACCGTTCTCTACGCGGTGTTCGTCGAGAGGCGATGGTACCGGCTGGTCCGTTACCGGCTCGACATCCTACCGGCAGGCCTGTCCGGCAGGATCGACGTCCTGCATCTGTCCGACCTCCACATGCTACGGGGCGACCGGCGGCTCCTCCGGTTCCTCGCATCCCTTCCCGCGGCCGACGTCACCGTGATCACGGGGGACATGGTGGGCGACCCCGACTCGGTCGAGTATGTGGCCCAGGCCCTCCGAGATGTCCGAGGCCGCTGGCTGTCTCTGTTCGTCCTGGGCTCGAACGACCTCTACGCGCCGAGGCCCGCGAACTACTTCCGGTATTTCGTCCCAGAACGGCGGAGGAAACGTAGGGTCGGGCGGCGAGGTCGGTCCGCCGACCTGGTGCGGCTGCTCGAAGCCGACGGATGGCTCCATCTCAAGAACAGGAGAGGGGAGTGGGCCCTCGACGGGACGCGGCTCGAAGTCGTGGGGCTCGATGACTCGCACATTCACCGGAGCGATCCGCGCGTCGCGGCGCGTGCGACGCCCAAGGCCCTGGGGCTGGCCGTGATCCACTCTCCGGATCCTGCTCCCGAGCTGCTGTCACTCGGTTACGACCTCGTCGTCGCCGGACACACCCACGGCGGTCAGGTGCGTCTTCCGTTCGTCGGGGCCCTCGTCACGAACTGCTCGCTCCCGACGAGAATGGCGTCCGGCCTGTTCCGGGTGGGGAGGGGCTTCCTGCACGTCTCTCCCGGTCTCGGCACGAGCAAGTACGCGCCGTTCCGCCTGTTCTGCCGCCCGGAAGCCGCGCTCCTGGAGCTGCGTCCCCGGGATCAGCGCGAGGGGGTCTCCGTCACCGCCCGCTCGAACACCGCCTCGTACCCAGCCACCATCGCTTCCTTCGAGAAGTGACGCTCGGCGTGCTCCCGGCACGCCTTCGGGTCGATGTCGCCGACTCGCTTGAGCGCCTCCGCGGCATGCTCCGCGTAACCGTCCACCGGAACCACGAACCCCGTCTCTCCGTCCACGATGACCTCGGGGACCGAGCCTCGCGGAGTGGCGATGACCGGGGTCCCGCAGGCCATCGCTTCGGTCATCACGAGCCCGAACGGTTCCTCCCAATCGATCGGGAACAGGACCGCCCGCGCCCGTGACAAGAGGTCGACTTTCTCGTCGATGGTTACCTCGCCGAGCACCGTGGCGTCGGCCGGCATCTGGGGCAGGACCTCCTCGTTCCAATGCCGCTCTTCGATGGGGTTGGCGACCTTCACCGCCATCACCAGCGGCAGGCCTGTGACCTGCGCCGTCTCGACCGCGCGGAGTGCCCCCTTGACCGGGTCGGCGCGTCCCAGGAAGAGGAGGAAGTCCTCCTTCTGGTCTCGAAATGGGTACATCGGCATGTCGATCCCGTTGTAGACCACGCCGCCGTACTTGAGCTCGGGCATGAACGATCGCTGCTTCTCGCTGATGGCCACGAACCAGACCCGGTCGGCGATCTGTGCGTAGAGCTGCCGCATGTTATCGGTGAAGGGTCCGTGGAGCGTGTGCACGACGGGCACGTCGATCAGCATCGCCGCCACGAGGCCCGACCACACGTTGTGCTGGTGGATCACGTCGAACCGGGAGAGGTCCCGGTGGACGAGCATCGAATGCATCGTGTCGAGCCATGGGTCGTTGATGAGCCTCGGGCCCGGGGCCGTCTCGAACACGTATTCCAGCTTGGCCTTGGTCTTCGAGTCACCAGTGGCGAAGAGCGTGACGTCGTGGCCCCTCTCGACGAGGCCGTCCGCGAGCAGCGCGACGACCCATTCGATGCCTCCGTACCCGGCCGGGGGAACGGCCAGCCAGGGCGGAGCGACCTGAGCGATACGCATGCCCCCAGCCTACCCAACGCGCGCCTGGTCCCCCCGCGGACTCAGGCCGGCGCGGGCTCGTGCCGAGGACCGAAGAGAGGTGGTGCTAGCATGAAGCGGGAGGTGTCCGCGACGTCAGACGGCGAGCCTTCGGGCGACCAGCTTCTCGCCGAGGACGTACTCTTCCAGATCGAGGAGATCGGCCACGCCGACATCCTCGTCGGCATCCCATGCTTCAACAACGAGAGCACGATCGGTCCCGTCATCGCGGCGGTGGAGGCCGGCCTCCGGAAGCACTTCGCTGATCGTTCCGCAGTGATCTGCATCTCCGACGGAGGGTCGGCCGACCGGACTCTGGCCGTCGCCCAGCGCGCCGGGGTGGGGGACGATCACGAACGCCTGCTGGTCCCCGAGGCCACGCCGGTGCCGAAGCGAGTCACGTTCGCCTACCGTGGGTTGCCCGGAAAGGGGAGCGCGTTCCGGTCCATCTTCGAGGTGGCGCGGCGGCTCTCCGTCGGGGCATGCGCCGTGGTCGACTCGGACCTGCGGAGCATCACCCCCAATTGGCTGGACCGGCTGCTCTCCCCGGTCGTCCACTACGACTACGAGTTCGTCGCTCCCGTCTACAGCCGGCACAAGTACGACGGGACCATCACCAACTGCATCGCGTATCCGTTGACGACGGCTCTCTATGGGGTCCGGGTCCGCCAGCCGATCGGTGGTGAGTTCGGGTTCTCCGGCAAGCTCGCAGGGCACTACGCGGACAAGAAGGTGTGGGACACGGACGTGGCCCGGTTCGGCATCGATATCTGGATGACGACGGTCGCCCTGTCCGAGGGGTTCCGGGTCTGCCAGACCATCCTGGGGGCCAAGATCCACGACGTGAAAGACCCAGGGAAAGACCTCGGACCGATGTTCCGCCAGGTCGTCGGGAGCCTCTTCGCCCTGTCCGGGAAATACCGGGATCGATGGTGGGACGTGAGCGGCGCCACGGCTCCGACGACGTTCGGATTCCAGGCCGCGTACTCCGCCGAGCCGATCGAGGTCTCGGTGCCCCGGCTGATCTGGAAGTTCGTCGAGGGCTACGTCCGCCACCATGAGCTCTGGAGCCGCATCCTTTCCGAAGAGTCGATGACCGGCGTCCAGCGGGCGGTCGAGGAGGCCTCGGAGAGCGCGCATGGGTTTGTCCTCGATGCGGACCTGTGGATCAAGATCGTGTACGACTCCCTGATCGCCTACAACACCCGCCAGGTGGACGCCGGGAGCCTCCTGGATTCGTTGATCCCGCTGTACTTCGCGCGAACGGCGACCTTCGTCCAGCAGGCGGCGGGGGACACATCCGAAGAGGCTGAGCAGCGAGTGGAGGCGGCCGTGGATGCGGCGGTCCAGCTCAAGCCGTACCTCAAGCGCCGCTGGCGCGACGAGCACGTCCCCGACCGCCGGCTCCACGAGCAGCCGGTGCCCGAAGAGGGCGAGACTCCCGAAGGCGTCGAGCGAGCGTTGGCCTCCGGCGCGTAGCGTCGAACGGAGCACCCCTCCCCGACCCGGCGGGAACACTTTGCGACCCCTCCCCCGTCCAACCCCTAAAGGAGGTGGTCCCGATGTTCCGCAAGTCGCTCGTATCCGTGGGGGTGATGGCGTTCCTCCTGGTCGCCGCCCCCGCGTGGGCCTGCGGCGGCCTGGTGGCCCCCAACGGCACGATCAACCTGGTGCGCACCACGACCCTGGCGGCGTACCACAACGGTGTGGAGCACTACGTCACGGGGTTCAACTTCGTGGGGGCCGGAGGCAAGTTTGGATCGATCGTCCCCCTCCCGGACGTCCCCACCAAGGTGGTCCGGGCAGGGGACTGGACGCTCCAGCGCCTGGTCCTTGAGGTCCAGCCGCCGGTAGCTGAGGGGCGAGCGCTCCTCGCCTTCGATTCGGTTGCCGCCCAGATGCCCGAGGTCCTCCTGGAGACGACGGTGGACTCCCTGGACATCACCGTCCTCAAGGGCGGCGCCACGGAGGTGGGGAACTGGGCCCGGGAGAACGGGTTCTCGCTTTCCCCCGATGCGCCCGAGGTCCTCGACTTCTATGCCCGGCGCAGCCCGATCTTCATGGCCGCCAAGTTCAACGCCAAGCGGGCCGCGCGCCAGGGCATCGACCAGGGCACTAGCATCCCCGTCCACCTGACCATCCCCACGGACAACCCGTGGGTCCCCCTGCGGATCCTGGCCCTGGGGCGGAAGCCGGCCGAGGCCGTGGAGGCCGATGTCTTCCTGCTAACCAATGACAGGCCGGCGCTCCTTGCGGGCGCATCCCATTTCGACGCCCTCGAGACCGGACGTCCCGGGCTGGTGCTCACGCAGAGCGCGCCGGCCTCGGACGGGCTCATGGCCGACCTTCGTTCCGACAAGGGCATGGGCTGGATGCCCAAGGAGATGTACCTCACCTACCTGAAGCTCGACACGCTGGCCGACGACCTCACGTACGACCTGGCGATCGACGTGACCGGCCAGGGGGCCCCCTCCCCCGTGGACGCGGGCCTCACATTCCCCACGCTGGGCTCACCGGAGCGGACCTGGGTGATGTGGGTCGCCGGTGCAGTGATGGTCGCGGCCGGAGCTGCGGCTCTGTCCCGGCGCCGGACGAGGCTGGCGTGAGGAAAGTCCTGGCCGCGGGCGCGGCGGTCCTGGCCCTGGCGAGCGCGGTGGCGTGCTCGCCCGGGCCGGGGTCCCATGAGCGGACCGTGGAGATAACCATCAACCATTCCCGGTTCGATCCTTCCGAGCTGTCGTTCCCCGCCGGGACCATGGTCCGCTTCGTGATCCGGAACACAGACCCCATCGACCACGAGTTCATCCTGGGAAACCAGGAGGTCCAGGACCGCCACGAGTCGGGCACGGAGGCTCACCACGGCTCGATCCCCGGCGAGGTCTCGGTCCCGGCCGGCGAGATCGCGACCACCACCTATCGATTCGGCGAGGATGGGAAGTTGCTCTTCGGTTGTCACCTGCCCGGGCACTGGGACTACGGGATGCGCGGGCTGGTGGTGGTGGCGTGAGTCCTTCTCGGTCGCCTCGGCCATCGCTGCCGTAGAATCGGTCCGGCCGGGGCTGCCGGCCACTATCGGGACGTAGCGCAGCTTGGTAGCGCGCAGCGTTCGGGACGCTGAGGTCGCGGGTTCAAATCCCGCCGTCCCGACTCCCCAAGCCTCCCTGACCGAGGGGGGCTATGTCGTCACGGCGATCACGGCGACGATGATTCCCGACACGGCACATCGCTAGACTCCTCGCCATGCACATCGTGGAGTTCCAGGACCTCATGCGGCGAACGTACCTCGAGCGCGACCGGAAGCGCGGCTCGGACGGCGTGTTCCGCCGGCTCGTCGAGGAGATCGGGGAGGTGGCCCGGACCCTGCGGGACGACGATCCGGAGCGCAGGGAGCACGAGTTCGCGGACGCGGTCGCCTGGCTGGTCAGCCTGGCCAACCTGACGGGAGTCGAGCTCGAGAAGGCCGCGGCCCGCTACCAGGGAGGCTGCCCGAAGTGCGGGCAGATCCCATGCGATTGCCCGTTTCCCTGAGGATCGGCCTGACGCATCCTGCTCGTCCGACGTTAGTTTGGTCGTCGGATGAATGACTCCAGAGCGCGCATCGTCACCACCGCGCGGGGAACGAAGCCCGAGGCGTTCGGCCCGGCGGAGTGGGGCCTGCTCGGAGCCATCGCCCTGATGTGGGGCTCCTCGTTCGTGTTTATCGAGATCGGCCTCCAATCCCTCAGGCCGGCCCTGGTGACCTTGGCCCGGATCGCTCTCGGGGCGGCGGCCCTGGTCGTGTTCCCTCGGGCCCGCCGGCCGGTCGCCCGAGAGGACTGGCCCCGGATCGTCGTCCTCTCGGTGGTGTGGATGTCCCTCCCGCTGCTTCTCTTCCCCATCGCACAGCAGTGGATCGACTCGTCGCTCGCCGGCATGATCAACGGAGCCATGCCGCTCTTCGCGGCGGCCTTCTACGCCCTGTTACTGCGACACCCACCCGGCCGTCTTCAGGTCATCGGCCTTGTGGTCGGGTTTCTCGGGGTCGTCGTGATCCTGGTACCGGAATCCGGCGACGCGTCGGCCTCGCTGCTGGGAGCAGGCCTCGTCCTGCTCGCCACGGCCTGCTATGGGCTCGCCGCCAACCTGGCGGTGCCTCTCCAGCAGCGATACGGATCGCTCCCGGTGATCCTTCGGACTCAGGCGGTGGCCCTGGCCACGGTGCTGCCGTTCGGACTGGCCGCGATCCCCGGTTCGCGGTTGACGTTGCCCACGGCCGCATCGATGCTCGCGCTCGGGGTACTCGGGACCGGCGTGGCCTTCGTGATGATGGCCGCCCTGGTCGGACGGGCCGGGGCCGCCCGGGGCGCGGTGGCGATCTACTTCATCCCCGTCGTGGCGACGATAGAAGGGGCCCTGTTCCTGAACGAATCGGTCCACCCCCTTGCCCTCGCGGGTGTCGCCCTGGTGCTCATGGGCGCCTGGCTCACCAGCCGGCGCGAGCGAGACGCGGCCAAGGCCGACGCCGGGGTCCCGACGGGCGACTAGTACGGCGGCTCAGCTCACGCCGGCGAGCCGCTCGGCGATCTGGACCGCGTTGAGTGCGGCGCCCTTGCGGAGGTTGTCCCCCACGGCGAACAGCACGATGACGTTCGGCTGCCCCGCCGGCTGGCGGATCCGCCCCACCAGAACCTCGTCGCGGCCCGCCGAGTCGACCGGCGTCGGGAACAGGTCTCGGGAGGGGTCGTCCACGACCTCGACGCCCGGGAACCTGCCCAGGACGTCCCGGGCCTCTTCCGCGCCGATCCCCCGGGAGAACGTGGCGTGCACGGACACGGCGTGCCCGGCGATCGTCGGAACGCGCACCACGGTCCCGATCACCGGAAGGTCGGGCAGATCGAGGATCTTTCGGGTCTCGTTGGCAAGCTTGGTCTCCTCTGAGGTGGAGCCGCCGTCCTCGAAGGAGCCGGCACGGGGGACCACGTTGTAAGCGATGGTCCGGCCGAACACCTCCCCTGCGGGAAGCGCGGACGGATCGGGGCTCACCAGCTCGTCCTCGTGGCCCCGGAGCTTCTCTACCTGTTCGAGCAGCTCTCGGATCCCTTTCTGGCCCGCCCCTGAGACCGACTGGTAGGAAGACATCACCAGCGAGGTGAGTCCGGCCTCGCGATGCAGCGGGGCGATCGCCATGAGCGCGGTGATCGCCGTGCAGTTCGGATTGGCCACGATCCCCCGGTGGCCCTGGAGCGCTTCCGCGTTGATCTCCGGGATGACCAGGGGCACCTCGGGGTCCATCCGCCACGCCGAGGAGTTATCGACGACAAGGGCCCCGGCGCCGGCCGCCCTGGGGACGTGCTCCTTGGAGGCCGCCGCTCCCGCCGAGAAAAGGGCGATGTCGACGCCCTCCCAGCCGAAGCCGTCGAGCTGGCGAACCGGCACCTGGTCGCCGGCAAACGACAGCCGGACACCTTCGGACCGAGGAGAAGCCAGGGGGATCAGCTCATCGACGGGGAACCGACGGGCCTCGAGGGTTCGAAGCATCTCCCGGCCGACCACGCCCGTAGCCCCGGCGACGACGACCTTCACGCTACCTGAAGCTCCAGCTCCGCAGGACCTGGTGGAAGACGTCCCGATCCCGGCCGAAGCTCTCCTCGTTGCCGGCGAACGTGATGACCCACCCGGTGCCCCCTCGGACCAGGGCGACCTGGAGTTGATGGACGACGGTTCCTCCCTCGGTGGTGCTGCTGACCTCCCACGAGACGGCCTCCTCCCCGCCCACGTCGAGGTTTTCGACGGGGCCCGGGAACAGACCGCCGGCCTCCTCCCGATCACGGTGGGTCTCCGCGTACGCGGTGGTGTCGGTTCCCGGCTGCACCTGCTCCGCCACGACCAGGATGAAAGCGTCGCCCCCGGGAGGGGAATAAGTGTCGGCCTGCTGGCCGCCGATCTCCTCCGTGGCCTGATCCCAGCCGGTCGGCACCTCGAGGCAATAGGGGAACTGATCGGAGGCTATCTTCCCCTCGCAGGGGTTCGGACGCAGCAGCCACCACGTTCCGACGGCGATCGCCGCCACGACCACCGCGACGATCCCCAAGATGCCGAAGACAGGGTTGGGGAGCTTGGGGATGGGGATGTCGATGCCCTCATCGGACCCCTCGCGGCGCTCGATCCGGCGGATGACGGATTCCGCGGCGGTGAGGGACCGACCACAGCGCGTGCAGAACTTCGCTGCTTCGGGATTCTCGTTTCGACACTCCGGGCAGACCAGCATGTGCGGTTCCTTCTGTCACTCGTTCAATGTTCCCGTACGACCTCTTCTCCCGACAACGCGAATCGACCGTGGAGCGCTCGCACCGCCCGATCCACGTCCCCGGCCCTGATCACACACGAGATCCGGATGGGCGATGTGGAGATCATCTCGATGTTGATGCCCTCCTCGGCTAAGGCGGAGAACATGTCGGCGGGAACCGCGGGGTGGGACTTCATGCCCGCCCCGACCACCGACACCGTCGCGATTCCGTCATCGGTCGAGAACCCTTCGGCCTTGACCTCGCCGACCAGCCCCTCCAAGAGCGCACGAGCACGCGGGAGATCGTCCTTGGGCACGATGAACGAGACGTCCGTGACCCCCTCGCGCGACACGTTCTGCACGATCATGTCGACGTTCACGCCCTCATCGGCCACGGTCCGGAAGATCGCTGCGGCGATCCCCGGGCGGTCGGGAACGCCCTCCATGGTGACCTTGGCCTCCGCGTCGGAGTGGGTGACTCCGGCGATGATCGCCTTCTCCATGCGTTCGTCTTCCTCGCGCACCCAAGTTCCGGTCTCGTCGGAGAACGAGGACCGGACGTGGAGCAGGATCTCGTTGTTACGAGCGTACTCCACCGCTCGGGCTTGGAGGACCCGCGCCCCGGTGGCCGCCATCTCCAACATCTCCTCGTACGAGACGGCGTGCAGCTTCCGGGCCTCCGGACAGATCCGGGGGTCCGCGGTGAACACCCCGGCCACGTCGGTGTAGATCTCGCAGATCCCGGCCCCCAGGGCGGCGGCGAGGGCGACCGCCGTGGTATCGGATCCTCCCCGGCCCAGGGTGGTCACGTCGTACGCTGTGGACACACCTTGGAACCCCGCCACGATGACGACGTCTCCGCGGTCCAGGGCTTCCCTGATCCGCCCCGGGCGGATGTCGATGATCTTGGCCCGTCCGTGCTCGGTGTCGGTGATGATCCCGGCCTGCGAGCCCGTGTACGACGCCGCCCGGTATCCCTCTGAGTTGATGGCGATCGCCAGGAGCGACATGGTGATGCGCTCTCCAGCGGTGAGCAAGAGGTCGAGCTCCCGAGGATTGGGGACCGGGGTCAGCTCGTGCGCCGTGGCGGCAAGGTCGTCCGTGGTGTGCCCCATGGCGGAGACCACCACCACGACGTCGTTCCCTTCCTCTTTGGCCTGCACGATCCGACGCGCAACCGCGCGGATCCGGGCGATGTCGCCGACGGACGTACCGCCGTACTTCTGAATGAGGATGGCCACGACTACATCTCGCGGCGGCCCTCGAGGGCCTGACCCAGGGTGACCTCGTCGGCGTACTCGAGATCGCCTCCGACCGGGAGCCCCGAGGCCAACCGAGTCACCCGGACGCCCAGTGGCTTGAGGAGCCCCGCGACGTACATCGCCGTGGCGTTCCCTTCGAGGTTGGGATTGGTCGCCAGGATGACCTCGTTCACGCCGTTGCGCTGCACCCTGTCCAGGAGCTCCTGGACCCGGAGGTCGTCGGGCCCGATCCCCTGCATCGGCGAGATGGCGCCCCCGAGCACGTGGTACCTGCCCTTGACCACCCCGGCCTTCTCCACGACGGCCATGTCCTTCGGCTCCTCCACCACGCACACGAGCGCGGAGTCCCGGCCGGGGTCGGAGCAGATCCGGCACAGCTCGCCCTCCGCCACACCGAAGCACTCCCGGCAGAACCGAACCCGGTCCTTGGCCTGAACGATCGCGTCTGCCAGCCGGCGGGCGTCCGGGCCGGGTGATTTCACGATGTAAAAGGCCAGTCGCTGTGCGGACTTGGGCCCGATGCCGGGCAGGCGGCTCAACTCGTCGACGAGATCCTGGATGGGTCTTTCGAACACGGCGTCCTCTCTCGCAGCCCCGGGCCGGCCGCGAGAGTACCCTACTCCTCCTCGACCACCTCAGCCCCGAACTGCTCGCGAAGGAGCGCCGCGGCGTCCTCCGCCGAGGCCGGCGGCTCCTCCTCCTCGACGCTAGGCTCGAGCACCATGCCCTCCCGGACCGTGCACCGGAGCTTCGGGGCCACTCCGAACATCTCCTCGAGGACCTCGCGGAGCTCGTCTCCCTTCTCCTCGACCTTCTGGACGGCGAAGGTCCGCCCCGGCGGGAACACCAGCTCGAGCACCCCTTCCTCGTACCCCCCCACCGTCGCCAACGCGCACACCGCGTGAAGCTGCATCCGCCGGCGGTCCTTGAGCCGCTCCACGACCTGTGGCCAGGAGCGGCGGAGCATCTGCGCGTCGACCGCGGCCACTCCCCCTTGGAGGCCGGCCGACGGGACGTGCGGTCCAGGCGCTTGGAGGCCGGTCGGTGACCTTCGAGGCTCCGGTGTCCTGCCTCCTTTCCCAGCCTCATCAGAAGCCAACTTCTCATCAACCTGCCTTGGGGCCACAGTCGCCTCTCCGGCCATCTGACCGGCCTCGTCCGCCGCACGCGCTGTTCCGGTCGTCTCTCCGGCCTCGGGGGCCGGCGAGACCGCTGGAGGGGCGACTGGGGCGCCCTCGGTAGCGGAGGAGGCGTTGGCTTCAGGGGCCGACGTGGAAGGAGGCACGCCACCGGAGCCCCGGAGGCGGTCCGCCGGCCCAGAGCCTCGGTCGTCCGAGGGTTCCTCCGAGGGCCCACTACGCTGGGCGTCGAGGCCGGCGAGGCGTTCGAGGCGTTCCATCCGGGCCAGCAGCGCGCCGGGCTGAGGATCGGTCTCGGGCATGGCCGCCCGCACCAGCGCCAGCTCGAGGGTCAGCCGCGGGGCGGTCGACCACCGCATGTCCGTCTGGGCTTGGAGCAGCAGCGACAAGATCCGGTCGAGCTCTGCGGCGGAAAACTTCCCCGCCTGCGCGGTGAGGCGGGGACGAAGCTCCGGCGCCACGTCGAGGATCGCCGGGTCGTCGGGCGATACCATCGCGAGGAGCAAGTTCCGGAAGTGATTCGTGATCCGGCTGGTGAAGTGGCGGAGGTCCCGGCCTTCCTGGACGAGCTGCTGGACCCCGCCGAAGACGCCCTTGGCGTCGCCGACGGCCACGGCGTCGGCCAGGTCGAACTGGAGATCCGCCTCGGGGGTACCGATGAGCGCCGCCACCACGTCTTCGGTGACCTCCCCGCCCCCCAGCACGCCGGCCTGGTCGAGCAGGGAGAGCGCGTCCCGAACCGACCCCTCGGCTTCGCGCGCGATGGCCTCGGCCACGGCATCGTCGATCTTGATCCCCTCGGCCCTTGCGACCGTTGAGATGTGCCCCGCGATCGTCTCCGCGGGGACCCGGCGGAACTCGAACCGCTGGCAACGCCCGATGATGGTGGCCGGCATCTTGTGGGGCTCCGTGGTGGCGAGGACGAAGCGCACGCCCGGGGGCGGTTCCTCGAACAGCTTGAGGAGTGCGTCGAAGGCCTCACGGGAGAGCCGCTGGGCTTCATCGATGATGTAGACCTTCTCCCGGCCCTGCGCCGGAGCGGTGGGCGCCCGCTCCCGAAGCTCTCGGGCGTCGTCGACCCCGCCGTGGGATGCCGCGTCGATCTCCACCACGTCGAGGTGTGACCCAGTCCGGATCCGCTCACACTGCTCGCAGACTCCGCACGGCTCCGCGGTGGGTCCGCGCTCGCAGTTCACCATCTTGGCCAGGATCCGGGCGGTGGAGGTCTTCCCCGTGCCCCGGGGCCCGGAGAACAGGAACGCGTGGGACAGCCGGCCCTCTCGGACCGCACCTTCAAGGGCCCGGACCACGTGCTCCTGTCCCAGGACCTCGTCGGGCGCCTGGGGCCGGTACTTGCGATACAGCGAGCGGTACTCGTCCATCAGCGGGGCCTCGCCCTGGGGAAGTCTCTCGCGTCTGTCAAGGAAAGGTGACCGTGCATCCGCCGTTGTCGTCCCGCAACCCGGACGCTACCCGGGCCGGTGGCTCCGGCCAGGTGTCCCTGCGGCACCCGCCGAGCTCCGCTTACCGCTGCTCCCTTCCGGGCCTGACGGGGTTCACGGGCCGACGTCGCGCAGGACCCGGCCATCGTCGCCCCGGCCTCGGGGCTGCTCCGGACCGCGGGGGCCGCGGGCGGACATCGGCCCCGCTAGAGCGGATTGCGGGTACAGGGCACCGCTAGCTCCCCGCCTAGCACGGTCACCGCACGCAGTATAGCTCCCGGTCCCGACGACCCCCGGGGGCTCGGGGCTGTGGGTCCCTTCAGACGAGCCGGGCACCGTGCCGATAACCAATATCGAGGGGCAAGGTCGAGCGTCTAGCGCTCGGCCGGGCGGCTCGACAGGGTTGGAGGTGTGAGGTGCTCCGCAGGAGCTATCCCCCGGCGAACGTCCGCTCCGCCGCCTGGTACTTGGGCAGTGTGGCCATCCTGGCCGTCCCGGTGTTTCTCCTCCTCTCCTCTACGGTCTCCGGAACCCCGCGGGGGGCCCTGGAAGCCGTGCCGGAGATGGGGACGCTGATCGGCGAGGCGGCTGGGCTCATGGTCCTCGCGATCCTCCTGTACATGGGGTTCCGCTTCGTGCACCCGATCGCACTCATCTTCTTGGTGATACCGGTGGCACAGGCACTCATGGCGTCCAGGCCTGAACTCTTACCGATCCTGGTCCCGCTTCCGGCCGTGCTGCTGCTCGTCACGCCCTCCGCGGTGGGCTGGTTCTTCGGTATGCACAGGTTCCACCTCGGGGTGACCGAACGCCAGTTCCACCTCCCCCAGCGCTGAGGTACCAGCGGAGGCAGAAGGATTTGAACCTTCGAGGCCGGTTCCCCGGCCCACGCGCTCTCCAGGCGCGCCCGTTCGGCCGCTCCGGCATGCCTCCGTGAGCCCATCGATTCTACGAGTCGCGCTCAGGTCCTACGGTCATTC
>DASYUI010000037.1:0-22406 GCA_036001425.1 Actinomycetota bacterium
CGGTCGGCGGCGCCGTGGGGCTTCTGGTTGGAGTCCTCCTGTTCTCCGTGCGGAGAGAGCCTGGTGTTGTTGGCCTGGTCGCCGGGGCATTGGCCATCCTCACAGGAGGCTCTCTCCTGCTGATGGCCTTACCCGCACACCCGGTGGTCCTCCTGATCCTGGCTCCCTCGATCGTCGGTGGCATCCTTGCGCTGCTGAATCCGAGCAGTTCGTGGGCACTGGGCGGAGCGATCCTGCTCTTCCTGACCAGCGCATACCTCGTCCTCATCGGAGGGGCGAGCCTCGTGTACGCGCCTGCAGTGGTGGCGCTGGCCTATGGGATCCGGGCTCCGCGCCGGGCGCTGGCCAGATAGCTTCACGCTTCGACCCCGCTTCCAACGGAAGAGACCAGGCCGAAGTACCCTTTCTTTCGTGTTCGAGCGGTTCACCGATCGAGCCCGTCGCGTGGTGGTCCTCGCCCAAGAGGAGGCGAGGATGCTCAACCACAACTACATCGGCACCGAACACATGCTCCTCGGACTCATCCGCGAGGGACAGGGGGTCGCAGCGAAGTCACTCCAGGAGCTGGGCATCGACCTGGAGGCGGTGCGCTACGAGGTCGAGCAGATCATCGGGCAGGGAGCAGCGGCTCCCACTGGCCACATCCCCTTCACGCCTCGGGCCAAGAAGGTGCTCGAGATGTCGCTCAGAGAATCCATCGAGCTCGACCACAATTACATCGGCACCGAGCACATCCTCCTGGGCCTGATCCGGGAGGGCAAGGGGGTCGCCGCCCAGGTGCTCGAGAAGCTCGGGGCAAACCTCGATCGGGTCCGCCAACAGGTCATCGAGCTCCTGGCGGGATACGCGGGCCCGGCTCTCGTGGAGCGGTGGGGTCTCTCCGACGAGGACATCGACCTGCTGCAAGACCTCGCCGAAGGAGCTTCGAGGAAGAAGATCGCCGAAAAGCTGGGTCTCTCACGAGATGAGCTCAGATCTCGGATCGACGGAGTGCTGGGGAAGCTCAGGTCGCGGTCAGGTGGTGGTCAGCTCGAGGAGACTCACCAGACCCCCCGTTGTCCTAGATGTCGTCGGGAACTCGGAGACACTGGCGCAGTCGTGACGCTCGATCTGCCCGTACAGGGGTCTGACGAGACTCGGGCCGTCAGCTTCGCCTTCTGCAGGCACTGCGGGACCTGGCTGGGGACCGTCTGACCATAGCCGAGCAAGCGGGGTCAGCCGTCGCCGGAGTACCCTGAGCTCATGTTCGAGCGGTTCACGGAGCGTGCCCGACGGGTGGTGGTCTTGGCCCAAGAAGAGTCTCGTGAGATGGGCCACGATCACATCGGCACCGAGCATCTGCTGCTGGCCCTGATCCGGGAACAGGATGGGATCGCCGGCCAGGTGCTGGGTGAGGCCGGCATCACGCTCGAGTCGGCCCGCAAACAGGTCGAAGCGGCGCTCGGCCGAGGGGAGCCCGAGCCGAAGCGACGGTCGGGCAAACGGTGGCGGCGACACGTCCCGTTCACTGCCCGGGCCAAGAAGACGATGGAGCTCGCTCTCCGGGAATCGCTGGGCCTCGGGCACAACTACATCGGCACCGAGCATCTTCTCCTCGGTCTCCTGTCCCTGGGCGAGGGTGCTGGCTCGGAGGCGCTGGCGAACCTCGGGGCCAGTCCCGCGCAGCTCCGGGAGAGCGTCTTGAAGCTGGCTCGCACCCGGCCCGAGGGGCCCACCCCCACCGTCGAGTTCCGCGAGACCGAGTTCGAGATGAGGGAGGCTTCGTTTGGTGAGGCCGCCAATCCGAGGTGTCCGAAGTGCCATTCGGACCTGGCCGAGACCGCCACGGTCCGTTCCATGGATCTTCCGATTCACGACGGGGAGGGAACTCGGACGGTGGCATTCGTATTCTGCCGGCGCTGTGGCTCTTCCCTGGGCATCCTGGGCGGCTGAGGCCGGCAACCGACTACCGAACAAGGAGGTTCGCTCATGGCAACCATCGGCCAGACGTTCACGTCCGGAGATTGGCGGGTGAGAGAAGGGAAGGAAGACCCCTTCGTCGAGGCTTGGGCTTCGTTCGCCGGCTGGTGCAACCGGAACGGCTGGGGCTCCGAGCCCCCGTATCTGCTGAAGGACATGGGGGACCCGCGCCACTTCGTCTCCTTCGGCGCTTGGGAGAAAGAGGAGCAGGTCGCGGCGTGGCGGGCTCTTCCGGAATTCCAGGAGTTCCTGGGCCGGGCTCGCGAGCTGTGCGAGGACATCCGGCCGATCACGTGCACCCTGGTCGCTCACCCGGGGCGGTGAAGATCCGCCTGACTCAACGGAGGAACGTCAGCACGTAGTACACGCCGATCGCGAAGATCACCGCCCCCACCACCACGGAGGCGATGACCCAGTGCAGGCCGAGGCGGCCTCGGAAGGGCCCCAGGGGCCCGATCTTCTGCCCGGGCTTCACGCCCGGCATCCGCCACCGGATGCGGCTCACGGGCCCAGCTTACGATTTCGCTATAGTGGCGCCGCTCTGGCCGCGGCACATCGGAACGAGGTTCTTCGGATGGCCGAGAAGCACCGCATCGTCATCGCCAAGCCGGGCCTCGACGGGCACGACCGGGGGGCGAAGGTCGTGGCTCGCGCCCTGCGCGACGCCGGCTTCGAGGTGATCTATACGGGACTGCACCAGACCCCCGAGCAGATCGTGGAGACGGCCATCCAGGAGGACGCCGACGCCATCGGGCTCTCCATCCACTCGGGTGCCCACATGACGCTCTTTCCCCGAGTCGTCGATCTGCTCAAGGAACGGGAAGTTGGGGACGTCCTCATCTTCGCCGGAGGCATCATCCCCAAAGAGGACATCCCAGTGCTCAAAGAGAAGGGCATCGAGGAGATCTTCACCCCGGGGACCCCCACGTCCGCGATCATCGACTGGCTCCACCACCGGCTCGAGGGCCGGAAGGCGGCGAGCTAGGAGTGGATCTCTTCGAGCACCAGGGAAAGGATCTCTTCGCCAGGTTCGGGATCCCCCTGATCGAAGCAGAGGTTGCCCGGTCGCCGGAGGAGGCCCGCCAGGCTGCCGAGCGCCTCGGCGGTTCGGTCGCGGTCAAGGCGCAGGTCCAGATCGGTGGCCGAGGCAAGGGCGGAGGCATCGTCCTGGCCCGCTCTCCCGACGAAGCGGCGGAGGCCGCCCGGAAGATCCTCGACGGCGGCTTCCGAGGGATGCCCGTCACCCGGGTGCTGTGCGAGCGCCTGGTGGACATCCGCGGCGAGTTCTACATGGCCCTGACGCTTGACCGCTCGGACAAGCGGTACTTGGCGATGGTCTCGGCCGAGGGTGGCGTGGACATCGAGGAGCTCGCGTCCACACGGCCGGGATCGATCCGCCGCGCCTCGATCGACCCGTTGCTCGGTCTCAAGGCCTATCACGTCCGGCGGCTCGTGGCGGGACTCTCCGAAGACGCTCGCGACGGAGCTGCCGCGGTCCTCGGCAAGCTGTACGAGCTGCTCACCTCACTCGACGCCACGCTGGTCGAGGTCAATCCGCTGGCGCTGCTGGCGGACGGCCGGGTGGTGCCGCTCGACGCCAAGGTGACGATCGACGACAACGCCATGCACCGGCATCCTGACCTGGCCGATCTCCAAAACGCGTTCCCGCTCGACCCCACCGAGGCCAAGGCCAAGGAAAAGGGGCTCCAGTACGTCAAGCTGGATGGAGAGGTGGGGATCATCGGGAACGGCGCCGGCCTGGTGATGTCCACGCTTGACGTTGTTCAGCAGGCGGGAGGGGCGCCCGCGAACTTCCTCGACGTGGGCGGTGGTGCCGGCGCCGACGTCATGGCGACCTCCCTCGAGGTGATCCTGTCGGACCCCGACGTCCGCTCGGTGCTGGTGAACATCTTTGGGGGCATCACCCGCTGTGACCTGGTCGCACAAGGCATCCTCGAAGCGCTCAAGCGAGTCGATGCGAAGGTGCCCATCGTGGTCCGCCTCGATGGGACGAACGCGGAGCAGGGTCGGAGCATCCTCGCGGATGCCGGTCACGAGCGGATCGTTCCCGCGGAGACCATGCTCGAGGCGGCCGAACGAGCCGTGCAGCTCGCGAAGGAAGAATCCTGATGGCCATCCTGGTCGACCGCGAGACGCGCGTCGTGGTCCAGGGGATCACGGGGAGAGAGGGCTCCTTCCACGCGCTCCGGAACAAGGAGTACGGGACGCACGTCGTCGCCGGGGTCACCCCGGGAAAGGCCGGCCAGACCGTTGACGGGATCCCGGTGTTCGACGGGGTAGTCGACGCGGTCGAGACAACGGGGGCGAACACCTCGCTGATCTTCGTGCCGGCGCGATACGCAGCCGACGCCGTGCTCGAGGCCGCCGACGGCGGGATCCGGCTCATCGTGTGCATCACCGAGGGGATCCCTGTCCTGGACATGGCCCGCGTGTACAACTACCTTCGGGGGAAGGACCACCTGCTGATCGGACCGAACTGCCCGGGCCTGATCTCTCCGGGGAAAGCGAACGTGGGGATCATCCCGTGGGAGATCACGAAGGAAGGGTCCGTCGGACTCGTCTCTCGTTCCGGCACCCTCACCTATCAGATCATGAACGAGCTCACGGGGCGGGGGATCGGCCAGTCCACATGCATCGGCGTTGGAGGGGACCCCATCGTGGGCACCGGGTTCGTGGAAGTGCTGGCGCGATTCGAGGAGGACCCGGAGACGAACGCGGCCGTTCTTATCGGTGAGATCGGTGGAGACGACGAGGAGCGCGCCGCCGCGTTCGTCGAGCAGCACATGAGCAAGCCGGTGGTCGCGTACGTGGCGGGGTTCACCGCTCCGCCGGGCAAGCGCATGGGGCACGCCGGGGCAATCATCACGGGCTCCCGGGGCACCGCCCAGGCCAAGGCGGAGGCGTTCGAGACCGCCGGCGTGAAGGTCGGTCGTAACCCGGCCCAGGTTGCCGAGCTCCTGCAGGAGGTGCTGCCATGACAGTTCCGCCGCCTGAGCCCCCGCCTCCCGAGGCAGGTCCGCCCCCAGAGCCTCCTCCGCCGGAGATCCCCTCGGACGAGGCGCCGTCAGCCGAAGCTCCGCCGCCGGACGAGGCCCCGCCGCCGCGCCGGTCCACTGCCAGGGAGATCGGGGCGGTCCTGGCCCTCGGGTGGCCGACGGCCGTCGCCCGCAGCGTGATCGCCTTCGTCGTGATGCTCCTGCTGGCCGCGACCATCGTGTTGCTGAGCGAGGCCGCCGACCCCAGCGGGCTTCCCTTCTTCGAGGTTCTGAAGGTGATCGGCCTGGCCTTCTACGGGCTCCATCACGCGGGTATCCGGGGAGAGATCCCCCGGCTGGAACTCCCTGACACCCCGGCCAGCCCCTTCGGAGGGCCGCTGGAGTTCTCCTTCACCATCTCCGTGGCCCTCATGCTCGGTACGTTCCTGGGCCTGTGGCTCCTGTATCGGGGAGGGCGCTCCGTCGCCCGGTCGGCCGGCGGCGTGGCCTGGGCCCGGGCGCTGCACGGCGCCAAGGTGGCCATCCCGTACGCGGTGCTCGCTCTGGCCATGTCGTTCGGGGCCAGGTTCTCCGAGGAGCTGCCCCAGTCGCAGTTCCTTCCAACGGGCGGACCGTTCGAGTTCGGGCCCTCGCCGATCGGCGCGTTCCTGTGGCCCCTGGCCCTGGGGCTGGTGGCCGGAACGCTGGGCGGGCTGGCTTCGGCCGAACGGTGGCTGGCTCCGGAAGGAACCGGGGCCCGGGCGCGGGCCATCGTTCGGGGTGGGCTGGCCATGACGCTCTACGCGCTGCTGCTGGCGTTCGTGGGCTACCTCGTCGTCGTGGCCGTGAATCCGGACCTGCCCCTTCCCTTCTCGCCCGCGTTCTTCGACGCGGTGGCGTCGGGGGGCCTCGGAGGGGTCGTGCTCCTCCTGCTCGCGGTCCTGGTCATCCCGAACATCGCGGTGTGGGTACTCATCCCGGCCATGGGCAGCAGCTTGGGATTCTTCATCGCTGGAGCGTCGTTCAAGCTGCTCTCCTACACACAGTTCCCCACAGGATTCGGGGACATCGAGGGACCCTCCCCCTTCGCTCCGTTCCCCGGCTTGCCGCAATTCGACACTGCCCCCCCTCCCTACTTCCTGTTCCTATTGGTGCCCGTTGTGGCGACGGTCCTGGGGGGCTGGTGGGCGGCTCGCCGGATGCCGGCCCGGTCCGCGGGCCAGGGGGCGGCCGCGGGTGCACTGGCCGGAGTGGTCTTCGGCGCGGCGGTAACCGCAGTCATCGTGCTCTCGTCGATCGGTCTCGGGTTCAGCGGGGGGGTCGGTGGGTTCGTGCAGACCGGACGAGGCCACGCGGGGCCGCCCCTCCTCGAGGGTGCCCTCCTGGCTCTGTTGTGGGGCACGGGGGGCGGTGCCCTGGGCGGCCTCTTGGGGGGACGGCGTCCCGCTCCCGCCAAGGCGGTCGGCTTCGAGGGTCCTCCGCCCGTTCCTCCGGCGGGGGACACGGAGGCCATCCCGCCGGCCGCTCCGGCCCCTCAGGCCGAAGGTCCGCCGGAGGAGGAGCCAGAGGAGGAGCGGCGGAAGGAGGAGCCTGGGGCGCCCTCCGAGGCGCCCTGATGCTCACGGCCCCGCTGAGATGCACCGCGGGCCCAGGAGGCCCGTCTCTCCGGGGGAACCGCTCGCCTTACTGCCCAACGCTTCGGCGTCTCTGGGCGAGCTATTCCCCCCGGGCCCCCGTCGATTCCCCTGCTTAGGCGGGCGGCGGCGCCGCCGGTGGGGGCTGCGCCAGCTGGCTCTCCTGGTAACGCACGTAAGCGGCGTACCCCATGGCCAGCGCCAGGATGATGCCCAACCACAACCCGAACGAGGCGAACTCGAGGTCGAGGAGCGCCCGCAGCAGCGCGAACAACGCCACTCCGCCGGCCAGGACCGCGCTCACCAGGGGGATGGGAGCGGTCATTGTCGCGAGTGCCCCCGCGGCGTTCAGCCCTTCCCATACCAGGAGGGCGACGACGAGGAGGCCGGCGATGACCCCCATGCCGGACCAGCCGTTCACGCTCACACAGAAGGGACACTCACCGACCTTGTTCCACGGCAGCAACAGGTCGATGAATAACAGCACGCCGGTGATCAGGACGCCTTTCTGTCCCATCGTCAGCCTGGCCCAATCGAACCCCGCGCGCTGGCCCATCCCCACTCCTTTCAAGCACTACCCGCCATTCCGGCGGGCACCCGCGCGATTTAAGCCGAACGCCCTCGACCGAGTCAAGGATGGCCGAGGCCTGAGGCCCTCGCCTCCCGGACTCCTCGCGCTCAGGACGTGCGTCGGAGCCGGACCGCCCCCACCAGCGCAGCCCCCAGGGCTGCGGCCAGGGCCACGTACGGGGCCGGCGTGTGGCTGGCGAAGTCCGGTGCTCGCAGCAGGGCCATCCCCACGGCCCCCGCGGCGGCGGCGGCCACTGCCGTATACGCCACGGCCGAGTATCGAAGGAGGGTGGGCCACCGCCGAAGCAGGACCACCCCCGAGGCGGCCGTTGCCGCGAGGAGGAGGAGGCCGGCCAGGAACGGCCATGGATCGGGGCCGAGGCGCCAGGCGGAGAGCATCCCGGTGAGGGCTCCGAAGCGGTCCCAAGGGAGGAGCGTCGCCAGCAGGGCGATCCCCAGCAATGTCGCGGCGGCCGCGTCGGGGAACCGGGAACCCAGGCTTCGGGGACGGAGAGGAGTCCGGACGGGCTCGCCCACCACCCGCCTGGCGCACTCCGCACACAACACGCGCCCCCGAACGGGCACGGCGCAAGCGAGACAGGCTGCGCGGCCGCACTCGGCGCAGCTGTCCACGGCCTGCCGGTCGGGATGGATCCCGCACCACTTGCTCTCGAGGGCGGTGGGTTCGCTCGCCATCCGCCTGATTCTGCCGGTCCTACCGCCCGTTTGACACCCTCCCATCCTGACCGTAGGTTCGGGCGGCGGTGGACGCTCGCATGGCGGTGCTCGCCTCCGGCACGGGGACCAACCTCCAGGCCCTCCTCGACGATCCGGTGGTCGGTCCGGCCATCGCCCTGGTGGTCTCCGACCGCGAGGACGCCGGGGCGTTGAAGCGAGCGGCGGACCGCGGCGTCATGGGCCTGTTCGTCGACCCGGGTGACCACGCCGCGCGGGAAGCCTACGACTCGGCGCTCCTGGAGCTCCTCAGGCGCGAGGGGATCACCGTCGTGTGCCTGGCGGGGTTCATGCGGATCCTCACCCCGCTTCTCGTCCGCGCCTATGGGGGCCGGATGCTCAACGTGCACCCCTCGCTCCTCCCGGCGTTTCCGGGAGCCCACGCGCCCCGTGACGCGCTCGCCTGGGGGGTGAAGGTCACCGGGGTCACGGTGCACCTGGTGGATGAGGAGGTGGACCACGGGCCGGTCGTCCTCCAGGAGGCCGTCCCCATCCTCCCGGACGACGACGAGCGAACGCTCCACACCCGGATCCAGGAGGTGGAACATCGCATCTATCCGAAGGCGGTTCGCCTCCTGATCGAGGGACGGCTCCGGGTCGAGGGCCGCCGGGTCTCCATCGGCGAGAGCACGCAATCCGCGGAGGCGAGATGAGCGAGCCGAGGCGAGGCGCGACGGGCACGCGGCCGGTTCGACGGGCCCTGTTGTCCGTGTGGGACAAGGAAGGATTGGTCGAGCTCGCTCGCCAGCTCGACGAGTTCGGGGTGCGCCTCGTATCCACGGGCTCGACCGCCCACGTCCTCCGCGACGCCGGTCTCCCGGTGACCGAGGTGGCCGCCGTCACGGGCTCCCCGGAGATGCTCGACGGACGGGTGAAGACCCTCCATCCCGCGATCCACGCGGGCATCCTGGCGGACGCGACGAACCCCACTCACGTCCGGGAGCTCGAGAAGCAGGGAATCGAGCCCTTCGAGCTCGTCGTGGTCAACCTGTATCCGTTCGAGGACACCGTCGCGTCGGGAGCCGGCCGGGACGACGCCGTGGAGCAGATCGACATCGGAGGACCCACCTTGCTCCGGGCCGCGGCCAAGAACTTCCGGTCGGTCGCCGTTGTGGCCCGCCCCCACCGCTACGCGGACCTGGTAGCGGCGCTGCGGGAGACCGGCGGGACCTCCCTCGAATTGAGGGCGACCCTGGCCGAGGAGGCCTTCGCCCACGTGGCGGCGTATGACGCAGCCATCGCGGGGTGGTTCGCCGAGTGGGCTGGTCCGGAGGAGCTCCCGCCATCGTTGTCGCTGGGCTTCGCCCGGGTCCGGGAGCTCCGCTACGGGGAGAATCCCCACCAGCGGGCGGGGCTGTACCGCGCGGTCCTCTCCCCGGGTCCCCTGGGTGGGGCGCGGGTGGTTCAGGGCAAGGAGATGTCGTTCAACAACTGGCTGGACGCGGAGGCCGCGCGGACGGTGGCCGGGTCGCTCGAGGCCCCGGCCGCCGTGATCGTGAAGCATCACAATCCCTGCGGCGCGGCCGTCGCCGGGAGCCTCGCGGAGGCGTACCGAGCGGCCCTTGCGTCCGATCCCGTGTCGGCCTTCGGCGGCGTCGTGGCCTTCAACGGTGAGGTGGACGGCGCAGCCGCCCGGGCCATGGCCGAGGTGTTCACGGAGGTCGTCGTGGCCCCGGGGTTCTCGGAGGAGGCCCTCGCGGCGTTCGCGTCGCGGAAGAACCTCCGCCTCGTTGAGGCGCCGGCGCCCGCCAAGGCCCCGCTCGAGGTTCGACCCATCGACGGGGGGGCCCTGGTGCAGGAGGCCGACGCGGTCACCGAGGACCGGGGCGAGATGAAGGTGGCCTCCCGCCGGGAGCCCGACCCGGGCGAATGGGAGGACCTTCTCTTCGCCTGGCGGGTGGCGGCCCGGGTGAAATCGAACGCCATCGTCCTGGCGGCCGGGGGCGCCACGGTCGGCGTCGGCGCAGGACAGATGAGCCGGGTGGACGCGGTGGACATCGCTTCCCGGAAGGCAGGGGAGCGAGCGCAGGGCTCGGCGATGGCGTCCGACGCGTTCTTCCCGTTCCGGGACGCCGTCGACCTGGCCGCTCGGGCCGGCGTCCGGTCGGTCATCCAGCCGGGGGGCTCCATGCGGGATGACGAGGCGGTGGCGTCCGCGGACGAGCACGGGATGGCCATGGTCCTGACCGGCCGCCGACACTTCCGGCACTAGCGGCTCAGGCCACGTCCCTGTCTCTGGGCGAGGAGTCCTGGCCCTTCGGTCCAGTCCTCGTCGGCAGGGGAGTGAAGCAGCCTGATCCGCTCCGCTTCGCTCCGCGGGGCTGCTTCCCCCTGCACCCCCCAACGAACTAGTCCCATCTGTGGACGGCGGGCTATGCTTCGGCCGCCAAGGGGGGTCCGGGGGGAGTAGCTCGGCCCGGGAGGCTGAAGCGTTGGGTGCTAGACCGAGCGGTCCCCCCGGAGCGATAGGGGGGTCCGGGGGGAGTAGCTCGGGCCGGGAGGCTGAAGCGTCGGTGCTAGACCGAGCGGTCCCCCCGGAGGGACAGGGCCCTGCGCCGCGCCGCTCGATGGCGCGGCCCGGGAGAAGGGGGGAGAACATGCGAAGAAGCCTCGCCTCGAAGGCGGGCATCGTCGTCGCCGTGCTCGCGCTCGTGGCCGTCGCTTGCCAGCGGGAGGCGCCCGGCCCGGAGGGGGAGGAAGCTCAGGGGGAGGTCAGTCTCCTCCAGACGGTCACCGACCGCGGGGTGCTCCGGTGCGGGGTCAACGAGACCGTGCCCGGCTTCGGCTTCCTGAACCCCGATACGAACGAGATCGAGGGGTTCGACATCGACTTCTGCAAGGCTATCGCGGCGGCGGTGTTCAACACCCCCGAGGTCGATGACAAGATCCAGCTCGTCTCGGTGAGCGCCGAGGAGCGGTTCTCTGCCCTGCGCGCCGGCAACTACGACGTCCTCGTGCGCAACACGACCTGGACGAGCAGCCGGGACGGAACCGAGGGTATCGCCTTCACCCACGTCAACTTCTACGACGGGCAGGGCATGATGGTCCGCACCAACAGCAAGTTCAAGTCCATCAAGGACATGAACAACACGGCAATCTGCGTGACCACCGGGACCACCACGGAGCTGAACCTGGCCGACCGGTTCGCGGAGTTGGACCTGACGTTCGAGGCCGTTACCTTCGAAGAGAACCCGCAGCTCCAGGAGGCGTTCATCGGAAATCGGTGCCAGGGATGGACCTCCGACCTGTCCCAGCTGGCCGGGATCAAGAGCGAGTGGCCGGAGAGCGACGGGGGCCCGGATGCCGTACGGCTCCTGCCCGACGTCATGTCGAAGGAACCACTCACGCCCGCGGTGCTGGACGGTGACTCTGACTGGCAGGATGCGGTGGAATGGGTTGTCCACGGCCTGATCAACGCCGAGGAGCTCGGCGTGGACAGCGGCAACGTTGAGCAGATGGCCGCAAGCCCGCCCAATGCCGACGTGGCCAACCTGCTGGGTGCGCCCCTGGAAGCGGGTGCCGCGCCGCTCGACTCCGGTCTGGGTCTTCAGCCCGACTTCATGGTCAACGTGCTCACGGCGGTGGGGAACTACGGCGAGATCTACGACCGCCACGTGGCCCCTCTCGGCCTGGAGCGCGGTCTGAACGCGCTCTGGGGAGACGGGGGTCTCCAGTACGCACCACCGTTCCGGTAGGGGCGGTGTGATGGGGCGCGGGGCCCGGGCCCGAGGACCGGGCCCCGCGCCGTATCCTTCCCCCGATGGCAACCGCCGCTGAGGCCGCTCGTCCCCCGTTCTGGCGGAACGTCCGCGTCCTCCGGATCCTGGGACAGGTCATCTTCCTCGCTCTCGTGGCGGTGGCCTTGCGAGAGCTCTATCTCAACCTCGAATTCGGAGTGCGGCGGCAGGGCCAGGATCTGTCCTACGAGTTCCTGCGATCCCGGGCCGGCTTCCCGATCAAGGAGGGCATCTCCTACAGCCCCAACCAGCCCTACCTTCGAGCCTTCCTCGTCGGGCTGGTGAACACGATCCGCGTAGCCGCCGTCGGGATTGTCCTGGCGACGCTGCTCGGAGTGGTGATCGGGGTGCTCCGTCTGTCGCCCAACTGGCTGCTCCGCAAGGCGGCCCAGATCTATGTTGAGGTCATCCGGAACACGCCGGTGCTGATCCAGATCGTGTTCTGGTACTTCGCCGTCGTCCTTACCCTCCCGGCCATCGAGGGAGGGTTCTCACTCGGAGGGGTGTTCTTCCTCTCCAACCAGGGGACGGCCATCCCCTGGCCTCGCGCCGGCCCGGGGGCGGGGATCTGGGGGCTGTTCCTGCTGGGGGGCTTGGTGGTCGCTGCAGTGATGTGGTCGTGGCGCACCCGGGCGAACGAGCGAACCGGGAGGCCCCACCACCGGCTCTCGCTGTCGTTCGCCGTCTTTCTCGCGTTGGCCGGGCTCGGCTACGCGGTCGCCGGCGATGCCCTTCGGCTGGACGTTCCGAGAGTGACCGGCCTCATCTACGCGGGCGGGTTCCGGCTGAGCCCCGAGTACACGGCGGTTCTTCTCGGATTGGTCATCTACACCGCGGCGTTCATCGCCGAGATCGTTCGAGGGAGCATCCTCGCGGTGGACAAGGGCCAGAAGGAGGCCGGCGCGGCGCTCGGGCTGACACCTTTCCAGCAGCTTCGCCACGTGGTCCTGCCCCAGGCCATGCGGATCGCCATTCCCCCCATCAACAGCCAGTACCTCAACCTGACCAAGAACTCCAGCCTGGCCGTGGCCGTGGGATACCCCGAGCTGGCCTCGGTGTCGTCGACGATGATCAATCAGGCCGGGCGGGCCTTCCAGATCACGGTCATGGTCATGGCGACGTATCTCACCATGAGCCTCCTGATCTCCTTCGTGATGAATCTGGCGAACCGCGCGGTCGCCTACCGAGGAGTGCGGCGGTGAGCAGGCTTCCGGAGGACCTGGAGCGGGCGCCGCTCGTTATCGCGGAGGACGAACGGCCGCTCGAGGTCGCCCCGGCCAAGGAGCCCACCACGCCCGCCGAGTGGGTCAGCCGGAACCTGTTCTCGAGTCGGGCCAGTGGGATCGTCACCGTGGTGGTCGGAGTCCTCCTCCTTTACGTAGGGCTCCGGCTGTTGCGGTGGGTGTTCGTGAGCGCCGACTGGGCCGTGGTCAAGTCCCATCTCCGCGGGTACATGATCGGTCGGTTCCCCCAGGCCGAGATCTGGCGGATCTGGGTGGCCGTCTACTTCCTCGTCGCGCTGGCGGGCGTGTCGTGGGGTGCCTCGGGGTTGCGGCTCACCTGGTCGTGGGGAAAGGCCATCACACGAGGGCTCGCGACGCTGGCCGCGCTGGGGGCCCTCCTGTACTTGATCGAGAGCACTCGGATATGGCTGGCCCTCCTTTCCCTCGTCGCTCTGTTCGCCGGGGCCGTGGCGGCCGGGCGAACGTGGAGGTTCGTGGCTCGTCGCCTGGTGATCGGGGGGTGGCTGCTGTCGTTCCCCGTGGTGATCCTGGTCCTCCGGGGCTTCGGTGGAGTGGCCCCGCTCGAGTGGGGCGGCCTCCTGCTGAACGCGCTCGTGGCGGTGGTCGGGATCGTGCTGTCGTTCCCTCTCGGCATCTTGCTGGCCCTCGGCAGACGGAGCACGTTCCCCGCGGTTCGCCTTCTCTGTGTGGGGATCATCGAGATCGTTCGGGGAGCGCCGCTCTACTCATGGTTGCTCTTCGGTGTCTTCGTGCTGCCGTTCCTTCTGCCGCCTGGATTACGTCTGGCCGAGATCATCCGGGTCATGATCATGTTCGTCCTCTTCAGCTCGGCCTACGTCGCGGAGATCGTCCGCGGCGGGCTCCAGGGGGTGCACCAGGGGCAGTACGAGGCGGCCCGGGCCCTGGGGCTTCCCACGTGGAGGATGATGGCATTGGTGATCCTGCCCCAGGCCCTGCGGAACACGATCCCCGCGATGATCAGCCACTTCATCAGCCTGTTCAAGGACACCTCGTTGCTGGCCATCGTGGGGTTCCTCGACGTGCTCCGGATCGCTCGGATCGCGCCGCAAGCGCGGTTCTCGGGCTCCCTCCGGCAGACCCTGCTGTTCGCGGCGTTCATGTTCTGGGTGGTGTCGTTCTCGATGTCTCGGTGGAGCCAGCGGCTCGAGCGGCGGCTCGGCGTGGGGGAGCGCTGATGAACGGCGACGGGGAGAGGGCCGGAGAGATGCGGATCGTCGACGCCGAGGTCGAGCGGGGGCCCGACGAGATGATCGTGGCCGACAACGTCAAGAAGTGGTTCGGCGGGTTCCAGGCACTGGACGGAATCAGCCTGACCATCCGCCGGGGTGAGGTGGTCGTGGTCATGGGCCCGTCGGGTTCCGGCAAGTCCACCCTGATCCGGTGCTTCAACCGACTGGAACGCCACGACGCCGGGCGGATCGTGATCGACGGCATCGAGCTGACCGACGACATCCGCAACATCGAGCGGGTACGGAGCGAGATCGGGATGGTGTTCCAGTCGTTCAATCTGTTCCCACACCTCACCGTGATGGACAACATCATGCTCGCGCCGCGCAACGTGCGGCACTGGCCCAAGCAGAGGTCCGAGGACAAGGCCAAGCAGTTGCTGGAGCGCGTGGGGATCCCCGAACAGGCCAAGAAGTACCCGGCCCAGCTCTCCGGCGGGCCGCAGCAGCGCGTGGCCATCGCTCGGGCTCTGGCCATGGAACCGAAGATCATGCTGTTCGACGAGCCGACGTCGGCCCTGGACCCCGAGATGATCAAGGAGGTCCTCGATGTCATGGAGGAGCTCGCCCGCTCGGAGATGACCCTCATCGTGGTCACGCACGAGGTTGGTTTCGCCAAGCACGTCGCGCACCGAGTGGTGTTCCTGGACGAGGGGAAGCTGGTGGAGGAGGCCCCCCCGGACACCTTCTTCTCCAATCCCCAGAGCGAGCGCACGAAGCTGTTCCTCTCGCAGATCCTGATCTGACCTGCGTAGGCGCGCACGCCTCGAGCGGGCGGGATGCCCCTCAGCGGCTAGGATGGCGTCCGTGGCCGCGACGATCATCGACGGGAAAGCCCTCGCCGCGACGATCAAGGAGGAAGTCGCGGGGCGGGTTCGAGCTCTCGAGGCCAAGGGCGTGACTCCCGGTCTGGCCGCGGTCCTAGTGGGAGAGGACGAGGCGTCCCGGATCTACGTCGGTTCGAAGCAGAAGGCCTGCGCCGAGGTAGGGATCCGCTCCGAGCGGTACGACCTTCCGGCCGAGGTGTCCCAGGACGGCCTGCTCGAGCTGATCCGCCGGCTGAACGAGGACCCCGGCGTACACGGGATCCTGGTGCAGCTCCCGCTGCCCGGGCACATCTCGGTGCTCGAGGTCCACGAGACCCTCGCCGCCGCCAAGGACGTCGACGGCCTCACGCCGGTGAGCGTGGGCCGGCTCGTCCGGGGCGAGCCGACGTTCCTCCCGGCGACTCCCTTCGGCATCGTGGAGATGCTCCACCGAACGGGGATCGAGACGACGGGCCGGGAGGTGGTGATCGTGGGGCGCGGTCCCCTCGTGGGGATGCCGCTCTCGATCATGCTCTCCCAGAAGTCGCCCCGGGGCAACGCAACCGTGACGCTGTGCCACACCGCCACCCGCGATCTCGCCGCCCATACGCGCCGGGCCGACATCCTGATCGTGGCCACCGGGAGCGCCGGGTCGGTGACCGGCGACATGGTCAAGCCCGGGGCCGCGGTGATCGATGTCGGCATCAACCGCACCGAACGGGGACTCGTCGGGGACGTGGCCTTCGACGACGTGGCTCGGGTGGCGGGGTGGATCACTCCGGTCCCCGGTGGCGTCGGTCCCCTCACGGTCGCCATGCTGCTGGTGAACGCCGTCACCGCGGCGGAGGCCGCCGGGGTGCGGACGGCAGCCGGCCGGGCATGACCATCCGCTCGGAGAGCCGCCTCGAGCGGATTCTCCACGACGCGATCTTCGCGGTGACCGCCGAGGTGGTCCCCCCTCGAGGGGCCGACCCCGGGGCGGTGACGGAGCAAGCCCGGGCCCTGGTGGGCTACGCGGACGCCGTAAACGTGACCGACAACCCGACCTCGGCGGCCCACATGTCGGCGGTGGCCAGTGTGGGGCTGGTCGCGAGGGAAGGGCTGGAACCGCTGCTCCAGATGACGACCCGGGACCGCAACCGCCTGGGCCTGGTGGCCGATCTGCTCGGTGGGTGGGCGATGGGTGCCCGCAGCGTGCTCTGTCTCACCGGCGATCCGGTGATCGCGGGCGACCAACCCGACGCGACGGAGGTGCACGACCTGGACGTCTTGGAGCTGGTGCGGCTGGTGGTGGGGATGCGCGACCGGGGAGAGCTTCCCTCGGGGCGGTCGCTGGACCCGGCGCCCCGGTACTTCGTGGGGGTCGCCGACGTCCCCCTGGCCCCGACGTACGATTCCGACCGGCTGGGGGCCAAGGCCGACGCCGGGGCCGACTTCGTGCAGACGCAGATCGTCTACGACGTCGACGCGCTGGGGGAATGGGCCGAGACCATCCGCTCCCGGGGGATCTTCGAGCGCATGTTCGTGCTCGTCGGGGTGGCGCCTCCGCGGAGCGCCGCCTCGGCCCGCTACATGCGCGAGCACCTTCCGGGAGTGGCGGTTCCGCAGGAGGTCGTGCGGCGACTCGAGGAGGCCGGTCCGGACGCCGAGGCCGAGGGGGTCCGCCTGACGGTGGAGGTCATCCAGGAGCTCAAGGGGATCCGCGGGATCGCCGGGGTCCACGTCATGGGGCTCGGACGGGAGGCCTCGGTTCGCCGCGTGATCGAAGAAGCGAGCCTCCTGCCCCGGCCCGAGATCCACTGAAGCGCGTCCCGTCATCCCGCTCGGGCGCGGATCACCTGAACGCGACGAAGTCGATGGTCGACCTGACGGGCTGGGGATCCTCTTCCCGGGCGGCGTCGGCGTCGAGGGCGGCCATCCCCGACTCGAAGACGGAGTCGTCGAGGAGGGCGAGGCTCGAGTCCGCCCGCGTCCGCACCCGGTCCGCGTATTCGCGCAAGCTTCCCGCCACCACTTGGGTGACTCGGGCCAAAACCTCCCGGCGGAACCCGGCCACCTCGAACGCGTCCATCGTCGGCTCGAGCCCGAGCCACCGGCGCTCCGCGATCCTCTCCGCTTCTGGGAAGTACCGGGTCCACAGGACGTCGTCTACCCGTCCGGGGAACGCCTGGCGAACGAGGACCGGCCCATTCGAACCAAGAACGCGCCGGAGCTCGGTGAGCGCCCCCGCCAGATCCTCGAAGTGGTGGAGGACGGTGGAGAGCCACGCCGCACCCACGGAGGCGTCGCGGAGCGGGAGCCGCTCGCCGCGCCCCCCGATCAGGGACACTGCGGGGTGCGTTCCCTTTGCCAGGGCCTGCCGGCGCATGCCGTCGGCGGGCTCGATGGCGAGGATCGGTACGGCGAACCAGTCCGCCAGAACCGGCGACCACTGGCCCGTCCCGGAGCCCAGGTCGAGGATGGGTTGCCCCTCCGGGGGCGGAAGGAACGGGGCGAGCGCCTCGCGCCACGGCTCCAGCCACTCGACGGGATAGGCGCGGCCGCGGTCGTACACCTCCGCCATGCGGCCGTCGTAGTCGGTGGGGGGAAGCATGCTCTCCCCGTATCTCACTCCGGGGAGGACCGGGCCGCTAGTCGAGGTCCCCGTGCTCGATCCGCTTGAGGGGGCGCTCCCGGACCAGCTCGCTGGCCTCGATGAGCTGCTGCAGCGCCTCCGGCTCGTTCAGGGCCCGGCGAGAACCCCGGCCAGATCTCGTTGGGAGACCACTCCGACCACCCTGCCAACCTGCAGCACCGGGAGATGGCGGATCCATTTCTGGGTCATCACCCGAGCGGCGTCTCGAAGGCTGGTCCCCGGGTCCACGGTGATCAGGTCCTTGGTCATGATCTCGGAGATCTTCATCGGTACGCGACCCTATCCGCGGTCCTCGATGGGGACGTAGCTCTGGTCACGCGGACCGATGTATTCGGACTCCGGCCGGATGAGCCGGTTGTCCGCCAGCTGCTCCCGGACGTGCGCCGTCCAGCCGGAGACCCGGCTCACGGCGAACACGGTCGTCATGAGGTCGTGGGGGATCCCCAGGTAGTGGTAGACGCTGGCAGAGTAGAAGTCGACATTCGGATAGAGCGCCTTCTCGTCCTGAACGACCTTCGCGATCCGCTCGGAGATCTCGAACCATCGCGTGTCGCCGGCCCGGTCGCCGAGCTCCCTCGAGAGGCGTCGGAGATGGGTGGCCCGGGGATCCTCGGTCTTGTAGACCCGATGGCCGAACCCCATGATCTTCTCCTTCCGGCCGAGCTTTGCCTTCACGTACGGCTCGACCTTGTCGACTTCGCCGATCTCCTCGAGCATCTGCATGACGGCCTCGTTGGCCCCGCCGTGGAGGGGGCCCTTGAGCGCGGCGATCGCCCCGGTCACCGCGGAGTGCATGTCCGACAGCGTCGAGGCCACGACCCGGGCGGTGAACGTCGACGCGTTCATGGTGTGGTCCGCGTGCAGGACCAGGCAGATGTCGAACGCGCGGGCGGCCTCCTCGTCCGGCTCCTCGCCGAGGAGCATGAACAGGAAGTTCGCGGCGTGTGGGAGCTTGGGGTTGGGCGAGACCACCTCCTGCCCGGACCTGAGGCGGTGGAACGCGGCGATCATGGTCGGAAATCGGGCGATGAGACGTATGGCCTTCCGCTCGTTGGCCTCCTCGGACTGGTCCCACCCGTCGGGGTCGTACCCGGAGGAGGCGGACACGGCCGTCCGGAGCATCGACATCGGAGACGAGACTTCGGCGAGGGTGGCCATCAGGCCGGAGGTGAACTCGTCCAGGTCCCGCTCCTCCACGAGGCGCTCCGAGAGGCCCTCGAGCTCGTCGCGGCCGGGAAGGCGCTGGTTGTGGAGGAGGAAGACGGTCTCCTCGAAGGTGGAGTATTTGGCGAGGTCGTGGATGTCGTAGCCGACGTACGAGAGCTTGCCGAGCTTGCCGTCGATGTCGGAGAGGGCCGTCTGCGCCGCGACGACGTCGGCCAGTCCCTTCTCGGTCACCGGGGGTTCACCTCTCGCTGGTCGGTTACCCGTCGGTAAGTCTAGCAGTCGCTCCATTCACTATTCTTAGCCCCTCGCCTTCGGCGAGCGCTTCGGCCAGGGGGACTGCAGCAGCCTGATCGCTCCGCTGCGCTCCGCGGGGCTGCTGGGCACCCCACGGGTCTCGCTCGCTTCGCTCGCTGCGATCCGCGGGGACCCCGCCACCTTCCCCCTGGACCCCCGGGAGCCCGAGACCCGGCGGCTAAAATGGCCCGGCAGGCCGGGTACAGGGAGGAGCGAGGCATGGCGCACCGCGTGACGTTCATCCCGGGCGACGGGGTGGGACCGGAGCTGTCCGAGGCCACCCGCCGGGTCCTCGAGGCGACAGGAGTCCAGTTCGACTGGGATGTCCGGGAGGCGGGGGCCGACGTGATGGACAAGTACGGCACGCCCCTGCCCGAGCACGTCCTGGAATCGATCCGAGCGAACGGAGTGGCCATCAAGGGACCGATCAGCACGCCGGTGGGTACGGGGTTCCGCAGCGTGAACGTGGCCCTGCGGAAGGAGCTTGACCTGTTCTGCTGCCTCCGGCCGTGCAAGTGGTATCCCGGTGTGCGCAGCCGTTACGAGGACATCGACCTCATCATCTGCCGGGAGAACCACGAGGACCTCTATGCCGGCGTGGAGTTCGAACAGGGGAGCCCCGAGGCCAGGAAGCTGATCGACCTGGTCGAGGAGCTCATCGGGAAGCGCATCCGCGAAGACTCCGGGATCTCCATCAAGCCGATCTCGGTGACCGGGACCCGCCGCATCGTGAAGTTCGCGTTCGAGCACGCTCTGAAGGAGCGCCGTAGGAAGGTCACAGCGGTGCACAAGGCCAACATCATGAAGTTCTCCGACGGACTCTTCCTACAGACAGCGCGAGAGGTGGCCGTGGAGTACCCGGACATCGAGTTCGAGGACCGGATCGTGGACAACCTGGCCATGCAGCTCGTGTCCCGCCCGGAGGAGTACGACGTGCTGGTGCTTCCCAACCTGTACGGCGACATCATCTCGGACCTGTGCGCGGGATTGATCGGCGGGCTCGGCGTGGCTCCGGGCGCGAACATCGGTGACGAGGTCGCGGTGTTCGAGGCCACCCACGGGAGCGCCCCGAAGTACAAGGGCATGAACAAGGTGAACCCGATGGCGATGATGCTGTCGGGGATGCTCATGCTTCGCCATCTGGGGGAGAGGGAACCCGCCGACCGTCTGGAGACGGCCATCGCCGCGGTGATCAGCGCGGGGAAGAGCGTCACCTACGACATGAAGCCCTCGCGGGACGACCCAACGGCCGTAGGGACCTCCGAGGTCGCGGACGCCGTCATCGAGCAGCTGGAACAAGGGCTCACTCGATGAAGGTGACCATCGTGGGCAGCGGATTCGTGGGCGCCACGACGGCGATGCGGGTAGCCCAGAAGGGACTGGCCGACGACGTGCTCCTGATCGACATCATCGAGGGGCTGCCGGAGGGGCTGGCCCTCGACATGAACCAATCGTCGCCCATCGAGGGCTTCGAGCCCGTCCTTCGGGGAACCAACGACTACGCCGACACGGCGGGGTCCGACGTGGTGGTCATCACCGCGGGGCTTCCTCGACAGCCCGGGATGAGCCGGATGGATCTCCTGGAGAAGAACGCCGGCATCATCCGAGAGGTGACGCAGCGCGTCACGGAGAGCTCACCCCAGGCGATCATTGTCATGGTCACCAACCCGCTCGACGAGATGACGTTCCTGGCCGCGGAGGTCTCGGGCTTTCCCAAGCAGCGGGTCATGGGGATGGCCGGGACGCTGGACTCCGCCCGGCTCCGGTACTTCATCGCCGAGCAGCTCGGGGTGTCGCCGACCGCGGTCGAGGCGATGACGCTCGGATCGCACGGAGAATCCATGGTCCCGCTCCCGAGGCACGCGACGGTAGAGGGCAAGCCGCTCGCGGAGCTGGTCGACGAGCCCACCCTCGAGCGCCTGTACCAGCGGACCCGCGACGCCGGAGCCGAGATCGTCGGCTACTACAAGAAGGGGAGCGCGTACTACGGTCCGTCCGCCGCGATCGCTCAGATGGTCAACGCGATCGTCGGGGACACCAACGAGGTCTTGCCCGTATGCGCCTGGACATCGGGCGAGTACGGCATCTCGGATGTGTACGTGGGTGTCCCGGTGCGGCTGGGCCGCGACGGTGTGCGGGAGATCGTCGAGCTCGAGCTCAACGAATCCGAGCTCGGCGCGCTCCGGGCTGCCGCGGAGGGTATCCGGGAGAAGTGCCAGGACCTGGCGAAGCTCGGCTGACGCGGTAGGGGTCGGCCCTCTTCCTTCCGATCAACGGGGTTTCACTGCCGTGTACAGGCCCCGGCCCATCAGGCCCTCGGGGTCGTGCTGGGCCTCGAGGCCCTCGGCGCGGAACGCCTCGAGGTACTCATCGTTCGTGAACAGAGTGATCTCGTGGGGCTCCCTGAAGTACTCGATACCATCGGGAGTGGCCACCAGGTAGTGGAATTCGAGGGCGGCGATTCGATCGCGCGGTGGGCCGGGGACGTCCATCCGGGCGATCTTCAGATCGGTCTCGTCGACGAAGAGCGCCCATGGGTGTCCCGGTTCCCACTGATCGGGAGTGAAGAAAGGCTCAACCACGAGCACGCCGCCTGGAGCAACGTGATCGGCCATCGTCCTGATCGCTCGGGCGAGTCTCTCTGTGGTCCCGGCGTAAGCGATAGAGCTGAACAAGCAGGTCACGACGTCGAACTGCCGCGATAAGTCGAAGTCGAGCATGTCACCGTGATGAAACGGCACTTGGGGGAGCCGCTGCTTCGCCATCGTGAGCATCTCCGTGTCGAGGTCCAACCCCTCCACCTCGAAGTCCGCCCTGAGGAGCTCCAGGTGCTTCCCGGTCCCGCACGCCACGTCGAGGAGGGTTCGAGCACTGGGACACCGTTCGCGGATGATCGTGAGCAGCTTCGAGGTCTCGCCGGGGTAATCCTTCCAGGAATACAGGGCGTCGTAGAAGCGGGCCGAGCGAGTGAACATGATGGCGAATGATACGTCTGGACAGCGTCGAAGCGGAGGATAGGGGCTGCGAGGTTAGAGGCCACCCGCGGGCTGCGTGGCGAGCGCCAGGATCAGGCCCACGGCGAACCCGATTGCCAGCAGCCCCGCGAATACGGCCCACCGCACAGCTGGGGACCGCCGGAGGAAGACGAACAGAAGCCATGACACCAGGCCGGCGAGCGCGCAGATCAAGACGACCCAGCCCATGTCGTCGCTCAGCTCGTCCACCCTCCTCCCCGCCAGACCGAGCACGAGCCCGATGATGAAGAGCTGCACGATCGTCAGGGCGACCAGGCCGATCGCAACGTGGAGGAGGATCCAGCCGATGGAGGGTCGCCGCCATGCCGGGATCCCGTGCTCGTGCTCCAGCTCGTGGAACCTGCGCC
>DASYUI010000038.1:0-90911 GCA_036001425.1 Actinomycetota bacterium
GAGCGAGCGGTCCCCCCGGCTAGAAGGGGTCCGGGGGGAGTAGCTCGCCCCGTGACGTGGAGGCGATGAGCAGGAGAGCGAGCGGTCCCCCCGGCTAGAAGGGGTCCGGGGGGAGTAGCTCGCCCCGTGAAGTGGAGGCGATGAGCGGGAGAGCGAGCGGTCCCCCCGGCTAGAAGGGGTCCGCGCTAGAAGGACGGACGCAGGGCGCCCAGCAGCCGGCGCTTCATCCCCACGCTGCGTCGCAGATCACGGACGACGACGCGCGACGCCGTGACCGCGGCCCCGGCGCCATCTGCCGGAACCGGACGCTCGGAGTAGAGGGCCATTTCCACGAGACCGGTCACCAGGTCGAGGTGGCCATCGGACAGTGCCACCGACTCCCGCAGGCGATCCCGATACTCGTGGAGCGTCTCGCCGCCCCGGCGGCCCAACCCGAGGTCGGCCGCCACCCCCTGGACCACGCCGAACGCCGCGACGACCCGTTGGGAGGGGGAGCGGGCTCTGGCCAGGGCCCGGCGGCGAAGCCAGGCCTTGCCGAGCGGAAGGGCCACCGCGACGCTCAGCGCCAGTCCCAGCCCCAGGAGGGCCAGCGTCCACGGATCCACCGGCGCGTTACCTCCGGCTCCCTCGGCGGGGCCGGGGTCCTCCACCGGCGGCTGGTCCCCGAGCTGCTGCTGCCTCTGGCCTTGCGTTCGCACGAAGGCCTCTTCTCCCACGAAGGGGCCCGCCCCACCCACCGGGCCCGCCGGCAGGATGTACGTGCGGGCCATCGGGTTGATCCGGGTGGGTGTGGGCTCGAACGCCAGCCATCCGAAGTCGGGGAAGAACACCTCGACCCACGCGTGGGTCTCCTCGGTCGTCACCCGCCACGTGCCCTGGTCGTCTTGCACACCGGGCAGGAAGCCGATGGCCACCCGGGAGGGGTAGCCCAGGGTCCTCAGCAGCACGGCCATGGTCCCGGCGAACTGCTCGCAATACCCCCTTCGGGAGCGCTCCAGGAAGAACAGCATGTCGTCGATCCCGTGGCCCGCGGGAGCCGCCTCGTCGTAGGTGAAACTCCGCAGGTGGCTCTGGATCGCCAGGATGCGGCGGTACGCGTTCGGCTCGTCGGATGTGATCTCCCGGGCGATCTCCGACACTCTCGGGGGAAGGTTTCTGGGGAGCTGGGTATAGACGGCGTCCAGGCCCGCCGCCGAGGGGGCCGCGGCCGCGTCGAGCTGCTCGGGTGAGGGAACCATGACGTCCGACGTGACGGAATAGTTCAGCCCCGGGCCGGTCCCGCCGTCGCGGACCAGTGTGTCCCGGATGCGATCGAACCGGAAGTCCCCGGCGACCTGAACGCTCCGCGCTGTGAACGCGGCCGGCATCCACGGGGTGGTGAGCCCGGCGATCAGGAACTCCTGGTCGATGGTCACCGCCCCTGGGCGGGGTTGGGTGAGGCGATCGGCGAGCACGGACCCGTCGGGGATGGCGAGGCCCGTCCGGGCCTCCAGGTCGTTCGACGTCCACAGCCGCCCGTCGAACCGGTCGAGGGACAGGAGACGCCAGTAGGCGGGCCGCTCGGCCCGGACCCGGAACAGCTCCACAGCGGGGTTCCGCAGCAGGTTCGGGCGGATGTCCACGATGGGGCTGATCGACACCGGCCCCCCGGTCCCCTGGGTCAGGTCGAGAAGTGGGTCCGCGCTGAATCCGGGGAGGAGCCCCGGGAGAAGGAGGGCCACGGCCGTGGCGGCCAAGGCCAGCCGCCGCGCGTGGCGCCCGGCGCCACGGGCGAGGCGCCAGCGCCGGAACCCGGGCCACGGCAGGATCGGCCCCCACAGGCGCAGCCGATCCAGTCCCGAGCCGAACAACACCACGAAGGACGCCGCCAGCAGGGTTCCAGCCCGGATGGGGTGTGGCCCGTCGTCGGCCACCATCCCGGCGAAGGCCACCAGGGCGGCGGGCGGAAACAGAGCCAGCACCGGGCTCGTCGCTCGCGCCGCCAGGGCGTGGGCCGCGTACCCCGCCGCCCACACCGCCACCACCGAGGAGAGCAGGAGCGACGAGAGGGCCGGGGCCGGCGCGGCCTGGGACGCGGCGTCCCTCGCCACTCTGGCTACCGCATCCTGAGCGGCCACCAACGTCTCCCGGGTGGGGAGACCCGCCCAGGTCGTGGAGGGGAACACGAGCACTCCGATCGCAAGCGCGAGGCCGGCGACGCCGGCGAGGAGGGAGAGGAGGACGTTCCGCCGCTGCAGGGCCGCTCCCACCATCACGGCGGCGGCGCCCGCCGCCACCAGACGGAGGGTGGGAGCGAGGCCCATGAACACGGCCCCCAGTCCCAGGCCCGTGGCGGCGCCGAGGAGTACCAGGCCGCCGGTCAGGAGCCGGCCGCGATCCTCGCGGGCCGCTTCTCTCTCAAGTGCCATACGTCTCGTAGCCTCCCGGTAGGGCCGATCACCAGGACGTCCCAGCCTGCTCGGACCAGCGACAGGCGAGCCCCGGACTTCCGGAGCTCGGCCTCCTCCCACGCCTCGGGGTCCAACGTCGAGCTGTCGCGCGGCTCGACGAAGACGGCGAGCTTCGGCCCGTACCCCGCTGACCCCCGGATGAGTGCGGGCAGCTCGGCGGGCTCCGGCACATGGGTCACGACCGCCAGGGCGGCGAAGGAACCGGCGGCGTCGCGGAGTCGCATGAGGGCCGGGCTGAGCAGCCGGGCGTCGGAGTGCTCCACGAGGGCCAGCGTCTCGAGCAGCTCGTCGAAGCTCATCGCCGTCGGCATCAGGTCGGGGGAGGAGAACCGGAGCGCGTATCCGGCCCGGGTGTACGCCGCGGCGATGGACGCCGCCGCCGACACCGCTCGCTCGAACGGGTCGCCCGAAGGCAGGATCCGGGCCCGCGTGTCGAGGAAGACCGTGGCCGCGGCTCGCCGAGCCGCCTCGTGCTGTCGGATCATCAGCTCGCCGGTCTTCGCCACGCTCGGCCAGTGGATTCGGCGCAGGTCGTCACCCACCTCGTACTGGCGCATCGTGTAGAACTCCTCGCCTGACCGCAACAGGTGGCGCGCTCGAGAAGTGCCGGGTCCGCCCCCGGCCGACGCGGAGCGCGGCGGTTCGAGCTCCTCGACCTCCGGGTACACGATGAGGTCGTCCCGGCCGGAGAAGGATATGGTCGTGCGGGCCAGGCCAAACGGATCGGTGACGTACGCGGTCAGCGGTCCGATCCGATAACGCCCCCGGGAACGACACCGGACCGAGTACGAGACGGTCTGCTTCCCGCGCGGAGGGATTCCGCCGAGGACCGCGCGGGCGGCGCGGCCGAGCCCGGCGGGAAGACGATCCTCCAACAGCAACACTCCGGTCCGCGCCCGGCCGGTGTTTCGGACCTCCAGCTCGACCCGAACCCGGGTGCCGGGGAAGGCCCGGGCCAGGGAGAGACGGCGGCTCGCCTCCAGGGTCTGGCGAAGGAAACGGACCGCGCCCGCCGCCAGCGCGCCCAGGACGACGAGACCCACGGCCACGATGTGGAGGTCCTGCGACCCGATGATCCGGGCCGCGATCCACAGGGACGCCCCTGCGGCGAGGACGGCGATCCCACGGCCGGTGAGCACGGCCTCACCCCGTGACGGGGACGGGGACCTCGTGCAGGAGCTCGGAAAGGACCGTGTCGGCGGTTCTGCCGCTCATGGCAGCCTCCGCCGACACGATCATCCGGTGGGTCAGGACCGGAAGCGCCAAGAGCTTGATGTCGTCAGGGATCACGTAGTCGCGACCCTCGCTCCCCGCCATCGCTCGGGACGCCCGCAGGAGAAGGATGCTCGCCCTCGGGCTCACACCCAGGTAGACGTCCGGGTGCCGCCGGGTAGCCTCGGAGAGGTCGACGATGTAGCGGCGAAGCGCGTCCGCCACGTGAACCTCGCGGGAGAGGGCGATCAAATGGGCCACGCCGCTCGCGTCGGTCACCGGGCCGATGTCCTCGAGGGTCGACTGTCGCCCATGGGTTGCGAGAATCTCGGCCTCCGCCTCCGCCCCCGGATACCCGATTGCCAGGCGCATCGTGAACCGGTCGAGCTGCGCCTCGGGGAGGGGATAGGTGCCTTCGTGCTCGATGGGGTTCTGGGTGGCGATGACCATGAACGGGACGCCCAGCTGGTAGGTCACGCCGTCCACCGTCACCTGTCGTTCCTCCATGCTCTCGAGAAGCGCCGACTGGGTCTTGGGGCTTGCCCGATTGATCTCGTCGCCTAAGACGATGTTGGCGAAGATGGCTCCCGGCTTGAAGTCGAAGTCGCCCTGCTCCTGATTGAACACATTGACCCCGGTGATGTCGGTGGGGAGCAGGTCGGGAGTGAACTGGATGCGGCGGAACGAGCAATCGATGGACCGGGCCATCGCCTTGGCCAGCATGGTCTTGCCGACCCCGGGGACGTCCTCGATCAGGAGGTGCCCCTCGGCGACGAGCGTGGCTAGGGCGAGCCGAACCTCGTCGCTCTTCCCCTGGATGACATGCTCGATGTTGGCCTGGATCCTGGCGAACAGTTCCTGGAAGCCTCGCCAGTCGAATGTCTCGCGCTTCGTCTGCACGCCGCTCCTTGGACGCTCATGACCGAGGATCGGTTCCCAAGATCCGTCCACATCTTACGGTACGCATGGAGAAGCAGGACGGTTCGACCTGCGAAGAAGCCGGAAGGCGGCGCGGCCGAGCACCCTTCATCCCTTGGACGCCCCGCGCGGCCCCTGCGTTCCGGGCGTCCGTCATCCCTCGGGCCTCGGCGCTTTGCGGCGCCGCCTTTCCGGCGCTTGAATTACACGGCTGTAGTCCGGGCGAGTCAAGCATCCCAGCCGCCCGAGCGGAGGAACCCTCATCACGCCTCCCGGTATCCGTCGTGGTCGGACCCCTATAATGGCGACTGAGAGCAAGGTCTCGGAGCGGAGATGGGGAGAGCCCTCGTACTGAACGCCACCTTCGAGCCTCTCGCTGTGGTCCCGGCGAGGAGGGCGGTGGTTCTCGTCTTGAAGGAGAAGGCCGAGGTCCTGGCCAACGACGGGGTCGTCTTCCACTCCGAGCGTATGGAATTACCCGCGCCGTCCGTGGTCCGCCTCACCTACTACGTGCGGGTTCCGTTCCGTCGCCAGGCCACTCTCACGCGGCGCGCCGTGTTCGCCCGTGACAGCTGGACCTGCCAGTACTGCGGCTCGGCGGCGGAGAACGTCGACCACGTGATTCCCCGCTCACGCGGTGGACAGCACGTCTGGGAGAACGTCGTCGCCGCCTGCCGCCGGTGCAATTCCAGCAAGGAGAACCGGATGCCCCACGAGGTCGGGCTCCGACTGCGCCGGCCGCCCGCCACCCCCCGGGACCATTTCCGGCTCCTCTTAGGGCGCTCCGAGCCGGAATGGGAACCGTACCTGGCGTAGGCTCGGACCCACTCCAATAGGGCCCTCGGGGCCGCTACGTCGACAGGGTTCCTGATCGCGTTTCATCGACCCAGAACTGTTGGTCACTCGCACTGTCCTCCTCCGCACACCGGTCGGCCCTTCCCATGCGGTTCCACGCGACCTCTCCTTCGGCGCTGGTTGGGGCCTCCGTCCGCACCTCCGGCTCGGCCAGCCGACCTTCCCGACTCGCTCCCGCCACGGCTCAAGTCCGGAGAGATTTGCCCGACACTCTTGACGAAGTGGAGTGAGGGTGGCATAAATGTGGGTCCCGGTGGAGGAGAAGGGAGCGCAGGTGGCCGAGCTGCTCGGCGAGCACCACTACCAGATGGACCCCAAGGGCCGGATCTCCCTGCCGGCCAAGTTCCGGGAGGGGTTCGAGGAAGGGGTCTACCTGACGCTCGGCCAGGACGGCTGCCTCTTCGCGTTTCCCCAGGACGAGTGGGACCGCAGGAAAGGCGAGGTCGAGTCCCTGGCGATCTCCGACCCGAAGAACCGGGCCTACGCCCGGATGTTCTTCGGCCGGGCCGAACGGGTGGACCTCGACGCCCAGGGGCGCTTGGTGGTGCCGCGGAAGCTTCGCGAGGACGCTCACCTCGGTCGGGATGTGGCCGTGGTGGGGGTGTCGGACCGGCTCGAGATCTGGGACCGGCAAGCCTGGGGCCGGTACAGCCACGCGCACGAGGGCTCGTACTCCACGGGCCAGCTCATCCCGGAGCGCGGGTGATGGGGACGGGACGCTCCCACGAGGGAGCGGACTACAAAGCGGAGAGAGGAGAGGAGGAGGCATGGGCACGCTCTCGCGGGAGATTGGACAGACCCTGATTCTGCTGGCCCTGGCCGCCGCGGTCACCGCGACGTACGTGGGCTTGGGACTGATCGCCATCCGCATCCTTGGCTGAGGGGCTGCACGAGCCCGTCCTCGTCGCGGAGGTGGTGAACCTGCTCTCTGAAGCACACGTGGTCCTCGACCAGACGCTCGGCTCCGGCGGGCACGCCGAGGCTCTGCTCGACGCGGGCGTGGACCGCGTGGTGGGCGTGGACCGCGATCCCGAGGCCCTGAGGGTTGCGGGGGAGCGCCTGGCGAGGTTCGGCGACCGGTTCGCATCCGTGCGCGCTCGATTCTCGGAAGTCTTTCGGATCGCGGCGGAGGTCGGGGTCCGGGCGGTCGATGGGGTCCTGTACGACCTCGGTATCTCCTCCCTCCACCTCGACCGCCCGGAGCGCGGCTTCTCGTATCGCGCCGGAGGACCGCTTGATATGCGGATGGGTCCCGAGGGCGCTACCGCTGCCGACGTGGTGAACGGTTACCCCGAGGAGGATCTCGTCCGGGTGCTACGGGAGTACGGCGAGGAACGGCACGCTCGGAGGATCGCTCGGGCCATCGTCCGGGCCCGCGGCCGGAAGCCCTTGGAGACCACGGCCGAGCTGACCGCCGTGGTCGCCGCCGCGGTGCCTCGGCGCCGCGGGGGCGCTCACCCTGCCAGGCGAACGTTCCAGGCCATCCGGATCGAGGTCAACCGGGAGCTCGAGGAGCTCGGCGCCTCCCTTCCCCAGGCGGCCGAGCTCCTCGCACCCGGCGGTCGGCTCGTGGCCATCTCGTACCACTCGCTGGAGGACCGAATCGTCAAGCGCTTCCTGGCGGGAGAGGAGCAGGCCGGTCGGATGCGGCTGCTCACCCGGAAGCCCGTTCGCCCCGGCTCGAAGGAAGCCGACCGCAACCCGCGAGCGAGGAGCGCCAAGCTTCGATGCGCGGAACGGCCGCACGGTACGCGCGAGGGCGCCGGGGAGGACGAGGCCTGATGGCCGTTCCGGCCCGGAAGCTCCGCGAGGTACCCAGGCAGCGACCGGCGCTCCGGCCGGTCCATCCGCAGCCCCGGTCGGCCCGGCGTCCTCGGCGACGCACGCCATTCGCCTTGTTCTCGCTGGCCGTGGTGACGGTGCTGGTCATCATCATCGCGAGCGCCCAGGCCATGGTGGCCCAGGAGGCGTTCCGCGTCGCAGACCTGACGCGATCGGTCGCGCGGCTGGAGGAAGGACACGGGCGGCTCCGACTCCAGGTGGCCGAGCTCACCTCCCCGCAGAGACTCGTTCGGGCGGCCCGACGGTTCGGGCTCGTCCTTCCCGATCGCGTGGAGATCCTCCAGATCGACCCCGCTCGTCCCGGAGACGGTACCGGGGGGACCGGCGAAGGGACGGGCGGGGTCCCCCTCCCCGACGGCGGCTCGGGATCCGGTCCCGTGCTCGCCCAGGGCTCCGGGGAAGGGTCCGAGGGATGAGGCCGCCGGCCGGCAGGCTGCTGGCCCTGCTGGCCGGATTCGTTCTGGCGTTCCTCAGCGTGGGTGGCCGGCTCGTGGTCCTCCAGCTACGCGAGTCGGAGGAGTACGAAGCGCTGGCCCACGATCAGCGGGTGCACAGGATCGAGCTTCCCGCGACCCGGGGGAGCATCCTCGACCGTGCCGGCCGTGTCCTGGCACTGTCCCTTCCCGCGGCGGCCGTGTACGCCGATCCGCAGCTCGTCCGGGATCCCGCCGACACCGCATCCCGATTGGCGCCGCTCCTGGACATCCCGTCCAAGCGGGTTCGGCGGTCGATCTCGGCGCCCGGACGGTTCGTGTACCTGGCTCGCCGGGTGGATCTCGACGTGGCCCGCAGGATCGACCGGCTGGGCCTTCCGGGCATCGGGCTCCTGGACGAGAGCAAGCGGCACTATCCGGCGGGCGGCCTCGGCTCCCAGGTCGTGGGGTTCGTCGGCGTGGACGACGTCGGGCTGGCGGGGCTCGAGCTCGAGTACGACGAGCTGCTGGCCGGGCGGCCCGGGGAGATGGTGGTGGAGCAGGATCCGGCCGGGCGGCCTATCCCCCAGGGTGAGCGGAAGATGGAGCCGCCGTCGGCGGGCGCCGACCTCGTTCTCACCATCGACCGGGACCTCCAGTACCAGGCGCAGCGCGCGCTTGCGGCCTCGGTCCAGGCCAACCAGGCGAAGGGCGGAAGCGTCGTCATCATGGACCCCGCGACCGGGGAGATCCTGGCCATGGCGACGTACCCGTGGTTCGACGCCAACCGGTTCTCGGAGGCGGCGCCGGAGGTGATCCGGAACCGCGCGGTGACGGACGTCTACGAGCCCGGCTCAGTGAACAAGGTGATCACGGCCGCGGGGGCTCTGGAGGAGGGGATCATCGGACTTCGCGAGGTGCTCCGCGTTCCCGATCATCACTTGCTCGGAGACAAAGTCTTCCACGACGCGCACCCGCATCCGGTGGAGCGCATGACCCTGGCCGATGTCATCGCCCAATCCAGCAACATTGGAACGATCATGGTTGCGGACCGGCTCGGGAAAGAGCGGCTCGACGCGTACCTCCGGCGATTCGGGTTTGGAGAGGAGACCAAGCTTCGGTTCCCCGGCGAGGCCGATGGCATCCTCCTCGACGCGGATGACTGGTGGGTCACCAGCATGGGGACCATCCCCATCGGCCAGGGGATCGCGGTGACGCCACTTCAGATGCTCTCGGTGTACGCCACGGTGGCGAACGAGGGAGTCCGGGTGGAGCCGACGCTCGTGCGCGGTCACGTCGAGCCCGGAGGCAGGTTCGTTCGCAGTCGTGAGCCGGTCCGGCGGCGGGTCGTATCTGTCCAGACCGCTCGGATCCTCACGAGGATGCTGGCGCACGCGGTTCGGGAAGGGACCGGCCAGGCGGCCGAGATCCCCGGTTACTGGGTCGCGGGGAAGACCGGAACCGCCCGGAAACCGCTCGAGGACGCCCTCGGCTACAGCGATCGCTACGTGGCCTCCTTCCTCGGGTTCGCCCCGGCGCGTCATCCTCGGGTCGTTGTGGCCGCCATCCTCGACGAGCCCGTGACCGTGTACGGCGGCATTGCCGCCGCGCCGCTCTTCCGAGAAGTGACGAGATTTGCCCTGGCGCATTTGCAAGTTGCTCCGGAGCGCCCGCCGCGAGTCCCCCCCGTCGCGGAGCGGCCGTGTACCGGGTGCTAGAATCACCGCTGCTCGGCGCGTCCGGGGCACACGACCCGCCCGTGACTCCCATCATTCCTCTGCGTGAATTGCTTGCCGCCCTCCCCGACGCGGAGGTGCGCGGCGACGCCACCGTTCCCATCTCCGGGCTGACGTACCGCTCCTCAGAGGCCGGACCGCACTTCCTCTTCTTCTGCGTTCGGGGAACGAAGCTCGACGGGCATGACTTCGCGCCGGAGGCCGTCGCTCGGTCGGCGGCGGCGGTGCTCGTCGAGCGGTGGCTCGATCTACCTGGCGAAGTGACGCAAGTCCTCGTCTCGTCTGTCAGGAGGGCCATGGGCCCGGTGGCCTCGGCGTTCTATGGGCGACCGTCGGAGCGGATGGTCCTCGTCGGGATCACCGGGACCAACGGCAAGACGACGACGACGTACATCCTCGAAGAGGTGTTCCGCGCCGCCGGTTTCGTGCCGGGAGTCATCGGCACCACCGGCGCCCGAGTCGACGGGCGGCCGGTTCCCCTCGAGCGCACGACACCGGAGGCTCCGGACTTCCACCGCCTCCTCGCGGACATGGTCCAGCGGGGGGTGGGGGCGGTGGCCATGGAAGTGTCCTCCCACGGACTCGATCAGCACCGCGTGGGCGGTGCCCGGTACGCCTGCTCGGTGTTCACCAACCTCTCCCAGGACCATCTCGACTATCACGGGACGATCGAGGAGTACTACCGGGCCAAGGCCCGCCTGTTCACGCCGGAGATGTCGGACCGCGCCGCGGTGAATTTCGATCCTCCGGAGGGACGCAGGTTGGTCGACGAGATCGGTCGGTCCCTGCCCGTGCTGACCTACGGCGCGGCCGAGGACGCCGAGTTTCGCGCCACGGATGTGGCGGTCGGGCCGGAGGGCCTGCAATTCCGCGTGGACGGCCGGGAGGTGCGTTCCCCACTCCGCGGAGCGTTCAACGTGCAGAACTGCCTCGCCGCCCTGGCCGCGGCCCGGCAGGTCGGGATCGACGACGAGTCCGCTGTCCGCGGCGTGGGGACGGTGGGCAGGATCCCGGGAAGGTTCGAAGCCGTCGATGCAGGACAGCCGTTTCAGGTCCTCGTCGACTACGCCCATACGCCCGACAGCATTGAGAACGTCCTCGTCGCCGCACGTCCCTTGGCCGGCGCCCAGCGCGTGCTGGTGGTGCTGGGCTGCGGCGGGGACCGGGACCGTGGCAAACGCTCGCTCATGGGGGAAGCCGCTACCCGGCTCGCCGACCTCACCGTGATCACCAGCGACAACCCGAGGTCGGAGGATCCGGTGAGCATCATCGCCGAGATCGAGCCCGGGGCCCGCCGTGGGGGCGGCAGCTACATCGTGGAACCGGACCGGCGCGAGGCCATCCGCCTGGCCCTCTACGAAGCGGGGCCGGGCGATGTGGTGGTGATCGCCGGCAAGGGCCACGAGACCGGGCAAGAGTTTGCCGACCGGACAATCCCCTTCGACGACCGGGTGGTGGCCATGGAGGAGCTCGAGCGGCTCGGGGGGCGGGGAAATGAGCCCGGAATCGGATCATGAAGCGTCTCTCTGAGCGAAGTCGAGGGTTGGCCCCCCGGCACCGGATGGGGGAGGAGGCGCGAAGTTGAAGCCCCGTCGCCTTTCGTGGGTGGCGGAGGCCACCGGCGGCCACCGGGTCGGTGAAGACCGGGAGGTCACCGGCGTGGCCATCGACAGCCGGGAGGTGCGGCCCGGGGACCTGTTCGTGGCTCTCGCCGGGGAGCGCGTCGACGGCCACAACTTCCTCGCCTCGGCGTTCTCCGCGGGCGCGTCCGGCGCGCTGGTCGAGCGCCAGGGCGACCACCGCGGCTCCGCGGTCGTGGTCGCCGATGCCGGGCGGGCCCTGTTGGACCTCGCGGCGGCCGAGCGGCGCGAGCTCCGGGCGACGGTCGTGGGCATCACCGGCTCCACGGGGAAAACGTCGGTGAAGGACCTCACGGCTGCGGTGCTGGCGACCCGGTTCCGGGTTCACGCCAGCCCGCGATCGTTCAACACAGAGGTGGGAGTCCCGCTCACCCTTCTGTCCGCCGGGACAGAAGCGGACGTCGTGGTGTGCGAGATGGGGAGTCGGGGCCTAGGCCACATCGCGCTCCTCGCCAAGGCGGCCCGCCCCCACGTGGGTGTGGTTACCAACGTCGGCCTGGCCCACATGGAGATGTTCGGATCCCGCGAGGCGGTGGCGAACGCCAAGGCCGAGCTGGTGGAGTCCCTGCCCAGAGACGGGATCGCCGTCCTGAACGCCGACGATCCGGTGGTCCGCACGTTCGGCACCCGCACCCGTGCTCGGGTGATCCGATTCGGTATCGCCGCCGACGCCGATGTCCGCGGCGATGACCTGGTGCTCGACCGGGACGGCCATCCGTCCTTCATCCTCGCGACTCCCGCCGGGTCCGAGCGAGTGGAGCTCCCCCTCACTGGCGAGCACATGGCCTGGAACGCCCTCGCCGCGGCGGCGTGCGGCGTCGGGCTGGGGCTCACGGCGGGGGAGTGCGCCGCGGGACTGAAGGAAGCCCGAGTCTCACCCTGGCGTATGGAGGTGTTGGAGACTCCCGGGGGGCTCCGCCTCGTGAACGACGCGTACAACGCCAATCCCACGTCGATGGCCGCCGCTCTCAGAACGGCTCGGGTAATGGCCGGGGACGGTCGGTGCGTGGCCGTGCTGGGGGAGATGGCCGAGCTCGGGTCGATCGGGACCGAGGAGCACGAGCGGATCGGAGAGCTCGTGGCCCGGCTGGGGATCGAGCGACTCATCACCGTGGGTGACGCGGCCCACGTGATCGCGGTGGCGGCCGTCCGCGAGGGCGTCGAGCCCGAGCGGGTGACGCGGTGCTCGACCCTCGAGGAGGCCGCCGAAGCCGTCATGGCGGATGCCCGGCCCGGGGATCTCGTCCTGGTAAAGGCGTCGCGGGCGATCGGCCTGGAGCGGGTGGCCGAGCGGTTGATGGAGGAACCGGCGTGAGCAGCATCCTCATCGCCGCGGCGATCGGGCTGTTCTCCACGCTCCTCGGCACGCCGATCGCCATCCGACTGTTCCGAGTGCTCGAATGGGGACAGCGGGTGCGCGAGCCCGGGCCCCACGCCGCCCCGCCGCATCGGGAGAAGATGGGCACTCCGACCATGGGGGGGCTCGTGATCCTGGGTGGCACGCTCTTCGCGTACCTCCTTTCGGGGCTTGCGTTCGGGCGAATCACGACGACCGGCCTGCTCGTCGTGGGTGCGGGGGCGGGACTGGGGTTGGTTGGGTTCGTCGACGACTATGTGAAGATCCGGCGGCCCCGCCAGCACTCCCTGGGCATCAACAAGACCGCGAAGCTCGCCGGCCAGGCCGTGGTGGCCGTGCTGTTCGCCCTGGCGATCACTCGCCTGACGGGAGCGGACACGGAGATCTCGTTCATCCGTTCGACCGGACTGAATCTCGGCCTCGGGTTCTTCATTTGGGTGTTCCTGATGGTGGCTGCGACGGCGAACGCGGTGAACCTGACGGACGGCCTCGACGGGCTTGCGTCGGGCTCGGTAGCCATGGTCATGGCGTCCTACGTGATCATCGCGTTCTGGCAGTTCCGGCACACCTGCGCGTTCACTCCCACGGCCGGGTGCTACGACGTGAACCTGGCCACCGCGCTGGACCTGGCCATCGTGGCCGCCGCGGCCATGGGCGCCGTGGCCGGGTTCCTATGGTGGAACGCTGCCCCGGCCAAGATCTTCATGGGCGACACGGGATCCCTGGCCCTCGGGGGGCTCATCGCCGCGCTCGCCATCGCCACCGAGACCCAGCTGCTCCTCATCATCCTGGGCGGGCTGTTCGTCCTGGAGACGACGTCCGTCATCCTTCAGGTGATCGCGTTCCGGATCTTCAGGCGGCGGCTGTTCCGGATCGCCCCGATCCACCACCACTTCGAGCTCCTCGGCTGGCCTGAGTTCACTGTGATCGTTCGGTTCTGGATCATCGCGGGACTCATGGTGGCGTTCGGCCTGGGGCTGTTCTACGCCGACTTCTTGGCGCGGGGAGGGATCGAGTGAGCGACCTTCGGGGGCGCCGGGTCGTCGTGATCGGACTGGCAGAGAGCGGACTGGCGGCCGTGCGGGTGCTCCGGGAGCTCGGAGCGGTCGTGCGAGTCACTGAGGCGCGGCCCGCCGAGGAGATCGCGGACGCGGCCGCGGCGGCGGAGAGCGCCGGTGCCGAGGTCCTCCCGGGTGGTCACGACCCCCAACACCTGGACGGCGCGGACCTGGTGATCACCAGCCCCGGGGTCCCGCAGGGCGCGGAGGTCCTTCGGTGGGCGCGGAAGGGACGTGTTCCGATCTGGAGCGAGCTCGAGCTGGGGGCTCACGTGGCCCGGACTCCCTACGTGGCCGTCACCGGAACCAACGGCAAGACCACCACCACCGAGATGATCGCGGCGATCCTCCGAGCGGACGGGCGTGACGCCGTCGCTTGCGGCAACGTGGGGCTGCCGTTCTCGACCGCCGCCGCCCGGGACCACGAGACGTTGGTCGTGGAGGCATCCTCCTTCCAGCTGCGGTTCCACGAGTCGTTCCATCCGAAGGTCTCGGTGCTCCTGAACCTGGCCCCGGATCACCTCGACTGGCATGGCTCCTTCTCCGCGTATCGCGACGCGAAGGCAAGGGTGTTCGCCCTGCAGGGAGAGGGCGACACGCACGTGGGCAACCGGGACGACGCGCACGCGGCCCCGCTGTCGCGGCAGGCCCCGTGCCCCTTGGTGTGGTTCACCCTGGCCGAACCCAGGGCCGGGGAAGTCGGGTACATCGGCGACGAACTCGTGCTTCGGCTCGAGGGCGAGCACCGCATCCAGCTCCCCGGCGCGCAGAGCGAGACGATGCGATGGGATGCTGCCGCCGCGACGGCCGCCTCCGTCTCATTCGGAGCGGACCTCACGTCGGCCCAGATGGCCCTGTCGACGTTCCAGTCGCTGCCTCACCGGGGCGCCGTCGTCGCCGAGGTCGAGGGCATCCGATTCATCGACGATTCGAAGGCCACGAACCCCCACGCCGCGCTGGCGGCACTCTCCGGGCTGACCGACGTGGTGCTCGTGGCCGGGGGAAGGAGCAAGGGCATCGACCTGTCGCCCCTTGCGGCGGCCACGGTCCGCCTGCGCGGTGTCGTGGCGATCGGGGAAGCCGCCCCCGAGCTGGTCACCCTGTTCCAGGGCAACGTTCCCGTACGAACCGCTTCCACGATCGAGGCCGCGGTGGAGGAAGGGTTTCGGATGGGGCGCCCCGGCAGCATCGTGCTGCTGGCGCCGGCGTGCGCCAGCCAGGACATGTTCCGCGACTACCGAGAGCGGGGCGAGCGGTTCTCCGCGGCCGCCCGGGCCCTCGTCGCCCGCGGAGCGGCGTCAGGAGGAAGGAGTGCAGCCCGTGGGTAGCCTCAGCCGCACCCGGCCACGCCGGCCGGCGCCCCACCTCCGGGTGGTCGGGCCCGACGAACCAGCGACTCTCGTTGCTGATCTTCGACCCGCCGGCCAGACCGGCCGGGCACCGGCGGAGCCCGCCGACCGCGCCGTGAGGCTGCTGCTCGCGTCGACACTCTCGCTCACGGTCATTGGCCTGGTGATGGTGCTCTCTGCCTCGTCCGTGTCGGCCTACGCTCGGTACGGCTCCAGCTTCTTGTTCTTCCGCCGCCAGCTCGTGTATGCGCTCGTCGGTGGGGCGGCCCTATGGCTCACCTCGCGCATGCGGCACCGGGCGTGGGAGCGTCTCGCTGCACCGCTCCTGGCGGTCAGCGTCGTGCTGCTCGCTCTCGTCCTCCATCCGGCGGCGGGAACCGTAGCGGGCGGATCCGCCAGATGGATCGTCATGGGACCGGTGACCGTGCAGCCATCCGAGATGGCGAAGCTGGCAGTGATCGCCTTCACCTCGGCGCTCCTGGCGCGGAGATGGCGGGAGCTGCACGACGTCGGGAGGCTGGCCATGCCACTCCTTCCGGTCGTCGGGCTGGTATGCGCGCTCATCATGCTGCAGCCGGACCTCGGGACCACGGTGGTCCTGGCGGGCGTCGTGTTCGCTCTCCTCTTCGTGGCCGGTGCCCGTCTGCGCCATCTGTTCCTCGGCGTCGTCGGCAGCGCCTCGCTGGGGTTCGCGCTGATCTACGTCGAGGGGTACCGGTGGAGCCGGTTCATCGCCTTCCTGAACCCCTGGGCAGATCCACAGGGGGCCGGGTATCAGATCATCCAGTCGATGATCGCGCTGGCTTCGGGCGGCCCGCTCGGCGTTGGACTCGGAGCCAGCCGGCAGAAGTGGCTCTACGTACCCAACGCCCACACCGACTTCATCTTCTCCATCATCGGTGAGGAGCTTGGACTCGTTGGCAACTTGGTGGTCTTGGCGTTGTTTGGCATGTTCATCTATGCGGGAGTCCGCATCGCGATGCGGGCTCCCGACCCGTTCGGCCGGTTCATGGCCGCCGGCATCACGGCCTGGATCGGGCTGCAGGCGATCGTGAATCTGGGAGCGGTGACGGCCCTCCTCCCCATCACCGGCGTGCCGCTCCCGTTCGTATCGTTCGGCGGCTCCGCCCTCGTCGTCTCACTGGCCGCCGTCGGCATCTTAGTGTCCATCGGTCGCAACCCTTCTGTCCGTCTCGGCAGGCCTTCCGCTCGCCAGGCAAGGACGCGGTCGTGAGGTCGTTCCGCGTCCTGATCGCCGCCGGGGGAACGGCGGGGCACGTGTTTCCCGGCCTGGCGGTGGCCCGAAGCCTGCGCGACCGGTTCGGGGCCGACATCCTGTTCATCGGTCGGCCGGACGGCCAGGAGGCAACGCTCGTTCCGGAGGCGGGATTCCGGCTCGCCACGGTGGAGGCCCGCCCGTTCGTGCGACGGATCTCCTTCGCCGCGCTTCGCGCGCCCGTCACCGCGCTGCGGGCCGCCGGGAAGGCCCGGCGCATCGCCCGGGGCGCGGACGTCGTGCTGGGGATGGGTGGGTACGTGAGCGTCCCCGTCTCGCTCGCCGCGGGGCGGGAACGGGTGCCGCTGGTGATCCATGAGCAGAACGCGGTGCTCGGGCTGGCCAATCGGGTGGCCGCTCGGTGGGCCGCGGCGGTGGCCCTGGGCTTCGAGGACGCCTCGTCCGGCGTGCCCGGCCGGACCCCGGCGGTCGTCACCGGCAACCCGGTCCGGGAGGGCGTGCTTCGTGTTCCGCTCGAGCGCGACGCCCTGGCGAAGGAAGCGTTCAGGGAATTCGGCCTGGAGCCCGATCGCAAGACGATCGCGATCTTCGGAGGGAGCCAGGGAGCGCTTCACCTCAATCAAGCGGCCGTGGGGGCGACCCGGATCCTCGACGGGCGATCGGACCTCCAGATCCTCCTCATCACCGGCCCCAACCACCACGAGCGGTTCCGGCGGGAGATCCGGCCCGGCGGCGGCTTGCTGCTTCGGGCGGAAGCGTTCGTCGACCGTATGGAGCTCGTGTACGCCTCCGCGGACCTCGCCGTGTCCAGGGCCGGCGCATCGACGGTGGCGGAGCTGACGGTGTGCGGGGTACCCGCGCTCCTGATCCCGTACCCATACGCGACCGGGCGGCACCAGGAAGCGAACGCTCGCGCCCTCCAGCGGGCCGGGGGAGCGAGAGTGCTCCTCGACGACCAGCTCGGCGCGGAGAGCCTGGCCGACCGCATCATCGAGCTCGTGGACCACCGGGAACGCCTCGCGCTCATGGCCGAGGCGTCCACGTCGTTCGGGAAGCCCGACGCCGCCGGCGCGCTGGCGACGCTCGCCGCCGAGTCCGCCCGCACCCGCCCTTCGGCCTGAGTCCGGTGAGGACATCGCGATGACCTCCTATTCGCCCCCGCCGGGAAGTATCCCGACACTACCCGTGCCCGACCTCTCCGGGATCCGCCGCGTCCACCTGGTGGGGATCGGTGGGGCCGGCATGAGCGGCATCGCCCGCATCCTGCTGGCGCGAGGAGTAGACGTCTCGGGGTCCGATCTCAAGGACGGCCCGGCACTCCCAGCACTTCGGGCGGAGGGCGCGGCCGTCGCGGTGGGACACTCGGCAAACCTCGTGGGGAATGCCGAGTCCGTCGTGGTGTCCACGGCGATCGGTCCCTACAACCCCGAGGTCGTCGAAGCGCGATCGCGCGGGATCCCCGTCCTGGCCCGGGCGCAGGTGCTCGCGGCGCTGATGCGCGACCGGCGGGGGATTGCCGTCGCCGGGACCCACGGGAAGACCACCACCACGTCCATGGTGGCCGTGATCATCGAACTCGCCGGGCTGGATCCAACGTACGTGATCGGCGGTGACCTCAACGAGAGCGGCAGCAACGCCCGTTCCGGACGCGGTGAGATCTTCGTGGCCGAGGCAGACGAGTCCGACGGCTCCTTCCTCCTGCTGTCGCCGGAGATCGCCGTGGTGACCAACATCGAGGAGGACCATCTGGACTTCTTCTCCGGCCGCGTTGAGATCGAGGCGGCGTTCGCGGAATTCTGCCGCCGGGCGACGGTCGTAGTCGCGTGCGGTGACGATCCCGCCGTGCGGCGAGTCCTCGAGGCCGCGGCCGTGTCCGCAGTGACCTACGGTGAGGGGCCGGAGAACGACGTGCGGCTCGAGGAAGTGAAGGTTCGGCACGACGGCGGCGCATGCGTGGTCCGGTGGGAGGGCGGCGGCGCCGAGATCACCGTCCCCTTGCCCGGCCGGCACTACCTGCTGAACGCGGCTGCCGCACTCACCGTGGCCCGACACGTGGGTGTGGACCCCGTGGACGCGGCCGCGGCCCTAGCCACGTACCGAGGGGTCCGACGCCGGTACGAGCGTCGGGGGAGCGCCGCCGGCGCGGACTTCGTCGATGACTACGCCCATCACCCGACGGAGATCGCTGCCACGCTCGCATCGGCGCGGGCCGCGTCGGCGGGCGGCGACGGCATCCGCCGGATCGTTGCGGTGTTCCAGCCGCATCGATACACGCGCACTGCCGCGATGTGGCGGGAGCTGGGAGGAAGCCTCGCCGACGCGGACCTCGCCGTCGTGACCGACGTCTATGCGGCGGGCGAGCTGCCCGTGCCCGGGATCACCGGGAAGCTCGTCGTGGATGCCCTAGCGGAGGCGGCCCCCGGGAAGCGGATCGTCTATCTTCCGCACCGCGCGGACCTGGCGTCGTTCCTCGCGCGCGAGGTACGCACCGGCGACCTCGTGCTGACCCTGGGCGCGGGAGACGTGACCATGGTGAGTGAAGAGACGCTAGCCCGGCTGGGCGCGGCGCCGGCCGCCACAGAGGAAACCCATGGCCGCTGACGGCCCGGCGCGGTCCGATGGACCAGCCCCCAGCAAGGACGGCAACGCCGGAGCTGCCGAGCGGATCCTGCGAGAGGTCGCCGGCGACCGCGTCCGGCGGGCGTTTCCTCTGGCCCGGCTCACCTCCTTCCGCTTGGGCGGTCCTGCGGCCCTGTACCTCGAAGCGGGGTCCCAGGAAGACCTCTCCGCGGTGGGACGCGCTCTCCGTGAGACGGGGCTCCCGTTCCTGGTCATCGGGAAGGGCTCGAACCTGCTCGTGTCCGACGGCGGGTTCCCGGGCCTGGTGCTCCGGCTCGGCCGGGCGTTCCGGTGGGCCGCCCGCGACGGTGATCGCATCACCGCCGGTGGAGCGATGCCGCTTCCGGCACTCGCCGGCGTGGCGCTCGCGCACTCGCTTGCCGGGCTGGAATTCGGCGTGGCCATCCCCGCGTCGCTGGGCGGCTCGGTCCGGATGAACGCGGGAGCACACGGGCGTTCGCTCGACGAGGTCCTGGAATCCGCCGAGGTGTTCCTCGCGGAGGAGGACCGCCTGAGCGTGGTGCTGGTGGAGGAGGCGGGATTCCGCTACCGCGATTCCACCCTGCCTGAGCGTAGCGTGGTGATCGGAGCAACCGTCCGGCTTCACCCGGGGGACCCGAGCGAGATCCGAGCCCTCATGGACGAGGCACGCCAGTGGCGCAGGGCCACCCAGCCTCTCGCCGAGCCCAACTGCGGAAGCGTCTTCAAGAACCCTCCCGGCGACCATGCGGCGCGGCTCGTTGAGGCGGCGGGAGCCAAGGGGCTCGCCGTCGGGGGCGCCGTGGTCTCCGAGAAGCATGCCAACTTCATCGTGGCTCGCGAGGGAGCCACGGCCCGGGACGTCCATCTCCTCATCGCGCTGGTGCGCGACCGGGTGCACGAACGCTTCGGCGTGAGGCTGGAGCCGGAGGTGCACCTGGTGGGAGAGTTCGATGAGCCGTAAGTCCGTGCCGCGGCGCCGGGCATGGGGCGGGATCGCCGTCCTCACCCTGACCGGGATGGTGGTCGGCGCATGGGCGGTGGCTGCTTCTCCGATCTTCCACATCCGCGAGGTGCGGGTGAACGGTAACCGGCACCTGTCTGCATCGGAGGTCGTGCGGCTCGCCGGGATCGCCGACGACGCCAATCTGCTCGCGCTCCCAGCCGAGGGCGTAGAGCGGGCGCTGGCGCGGAACCCATGGATCGGGTCTGCACAGGTACACCGCTCCCTCCCGTCCACCCTCGTCGTGACCATCGAGGAGCGCTCCCCGGTCGCCTGGGTAGGGCAGCCAAAGGGGGTCGCGGTGGTGGCGGCGGACGGAACCGTGCTCAGCCGCCGGACCAACCCTCCCGAAGGGATCGTGGCAATCGGCCGGTCGGGGCGGGCCCTTGGCCCCGGGGCCCGGATTCGCGGCTTCGATGATCAGCTGGCCGTCGTTGCGTCGCTGGGGCCCTCGCTGCGCAGGCAGGTGGAGCGCGCCCGGCTCGAGCGAGGGGAGATGGTCCTCCGCCTGGAGGACGGCACCCTGGTCCGGTACGGCGAGGCCCGGTACCTGAACGAGAAGAACGAAGCGCTCGCCAAGGTGCTTCGGTGGGCGGGAAAGCAGGGAGCGGAGCTCACCTATGTCGACCTCCGTGTGACGGGCAACCCCGCGGTGAAGGTCCGAGGGGCCTGACTCCTCCCGAAAGGCCGTCTGAGCGGGCCCTCTCGACCTGAGCGTGGGGTTGACACCCTGGGTGGCCCTGTGTAAGTTACTCCCCTTGTAGGTGAGGTTTACATAACACTGAACGTCCAGTAGAGGTTGAGACTGTCGGGCCGGAGGACGTTTTCGCAGGTAGAGGGGCAGAAGCGGCCGAGCCGATGTGGCCGAGGACACGGAGGCGAAGATGATGCAAGCTCCCCAGAACTACCTGGCGGTCATCAAGGTCGTCGGGATCGGTGGCGGCGGGGTCAACGCCATCAACCGAATGATCGAGGCTGGACTCAAGGGCGTCGAGTTCATCGCGGTGAACACGGACGCTCAGACGCTCCTGATGTCCGAGGCCGACGTCAAGCTGGACATCGGCCGGGAGACCACCCGTGGGCTGGGCTCCGGTTCGGACCCCGAGGTCGGCCGCCGGGCCGCCGACGAGCACGAGGCTGAGGTCGAGGAGATCCTCAAGGGCGCCGACATGGTGTTCATCACGGCCGGCGAGGGCGGCGGCACGGGAACGGGCGGCTCGCCCGCGGTGGCGCGGATCGCCCGAGACCTGGGAGCACTCACCATCGGGGTGGTGACCCGGCCGTTCTCGTTCGAGGGAAAGCGTCGGGCCACCCAGGCGGAGATGGGGATCCAGGAACTCAAAGACAACGTCGACACGCTGATCATCGTTCCGAACGACCGGCTCCTTCAGATCTCCGACCCCGAGACGCCGATGCTCGACGCGTTCCGGATGGCCGACCAGGTCCTGTTTCAGGGCGTCGAGGGGATCACCAGCCTGATCATGACCCCGGGGCTCATCAACCTGGACTTCGCGGACGTGAAGACCATTCTCACCGGCGCCGGGTCGGCGCTGATGGGGATCGGCCACGCCTCGGGCGAGGAGCGGGCCGAGGAGGCCGCCCGCGCGGCGGTGTCGTCGCCGCTCCTCGAGGCGTCCATCGAGGGGGCCAAGGGTGTCCTGCTGTCGATCGCCGGGCCGCACGACCTCGCCTTGCACGAGGTGAACCGGGCCGCCGAGGCGATCACCCGGGTGGCCCACCCCGACGCGAACATCATCTTCGGAGCGGTCATCGATGACTCCCTCGGCGAGGAGTGCCGAGTGACGGTGATCGCGGCCGGGTTCGACAAGCTGGGCGGCATGGCGGCCGGCCGCATGGCCCGCCCAACGATCAGCGAGTTCGAAGAGGAAGAGGAGGAAGTCCCGGTCCCGTCCCTGCTGTCGGAGCCCGGCGACGAGGAAGAGTTGTTCCAGCCGGCACCCTCCACGATCAAGATCGACGCGGACGACGAGCTCGACATCCCAGACTTCCTCAAGCGGTAGCCCGCAGACGTGGGGGCGGGGAGGGCCAACGAGGCGCCCTTCCCCCGTCTCGACGGAGGCTCTTCCCGTCCCCCACCAACCACCAGCGGCCTGTCTTGGTGGGCCCGAGCCGCTCGCTTCGGAGGCCCTCGCCAGCGACTCCGAAAAGCCGCTCCCGATAGCGCTTCATCGACCTAACACTGCTGGGCGCTCGCAGCCTTTCCTCCGTCGCCGGCTCGGGCGTTCAACCAGCCCTGTCTGGGTTGGCGGGATACGCTCGTCGCGTGGAACGCAGGACGATCGATGGCGTCAACTTCTTGATTGCCGAGGAGATGGAGCGGCATGGGTTCATCGCCGCCTACAGCGAGCGCACCGGCGGCGTTAGCCAGCCACCCTTCGACACGCTGAACCTCGGCTACGCGACCGGTGACCGCCCCGAGGATGTTCGCCAGAACCGGGACCGGCTCGTTCGAGCGCTCGGGGTCCGGGCGTTCGCCGTTGCGAAGCAGACCCACGAGTCGAACGTCGTCCGGGTAGGAGACAAGCGCGCGGGCGCCGGCTTCGCCGGCCCGCCGAGCCCACTGGGCGAGGCAGACGCGCTTGCCGTCTCCCGTCCCGGCCTGGCCGTCGCCGTGCTCGTCGCCGATTGCGTCCCGATCGCCCTCGCTTCCCCGGACCAGGGTGTGCTGGTCGCGGTGCACGCCGGTTGGCGCGGGATGGCCACCGACGTCGTGGGGCACACGCTCCGCCTGTTCGAGCGGCCGGGCGTGCTGGCCGCCATCGGGCCATCCATCGGCCCGTGCCACTTCGAGGTCGGAGAGGACGTTGCCGTGGCGGTCGCCGCGGGCTCGGAGGCGGGAGCCATCACCGAGCGGCGGGAGGGAAGGCTCTTCCTCGACCTGCCGGGCACGGTCGCCAGAGTCCTTCGCGCGGCCGGCGTGAGCAGGATCGAGGAGGCCGAAGTGTGCACGGCTTGCGAGTCGGAGCGGTTCTTCTCCCACCGCCGCGATGGCGAGACCGGCCGGCAGGCGATGGTGGCGTTGCGGGCACCTTGAAGAATGTGGCTGGATTGGGGTTCCCTCCTTCCTGGAGCCGTGCCTGAGCCACTGGTAGAATCCGCCGGACCAGGGAAGGCCCTGGCCGCGGTCCGGCAGCGCATCGTCGAGGCATGCCGTCGGGCCGATCGCCACCCGGATGACGTGCGCCTGATCGGCGTCACGAAATCCGTCCCCCCAGCGGAGGTGCGTCGGGCCGCCGCGGCCGGGCTCCGAGAGCTCGGGGAGAACTACGTCGGGGAAATGGAGGCCAAGCGGGCAGCCGCTCCCGAGGCCACGTGGCACTTCATCGGACGGCTGCAACGGAACAAGGTGCGGCGGGTTCTCGACGTCGCGGACGTCGTGCAGACCCTCGAGCCCGGACGGGCCACCGAGCGGCTTGCGGAAGTGGCGGCCGAGCGCGAACGGGTGATGCGGTGCATGGTTGAGGTGGACTTCACGGGGTCACGGGTGGGCGTGGGCCCGGACCAGGCGGAGGAGTTCCTCGCTCGGCTGGAGCGGGTCCCCAGCCTGGACGTGATCGGGCTCATGACGGTCGCTCCCCTGGACCGGCCGCCCCGGCCCTACTTCGCGCGGCTCCGTGAGCTGCGCGATCGGCTCTCGACGGTCTTCCCGAGCCTCCGGGAACTTTCCATGGGGATGTCGGCCGATTACGAGGAAGCGGTGGAGGAAGGCGCTACGATGGTGCGGGTCGGGTCGGCGATCTTCGGCCCCCGGCCGTAAGGAGGGAAACCATGGCAGGGGTGTGGCGGAAGACACTTACGTACTTGGGGCTCGTCGAGGACGAGGAGCTCGAGGAGGCCGGCACCGAGCCCGTCGCCGGACCGGGCCCGGTCCGGCGGCTGCCACACTCGGGGACCGTCGGCCGGACGACGCCCGAACGGGCGGAGTCCATCGTCCGCACCATCCCCGCCTCCCGTCCCATGGCGTCCACGATTCACCGGGCCGAACCGAAACGGTTCAACGAGGCACGGGAGCTGGGGGAGAAGTACAAGGATGGGGTCCCCGTGATCATGAACCTCCAGGGGACCGAGGACTCGATCGCCCGGCGTCTGGTGGACTTCGCCTCGGGGCTGGTCTTCGGGCTGAACGGCAAGATCGAGCTCGTCGCCAGCCGCGTGTATCTCCTCACGCCCCAGGACATCGAGGTCTCCGCGGAGGAGCGGGAGCGCCTCCGGGAGGGTGGGTTCTATAACTTCAGCTAGCGTGACTCCGCGCCGCGGCGGCGGTCTCCCTCCCCGTCGGCCGGGCGCACTTCCGAGCCCATGGATGTAGTCCTCGACGTCCTCTGCATCCTCCTGCGCATCTACTGGCTGGTGCTCTTCGTGCGCATCATCTTCTCGTGGTTCCCTCCCCCCGCCTCCGGGCCCGGGCGGGTCATCTTCGAGGTGATCCACGACCTCACCGAGCCGGTCCTCGGGCTGGTCCGGGGGCTCCTACCCGCCATTAGGATGGGGGCCATGGGTCTGGACCTGTCACCGATCATCGTCTTCGTCGCCATAGCGGTGCTCCAGCAGGCGCTCTGCTAGAGCGACGCGCGGAGGTGCCTGATGATGAAGAGAAGGAAGGACAAGGCCGACGCCCCGACGGGCTTCGCCGAACCGGATCTCGAGCCGGCCTCGCGTCCCCGGCTGACACCGGATGAAGTTCAGACGAAGGAGTTCCGCCTGGCGTTTCGCGGCTACCACGAAGGAGAGGTCGACGAGTTCCTGGACCACGTGACGGAGGACCTCGCAGCTCTCCACGAAGAGAACAAGCGGCTCCGGGAGCAGGTGGGAGACCCCCTGGGCGGGCCCGTCGACCTCCAGGCCGCAGAAGAACGAGCCGAGCGCATCGTACGGGAGGCTCGGGAGCATGCCGCCCGGCTCGTCGCGGAGGCCGAGCGCCGTGCGGGGGACCTCTCCGGAAGCGGCGGTGAGGGGGACGCCACGCCGAGCTGGTACCTGCTCCAGGAACGGGACTTCCTCGAGCGCCTTGCCTCTCTGGTGAAGGACCACGCCGAGGACCTCAAGCAGAGAGCCCGATCCCGGCCGCAAGAGCAAGCCGACCTCGCGGAAGTATCGGACTCGGTGCCCGTGGCCCAGCCCGCTCCTGAGAAGGTGCTCGTGGTCGAGGAGAGTGCCGCGGAGGAGACCGAGGGGAACCTAGAAGAGGACCGGGACGAGTCGAATCCGGGCGAGGACCGGATCGACCTGACCCCGCTCGAAGCCACCGCGCCGATGAGCTCCGTGGGCGCGGTGGAGGAGCACGATCTCCTCAGGGATTGGGACGAGCGGGTCCCCGAAGAGGACTCCCGCCGACGCAAGGAAGAGGGCGCCTCCCTCAAGGAGCTCTTCTGGGGAGAGGACTCGTGAGCCTCCTCCCGCAGGTCCGGTAGGCACGAGAAAGTGTATGCCGCGTCCCTGGTCCTCCTCGGGGCCGCGGCGGTGACGCTGGCGCTGGGCGTCCAGGCTGAGGGCCTTGGTCTTCTCTACGTTTCCATCGCCTGCAGCGCGCTGGCCTGGGTGGCGGTTTCACTCGCGCTGTTGCGACGTCTTCGCCGGCCGCGTGCGCCCTAGGCCGCCCGCCGGAGCGTGATTCCCACCTCCACCCCGTCGAGTTCAGCGCTCTCACGTCGTGCCCCAGCCCAATCCTCCCCGGCGCCGTCCTCCAGCCGGACGGCCAGGACTTCGCCAGCGATCCAGTCCCGATGGGCGGCCACGGCATCCGCGGCCTCTCCGGAGGCCTCGATGGCCAGGTCGATGCGATCGGTCACGTCCAGCCCCGCGGCCTTGCGCGCGTCCTGAACCAGCCGGACCACATCGCGGGCCAGGCCTTCGAGCCGGAGGTCGGGGGTGATCTCCACGTCGAGGGCCACCGTGAGGCCGCCCTCGGCCGCCGCCACCCACCCGGCTCGAGTCTCCTGGACCAGGTTCACGTCGTCGGGGTCGAGAGGAAGCTCCTCTCCGTCAACCACGACCGTGACCCGTTCGCCGCGGGCCAGGGCGGCGGCCAGGCCGCCATCGTCGCCCGTGAGCGCGGTGTTGACGTCCTTCACCCGGGGGCCCAGCCGCGGGCCCAGGACCCGGAAGTTGGGCCTGGCCCGCCAGTCCGCCAGCTCTTCCGCGGACTCGGAGAACACGACCTCGCGCACGTTGAGCTCCTGGGCGACCAGCGAGAGAAGTGGCTCGAGGGCGGCGCGGTCGCCCCGGTAGTGGATCAATGCTCGCCGGAGTGGCTGCCGAACCTTCACCCGGGCATCGTTGCGGACTCGTCGGCCGAGCTCGACGATGTCTCGGGCCGCCTGCATCGCTTCGTCCAGGGCATCGTCCACGAGCGACGGGTCGGTCTCAGGGTAGTCCGACAGATGCACCGATTCGGGGCGGCCGTCTCGCCCCGCTGCCAGGTTCCTCCAGATCTCCTCGGCCACGAAGGGGGTGAATGGGGCCAGCAACTGAGCCGCGGTCACCAGGCACTCGTGCAGCGTGAGGAAGGCCGCCGTCTTTTCCCGATCCTCCCCGGGGCGTGCGGGGTCCCAGAACCGGCGGCGGGCCCGCCGCACGTACCAGTTCGAGAGATCGTCAACGAACGAGTCGATGCACCGCCCGGCCGCTGTGGCGTCGTAGCTTTCGAGCCCCTCTCGGGCCGCGGTCACCGTCCGGGCGAGCTGCGAGAGGAGCCACCGGTCGAGGAGGGGCCGCTCGGCCGGAGGCACGTCCTGGGCCGCGGGGTCGAACCCGTCCGCGTTCGCGTAGGTGACGAAGAACGAGTAGACGTTCCACAGGGTCAGCAGGAAGTGCCTGACCACCTCTTCGATGGCTTCGGGCGACACTCGACGGTCGACCCAGGGTGATCCGCCGCTGATGAGGAACCAGCGCAGAGCGTCGGCCCCCTGCCGGTCCAGCACCGACCAGGGGTCGATCACGTTGCCCTGGCTCTTGGACATCTTCTGTCCGTCCGCGTCGAGGAGGAGCCCGAGGCACACGACGTTCCGGTAGGCCGTCGAGTCGAAGAGGAGGGTGCCCTCGGCCATCAGCGAGTAGAACCACCCCCGGGTCTGGTCGATGGCCTCGGCGATGAAATCGGCCGGGAACCGCTTCTCGAAAAGTTCGAGCCCGCGCCCCAGGTCTGGGTGATACCCCCACTGGGCGAAGGGCATCGCCCCCGAGTCGTACCAAACGTCGATGAGGTCGGGCACGCGGCGGGACTCCTCTCCGCACTCCGGGCACCCGAGCGAGATCTGGTCGATGTCGGGACGGTGGGGATCCACGCTGGTGACGTCACGCCCGGCGAGGTCGGAGAGCTCCCTGAGCGACCCGACCACGGTGACGTGCTTGTTTGCGCACCGCCAAAGTGGGAGTGGTGTTCCCCAGTACCGCTCGCGGGACAGCGCCCAATCCACGTTGTTCTCCAGCCAGTCCCCGTACCGGCCGTGCTTGATCCGATCCGGGTACCAGTTCACCGACTCGTTCACCTCCAGCAGCCGGTCCTTCCTGGAGGTGGTCCGCACGTACCAGGATCTCCGCGACATGTAGAGGAGAGGCGTGTCGCATCTCCAGCACAGCGGATAGGTGTGCTCGTAGGTCTCCGCACGCAGTAGCAGGCCGCGCTTCCGAAGGTCGTCGGTGATGTCGGCGTCCGCGTCCTTCACGAAGCGGCCCCGGATCCACTCCACCGGGGTCTCGTCGGTGAACCGGCCGAAGTCGTCGAGGGGGTTGTAGGCCGGCCATCCCTCTCGCCGGCCGATGTCGAGGTCCTCCGCACCGAACCCCGGGGCGATGTGCACGATCCCCGTTCCCTCTTCCATGGAGACGAAGTCGGCCTCGACCACACGGTGGACGTCTCCCTCCACGTTGGCATACAAGGGCTCGTACCGCGCTCCGACGAGCGCCCGGCCCTCCAGTGTCTCAGCGTCCCGCCCCTCGTCCCTGAACACCGACGCGCGCAACCGCTCCGCCACGACAAGCCGCTCGTTGTCCGACTCCAGCACGACGTACCGCTCGGCCGGATCGACGGCCAGGCCGAGGTTCGACGGCAACGTCCACGGGGTGGTCGTCCACGCCACGATCGCCGCCCCCACCAGGCTCCGGTCGGGACCGTCGACGATGGGAAACTTCACGAACACGCTGGGATCGACCACCGTCGCGTAGCCCTGGGCGACCTCGTGGTCCGACAGCGGCGTGCTGCACCGGGGGCAGTAGGCCACGGACTTGTCGTCCTCGAACAGCAGACCCTGCCGGTAGAGCTCCTTCAGGGACCACCACACGCTCTCCACATACTGGGGGGTCATCGTCCAGTAGGCGTCGGACAGGTCGATCCAGAAGCCGATCCGCTCGGTGAGGCGCTCCCAGTCCTCGACGTACCGAGTCACCGACTCCCGGCAGAGCCGATTGAACTCCGCGACCCCGTACGCCTCGATGTCCCGCTTGCTCTTGGTGCCGATCTCCTTCTCCACCTCGATCTCGACGGGGAGGCCGTGGCAGTCCCATCCGGCCTTCCGGAACACGAAATGCCCGGTCATGGTCTTGAACCGCGGGTAGACGTCCTTGAACGTGCGCGACTCGACGTGATGGATCCCCGGCTTGCCGTTGGCCGTAGGGGGGCCCTCGTAGAACACCCATTCGGGCGCGTCCTTGCGGAGCTCGAGGCTCTTCTCGAAGATGCGAGCCTCCCTCCAGAAGGCCAGGACCCCCCGTTCGACGGCGGGAAGGTCCACCTTCGGGTCGACCGGCCGGTACCCGGGCACTCCTCTTCTCCTCTCCCCTGGAACGCGAAACGCCCCGTCCCGCTTCGGGGACGGGGCGCGGCCCCGCGGTACCACCCCGCTTGACGGCGCCTCGCGGTGCCGCCCACTCACGGCTCGCCCGGGGAACGCCCCCGGAGGAACTCCCGCTGTCACGGGCGGACCCGTCCGTCCCTACCAGTCGTCCGGGCGCAAGATACGCCCCCCGCGTTCGGGACGGCGGCTCGGGGAGGATCTTCGGAGGGATTCCGCCACCGGGCTTCCACCGACCCCGGCTCGCTCGGGCGGGACGACCTCCTACTCGTTCCCTTCGTCGCCTTTCAAAGAGGGATTGTATGCCAGCCCGGGGGGTCCCGGGGGGTAGCTCGCCCGAAGTGGAGAAATCGTCACCACCACCGAGCGAGCGAACCCCCGACGGGATTGGGTCCGTTGCGAGGATATGGACCCCGTGCTAGGGTCCGCGCGCCATGCCCACCACCAAGACCCCCTTCACGAAGCAGGAGCTGGCACAGATGAAGAGGGGGCTCCTCGAGGAACGCGCCGAACTGGAGCGTCAGTACCAGGAGATCGAACAGGCATCGTTCGGTAGCGGCCAGTCCGAGATGTCCGGGGAGATCTCGTCGTTCGACGAGGAATACGCGGACGCGGGGACGGACACCTTCGAGCGCGAGCGGGACCTGTCGCTCTCCAACAACATCCGCGATCTCCTGGTCAAGATCGACCGAGCCCTCGACCGGATCGAAAGGGGGAGCTACGGCCTCTGCGAGCGCTGCGGCCGTCCGATCGAGAAGGCCAGGTTGAAGGCCCTCCCCTACGCCACGCTCTGCGTCAAGGACAAGCAGGCCGAAGAGCGATTCCGCTGAGGGCCGTGCGCCCGCGCCTTCCGCTCTTGCTGTACTCCGCCGCCGCCGTGATCTACGCCCTCGATCGGATCACGAAGGTCCTCGCCGAGCAGCGCCTCCGAGGCCGCCCTCCGGTGGAGATCGTCCCCGGCGTGGTGCAACTGCGCTTCACCACCAACCCGGGCGGGGCGTTCGGCCTGTTCGGAGGGGCGGCTTGGCTCTTCATCCTGGCCAGCCTGGTCGTCATCGTGGCTGTGATCGTGAGCTCGCGCCGATTGCCCTCGGCGCTGGCGGCCGTGTCGCTCGGTTTCGTGTTGGGCGGGGCCCTGGGGAACTTGACAGACCGCGTCATCCGAGGTCCAGGCTTCGCCGGCGAGGTGGTCGACTTCATCGACTTCCAGGTGTGGCCGGTGTTCAACCTGGCCGACTCGGCGATCGTGGTCGGGGCGGCTCTGCTGTTGCTGGCGAGCTTCCGCCGTGAGTCCGATGGGCGCGAGCAAGCGCCCAGCGAACCGCGAAGAGGGCCCAGGCCCGGGGCCGAGCCACCCTAGCCGTGGCCCGATTCGAGGCGCTCGCACGACCGGGGCGACTGGATGCGGTGCTCGCGGAGCTCCTGGGCGTCCCTCGGGCTGACATCCAGCGGGCCATCGCTCAGGGCCGGGTTCGGGTGGATGGCACTCCAAGGCCGAAGTCCTTTCGGCTGGCCGGAGGGGAGCACATCGAAGGCGACCTGGAGGAGCCCGGGGAGCTCGAGCCCGAGGCGGGTGGCGTGCCCATCAGGTATCAGGACGACCACTTGCTGGTGGCGGCGAAGCCGGCCGGGATGCTCACCCATCCCACCAAGTCCACGCGCACGGGCACACTCGTGAATCGTCTCCTCGGCATGGGGGTCCCTCTGTCTCGGGGCAGCGACCCCGACCGCCCGGGGATCGTCCATCGCCTGGACGTGGGGACCTCGGGCCTCCTGCTCGTGGCGAAGGACGACCGAACCCACAACGAGCTCGTCCGCATGCTGGCCGCCCGCGAGGTCCGACGGGAGTACCTGGCGCTCGTCCGCGGAAGTCCCGCCCACGACCGATTCGGGGTGGAGGCGCCCCTCGGGCGGCGCCGCGCCCGAGTCAGCGTCCAGCGGACCGCGGGGGTGGAGGCGGTCACCGACTTCGAGGTTCGCCAACGGCTGCCGTCCTCGACGTTGCTCGTGGCCCGGCCGCGGACCGGGCGAACCCACCAGATCCGAGTACACGCGGCCTCGCTCGGCCACCCGATCCTGGGCGACCGGGCGTACGGCGGCGGGGGCGACGAGGCCCGGCGAGTCGGCTTGAGCCGCCCGTTCCTCCATGCCTGGAGGCTCTCGCTCCGCCACCCCATCACCGGCCAGCCACTCGAGATCGAGGAGCCCCTTCCCCAAGACCTGGCGGAGGCGCTCGACCGGGCGAGGGTCAGCTGAGGCCCGAGCCGACGCGGCGCGAGGGCGGCAAGGGGCAGGGGCGAGCGAGACCTGGCCGAGGGCTCAGGGGTTCGGTCGGCCTATCGGCGGGCCCGGTCGCCATCCTGGAGGTAGAGGGCCTTGGTCGTCCGGACCTCCTCGCGCGATGCGAGGAGCGCGTCCTCCACGTCCGGCGGGAGCGCCCGGCTCTCGATAAGCCGATGCAGCGCCTGGGGATCGACCATCAGGATCGACTCGTAGAGGCCCAGCGGCTCGAGAACCTCCCGCACGGCCTCCGGACGGGGCGCCGTCTCCACCCGCTCGACGACCTTGATGGCGCCGTCGCTGCCGTACAGCCGCCGGAACCCGTGCTCCTCCGCGTAGGCCTTGATGATTGCGGCCAGCTCCTCCAACCGTCGCCACCGGGCCCGGTCCTCCCGCTTGAGGGCGATCCACTGGTCAACGATCTCCGCCATACGGGGGGCGGAATCCCGCTCCTGCTGGTGCCGGAACAGCGGGCAGATGTGTTGGAAGTCGCACCAGTTGCACAGCGGGTTCTCCCGAGGCTCGAACCGCGCCAGGTCGATCCGCTCGGCCACCGTGGCGATCCGCCGCTTCAGGTCGTCGGCGTCCTGCGAGGTTCGGGTCGTCGACATGCGCTCCCCGGGGAGCAAGAAGTAGAGGGTCAGGCGCTCCGGCTCTATCCCCCACACCTCGCGGGCGGCCAGGTAGTAGATGGAGAGCTGGAGGTCGCGGTCGATGAGGCTTCGCGCCGGGAGCCGCCGGTTCGTCTTGTAGTCGATGATCTCGTACCCACCGCCAGGGAGCCGGTCCATCCGGTCGATGACCCCTGAGAGCGTCACGCCCTCGACTTCGACGTGGAACCGGAACTCCAGCGCCGCCGGGATCCGGTACTCCTCGGCGTTGGCCCGGTAGTACTGTGCCAGGACCGTCCGGGCGTGCTCGTGATACAGGCGCTCCTCCGAGGGGTCCGTGAACCCGTCACCGACCCACTCGTCGTCCAGGAACGCCCACAGCTCCTCGAGCGACGGAGCCACCGGCACGGGGCGGTCGTGGAACCGGTAAAGCGCCCGGTGCAGGCTGTCCCCGAACGCGAGGGCGGGGGAGGAGCCCGTCGGCACCCGCTCCTCGTACTGGTAGCGGTACTTCGCCGGGCAGGTCTCGTAAGTATTGATGCTCGAGTACGAGAGTCTCACCAGGGCCCTCTGTTCAAAACGGTTTCCACACCTGTGGACAAATCTCAAGCTTGTAATTCGTCCTGGGGTCAGACTATACTCCCGGTCCGACAGCTTCAAGACCCTTCCCCACCAGGGCACATGGGACGAACGAGCTTCGTTCACCTTCATACGCACACCGAGTTCTCCCTGCTCGACGGGGCTTCTCGCATCGGCGAGCTGTTCCAGAAGGTGGCGGGGTTCGGGATGCCGGCGCTCGCCGCCACCGACCACGGGGCCATGTTCGGGGCCCTGGACTTCTACCAGGCCGGGCGCGACATCGGCGTCAAGCCCATCCTGGGCGTCGAGGCGTACGTGGCCCCGCGGTCCCGCTTCGACCGCACCCCCGGCGAGAACGACGAGAACTACCGGCACCTCACCATCCTGGCCAAGGATGAGACCGGCTACCGGAACCTCCTTCGCCTCGTCACCGACGCGCACCTTGAGGGCTTCTATCACCGGCCCCGGATCGACAAGGAGCTGCTGGCGGAGCGGTCGTCCGGGCTGATCGGGCTTTCCGGCTGCCTGGCCGGGGAGATCTGCCGCCTGCTCCTCGCCGGGCAGGAGCGGAAAGCCCGGGAGGTGGCCGCCGGCTACCGGGATCTCTTCGGCCCCGGCGGCTTCTACATCGAGCTTCAGGACCACGGGCTGGCAGAGCAGCGCCAGGTGACGCCACCGCTCGTGAAGCTGGCCAAGGATCTCGGCATCCCACTCGTGGCTACCAACGACGTCCACTACACGGAGAAGGCCCACGCGCGGGCGCACGACGTCCTGTTGTGCATCCAGCAACCCGGAAAGGTCCTGGCCGACACCGACCGGCTCAAGTTCGACACCGAGGAGTTCTACGTGAAGTCCGCGGAGGAGATGCGTGAGGTCTTTCGCGACTTTCCCGAAGCCTGCGATGCCACGCTGCAGATCGCCGAGGCCTGCGAGCTGGAGCTCCGGTTCGGAGAGCACCACCTTCCCCGGTTCGACCCCCCGGAGGGAAAGGATCGAGACACCTACCTTCGGGAGCTGGTCCACGAAGGCGTTCGACGCCGGTACGGCGAGCCGGCCAACGGCCTCCGAGGCCGTGTCGAACACGAGCTCGACATCATCGGCCGGATGGGCTTCGCCGGATACTTCCTCATCGTCTGGGACGTCATCCGGTTCGCCCGGGAGCAGGGGATCCGGGTGGGGCCGGGCCGAGGGTCCGCCGCCGGCTCGGTGGTCTCCTACTCCCTCGGGATCACCGACATCGACCCGCTCCGATACGGCCTGATCTTCGAGCGGTTCCTCAATCCCGAGCGCAAACAGATGCCCGACATCGACATGGACTTCGACGAGCGCCGCCGGGACGAGGTCATCCGGTACGTGGCCGAGCGATACGGCCGCGACCACGTGGCTCAGATCATCACGTTCCAAACGATCAAGGGGAAGCAGGGGATACGGGACGCCGCCCGGGTGCTCGGCTACCCGGCGTCCGTTGCCGACCGCATCGCCAAGATGTACCCACCGGCCTTGCTTGGCCGGGAGTACCGGATCGAGAAGGCCCTCGAGCTCTCACCGGAGCTGCGCGAGGCGTACGGCAACGAGCCGGAGACCAAGCAGATCGTGGACACCGCCCGGGCGCTCGAGGGCTTGCGCCGGGAAGACTCGGTCCACGCCGCCGGCGTGGTGATCGGGGACGCCCCGCTGGTCAGCTACATGCCGCTCAAGCTGTCAAAGGACTCCCGCGACGACTCGCGCCGGATCGTCACCCAATTCGACATGCACGGGGTGGAGAAGCTCGGCCTGCTCAAGATGGACTTTCTCGGCCTGCGGACCCTGTCCGTGATCGAGGACAGCGTGCGCATCCTGAGGGAGCGGGGCGTGAGCCTGGACATCGACCATGTTCCCCTCGACGACCAGGCGGCCTACGAGATGCTCTGCCGGGGCGACACCACCGGCATCTTCCAGCTCGAGGGCGGGGGGATGCGCGCCCTGATCAAGCAGCTCCAGCCGAACCGCTTCGAAGACCTCATGGCCCTGGTGGCCCTGTACCGCCCCGGCCCCCTCAGCGCGGGGATGCACGTGGAGTACGCGGAGCGGAAACACGGACGGAAGCCCGTGGCGTACCCCCACCCCGACCTCGAACCGGTGCTCCGAGACACCTACGGCGTCCTGGTCTACCAGGAGCAGGTGATGGAGATCGCCGTCCGGCTGGCGGGATACTCGATGGGCGAGGCTGACCTGCTCCGCAAGGCCATGGGGAAGAAGATCCGGGAAGAGTTGATCCCGCACCGGGAGAAGTTCGTGGAGGGGGCAGCGGCTCGGGGCTACTCGCGGAATCTCGCTGAGGACGTCTTCGACCTCATCGTCCCGTTCGCCGACTACGGGTTCAACGCGTCCCATGCCTGCGGGTACGCCCTCGTGGCGTATCAGACCGCGTACCTCAAGGCGCACCATCCCGTGGAATACATGGCCGCCCTCCTCACCAGCGTGAAGGACGACAAGGACAAGAAGCCCTTCTACCTGAACGCCTGCCGGCTGATGGGCATCCGGGTGCTCCCTCCGGACGTGAACGCGTCCGACATGGACTTCACCCCGACGGACGGCGACATCCGGTACGGGTTATCAGCGGTCCGAAATGTGGGTTCCGGAGTGGTGGCCCAGGTCACGGAGGCCCGCCAGTCCAAGGGAGCGTTCACCTCGTTTCCCGACTTCTGCCGGAAGGTCGATCCGGGGGCGCTGCACAAGAAGGTGCTGGAGAGCCTCATCCTTTCGGGGGCCTTCGAGTCGATGGGGTACGCGCGGCGGGCGCTGTTCGAGGGCTACGACAAGGTGGCCGGGCCCATCGTGGCGGAGCGCCGAGCCGAGGCCGCCGGGCAGTTCTCCCTGTTCGGTGGGGGTCGGGGAGCGGGGCACGAGATCGACGAGTCCGTGCTGCAGGGACCGGAGTTCGAGAAGCCCGAGCTCCTGAAGCACGAGAAGGAGATGCTGGGGCAGTGGGTCACCGACCACCCCCTCCTGGCCGTGCGGGGCCGCCTCGAGGCCCAGACCGACCTGGAGATCGTGGAGCTCCCCTCGCTTGGAGACGGGGACGTGGTCACGGTGGGCGGGGTGATCACCACCCTGGCCCGGCGGTACACGAAGAAGGGTGAGCCGTACGTCCTGTTCCGGGTGGAGGACCTCGCCGGGGGGGTTCAGGTCGTCGGGTTCCCGAGCCTGTACGAGAAGGCGGAGGCGCTCCTCCGTCCCGACGCCATCGTCCTGGTCAAGGGGAGGGTGGACCTCCGGGGCCGGGAGCTCCAGATCTTGGGGATGGAGATCCGGGAGCTGGGGACCGAGGAGGGGCCCGCCCCAAGGGATCCGGGTGACCCGGTATTGCTCGAGATGCCCGTCCGGCAGTGCGTCAACGGGATGGTGGTCCGCCTGAAGGAGGTCCTGGCCTCTCATCCGGGAGAGGTGCCGGTGGTGCTGCGCCTGTTCTCGGACGGAGCGCGCGCCGACGGTGGGCACCGGACCACGCTCCGCCTCGGCGACGGATACCGAGTGGACGCCTCCGCTGGCCTGCTGGCCGAGCTCCGGACCCTCCTGGGCGCCGAGGCCGTCCGGATGGTGAGCCGGGTCTAGACTGGGCGGCTCAGCCTTCCCCCTCCCGGCGTCGTCGCAACGCCTCGAGAAGACTGGCCTCGCGGGCCAGGGACCGAGCGACCTGGTGGAGCCGTTCGGACGTGCCCGGCATCTCGAGGTACGCCTGCCGGTCCGGGACCAAGCCGGGGGCTACACGGGCCAGGGCGTACGAGACTGCCACGGCGTCATCCGGGAGCTCGAGGTCCGTGGGCTGGTCGCCCATCGAGGAGAGGTACTTTCTGGCCGCCTCCGCGGCCATGGCGACGAGCGCCGGATCTCCCTCGTCGGCCTCCGCGAACGGCTCGACGGACCATCGGGGATAGGGGTGGTCTGACAGGAGGTCGATGAGACGAACCCGCCCGACCGCCGTGGCCTCCAGCTCGTACCGTCCGTCGTCGAATCGCCTGTGTTCGAGCGGTTCGGCCGCCACCCCCACTGCGTAGGGCTCGTAGGGACCTCCCACCTCCCGGCCGGTCCGGATGGCCACCACGGCGAACCGCCCGTCCGGCAAGACGTCGGCCATCATCCGTCGGTATCGCTCCTCGAACACGTGCAGCCGGAGGGACTGTCCCGGATACAGGACGGTGTGGAGAGCGAACACGGGGAGTTCCACGGGGTTGGATGGTAGTGGAGGAGCACGAGCCCCACCTCGTTGACGAGGGTCATACCGCCGTCCAGAATGGGCCGACCGCTCCGGGGGAGGACCATGGAACAGCAGCCCCACACCGAGCCGACCACCCCCTCGAGGGTCTCTCCACCGGCCGGCGCCATCGTGGCCGGGATCGGCGGGCTCCTGACGCTCGTCGGCGTGTTCCTGCATTGGGCCAGGCTCACTTCCACACTGGAGGGCGGACAGTTCGCGGGCCAGCAGTTCGGCCCGGCGAGCCAGAGCGTGGGCGCCACCGGCATCTCGCACTGGACCGGGATCCTCGCACTGGTTGCGGGGCTCGTGGCGGTGGCTGCCGCCATCGCCATCGTGGTCCTCCAGGACCCCGGGACCCGCCGGATGGCCGCCATGGCGGCGGCCGGCGGCGGAACCCTGGCGCTGCTCATGGCGATCCTGGGCATCGTGATGAGCGAGTCCATCGCCCTCGGCGACGTTCCCGGAGGAAAACAGGCCCTCGATTTCGCCCGACAGTTCGCCGAACAGCTCGGCGTGGAAGGCTTCGGGATCGACACGGGGCCGGCCATGGGGGTGTTCGTGACCGCGATGGGTGGTGCCCTCGCCGCCGGGGGTGGGTTCATTGCCCTCCGTGGCGGTCCGGTGGTGGTGGGCCGTGCCCAGGAGCCGCCACCCGCCGGCACCGGCTTCGAGGCTCCCTCCAGGCCCCCGGGGCCCCAGCCGACGGTTCCCCCCGAGCCTCCATCGGCCACAGGGCCCGGGGGGCCAAGCCAGGCGGGGGGAGAGACGACTCCCGAGCCGCCCCCAGGCGACGCCAAGAAGTCCGGCGAGACCACCGCGTAGCCGATCGGCCGGCCCGGCCGCCACGAGAGGGAGGGTTCGTATGGGAACCGTAACGGCGAGGCCCGCCGGCGCCGCACGCGCCGGGTTCGTGACCATGGCCGGTGGCATCCTGATGACCCTGGGGACGCTCCTTCCCTTCCTGAGCGTCTCCGCAGCGGCCACCGGGCTCCCCGCGGAGAGCGTCAGCGGCCTGGACACCCCCGATGGGAAGCTGTTCCTGGGATTCGGCGCGGGCATCGCCGTCATCGGGTTGGTGATCCTGCTCTCCCGCGGGATGCTGCCCAGGGTCATGGGGATCCTTGCCGGGCTGGCGGGGGGATTCATGTTGGTGGCCGGGATCATCGATCTCACCGGCCTCGGAGAGGAGGGTCTCCGGTCCCTCGCCGAGGCCGCCGCCGAGGAGACCCCCGGGGTGACCGTCGACCAGATCCTCCAGATCCTTCGCCAGGTGGGGGTTTCCGTGAACGCCGGGATCGGCCTGTACGTGGTGCTGGTGGGCACCGTGATCTCCCTGATCGGAGGGGTGTGGGCGATCTTCACCCGCACCACCGCCCCGCCGCCGCCCGTTCCCGCTCCGCCCGGCCCGGGCACCGGGTGGACCGAGTCCGCGGGGGCCGCCCAGCCGGCCGACGAGCCCGCCCCGCCTCCTCCTCCCGGGGTGCCGGGAGCCGCGCCTCCGCCGCCTCCGCCCGGCGAGCCGGAGCCGCCGCCTCGGGGCTGAGACCGCTCAGCCGCCAGGCTCGACCGCGGGATACAGGTCGGAGGGCTCCCGGGCCCACGCGCGGATCGCGTTCCGCTCTAGCCTGCCCGTGAGCGCGAGCACGCCGGAGGTCCAGGCCTCACGTCCCCGGCCGTCGGTGGACGGCAGTACGGCGTTGACCACCGCCAGCGCGGCGCCTCCGGGGGTACCCAGCAGGGCCCGGGCCAGGAATGGCCCCAGATCGTGCACCGAGCCCAGGCGAACGGCGACGTCCCGTTCGCCCGCCCGATCGCCCACGCCCCGCCGAGCTGCCAGGGCGGCCCGCGAGCGGCGAGCGTAGCGGATCGTCGCCTCGGCCGGAAAGGAGTGGGTGAGGGGAGCGGGGAGATCGGAGAGCCCTCCCCGGACGGCCTCGGCCAGCTCCTGCCGGGCGTCCTCAGGGGGACGGAGGATGGTTCGGGTCCGGGAAACCCCGGCTTTCACGGCCACCGTCCTGACCCCGGGAAGCAGGTCCCTGGCTTCTTCCCCGGCTCGCTGGTCCCCTGCGAGGACGGCCACGGGAACGTCCGCCGCGCCCAGGGCCAGGGCCCACAGCACCGCCTCGGGGAGAGCCCGCCCGTCCAGGAGCACGGCCATCCCCCGCCAGAAGGTGTGGGACAGGAATCCGCTGGCGTTTCCAGCGCTCGCGTGCATCCCGACGAGCACGGCTGCGTCGGGGCGGCCCATCCCCTGCGCCCCCACCAGGGGCCGTCCGGCGCTCCACAGCCGCCGGACGGGCACCTCGGGAAACGCGGCCCGGGGGATGTTCCGCCCGAGGTAGTGCCAGTCGGCCAGGAGGATCTCCTGGGCCCCGGCCTCCTGGGCCGCCTGGACCACGGCCCGGACGTCGGCAACCAGCAGTCGAACACCCCGCCGGTACTGGGCCGCCCATGAAGGAAAGCACTGCTCGTACCGGTCGATCCCGGAGACGCCTTCCATGTCCGCGCACACCACCACTCGCATGCAGGATGGGTATCACACGGCGCGGGCTGGTGGAAGACGGAGGGCAAGATGAGCCCGTGATCCGCGTGCCGGGGGAGGGATTCGAACCCTCACGGGCCGAAGCCCAATGCCTTTTGAGGGCATCGTGTCTGCCGTTCCACCACCCCGGCATGGGGCGCTGCCCGCGACTGGCCGAACCGAGTATATGTGTCCGGACCTGCGGTGAGGGGAGGAAATGCGACCTTCCCGCAGACCGCCGTCCCGGACTCCTCCCCCGAGGGAGGCGCCTCACTCACATCGCGGTGGCGCTCCTTGCAACTTTGTGATACATGAAGCGCGCCCGGAGGCAGGTCGTAATGAAAGGAGGGGAGGCCCCTGAGCAATAGGCCCCTTCTGGTTTCGCAGGTTGTAGAGAGGGGACGACCCGGAAGGGAGGGTGAATGAAGCATCGCAGTTGGCTGATACGCGTCGCGCTGATAGCGATACTGGCGCTCGTGGCGGCGGCCTGTCGGCAGGCGGCCGAGACGGGCGGCGAGGAAGTCCAGGACCCGCGCGGCGTGATCCAGATCGGGGCGGATGATCCCATCAAGATCGCAGCCGCCCAGGCGATCAGCGGTGATGTCGCCAGCCTGGGAACCGACCAGGTCCGGGCCATCGAGATCGCCATCGCCGACCATGGCCCGCTCCTCGGCCACGAGATCGAGCTCCAGGTCGAGGACGACCAGTGCGCCGCCGAAGGCGGTACCGCGGCCGGCCAGAAGCTCGCCGCCGACGAGACGGTCGTCGGGGTGATCGGCACCAGCTGTTCCGGCGCGGCCGTTCCCATGGCAGGGCTGCTGGACGACGCGGGGATCCCGCTGATCTCCGGGTCGAACACCTCGCCGTTCCTGACCCAGGCTCCGTTCGGGACGGAAGCGGAGGACCACCACCCGAACTACTTCCGCACCGCCCACAACGACTTGATCCAGGGAGCGGCGGCGGCCACGTTCGCCTTCGGAGAGTGCGGGGTGACCAAGGCGGCCTCGATCCACGACGGAGACCCGTACACGTCCGGTCTCGCCGGCGCGTTCAACGACTCGTTCGAGGGGCAGGGCGGGACGATGGTCATAAAGACGGCCGTCAGCCCGGATGACACGGACATGCGGCCGGTCCTCACCGAGGTGGCCGCGGCCGGAGCCGAGATCATCTTCTTCCCGATCTTCCAGCCCGCCGGCGACTTCATCGCCAAGCAGGCGCGGGAGATCGAAGGACTGGAGAACACGGTCCTGATGGGCGCCGACGGCCTCCTGTCGGACACCTACGTGGTCATCCCGGAGACGAAGCAGGCCCCGGGCTGCCCGGGGATCGATGGAGCCCCGGACGGCATGTACCACTCCGGGCCGGCCACACCGACCGGGAGCGCATACGAGGAGTTCGTGGCGAAGTACGAGGACGCGAACGGTGAGAAGCCAATCCAGGCCTTCCACGCTCACTCGTACGACGCGGCGAACGTCCTCTTCGCGGCCATCGAGAAGGTGGCGGTGCAGGCGGATGACGGCAGCATCCAGATCGGGCGGCAGGCCCTGATCGACGCGATCGGAGAGACGGAGGGGTTCCAGGGACTGACCGGAACCATCACTTGCGACGAGTTCGGGGACTGCGCCGACCCGAAGATCGACATCCTCCAAAACACGAAGGACACCAAGGACATCACCGCCGTCAAGGCGAACATCCTCGCCACCTTCACGCCCGAGGACCTGGGGCTGTAAGGGCAAGGGATTAGAAGAGGAGCACGGCGAGGCGGGGTACCCGGCCGAGAGGCCGGGTACCCCCTTCGCGGCCGGCGAACGTGACGGTCGTCGGGGAGCGACATGGCTGAAGCGGTTCGATCCCGGAAGAGGCGGACGGTCCAGCTCCCCATCCTGGACAGCTTCCTGTGGCTGATCCGCATCGTCGCCATCCTCGCGGTGGTATGGGGGTCGTGGGTCAGCATCTCCAGTGGACGTCTGACCGGCCAGCAATGGCGCAACCTGATCGTGTTCGGCGTCTCCCAGGGATCGGTCTACGCCCTGATCGCCCTGGGGTACACCATGGTGTACGGCGTCCTCCGGTTCATCAACTTCGCCCACGGCGAGGTATTCATGCTCGGCGGGATGACTGCGTACTTCATCACCGACGGGTTGGCTCGGACCGGCTTCTGGCTCAGCCAGCCATGGCTCTCCCTGTTGATCGCCCTGGTGGCCGGGATGACGGTCTCCACGCTCGTCGCCGTGGGATTGGAGCGGATCGCGTATCGACCGCTTCGAGGCAAACCCCGCCTCATCCCGTTCATCACCGCCATCGGGGCCTCCTTCTTCCTCCAGTACGCGACGGGGGGCCTGTTCGGGGTGGACTTCAAGAGCCTCCCCAACGCCGAGGTGCTCGCCGGCTCGGTGCGCTTCGCCGGCATCCAGGTGGTCAAGCCGCAGCTGGTGGTCATCATCACCGCCGTCGTCATGATGATCGGCCTGTACTTCCTGGTGGAGAAGACGAAAGCGGGCCGGGCGATGCGGGCCGTGGCCGAGGACGCGGAGACGGCTGCCCTCATGGGCGTGAACGTCGACCGGACGATCTCCATGGTGTTCGGCGTGGGTGGGGCCATGGCCGGCGCCGCCGGGATGCTGTTCGCCCTGGTGTTCGGCCAGGTCGACTACTTCAGTGGATTCGTTCCCGGGATCAAGGCGTTCACCGCGGCCGTCCTGGGCGGTATCGGCAACATCCCCGGCGCTATGGTCGGGGGACTCACCCTGGGCCTGGTGGAGTCGCTCGGCCCAAGCCTGGTCCTCACGGGGCTCGGTGTCCGGGCGGCGCACCAGCTCAAGGACATGTTCGCGTTCCTGGTGCTCGTGATGGTGCTGATCTTCCGTCCCACCGGCATCCTGGGAGAGCGACTCGCCGAGGAGCGGGCGTAGATGGCGAAGACGGCGAAGCCCGCCGCGGGACAGGCGCCTCCGGAACATCGGGAGCTGCTTCCTGCCCGACAGGTGGACCTCCGGAAGGCGGTGAGGATCGGCCTGGCTTCCGGGGCGGCCGCGGTCTTCATCGCGGCGGACGGAATCCTGCTGAAGTTCGCCGAGACCAACGTCGTCGACGGCGTCGGGCTCGGCTACCTGATCCTGGTGGCCGTTCCCCTGGTGCTCGGGTACGTCGCTGCAAAGCCGCCGCCTCGGATCGAGGGCTTCCAGGAAGCCCGGGCCGGGATCCGTAACCTCGCCGCGGGTGGGATCACCGGGGCCCTGACCGGCCTCACGCTGGGCCTGTTCCTGTTCGTCGCCGGCAGCATCAACATCCGTCCCGTTTTCACCAACGTGAGCCCGGAGCTCGTCGAGCGGCTCACCGTCGGGGGATCCGTTCCCATAGCCGTCCTCCTGATGCTCCTCGGCGGGGCCGCGGTAGGGATCCTGGGGGGAGCGCTGCACCTCATCCCCAACGTGTGGCGCCGCCCGCTGTTCGGAGCGGTCCTGTGGGTGCTCGCCTTCGGGCTCCTCGAGGACGTAGCCGAGACGATCTTCGAGAACACGGGGGCGGTGTACGTCGATGATTTCCTGTACCAGCGCGGGGGTGGTCTCTCGGCGGTCGGAGGCGCCATCGTCTTTGCGGTCTTCTTCGCCCTCTATGTGGCGCTCCGGCGCCGGCCGCTGTCGGTATCCGCCTTCGTGGATGGACTCCCGGAGAATCGACGGCGTCCGGCTCGGCTGGCCATCGGCGCGCTCGTCGTGCTGCTCCTCCTGATCCTGCCTCCCGTCTTCGAACGGAACTACACGCACATCCTCAACGTCGCCGGGATCTTCCTCCTGATGGCGCTGGGATTGAACATCGTGGTGGGCCTGGCGGGCCTGCTCGACCTGGGGTACGTCGCCTTCTTCGCTGTGGGCGCGTACACGACCGCTGTCTTCACGTCGCCGGGCTCCCCCGCGTTCGCTCCCGAGCTCACATTCTGGGCCGCGCTTCCTGCAGTGGTGCTCGCGGCGGCGGTGGCCGGGATCCTCGTGGGAGTCCCGGTCCTGCGGATGCGAGGCGACTACCTCGCCATCGTCACACTCGGCTTCGGAGAGATCACCCGGTTGATCGTGGGCTCCGACTGGGCGGCCCCCGTCTTCGGGGCGGCGCGAGGAGTCCGCGGGATCCCCAACATCACATTTCTGGGCATCGAGCTCGACCGGCCCCAAGAGCTCTACTACGTGATCCTGGCCTTCCTGGTGCTGGTCGTCTACATCTCGTACGCCCTCCAGGACTCGCGGATGGGGAGGGCTTGGATGGCCATCCGGGAGGACGAGACCGTGGCGGAGGCCATGGGGATCAACGTGGTGGCCGCCAAGCTCTGGGCGTTCATCATCGGGGCCGTCCTGGCCAGCTTCGGAGGAGCCCTCTACGCGACACAGATCGGCTCCGTGTTCCCAAACACCTTCAAGCTCATCGTGTCGATCACCGTCCTGGTGGTGATCATCACCGGCGGCCTTGCCAGCGTCCCCGGGGTGATCCTGGGCTCTCTGGTGTTGGTGGGACTCCCGGAGATCCTCCGTCAGTTCGAGGAATACCGATTCCTGATCTACGGCGCCTTGCTCATCTTCATGATGCTCAAGCGTCCCGAGGGCTTCATCCCCAGCCGGCGGCGGATGCAGGAGCTGCACGAGGAGGAAGTGGGCCAGGACGCGTGGCTCCGGACTCAGCAGGAACGGCATAGCGCTGAGGCCGGCTGATGGCGCTGCTGGAGATCAACGGCCTGTCCAGGTCCTTCGGCGGCGTCAAGGCCATCGACGAGCTCGACATGCACGTCGAGTCGGGCGAGATCGTCAGCGTCATCGGTCCCAACGGGGCCGGGAAGACGACGCTCTTCAACCTCATCACCGGCCTCCTCCCGACCGACAGCGGCGAGATCGTCCTGGACGAACGGAACATCGTTGGTCTTCGCCCCAGCCAGATCCTCGAGCTGGGGATCGCCAGGACCTTCCAGAACGTCCGGCTGTTCCCGGAGATGACGGTCCGCGAGAACGTCATGGTGGCCCAGCACTGCCGCACGAGGGCCGGCGTCATCCCGGCCATCCTTCGACTCAACCGGCGGGAGGAGGAGCAGATCCGCAAGAAGGCCGAGGAGACCCTGGCCTTCTTCGGATCCCGGCTGGTCGGCTACCGGTTCGACCAGACGGCCGTCTCGCTCTCGTACGCGAACCGGCGGCGGCTGGAGATCGCCCGGGCCATGGCTTCGGACCCCCGGATCGTCCTCCTGGACGAGCCCACGGCCGGGATGAACCCCCGGGAGACGCAGGAGATGACCGAGCTGATCGGGCGCCTTCGGGAGGAACGCACGTACACGATCATCGTCATCGAGCACGACATGCGGGTGGTCAAGGGGGTCTCCGATCGCGTGGTGGCCCTGGACTACGGCAAGAAGATCGCCGACGGCACCTATGAGGAGGTGGCCCATAACGACCGGGTCATCGAGGCGTATCTCGGCCGCAAGGCGGTGGCCGAGGCATGACCACGGAGGACGGCGACACTCGCAAACCCATCCTCCGCCTCCGCGACGTCAGCACCCACTACGGCCTCATCCAGGTGCTGAGGAACGTGAGCGTCGACATCTACGAGGGCGAGATCGTCTGCCTGCTTGGGGGAAACGCCAGCGGCAAGACCACGACGCTCAAGACCATCCTCGGATACGTGATCCCCACTGAGGGCGACGTTCTCCTGAACGGCGAGCGGATCAACGGCATCCCGACGCAGGGGCTCGTCGAGAAGGGGATCTCGATGGTTCCGGAGAACCGCCGGTTGTTCAAGCGGATGACCGTCCGGGAGAACCTCGACATGGGGACGTACCTGAGGAGGGACCGGGGAGAGATCCAGGAGGATCTCGACCGCGTGTTCGGCTTGTTCCCGAGGTTGAGAGAGCGGCTGACACAGCGATCGGGGACGCTCTCCGGGGGGGAACAGCAGATGGTGGCGATGGCCCGAGCGCTCATGGCCCGCCCCACCGTGCTGCTCATGGACGAGCCGTCCATGGGGCTCGCCCCCGTGCTCGTGGAGCAGAACTTCGACATCATCAAGCAGATCAACGAGCAGGGGACCACCATCTTCGTGGTCGAGCAGAACGCCAACATGGCCCTGTCCATCGCGGACCGGGGCTACGTCCTGCAGACGGGCCAGATCGTGCTCTCCGACAGCGCCCAGGGACTGCTCAACAACCCGCAGATGCGCGAGGCCTACCTCGGCGAGCTCTGAGCCTGGGGTGGGCGGAGAACGGAGGCCGGCTCGCTCATGAAAGCCACGGACGTGGACGTCGTCGTGGTGGGCGCGGGAATCATGGGATCGGCCACGGCCCGGGCCCTGGCGCGTGCGGGCCGGGAGGTGGTCCTCGTGGAGCGCTACCAGGTGGGGCATACCCGGGGCTCGAGCCACGGGCGGGCGCGGGTCTTCCGGTTCTCCTATGACGACCCACGGTACGTGCGGATGGCCCAGGAGTCCCTTTCGCTGTGGCGTGAGCTGGAGGACGAGACAGGCGAGGACATCCTGACCACGACCGGCGGCCTGGACCTGGGAAAGGGCGAGGAGGACCGGGTCTCCGCGCTTGAGTCCTGCGGGGCGGACTTCGAGCTCCTCGACGCCGGGGAGTGCCGCCGCCGCTTCCCAGACGTGGCCGTCCCCGAGGGTGGGCGAGCGCTGTTTCAGGGTGATGCCGGGGTGGTGGCCGCGGACCGTGCGTGGCAAGCCTTCGTCCGGTCGGCCCGCGAGGCCGGGGCCGAGCTCCGTGAGGACACCCATGTGGAGCGCCTGATCATGGAAGACGACCGGGTAGAGGTCCGCGCCGGGGAGGAACGGTGGCGAGCCAGGGTGGCGGTGATCACGGCCGGCGCGTGGACCAGGCGCCTGCTCTGGGGGGTGGGCGAGGACATCCCGACCACCCCGACCCGGGAGACCGTGTCCTTCTTCGGGATCCCCCCAGCCGTCGTTCCCCCGGTGGTCGTGGAGTGGACGACTCCCCCGCGCTACTCGCTCTTCTCCTTCGACCAGGGCCTCAAGGCCGCGGAGCACCACGCGGGGCCGGTCACCGACCCGGATCAGGAGGGGGAGATCAGCGCGGACTCGTTGGCTCAGCTGCGGGACTGGGTGCGGGCCCGATTCCCTGGGGCGGAGGGCGAGCCGCACCACGCGGAAACGTGCATCTACACGAACGCTCCCGACGAGGACTTCGTTCTGGAGCGTCGGGGGCCGGTGGTGATCGGGTCGGCGTGCAGCGGCCACGGGTTCAAGTTCGCGCCCTGGGTGGGCCGCCGGCTGGCGGAGCTCGCCCAGGAGGCGACAGAACGAGGCTCCGGTTGAGTTGGGCGGCCACGGCAAACTAGCATTGGCGCCAACTCACGCGGTCGAGAGGGCCACGAGGGAAGGAGGGGGGATCGTGCGCAATCGGAGGTTGTGGGCTCGGGTGGCGGCCATCACGACGATGCTGCTCGTCGCCGCGTCGTGCCGGGAGGAGGCACCGGCACCGAGTGGGACCCAAGAGGGCCCGGCCTTCCAGACGCTTCAGGAGGGAACCCTCCAGGTCGGGTCGTGCCTCGACTACAAGCCGTTCGAGTTCATCGAGGGCGGCGTCGAGAAGGGCTTCGACGTCGACCTGAGCAAGGCCATCGCCCAGGAGCTGGGACTCGAGGTGGAGTGGAAGCGGGCCGACTTCGACACCATCTTCACCGCCGTAGCGGCCAACCAGTTCGACATGGTCGCCGCTGCCTCGACGATCACCGAGGAGCGCGACCAGGTGGTCGACTTCTCCGACCCGTACTACAACGCCCGCCAGTCCCTCGCGGTGAATACACAGGAGACGCCGGACGTCACCTCCACCGACGCCATCGGGGATGGAGACGTGATCGGGGTGCAGAAGGGGACCACGGGGCGGGACTGGGCCAAGGAGAACCTCGAGCCTCAAGGAGCCCAGATCAAGACCTACACGTCGATCACGGATGCCTTCCGTGACCTGGAGGCGGGAAGGCTCACCGGGATCGTCAACGACGAGCCCTCCTCCCAGGAGATCGTGAAGGACTTGACGGGCGTGGAGGTCGTGGAGGCCATCGACACTGGCGAGCACTACGGCCTGGCGTTCTCGCCAGACAACCCGGAGCTGCGGGAGGCGGTGAACGGAGCACTCGCGACGCTGATCGAGGACGGCAGGTACGCGGAGATCTTCGGGCAGTACTTCCCCGGCGTGGAAGTGCCGCCGGAGTTCCAGCCGACGTCCTAGCCGTCCGGGACCGGTAGCGCGCGGGCCCGCGCCGGGGTTTCCTCGGCGCGGGCCCAACGCTCCGCGAGGGATGGAGCCATGGACGTCGCTGAGGAAGGACGCCGCCAGCGGTTGGCCGCCTGGGCGCGCAAGGGCGTGGAGGTGCCTTCCGCTGCAGGGACCCTGGTTGCAGGGGCCCTGGCCCTCGGGCTGGTCATCCTGGGCCCGCTGGCGGTCATCACCGCACACGGCTTCATCCCCTACGAGCGGATCGTCGACGGCATCTTCTCCGGGGCGACGCTCACGGTGGTGATGGCCGGGATCGCCGCCGGCGCCGGGGCCGCGGCGGTGGGTTTCGCGATCTTCGGCCGGATGCCGACCAAGCGCGCCCGCGAGCAGACCATCGCTGGCGCGGTCCTGGGGATCCAGGCGGCCATCCTCGGCAGCGTGTTCCTGGTGTTCCGGACGGCGGGGGACCCGGAGCGGTTCGCCTTCCATTTCCTCAACTTCGAGAAGTTGGAGGGCTACGGAGGAGCTTTCGTCAACGGCGCTAAGAACACCATCTTCCTGGCGTTCATCGGGGAAGCGGGCGGAGTCATCCTCGGGCTGATCCTGGCCATCCTGGTGCTCTCCAAGCGGCGAGTGGTTCGGGCTCCGGCGCGGACGTACATCAACTTCTTCCGGGGAACCCCCCTGATCTGGCAGCTGTCGGTTTTCTACTTCGGCCTGGCGCTGGGCTTCCGGCTTCCCCTGTCAACGTTTCAGACCGCGATGCTGGTGTTCGCCCTGAACACCGGGGCATACGCGGCGGAGGTCTTCCGAGCCGGCATCCAGTCGATCGAACGGGGTCAGATGGAGGCAGCTCGCTCGCTGGGGATGAGCTACCTCCAGTCGATGCGGTTCGCCATCGTCCCACAGGCCGTTCGGCGCGTGATCCCCCCGCTCATGAACGAGTTCGTCATCCTCATCAAGGACACGTCACTCATCATCGTGCTGGGGCTGGCGGAGTCGGAGTTCGACCTGTTCACGCTGGCCCGCACCGGCTACGCGGAGACCTTCAACGCCACGTTCTTCGTCGCAGCCGCCGTGGGCTACCTGGTGGTCACCCTTCCGCTCATCCGTCTGGTCAACATGGTGGAGCGGCGCCTCCGCAGCGGATTGGTGAGCGTGGTATGAGCCCCGAGCCGATCGTCCGCCTGGAGGGCATCCACAAGTGGTTCGGGACCCTCCACGTGCTCCGGGGCGTCGACCTCGAGGTACTGCCCAAGGAGGTTCTGGTGGTGATCGGGCCCTCGGGCTCCGGAAAATCCACCCTGCTGCGAACCATCAACATGCTGGAGGAGCCCACCGAGGGGAAGGTCTGGTTCGAGGAGAAGGAGCTCACCGACGTCCGCACCAACCTCGACGAGGCGCGGACGCACATCGGCATGGTGTTCCAGTCCTTCAACCTGTTCCCCCACATGACCGCCGTCCGGAACATCACTGTTGCCCTGGAGAGGGTCCTGAAGCTCTCGGACGGCGAGGCCCAGGAGCGGGCTCGCCGCGAGCTCCGGCACGTCGGCCTGGAGCACAAGGCCGATGAGTATCCGTCGAGGCTGTCGGGAGGGCAGCAGCAACGGGTGGCGATCGCCCGGGCCCTGGCCATGCGGCCCCAGGTCATGCTGTTCGACGAGGTGACGTCGGCCCTGGATCCCGAGCTCATCCAAGAGGTCCTGGACGTGATGAAGGCCCTCGCAGAGGAGGGCATGACCATGGTGGTGGTGACCCACGAGATGGGGTTCGCCCGGGAGGTAGGCACCCGCCTCATCTTCATCGACGGGGGGATGATCTTGGAGGAGGGCAAGCCCAGGACCGTTTTCAAAGACCCCAAGGAAGACCGGACCAAGCAGTTCCTCGCTCGAATCCTGTGATGCGGGTTCGTCGAGGCCGCCTGGCCCGGGGACGGTGCGCCCAGATGACGGCGGCCCTCCTCGTGCTCGTCTCCGCTGCGTGCGGAGGGCGTGGGGGCGGGAACGGATCTACGCCCAGCCTCCTCCAGGACCCCAGCCGCCCCTACGTCGTGACCGCAGTCGACAACCACTTCCACGACGCGCACCCCTCGGAGCCGCTCAGCCTGGACCGGTCGCTGGTGTTCAAGAACGCGGGACGCAACCTCCACAACGTGACTATCATCGGGACCACGCTGACTCGAGACCTCGAACCGGGCGAGGGCTTCACCATCCCGTCGATCGGTTCAGTGGTGGACGGCCCGGGGCGGTACCGGTTGATCTGCAAGTATCACGCCGACCTTGGGATGAGCGGGGATCTCGTGGTGGTGGAGTAGGGTCCGAGATTGAAGACGGACCCGAGGGGCCTTTGGAGCCGCTCACGCCTTCCCCAAACGCGAGCGTTATCTACTCGGTCCCTCGGGTCCGTCAAAAGTTGGTCCCGAGCAACTTTCCTGACCGTCGAGGCCAGATGGTCCGGGCTGGGTCCGGGAGCCGAGGCTCTCGATCCTTGCTCGGAGCCTTCCGGCTCCTCGCCGGTCCCTACGGCCGCTCGGGACCGAGCGAACGTTAGCAAGGGCCCCTTCGAGCTGTCAACAACGCCGAAATCGTTGCGGGGCAACGATTTCTACGCAACGGCGCAGGTAGGCCACGGTCATGAGTCCGCGAAAAAAGCGAGCGGTCCCAGGGAAAAGTGTGACAAAGAGTCACCCCAACCCCCGCACGAGGGCGAACGCCACGGGTGCCAGCACGAGCGCGGGGAGGAGGTTGGCCACCCGGACCTTACGAAGCTCCAGGAGCCGAAGCCCGATCCCCAAGATCATGACGCCGCCGACCGCGGTCATCGCGTCGACGAGCACGTCCCCCTCCGGTCCCGTGAACACTCCGGCAACTGACGCGGCTGCCAGTGTCAGGCCACCCTGATAGATGAGGATCGTCAGCGCCGAGAACCCGACCCCCCAGCCAAGGGCCGAGGCGAACGCCAGGGCCGCGAAGCCGTCCAGCAACGCCTTGATAGCAAGGAGTCGGTAGTCGCCCCGGAGCCCGTCCTGGATGGAGCCGAGGATGGTCAGCGGGCCTACACAGAACACGAGCGACGCGACCACGAAACCCTCGGTGAAGCGAGACTGGCCCCGGCCGAACCGCCGGCGCAGCGCGTCCCCGAACCGGGTCAGCCCACGCTCGATACCCAGCAGCTCCCCGAGGATACCGCCCACCAGGACGCTGCCCATCACCAGCAGGACGCTGGCTCGGGGCGCGGCCTCGGTCAGGGGCGGGCGGAACGCGTGGAGCCCCGCATCCACCCCGACGAGGAGGGTCACCAGACCGAGGGAGTGGATGACCGTCTCCCGGATACGCTCGGGCAGCCGCCCCCCGAGCACGGTTCCCAGGAGGGTCCCGGTCAGCACCGTGACCACGTTGATGAGCGTTCCGATGGGAAGCGGCACGGCGGCGAGTGTACCGGCTCGCGTGCTGCCGTCCGGGACAGCGTCAGGGATAGAGGGAGGACGGTCCGGAGCTCAGGTCCGGGAGCGGTCCACGGGATGCCCGGCGTCCGGGGCACGTCCGGGTGCGGGCGGTCGAACGGGCCGGAAGAAGAGGACGCCGGTGACAGCGAGATACGCGAGCCAGCCTCCGAACTCGAGCCACGTGGGCTGGCTCCGCAGGCCCACCACAATCCGGTTGACGGCACCCATGATCGACGCGATCACTCCGGCGGGAGCCAGGAGCCCGGTACCGTCGAGGAACCGGAACGCGCCAACCTCCAGCAGCTCGTGCGTCCCGTAGACGAGCAGGCTGGCAGCCACCACGAGGATCAGGATCCCGGTCAGCCGGAAGAAAGTCCGGAGGTTCAGCCGGATCCCTCCCCGGTAGAAGAGGAGGCCGAGCACCCCCGCCGCCACGAGCCCCAGGAGCGCTCCGGTGAGCCGGAGCATCGCGGGGGTGGCCGAGCCGGCCCGGGAGGCGCTGAACAGGAACAGGACGGTCTCCAGGCCTTCCCGCACGACCACCAGGAAGCTCACGGCCACCAGGGCCAGGTTCGAGCCCGACGCCAGGGCCAGGTCGACCTTCTCCTGCAGCTCTCCCTTGATACGCGCGGCGTTTCGGCGCATCCAGAAGATCATCCACGTGAGGACCCCGACGGCGAGATAGCTGGCCACGCCCTCGAACACCTCCGCCGCCGTGTGCGAGAGGCCTCCGGAGACGGCGAAAATGATCGCACCGGCGAGGAGGCTCAGAGCGGCCGCCGCACCGGCACCCGCCCAAACCAGCGTGAACCGATCGGGTCGACCGACCGATCGCAGGTAGGCGAGGATGATGGCCAGGATGAGGGCCACTTCCATGCCCTCTCGCAGCGTGATCAGGAACGCGGCGCCCATCGCTGTCGAAATACTATCGACGAGGTCGGATTTACGTCAAAGATGAGGCCGTGGGGGGAGACACACGCGTCGGTCACCGCGATGGCGTGAGTCTACAATCGCGGTGAACCCCAACCATGCCGAGCACCAAGGCGCCTGAGCGCAAGCGGATCTTCCTCCTCGACGGGCACAGCCTGTCCTTCCGGGCCTTCTTCGCCTTACCCACCACGCTCGCCACCACGACCGGCCAGGTGACCAACGCCGTCTACGGATTCACCTCCATGCTCATCAAGCTGCTGGGCGAGGAGCGCCCGGACCTCATCGCGGTGGCCTTCGACAAGGGAGCGCCGACGGTGCGGCTGGAGAAGTACGCCGACTACAAGGCCCAGCGGACGGAGGCTCCCGACGAGTTCCGCCAGCAGCTCCCGTTGATCCGGGAGGTGCTGGAGACGCTGCGGGTCCCCATCGTGGAGATCGAGGGGCACGAGGCCGACGACGCGATCGCCACGCTCGCCGTCCGGGCCGCGAGCCGGGGAATGGAGGCGGTGGTGGTCACAGCCGACCGGGATTTCTTCCAGCTGGTCGGCGACGGCATCCGGGTGATGTTCAATCGGAAGGGGATCTCCGACATCGTGATGTACGACCGGGAGGCCATCGAGAACCGTTTCGGCCTGCCCCCCGAGAAGTACCTGGACTACGTGGCCCTCAAGGGTGACCCGTCCGACAACATCCCGGGCGTCCCCGGGGTGGGGGAGAAGACGGCGTCGCGTCTCGTCCAGCAGTACGGCAGCGTCGAGGACGTGGTGACCCACGCCGCCGAGCTCCCCCCGAAGCTGCGGGCGGGGATCCAGACCGCGGCGGACCAGCTGGCCGTGAACAAGGACCTGGCGCGCCTGGAGACCGACCTCGAGCTGCCCCTCGACCCCGATGACTGCGTGATGGGGGAGTGGGACCCCGACGCGGTCAGGCGCCTGTTCAACTCGCTGGAGTTCCGGAGCCTCCTGGAGCGCCTGGAGGAGATCGGGGTCACCAAGCCGCAGGTCGAGGCGGCCGAGCTGGAGCTGGAGCTGGCCGGGGAGCGCGATCTCGAAGTCTTGCTGTCCGGTAAGGCCCCCCATGCGACATCCCTCGTCTGCGAGGGGACCCGTGCGGTCGGGCTCGCGGTGTCTCCCGGCGGGGGTCAGTCCGCGTACCTGCCGCTCGACGGGCGGCTCCCGGAGGCCGCGAGCCAGTGGCTGGCCGACCCGGGAAGGCCCAAGTGGGTCCACGACGCCAAGGAGCTCCAGGCCGCCGCGCTTCGCCTGGGGGTGGACGTCGAGGGGGTGGCCTTCGACACCCTGCTGGCGGGATACCTCTTGGAGCCGGGGGAGGCCGCGTATCCCCTGTCGGAGCTCACCCGCCGGTACCTGGGCACCGACCTGATGACCGGGGAGCCGGACGAGGGCAACGGGGCGGGGCAGGCTCAGCTCGCCATCGATGGGACCGAGAAGGAAGCGGAGGCGTGGCGCGGGGCGGCCACCGAGGCCGCGGCCGTCGCCCTGCTCGCTCCGGTGCTCCACGACCACGTGCAGCGGGCCGGCGTTCGGCGCCTGCTGGAGGAGGTCGAGCTTCCGCTGGCCTCGGTGCTGGCCCGGATGCAGGCGGCGGGCGTGGCCCTCGACGTCGACTACCTCCGCCAAATGTCGGAGGAGGTCGGCGATCGCATGCGTGCCCTGGAGGCCGAGATCTACACGCACGCGGGAGAGGAGTTCAACATCGGCTCTCCCCAGCAACTCGGTGTCATCCTCTACGAGAAGCTCCGCCTGCCGATCCTCAAGCGGACGATGAAGGGCCGGGCCCCGTCTACCGAGGCCGACGTCCTCGAGAAGCTCCGCGACCACCATCCGATCGTCGACGCGCTCATCAAGTTCCGGGAGCTGGCCAAGCTGAAGTCCACGTACCTCGATGCGCTGCCCCCCCTGGTGAGCCCGGAGGACGGACGGCTTCACACCACCTTCAACCAGGTAGCCGCGGCTACCGGACGGCTGTCGTCCGTCAATCCGAACCTCCAAAACATCCCGGTCCGGGGCGAGCTCGGGCGACAGATCCGCAAGGCGTTCATCCCCGGATCGTCCGACCGCCTCCTGCTCGTCGCCGACTACTCGCAGATCGAGCTCCGGGTGCTCGCCCATCTCTCGGGCGACGAGGGACTGGCGGAGGCGTTCGCTTCCGACCAAGACATCCACGCCGTCACAGCGGCCAAGGTCTACCGACTCCCCATCGAGCAGGTGGATCCGGAGATGCGGCGCTTCGCCAAGATGGTGAACTACGGGCTGGCCTACGGCATGAACGCGTACGGCCTCGCGCAGCGCCTGGGGATCCCGCCCGACGAGGCCCAGGCCTTCATCGACGCGTACTTCGCCGGCTTCCCTCGCGTTCGCGAGTTCCTCGAGCGCCAGGTCGGCATGGCCGCCGCGGAGGGATTCACCGCCACCATCCTGGGCCGCCGGCGGTACCTCCCTGAGCTCCAACACCCCAACCCCCGGATCCGGGACCTCGGACGCCGGATGGCTCTCAACGCACCGATCCAGGGCTCGGCCGCCGACATCCTCAAGCTGGCCATGATCCGGGTGGGGACGGCGGTGGAGGAACTGCCGGCCGAGGTGCTCCTCACCGTCCACGACGAGCTCGTCCTCGAGGTTGATGGGGGTGAGGTCGAGCGGGTGGCGGCCGCGGTCCGCTCCGAGATGGGGCATGCCTACGAGATGACCGTGCCGCTCAGGGTGGACGTGGGCTGGGGGAAGGACTGGGCAGTGGCCGCCCCCGCCGGCCACTGAAGCCAGTCGCGGAGATTCGAATCAGCCGGACTGGCGCAGGAGCGCCGCCGACAGGGTGAGTCCCGGCCCGAAGGTCAGACAGACCACGTGATCGCCGTCGCTGAGCCCTCTGCCCCTTGCGATCCGTTCCAGCACGAGCAGGACGGTGGCCGACGAGCAGTTCCCCCGATCCCGGAGGACCTCGGTGGACTCCGCGAGGTCCTCGTCCGAGAGCTTCAGCCGATCGGCCACCACGTCCAGGACCCTCGGTCCTCCCGGGTGGACGGCCCAGGCCGCCACGTCCTGGGGCATGAGCCCGTGGCTCGCCAGTAGCTTGCCCACGACCGCCTCGACGTGTCCTCCCAGGGCCCTGGGCAGATCGGGAGAGAGCCCCATGCGGAACCCCTTCTCTGTCAGATCCCACGTCATCAAGGAACCAAGGGATGGGTCGGTTCTGGAGCCGACGGCGAGGAACGACAGCCCCCGCCCCTCGGGGACCACGGCCGCCGCCGCTGCGGCGTCGGCGAACAGGGCGTTCGCCGTGACCTGGGCGAGATCGTCGGTGGGAGGTTGCAGGTGCAGGCTGCAGAGCTCGACGCAGGCGACCACGCACACCAGCCCACGAGCCGCTGACGTGTCGGCCACCGCCGCCAGGGCCGGCACCGCGGCATGGCAACCCATGTGTCCGACCAGCAGGCGGTGCACGTCCTCTCCGATCCCGAGGTCGCGGGCCACGAGGACGTCGATGCCCGGGGCCGTGTAGCCGGTGCACGTCACCAGCGCCAGGAGGCCGACCTGGCTGGGTTCCAGGGCGGACTCGCGGAGGCAGTCCCGCACCGCCTCTCGGGCCAGGGGAAGGCCGTCCTCGCGGAACCGCCGCATCCGAGCCTCCGTGCCCCAGTCGCTGACGTCCTCGCCCGGGGGGATGGCCACGCCGTGCCGGGTCCGAACCCCCGAGCGACGCCAGATCAGTCCAGCGCCACGACTACCTCGATGGTGCCGCTCGAAGAACTCCTCCCACAGCCGGTCCTGAGACACGCCTCGCGGAAAGGCCGATCCCAGGCCGGCCACCGCGGCGGCTACCACGGACGCACCTCGTCCTCCACGCCGAGGGCGGCCGCCCCGAGGTACTCGGCAGACACGTCGCTGGGGGGCGGCATGATGGAGCCGCTGCGGGCGTCGCGGAAGATACGCTCCAGCGGCGAGCCGCGCTGCAGGGCTCCCAGCCCGCAGGCCTCCGCGAGGCTCGCCGCCGCGCGCATCGCTGCGTCCCCCGCCAGGAGCTTGGCCCGGAAGACCCACCGGTTGGTCTCCGGGTCCCCCGGCTGCAGCTCCACCAGACGGGCGGCGTGCTCCAAGGTGAGCCGGGCCGCCAGCGCGTCCGCCTCGGCGCGCCCCACCCGGGCCCGGACGGACCCGAGATGCGCGAGCCCTCCACGACGTCCGGCGACGGTCCGGCCGCGGAGATAGGCGACCGCCTCGTCCACCGCGGCTTGGGCGAGTCCCACGTAGACGGCTGCGTAGGACGCCACCAGCCATTGGGGCATGGCGTGAGCCAGGGGAAGCACGAGGCCCTCGACCCCTCCCAACAGGGCCTCCGCGGGCACGTGGGTGTCGAGAGTGAGCGCGTTGCTCGCCGTGGCCCGCATCCCGAGGGGGTCCCAGGTCCGCTCCACCGAGAGCCCCTCGTTCTGGGGGACCAAGAAATAGGAGAGCACCGGGTCGCCCGATCCGGTTCCCTCCCGGCGGGCGGCCACCAGGTAAGCGTCCAGGTGGCCCGCACCCGAGACCGTCGACTTCACCCCTTGGATCCGGAAGCCGTCTCCCTCGGGCTCGTAGGTGGAGCGCAGGGCCGACAGGCGAGAACCGACATCCGGTTCGCTGATGGCCACGCCGTACACGCTTCCCCGGGCGGCGGCCCGGAGCACCCGCTCACGGGTGGCGAAGAAGGACTCACCCACGCCCAGGGCCACGGCCATCTGCTCGGGGATGGAGGCCAGGCCGCCCGTCACCGAAGCGTGCATGTTGAAGACCAGCGCCGTGGAGCCACCGCCCCGGGCCAGCGCCACGGCGACCCGGACGTACTCCTCGAACCCCGCGCCCATCCCGCCAAGCGCCGTGGGCACCATGAGCCCCAGAAGCCCCTCGGCCCTGAGGTCTTGGAGGTCCTCGACGGGAAACTCCGCAGCCAGGTCGTACCGGGCCGCCCGAGCAGCGATCCTCTCCGCGACTCGCTCGGCGCGCTGCACGGCGTCGGTCACCCTGCCCCCCGTTCCGTGTCCTCAGCCCCTCGCCTTCGGCGAGGCCCTTCGGCCAGGGGGAATGCAGCAGCCGGATTCGCTCGGCTCCGCCTCGCGGGCTGGTGCCCCCCTGGACCCCCTCTCATCGTGGCTCACCCTACCTTCCACGGCGCGGAAACCAGGAACCGGCCGACCGCCGATCGTTCGCGGGGGGCTCCCGTTGACGCTGCTTGTGAAGGTCCCCTAAGATTGCCAACGCTCGTACGGCGCACCGCGTCGGGCAGACCCCTCTGCGCAAGCGGCGGACCTTCTTGGGCGCGAAAACTGTGTGGGCAGAAAAGGAGCTGATCGAAATAGCGGACGAACCGAAGACCGCACTCCAAGACCAGGAGGCGGACGACTACACACCCGAGGAACTCGTTCAGGCCCTCGAGGCCTCTCTGCGAGACTTCAACGAAGGCGATCTTGTCAGCGGCAAGGTCGTGCGAATCGACCGCGACGAGGTCCTCGTCGACATCGGCTACAAGTCCGAAGGCGTCATCCCCGCGAAGGAGCTCTCCATCCGCCACGACGTCGATCCCGGCGAGGTGGTGAAGGTCGGTGATGACATCGAGGCACTCGTCCTCCAGAAGGAGGACAAGGAGGGCCGGCTCATCCTCTCCAAGAAGCGAGCCCAGTACGAGCGGGCGTGGAGCAGGATCGAGCAGGTCATGGCGGAGGGCGGGACCATCAAGGGCCCCGTCATCGAGGTGGTGAAGGGCGGGCTCATCCTGGACATCGGGCTGCGCGGCTTCCTTCCGGCCTCACTCGTCGAGCTCCGCAGGGTCCGCGACCTTCATCCCTACGTCGGGCAGGAGCTCGAGTGCAAGATCATCGAGCTCGACCGGAACCGGAACAACGTGGTCCTCTCCCGCCGGGCCTTCCTCGAAGAGTCCCAGAGCGAGAGCCGGAAGAAGGTCCTGGAATCCCTGTCCAAGGGCGACCGCCGCACGGGCAAGGTCTCGTCCATCGTGAACTTCGGCGCCTTCGTGGACCTCGGCGGCGTGGACGGGCTGGTGCACGTATCCGAGCTGTCCTGGCGCCACGTCGAGCACCCCAGCGAAGTGGTCCAGGTCGGCGACGAGGTGGAGGTCGAGGTTCTGGACGTGGAGCTCGAGCGGGAGCGGGTCTCGCTCTCGCTGAAGGCGACGCAGGAAGATCCCTGGAAGGAGTTCGAGCGCCGGTACAGCGCCGGCGAGATCCTCGAGGGCGAGGTGACCAAGATCGTTCCGTTCGGCGCGTTCGTTCGGGTCTCCGAGGGGATCGAGGGGTTGGTCCACATCAGCGAGCTGGCCGAGGAGCATGTCGAGTCGGCCGATCAGATCGTCCAGGTGGGGGACCGCGTGCGGGTCCGAGTCGTCGAGGTCGAGGTGGGACGCCGCAGGGTCTCGCTTTCGATGCGGCGAGTCGGTGAGGCCGAGGTCACCAAGGAGCCGGAGATCCGGGCCGAGGAGGAGGCGCAGGTCGAAACGGAAGCACCCGAGGAGCCCGAGTCGGCTCCGGAAGCCGAGGGGGCCCGACCCGCTCCCCCGGCCGAGCTCCAGGAGGCCCCAGAGGCACCCGCCGAGGAGACCACCCCACCCGCCGAGGGGGAGGAAGAGGAGGTCTCCCTCGAGTCCATCGTGGAGGACCTCAAGCGCCGCGAGGGCCGCTCCTGACGGGACCACGACCCCGGCCGGCCCAGCCCTTCCCATCCCCACAGCGCATCAGAGAGACATGCTGCTCGTCGGCCTGACCGGCGGCCTCGGAGCCGGGAAGTCCACCGTCGCCGCGATGCTGGCTCGCCGCGGTGCGGTGGTGGTCGACGCCGACGACCTTGCCCGGCGAGCGCTGGATCCCGGCACCGTCGCCTTCAAGCAGGTGTGCGACCTGTTCGGGGACGAGGTCCTGATGGCCGACGGCCACCTCGACCGGCGAGCCATCGCCGCGCGGGTCTTCGCCGACGACGTCAAGCGGCGCGCGCTCGAGTCGATCGTGCACCCGGAGGTCTTTCGGGGGCTGGCGGAGACGCTCGAGCGTCACCGGGACAGCGACTCCGTCGTGGTGTTCGACGCGCCTCTGATCGTGGAGACCGGGTTTCACCGCGAATGTGACGTAGTGGTGGTGGTCGATGCTCCCGTCGAGGATCAGGTAGCCCGGGCCACGGCCCAGCGCGGTCTCGACCAGGAGGAGGCGCGAGCGCGTATCGCCGCGCAAACCTCCCCGGTAGAGCGGGCCGCGGTCGCCGACATGATCCTTCGCAACGACGGGACCCTCGAAGCCCTGGAGCGCCAGGTCGACGCGCTGTGGGAGGAGATCCGGGCTCGGTCGGCGCGGCCGGGCGGCTGACGCTCCAGCCGGTATCATCCCCGCCGTGGGCCCTCCGAAAGCCGTCTTCTTCGACGCCGGTGAGACGCTCGTCTACCCCCATCCGTCCTTCGCGGAACTCTTCACCGAGGTGCTGAGGGCGGAGGACGTGCTGGTCGACCCCGCGGTGGTCCAGCACGTGGTCTCGGCGTACTCGAAGAAGTTCACGGAGACGGTCCAGTCGGGAGAGGCGCACCTCTGGTCGACGTCACCCGAGCGATCTCGAAGCTTCTGGGGCGGTGTGTACCGGGGCTTCCTCGAAGAGGTCGGGGTGAGCGACCATCACGATCGACTGGTCGATCGCCTCTACACGACGTTCACCAACCTGGCGAGCTACCGGCTGCACCCAGACGTGGTACCGACCCTCGATCGCCTGCATGACGCCGGGCTGGCGCTCGGCGTCATCTCGAACTTCGAGGAGTGGCTGGAGCGGCTCCTCGAGACGCTCGGGGTCACGGACTACTTCCCCGTCCGGGTGATCTCCGGCATCGAGGGAGTGGAGAAGCCCGACCCGGAGATCTTCCGCATCGCCCTGGAGCGCGGAGGGGTGGCCGCGGAGGAATCGATCTACGTCGGAGACCACCCCTTCTTCGACATCGAGCCCGCGGAGGAGGTCGGGATGGTGGCCGTCCTGATCGACCGGCGGGGGAGGTACCCGGACGTGGAGGGCATCCGGATCACCTCCCTCGAGGACCTCCCGGCCGCCGTCGGGATCGAGGCCTGAGCCTTGGGCCGAGCCCACCATGGGCTTGCGCGGTCGGGGTCCAGGCTCTTTGATTCCCTCGATGGGTGAAGCCACGATGGACCAGGCGGCCGCCCCCCACGAGCGCGGGATCGGGCACCTCGACGAGGTTCTGAACAACCTCGGGGTGTTCCGTTCGGCCGCCCAAGACTTGGTGCTCCTGTGCCAGTCGGGGTTCCGGCGCATCCCCATCTCCCAGGGAACGGAGTTCTACTTCTCGATCCAAGCGCTCGGCCCCGACCAGATCGCGTACGCGCACACGCATCCCGATTCAGAGGAGTGGAGCGTGGTGCTGTCCGGCTCGGGTGAGGCGCGCATCCACGGCGCGGTTCCCCTGTTTCCCGGATCGATCCTCGGTCGCGCCGCCGCGTATCCGCACGGGTTCCTGGGGGGGCCCGACGGTCTGTTCCTGCTGTCGATCCAGGCGCCCCGCCCGACCGAGGCGTCCACGACCTGGGATGAGCCCGGAACCACCACCGATCCGGTGGATTGCCTGGGCGGCGGGATCTGCCGAAGGTGTCCGCGGTGCGGCGGGCACAGCGCGGAGATACGGCGGGACACGTTCATCTGCGAGAACTGCACGCTCACATTCTGAGCTCCGGCCTCCCGACTATCCTTCTTCCAGGGATGACTGCCGAGCAGGAAAGCCGTCTCTATACGGTGGATGAAGCCAACGCGACGCTCGCCGAGCTGCGAGAGTCCCTCGTTCGCATCCGAGAGGCCCGGCGTGAGGTCCTGCGGTCGGGCCGGCGTGTAGGGGCGCGAGCCGGAGCGAACGGCGGGGGACCGGAGGGAACCGCTTATCTCGAGGCGCTCAGCATCCTGCGGGAGGAGGTGGAGCGGCTGGCCGCGGAGGACATCATCCTCCGGGACGCCGAGTCAGGTCTTGTGGACTTCCCCTCAGAACGAGAAGGGCGTGTCGTCCAACTGTGCTGGAAGCTCGGTGAGGACCGGGTGGCCCACTGGCACGAGAACGACGCCGGCTTCCAGGCCCGGAAACCTCTGTAGGCGGAATCTTCAGATGGCAAGGATAGATCGGGGGCGCGTCATTGCCGACCGAGCAAGGCGCCTCCGAGACGTCTTCCAAGGGACGCTCCTACCAGAGGAGCAGGTACTCGGTGAAGGGAGAGCCGCCTATCTGCGACCTGACGAGCGGTTGTATGGCGGCTCCACCCATACATATCTCTGGGTCACAGATCGGCGAGTCGTGTGGTGTGAGTTGTGGCCCCGCCAGGTCTCCCTGCCACTGGGGCTCCTCGTCTCTTATCAGGAGAGGTCTTCGATACTCACCGGTACCTCTTGACCTTGAGGCACGAGGCGACGACTCGGATCGAATGGGCTCCCAGGAGGCGATTCCTCTGGTGGAGCTGGGGCAACTCACTCGTCCCACAGGTGCGGACGGAAAGCCGCTTTCGCTTCAGTCGCCCACGACACAGCCGCCGCGCGGGCTCTGAGACAGCAGCTCGATCTCCGGGCGGTTCCCAGGCCTGCCCAAGGTAGCTAGGGCCAGCCCGGGTCGTCCGGCCGTACACTGTGCCCCATGCCACCCTTCCGCGTCGTCTCCGAGTTCCAGCCCGCCGGCGACCAACCCAAGGCCGTCGACGAGCTGGCCGAGGGCATCCTCGCCGGTGAGGACCGCCTCACCCTGCTCGGGATCACCGGCTCAGGGAAGACCTTCACCATCGCCAAGGCCATCGAGAAGGTCCAGAAGCCGACCCTGGTGATCTCGCCGAACAAGTCGCTGGCCGCCCAGCTGGCCAACGAGTTCAGGGAGTTCTTCCCGGAGAACGCGGTGGAGTACTTCGTCAGCTACTACGACTACTACCAGCCCGAGGCGTACGTCCCCCAGACCGACCTGTACATCGAGAAGGACGCCACGATCAACGACGAGATCGAGCGGCTCCGGCACTCGGCGACGGCTGCGCTCCTCTCCCGCGAAGACGTGATCATCGTCGCCAGCGTCTCGTGCATCTACGGGTTGGGTACGCCTGAGGAGTACATGGGCCAGGTCCTCCGGGTGATCAAGGGTGTTCCCCTAGAGCGTGACTTCGCGCTGGAGCGCCTGACCAACATCCAGTATCAGCGGACGAACCAGAACCTGGCCCGGGGGCGCTTCCGCTCCCGCGGCGACACGATCGAGATCCACCCCGCGTACGAGGAGACCGTGGTGCACGTCGAGCTGTGGGGCGACGAGGTCGAGAAGATCACGCGGATCGACCCGATCACGGGAGAGGTCATCGGTGAGCTCCAAGAGGCGTGGATCTACCCGGCCACCCACTATGTCGCGTCCCACGACCGCATGGAGCGAGCCATCGGACAGATCGAGGTGGAACTGGCCGATCGGCTGGGGAAACTGGAATCACAGGGCAAGCTCCTCGAGGCCCAGCGCCTGCGGATGCGCACCAACCACGACCTGGAGATGCTTCGGGAGCTCGGCTTCTGCTCCGGGATCGAGAACTACTCGCGGCACATCGACGGCCGTCATCCGGGCGAGCCGCCGTACACGCTCCTCGACTACTTCCCCCAGGACTGGCTGTGCGTGATCGACGAGTCCCACGTCACCGTGCCGCAGATCCACGGGATGTATGAGGGCGATATGAGCCGGAAACGGACGCTGGTGGAGTACGGGTTCCGGCTGCCTTCCGCGGTTGACAACCGGCCCCTGAAGTTCGAGGAATTCACCGAGCGAGTCAACCAGGTGGTGTTCATGTCGGCCACGCCGAGCCCCTACGAGCTCAGCGTATCCAAGCGCGTAGTCGAGCAGATCGTCCGACCCACCGGTCTCGTCGACCCGGAGGTCGAGGTCCGGCCGACGCGGGGCCAGGTCGACGACCTCATCGAGGAGATCCGGCGGCGCACGGAGAAGGATCAGCGGGTCCTCGTGACCACGCTCACGAAGAAGATGTCCGAGGACCTTACCGACTATCTCTTGGAGATGGGGCTCCGGGTTCGGTATCTCCACTCCGAAGTCGACACCATCCAGCGGATCGAGATCCTCCGAGACCTGCGTCTCGGGGAGTTCGACGTCCTCGTCGGGATCAACCTGCTCCGCGAGGGGCTGGACCTTCCGGAGGTGTCGTTGGTGGCCATCCTCGACGCAGACAAGGAGGGATTCCTCCGGTCGGAGACCTCGCTGATCCAGACCACCGGCCGGGCCGCGCGCAACGTGGACGGGAAGGTCCTGATGTACGCGGACGAGGTCACCGACTCCATGAAGCGGGCCATCTCGGAGACGCAGCGCCGCCGCAAGATCCAGATGGAGCACAACCGCGAGCACGGCATCGACCCGCAGACCATCCGCAAGCGCGTCTCCGACATCCTTTTGGCCCTCGAGCGGGAGGGCCTCGAGCGCGCCCCGACGCCCGAGCGCCGGCGCCGTCGCCGGGAGCGCCCCGCCATGCCCCGCGACGAGCTGGAGGGATTGATCTTCACCCTCGAGGAGGAGATGCACGAGGCCGCCAAGGACCTTCGGTTCGAGTACGCGGCGCGGCTGCGCGATGAGATCCACGAGCTCCGGAAGGAGCTTCGGGCCCTCAAGGAGGCGGGGGTCGGCTAGGAGGTCCGGTTCGCTCACGGACCCTTCTACCAGGTCATTTGTGCCCCATCACCCCGAGCTACTAGATTCGATTTGTCCCGTTTCAACCGTCCTTCCACTGAGAGGAGGGAGTCATCGTGCGACATACGATCCGATGGTCCTTGCTTCCTGTAGCCCTCGCCCTCGTGGTCGGCACGGGGCTTCCCGCGCTTGGGAAGCACGCCACGCGTCCCCACACGGACAACCTGAAGGCCACTGGGCACAGCCCCCACGAGGCGCAGTTCTTCGGGGTGTCGAGTGCCCAGCGACACATCAACTCCGATATCGCGTTCTGGGGAAGCCTGGCGATCAACGGCAACTACGATGGGTTCCGGATCATCGACATCAGCGACCCCACCGACCCGCAGCAGATCGTGTGGCAGCACTGCAACGGCGACCAGGGTGACATCGTCGTCTGGAACAACATCCTGGTTCGGTCATGGAACTCGCCTGCCCCGCCGGGACGGAACTGTGACGGGGAGCCGGTGCCGTCCGGTTTCGAAGGACTCCACATCTTCGACATCAGCAACCTGTCCGACCCCGACCTCGTCGCGTCGGTGGAGACGGAGTGCGGCTCCCACACCGCCACGCTGGTGCCGGACACCGCGAACGGCCGGGTGCTCGTTTACAACAACGCCTCGAGCGGAGCATGTCCGTGGATCGACATCGTTGAAGTTCCGTTGAGCGCTCCTCAGAACGCGGCCATCCTCCGGACCGAGCGCCTGCGCCAGGGCGCACACCGATGCCACGACATCGGCGTCATCCTCGGCAACGAGAACCTGGCGGCTTGCGCGAGCGATGCCGACGCGAACGTGTTTAGCATCGGCGCCCCGCGAGGAGGATCGTTAGAGGATCCGGAGTTTCTGTACTCGATCGACGAACGGGGCGTGGGGATCGGCGGCAACTGGCACTCGGCCGCATTCACCTGGGACGGCGAGGTCATCGTCCTGGGCTGGGAGCCCGGCGGTGGATCCCAGCCCGAGTGCGAGGCGACCGATCCCGCTGTCAAGAAGAGCGCCTTCTTCTACGACGCGGACACCGGCGACAAGCTGGGGCAGTGGACGCTTCCTCGGCCGCAAACCGCTGAAGAGAATTGCACGATCCACAACTACAACGTGGTCCCGACGACCGACGGTCGGTACATCCTGGTTAGCGGGAACTACCAGGCCGGGACGTGGGTCACGGAATTCACCAGCCCGGCGAGCCCCGTGACGTTGGGTTGGTCGGACCCACCGCCCATTGTGCCGACCAACCTTGGTGGCGCGTGGTCGTCGTACTGGTACAACGGCCATATCTACGAGTCGGAGATCCAGACAGGCCTGAACGTCTTCACGTTCACGGACCCGGTGGGCGCGACCAACCTTCCGCACCTGAACCCGCAGACGCAGGAGACGACTATCGGCTGATCCGGGACAAGCAGCGCCCAGGGGGCGGGCGAATCCCTCGTCCGCCCCCTCTATCATTCCCGCAACCAGCTCTGCGGGGGGGAAGCCACGGCGGCGGTAGGCGGGGGAGGGCGCACTCTCTTGGTCCAAGGGGCCGCGGCGTGGCTCGGGCCGGGCCGCCTGATCGAGGACCCAGCCGTGGTCGTTCGGGGTTCCCGAGTAACGTACGCCGGTCCCGCTGCCGGAGCTCCGGAGGCCGACGAAGAGCTCGCGGGCGACTGGTTCCTGATGCCGGGGGTGATCGATCACCACGTCCACATCCGGCTGTCGGAGCCGCCGGCGGTCCTCGCGGGCGGGGTGACCTCGGTGCGTGATCTGGGCTGGGCACCGGACGAGATCTTCCCCCTGGCCGATATCTCGCAGGCAACGGACTTCGACGGGCCTGCGATCGCGGCGGTGGGCCAGTTCATCACCGCGGTGGGGGGCTATCCGAGCCGGGCCGGATGGTGCGCCCCGGGCGGCTGGATCGAGGTCCGAGGCACCGAGGAGGCCACAGCAGCGGTGGAGCAGATCGTCGCCCTGGACCCCGCCGCCATCAAGGTGGCCCTCAACGCGGAGGCCGGCCCCACGCTTGCCGACGCGGAGCTCGTCGCGGTGTGCGACGTGGCCCACGCCCGCGGACTGCGGGTCGCGGCCCACGTGCAGGGGCACGGCCAGACGGAGCGCGCCCTTGGAGCTGGCGTCGACGAGCTGGCCCACACGCCCTGGACCGAGCGGCTTTCGGATGAGCTCGTCGCCTCGGTGGCTCGCCGGATGAGCATCTGCTCCACGTTGGACATCCATTCGTACGGCAGGCGAACGCCCCAGCTCGACACGGCCCTCGACAACCTCCGGCGCTTCGCCGAGGCCGGGGGAAGGGTGCGATACGGAACCGACTTGGGTAACGGGCCGATCCCTCCGGGGATCCACCTGCGAGAAGCGCTCCACCTGGCCAACGCGGGCTTGTCTCCGGAGGCCGTCCTCACCGCGATGACCGGCTGGAGGTTGCGGGATGGTGCGCCGGGCGACGTCCTGGCACTGGGCGCCAACCCCCTCGAGGATCTTCGGGCGTTCGCCGGGCTGAGGTTGGTGATCCGGTCCGGCCGCGTGAGCCATCGTGCCCGCTGAGACTCGCATGGAGTCGCTCCGCGCCGCCCTTGCCTGGTATGGTGCCCGCCGTGGCGCAGCCGGAGACACGGGCGAGAGCGACCCCGCGGGGCCGCCGCATCGCGTTCCTGATCCTGGCCGGACTGCTTGGCGTGGCATGGGCGGGTCCCCTCTTCGGCTTGCCCAGCCTGGTCCTGGGGTGGTTCGAGACCGGCGATCGCTTCATCCACCGGGTCCACGACCTGGGGTACGGCACCTGGGCCAGCATGTTCATGGCCGTCGGGTACCTCTCCCAACTGCGTTCGCCTGAGCGTCGGATCGCCGGGTTCCAGCAGACGGCCCTCGCCCTTGTCGGGTTGGGGGTGGCCGGGGCGCTGTCCGCGGACGGCTTCACCCTTCTCTTCCTCCTCGGCTTCGCCGTCCTCACCGTCGTCCTCGGTTGGCTGCACCCCGCTCGGGAGCAGGTGCTCGAGCGAGGACAGCAGCCGAGCGTCCCTCTCCTCGTCCTGGCGATCGCTGCGGCCGTCCCCCTCACCATGTACGCCGTCGACATGGCCGAGCTCCAGCGGACCGGCCTGGCCGGCGATCCCCATGTCGCGGAGCGCCACTGGTCCACGATGGCCTCTCTCGCACTCTCGATCTGGCTCGTCGCCGCTCAAGCTGGGTTGCGGACGCCGGGATGGCGGATCCCCGCCTGGAGCGCCGGGGTGGCCGCGGCTTTGCTCGGGCTGGCCTCAACGGTGTTCCCTGCCTACCCGGGCAGCGTCGGCACGACCTGGGGGCTGGTAGCGCTCGTCGGCGGCGTCGTCTTCGTGGGGCTGGCCGAGTGGGTCCACCGCCGTGAGTCGCAGCGCGAGGTGGTGAGGCTCGCCTAGGCCGAGCTCTTCCCTTCCCGGGCCGGCATCCAGCGCTCGAACCAGCCCACCGTCCGGGCGCACCAGTCGATGAACGCGGGATACGTTCGGACCCCATGCCCTTCCTCGGGGTAGACCGCGATCTCCGCCGGGACGCCGTGCTCCCGGAGCGCTCGGAACATCTCCCAGGCCTGGCCCGGAGGGGTGCACCGGTCGACCAGCCCCGCGGTGAGGAACATCGGGGTTCGCACCCGTGACGCGAACATGACCGGGCTTCGCTCGAAGTACGGGCCGCCGGGGGTCGTGGGCTCCGCGCGGAGGAACTCACGGTCCCATCGCCCGATGTTGCTGTCCCAGTGCTCGCTGTACCAGTCGGTGACGGGGGAGAGCGAGACGGAGGCGGCGAAGCGGTCGGTCTGCGTTGGCAGCCACGCCGCCATGAACCCCCCGTACGATCCCCCCAGCACGCCGAGGCGTTCGGGGTCCGCCACCCCTCGCTCCACGAGGGCGTCGATCCCCGCCAGGACGTCTGCGGCGTCCCCGCCGCCCATGTCACCCACCACGAGCTCGGCGAACCCCTGGCCCCGACCGGTGCTGCCACGCGGGTTGGGTTGGAACACGGCGTATCCCCTCGACACGAGGAGCGGGGTGAATGCGTACCCCATGCTCCAGTGATCCTGGTACCGGCCGATCGGGCCACCGTGGACGAACGCCACGAGGGGGTGCGGTCCGGGCTCCTCCGGCACGGTCAGGAACCCCTCGATCTCCGTGCCGTCAGGCGCGGTCCATGACACGCGCTCGAGCCGTCCCGCCACCTCGGAGAGGTACCTCGTCCCGTCGTGCGCGAACGACGCCACCGTCTCGGGCTTCCCGTTCCGGAACACGGCGAGCTCGGGAGGGCGCTCGAAGGACTCCAGAAATGCCACGAAGGCATCGTCGCCGAGCGGAGCCCCCTGCGGGTCACGGGAACCCAGGGACTCGGTCCCCGCCCACAGCTCTCGCGGTTCGAGGCTCTCGGCGTCGACCTCGCCGGCCACCGTGTCAAGCCCGCGTTGGCCGGCGAAGAAGAGCTGCCCCTCGTCCCGCCATGCGATGTCGGTGACGTCCGCTCCGAGGGTCTCCGCCGCGGTCGCTTCCCCGGTTTCCGGGTCGATCAAGACGAGGTCGCCGGCGACGAACCCGCGGTCGCTGGCGAGGGCCTGCACCACGGCCAGGCGGCGCCCGCTCGGGGAGGCCGCGGGGAGGCCGACCTGGCGATCCCCGCGCCCGCTGCTGTAGACGATCCGCTCCTCGCCGGTCGCCGGGTCCAGGAGAGCCACCCTGGCGCCGAACCACGCGCTCTCCTCGGGGTCTTCGGACACCACCGCGGCGATGGTCTCCGGGCCGCACCACACGGCCTCCCACACGTTCAGGCCCTCGCGGGATGCCTGGCGGGCTTCCCCCGACTCCAGGTCGGCCACGTGCAGCCGCCTCCAACGACCCGAGTCCTCCGGGGACTGAACCACGGGAAGCCACGAAGGCCGGTCCTCGTCCTCGTCCTCGTCCTCGGCCTCGACGATCCCGGAGCCAAGGGCCACGCCCCGGTCGCCCCCGAAGCCGACGTTGCCCAGGAGGACCCGAGTGCCGTCCGGCGACCAGTTCAGGTACTCCACTGTCCCCTCCACCACCGGCCCCGGCCTGGCCTCCCCGATCCGGTCCAGGTCCAGGACGTAGAGCTGCGACAGGCCCTTCCTGTCACGGTCGGAGAGGAAGGCGAGGCGACGGCCGTCGGGCGACCACCGGGGCATGGAATCGGTGTTGGGCCCGTGGGTTACTTCCTCGATCCGCCCCTCCTCCAGGTCCACGAGGCAGACCCGGGGCTGGGCCGCGCCTTCCAGCTTCTCTAGCCGGGTGCCGGTGAAAGCCACGAACCTTCCATCAGGGGAGGGCCGGGGATCCGAGCCCACCGAGATTCGGCCGAACGCGGGACCCAGGGCCTTCCGGAAATGCTCCTCGACCTGTTTGTACAGCGGCGTCTCACGAAGGTCTCGATCCATGACGGGAAGCATACGCGGGGTTCGATTGGGCCGGCGCGGGTACCGAGCTTGGGCGAGGAGTGTGGCACGGCCGCGAGGGACCCGCGCCGGCCCCTCAGGCCCCGGACGCTCCCCGCTACAATGTCCCTCCGTGGGCACCGATCGGCTCGTCATCCACGGCGCCCGTGAGCACAATCTCAAGAACCTCCATCTGGAGCTTCCCCGAGACAAGCTGATCGTGTTCACGGGTCTGTCCGGCTCCGGCAAGTCGTCGCTGGCCTTCGACACGATCTACGCGGAGGGCCAACGGCGGTACGTGGAGTCGCTGTCCGCCTACGCCCGGCAGTTCCTGGGCCAGATGGAGAAGCCCGACGTCGACTTCATCGAGGGCCTGTCGCCGGCCATCTCTATCGACCAGAAGTCCGGATCGCGGAACCCCCGGTCGACCGTGGGAACCATCACCGAGATCTATGACTACCTGCGGGTCCTGTATGCGCGCATCGGCAAGCCCCACTGCCCCAAGTGCGGCCGGCCCATCGGGCGCCAGACGCCGGACCAGATCGTGGACCAGGTCATGACCCTTCCGGAGGGGACACGGTTCCAGGTTCTGGCCCCGGTGGTGCGGGGCCGCAAGGGAGAGTACGAACGGCTGTTGAAGGACCTCGCTCGCAAGGGGTTCGCCCGGGCACGCATCGACGGCGTGGTCCGGGACCTGTCGGAGCCGATCCGCCTCGACCGGTACTACAAGCACGACATCGAAGTGGTGGTGGACCGCCTGGTGGCCAAGCCAGATATCCGCCGACGGGTGGCTGACTCGGTCGAGACGGCGCTTGAGCTCTCCGAGGGGCTGGCGGCGCTGGCGGTGCAGACCGACGGCAAGGAAGAGACGGTCACCTTCTCCGAGAAGCTGGCCTGTACTTTCGACGGGCTCTCCTTCGACGAGCTCCAGCCCCGGAACTTCTCGTTCAACTCTCCGTACGGGGCGTGCGCCACGTGCGACGGATTGGGGATCCGGCTGGAGGTCGATCCCGAACTGGTCGTCCCCGATCCGGATCTGTCGATCCGGCAAGGGGCCGTCTCGCCGTTCGCCTCGACCCGGCTCGAATACTGGAACCGGGTGCTGGAGGCAACCGCCGAGGCCCACGGGTTCTCGCTGGACACGCCGTGGCGGCGGCTGTCTTCCCGGGCCAAGGAGATCATCCTGTACGGCTCCGATCAGGACATCTACATCCGGTACCGGAATCGATACGGGCGCCAGCGCGCTTACTACACGACGTACGAGGGAGCGATCTCGGTGATCGAGCGGCGTCACGACGAGACCGACTCGGACTACGCGCGTGCCCGGTACGAGCAGTACATGCGGGAGGTGCCCTGCAGGAGCTGCAAGGGGGCCCGGCTTCGTCCCGAGTCGCTCGCCGTAACCGTGGGGAACCGGAGCATCGCGGAGCTCACCGCGCTGTCCGTGGAAGAGTCGCTGCGGTTCCTCCAGCAGCTTCGAGCCAGGCTCACCGATCGCGAGCGGCTGATCTCCGAGCGACTCCTCAAGGAGATCCGGGAACGGCTGGGCTTCCTGGTCGACGTGGGCCTCGACTACCTCACGCTCGATCGCGCCTCCGCCACATTGGCGGGCGGGGAATCCCAGCGCATCCGCCTGGCGACCCAGATCGGCTCCGGGCTGGTAGGGGTCCTGTACATCCTCGACGAGCCCTCCATCGGGCTCCACCAGCGGGACAACAAGCGGCTCCTCGACACCCTGATCCGGCTCCGGGACCTGGGCAACACCCTGATCGTGGTGGAGCACGATGAGGCCACCATCCGGGCGGCGGACTGGATCGTGGATATCGGACCGGGCGCCGGGGAGGCAGGCGGGGAGATCGTGTACTCGGGTCCGGTGGAGGGGCTCCTCGACCACGAGACCTCCATCACGGGCGCGTACATGACCGGACGCCGGGAGATCCCCACCCCGCAGGTCCGCCGGAAGCCCCAGGACCGGTGGCTCGAGGTGAAGGGAGCCGCCGAGCACAACCTCAAGAGGATCGACGTGGCCATTCCCCTGGGCGCACTCGTGTGCGTGACCGGGGTGTCCGGCTCGGGAAAGTCCACCTTGGTGCAGGACGTGCTCTCTCGCGCGCTTCAGGCTCGCGTGAACCGCTCCCGGGTCGTTCCGGGGAAGCACCGTCGGATGATCGGGTGGGAAGAGATCGACAAGCTGGTGGTGGTGGACCAGTCGCCGATCGGCCGGACGCCGCGTTCGAATCCCGCGACCTACACCGGGGTGTTCGACCACGTCCGGCGGCTGTTTTCGCAGGTTCCCGAAGCCCGGGTCCGCGGCTACCAGCCTGGGCGGTTCTCCTTCAACGTGCGCGGCGGCCGGTGCGAGGCGTGCGCAGGGGAGGGTCAGATCAAGATCGAGATGCACTTCCTCCCTGACGTATGGGTCACGTGCGAGCAGTGCAAGGGACGCCGGTACAACCGCGAGACGCTGGAGGTCCGGTTCAAGGGGAAGAACATCTCCGACGTTCTCGCCATGAGCGTAGACGAGGGCCTCGAGTTCTTCCGGAACATCCCGGTGATCGCCCGGCACATGCAGACGCTGTCCGACGTTGGACTCGGGTACATCAAGCTGGGACAGCCGGCGCCGACGCTCTCCGGCGGAGAGGCGCAACGCGTCAAGCTGGCGTCGGAACTCTCCCGGCGGGCCACCGGCCGGACGTTCTACATCCTCGACGAGCCCACGACGGGCCTCCACTTCGACGACATCCGGAAGCTGCTCGCGGTCCTCGAACGGCTCGTCTCCGCCGGGAACACCGTCGTGGTCATCGAGCATCAGCTCGACGTGGTCAAGACGGCGGACTGGATCATCGATCTGGGCCCCGAGGGCGGCGACGCGGGCGGCGAGGTCGTCGCCGCCGGGCCGCCCGAGGACGTGGCCGCGAGCCCCCGCTCCTACACGGGGCAGGTCCTGCGCCCGTTGCTACACGTTGCGGAGCGGGCCCCGGCCGGCGCCCGGGCCTGAGGATGCACCGACGCGTCCGGACCTCCAGACGGATTCGCCCGGCCGATCACCGCCGTGATAGAAACGTCGGCGCTGTGCGGCGCACGACCCTCCCTCTGATCGCGGTCCTGACGCTCGCGGGCGCGGCCTGCGGCGGCCCGGGGATCGTGATCCGGTCCGGACCGACCGAGAACGTGTTCGTCCCCCAGGTAGTGGACTTCGAGGACGCTCCGGGCCGAGGAGTCTCTCTGGCAGTTGACGCGGAGGGCAATCCGCACCTCGCCTACCTCGCGTTCGAGAGCAACGCCAAGGCAGGGGGTCCGGCCGAGCAGGCGGATCCCAACGCGCCCAAGCTCCCGGCGGTCAGGCACGCCCACCTCATCGAGGGAATTTGGACCAGAAGCGTCGTGGCGGACAATCAACAGGCGCTGGGAGGGGGAGATACCACGGCCATCGCAGTGGACGCCGAAGGAGTCCACCACGTGGCCTGGACCGCCGGAGATAGCCTCTTCTACTCGAACAACGCGGAGGGCGCCGAGTTCTCGAAACCCGAGGAGGTCGCTGCCGACGTGATCGGCGGACTATCCGTGGCCGCCGACGGCGGACGGGTGGCGATCTCGTTCTTCGAGAGCGGTGGCGGCGGCCCCGGCCCCCTCGTCCGGGTTGCAGTCCGGGAAGGTACCCGGTGGACGGTGGAGACCGCAGCCGAGGTGGGGCGGGTCGGAGAACCCGCTACAGCGGTTGGCTTCGATGGGGACACGATCCTGGTCGCCTTCGGCGATTCCGGGCAGACCATCCTTGCGCGCTCCGGAGCGACCTGGACGTCCGAGGTCGCCGACGCGGACGGCGGCCGTGGGGTGAGCATGGACGTCGACAAGGACGGCAACCCCCACCTGGCCTACGCGACCTCGGAGGGCCAGGTGAAGCACGCCCACTCGATCGGCCGCGGCCCCTGGGAGGTCAGCGAGGTCGGCGTCGGCGCCAACGGCCCCACTTCCATCGCCGTCGACGATCAGGGGATCCATCACGTGGCCTGGCAGACGAGAACGGGCCTGTCCTACGCCAGCGACGAAGGGGGTGAGTTCAAGGCCGAGGAGGTGCCGGGGACCCGGGGCGCCGAGCTCCCGAGAGTCGGAGCGGGCGCCGAGAGAACCCTCTACCTGGCCTGGTTCGAACCCGCGGGCTCCGGGCTCGTCCTGGCGATCCGGTCGGACAGGGAACCGCTTCTGGCGATCCCCTCGCCGTCGGTCCCGTCCGGCGGGCCCACCGGCCCGCCCACTGGCCCCCCGCCGTGCGAGCCGAGCGGAACGAGTCTGAGCATCGCAGCGCCGCCGGGGGCTTCGGGCACGGGTTTCGACCAGACCTGCCTGGCGGTTCCGGCCGGAAAGCCCTTCACTGTGGACTTCGCGAACGACGACAACATCCCCCACAACTGGGCCCTGTACACGGACGATTCGGCCAGCGAGCACCTCGGCGGTGGGAGCCCCAGCGAACCGATAGCCGGTGGGCAGTCGAAGACCTATGAGGTGGATCCCATCGACGACCCGGGCCAGTACTTCTACCGCTGCGACTTCCACCCGACGACGATGACCGGCACCTTCGTGGTGCAGTGACCCCCTTCACCGCTCGCTAACCAGGACTTCACCTGCGGGCGGTCGCCGCTCGCCTACAATGAAGTCCCGATGGGCTTCATGGCACGCCCCGACCTCAGCTCGGTCCCCGATTCCCCCGGCGCCTACTTCTTCCGCGATGCGGAGGAACGGGTCATCTACGTCGGCAAGGCCAAGTCGATCAAGAAGCGCCTCCCGGCCTACTGGTCCGGGCCGCTCCACCCGCGCACGGAGGCCATGATGGCCCAGGCGGAGCGGGTCGAATGGATCGTGGCATCTGGCGAGGTCGACGCCCTGATGCTCGAGTACAACCTGATCAAGCAGCACCGGCCACGGTTCAACGTCCGGTACCGGGACGACAAGTCCTACCCGTACCTGGCGGTGACCGTGGGGGAGCGGTGGCCCCGGGCCCACGTCATGCGGGGGCGCCGGCGCAAGGGCGTCCGCTTCTTCGGGCCCTTCGGGCACGCCTACGCCATCCGGAAGACCCTGGACTCTCTGACCCGAGTGTTCCCCATCCGGACTTGCTCGGACGGGTTCTTCGAGCAGCGCCGCCGCGCTCATAGGCCGTGCCTCTATTACGACATCGGGCGGTGCGCTGGCCCGTGCGTGCCGGAGAAGACCGGTGTCACCGACGAGGGCTACCGGCAGATCGTGGACGGGCTGGTGGATTTCCTGGCGGGAAACCACAGGCCCGTCCTGCGCGAACTGGAATCGGAGATGAGCGCCGCCGCCGAGCGCCAGGAATACGAGCTCGCCGCCCGGTACCGGGATCGGCTCCAGGCCGCCCACAAGGCCCTCGAGCAACAGGAGATGGCCCTTCCGCGGCCGGAGGACCTGGACGTCGTCGCTCTGGCGGAGGACGACCTGGAGGCCGCCTTCCAGGTGTTCTTCGTCCGCAGGGGTCGGGTTACCGGAAGGCAGGGCTGGGTGGTGGACAAGGTGGAGGCCCTCGACACTCCCCAGCTCGTGTCCTCCTTCGTGCGGGAGCTGTACATGGACCGCGACGAGGTCCCGCCCCGGGTGCTGGTGCCGGCGTGGCCGCTGGACCGAAACGTATTGGAGCAGTGGCTGTCTTCCCGGCGCGGCGGGCGCGTGTCGATCGGAGTCCCCGCGCGGGGTGACAAGCGGCGGCTCCTGGAGGTCGTGACGGCAAACGCCAAGGAGGCCTTCATCCGCCACAAGTTGAAGCGAGCCCAGGACTTCGCGGCCCGGTCCCGGGCCCTGACCGAGCTCGGCGCTACCCTGGGCCTGCCCGAGCCTCCGCTGCGGATCGAGGCGTTCGATGTGTCGAACCTCGGCCCCACCTCCACGGTCGGCTCGATGGTGGTGTTCGAGGATGGGCTCCCCAAGCGCTCGGACTACCGGCGGTTCGAGATCAAGAGCGTGCCCGGGCAGGACGATTTCGCCAGCATGGAAGAGATGCTCCGGCGGCGGTTCACCCGCTACCTCAAGGAACGAGATGAACCCTCGGGAAAGCGAAAGCGGTTCTCCTACCCACCGGCCCTGATCGTGATGGACGGTGGGCGGGGCCAGCTGAACGTGGCCATCCGGGTGCTGTCCGACCTCGGACTGGACATCCCGGCGATCGGGTTGGCCAAGCGACTCGAGGAGGTGTACCTGCCGGGGCAGCCCCAGCCGCTGATGATTCCCCGCGGCGACGAGTCGCTCTTCCTCCTCCAGCATCTCCGGGACGAGGCACACCGATTCGCCGTCGAGTACCACCGGAAGAAGCGAGCCCGCCGGGCGCTGGCCTCACCTCTCGACGACGTGCCCGGGATCGGCCCCGCGCGCAAGAAGGCGCTGCTTCGGCGGTTCGGCTCCTTGACCCGGCTGGCCGCGGCGACCGAGGAGGAGATCGCCGCAACGCCGGGCGTGGGCCCGGCCCTGGCCCGGGAGATCGTTCGGAGGTTCCAGGGTTCGCCGCGGGCGGTCGAGAACCCTGCCAGGGAGGCCAGACCCGCATGACGCACGCGAGCGCGAGTACACAGCGATGACCGCGGAACCGGCCGGGTCACCGGAGCGACGCCAGAAGGTGGCGGACCGCCGCCGCGGTCCGCATGACCGCCGGCGCACCAAGCCCGCCAAGGGACCCGAGTTCATCGTCATCACCGGGCTGTCCGGCGCGGGCCGCTCGGAGGCCGCCAAGAGCCTGGAGGACCTGGACTACTTCGTGATCGACAACATGCCTCCGGCCCTGGTTGGACGGGTCGCCGAGCTGGCCGCGACCGCCGGAGGGCCGCGCCGGGTGGCCATCGTGGTCGATGCCCGAGGAGGGAAGTTCTTCGACGACCTGCACAAGGGTCTCGATGACCTTCGCGAGGGCCAGGTCCCCTATCGCATCGTGTTCCTGGAGGCCTCCGACGACACGCTGGTGCGGCGGTTCAGCATCACCCGCCGACGCCATCCGTTGGCGCCCGACGGCCGGGTGGCCGAGGGCATCCGGAAGGAACGGTTGGTGATGGACAGCCTCCGGGCTCAGGCGGACCTGGTGATCGATACGAGCGAGTTCACCCCTCACGACCTGCGCGACCGCATCCGCGAGACCTTCGCCTCGGCCGAGCCCCGCGGCGACCTCCAGGTCACCGTGCTGTCCTTCTCCTACAAGCACGGTGTCCCGCGGGACGCCGACCTCGTGCTCGACGTGCGCTTCCTGCCCAACCCACACTGGGTGGAGGAGCTCCGCCCGCTTCCGGGAACCGACGAGCGAGTTCGCAAGTACGTTCTTCGCCAGCAGTCCTTCGGTGAGTTCAGGCGGCGGCTCCTTCGCCTGCTGGATTTCGTCGTCCCCGGCTACATCTCGGAGGGGAAGTCCTTCCTTACCGTGGCCGTGGGCTGCACCGGGGGGAGGCACCGGTCCGTGGTGGTGGCCGAGGAGTTGGCCGAGTACTTCCGGAACCGGCGTCTCCCGGTCGTGCTCGAGCACCGCGACGTCCACCGCGAGTAGGCTCGCGGCCCTCGTTCCGTCCCCGGGCTAGGATGGAGGGGGTCCAGGGGGAAATTCTCGGGGTCCCCGCGGATCGCAGCGAGCGAAGCGAGCGAGATCCGTGGGGTACCAGCAGCCCCGCGAGGCGGAGCCGAGCGGAGACAGGTTGTTGTCTTCCCCCTGGCCGAAGGACGCTGCCGGAGCCAGCGGACTGAGGATCGAGATCAGGAGGAACCCGTCATGGGCGTGAAGGTTGGCATCAACGGATTCGGTCGCATCGGCCGCAACTTCTTCCGGGCCGCCCTGAAGAAGGGGGCGGACATCGACTTCGTGGCGGTCAACGACATCACCGACGCGGCGACGCTGGCCCATCTCCTGAAGTACGACTCCGTCTTGGGAGTCCTGGACGCGGAGATCAAGGCGTCCGGCGAGGGGATCAGCGTGAACGGCGACGAGTTCAAGGTGCTGGCGGAGAAGGACCCGGCGAACCTCCCCTGGAAGGAGCTCGGCGTCGACGTCGTCGTGGAGTCCACGGGTCTGTTCACCGATCGGGAGAGCGCCGAGAAGCACATCTCCGCGGGAGCACAGAAGGTCATCATCAGCGCCCCGTCCAAGGGAGAGGACGTGACCATCGTCTTGGGGGTGAACGACCAGGCCTACGATCCCGCCACCCATCACATCATCTCCAACGCCTCCTGCACCACGAACTCGGTGGTCCCGATGGCCAAGGTCCTCCAGGACGCTTTCGGGATCGACCGCGCGTTCCTCACTACCATCCACGCCTACACGAACGACCAGCGGATCCTGGACCTGCCCCACAGCGACCTCCGGCGGGCCCGGGCCGCGGCCATCAACATCATCCCCACGTCCACGGGGGCGGCGAAGGCCACCTCGCTGGCCATCCCCGAGCTCAAGGGGAAGATGGACGGCATCGCCATGCGGGTGCCGGTCCCGGACGGCTCGATCTCGGACCTGGTGGCCATCGTCGGCCGGGACGTCACCGTGGATGAGGTGAACGAGGCTTTCCGCAACGCCGCGGCCGGCGGGCCACTGAAGGGGATCATCCGGTACACGGAGGATCCCATCGTTTCCCAGGACATCGTGGGGGACGCCCACTCTTGCATCTTCGACGCCCCGTCCACGTTCGCCCTCGGGAACCTGGTGAAGGTGCTGGGCTGGTACGACAACGAGTGGGGGTACTCGAACCGGCTGGTCGATCTGGTCGAGCTGGTCGGCTCGAAGCTGGGGGGTTCGGGCGGGTAGCTCGCCCTGGGTGGCACCGTGACGAGTGCTCCAGACGAGCGCACCCCCCGGCCGGAATAGGCCCGTGCGGCGCCTCCGGACCATCGAGGATCTGAGCGATCTGAAAGGACGCCGGGTCTTCGTCCGCGTCGACTTCAACGTTCCCCTGGAGGACGGGAAGGTCGCTGATGACCTTCGGATCACGGCCACGCTGCCAACCATCGAGACTCTCCGCGAGGCCGGAGCCGCCCTGGTCCTCGCCAGCCACCTGGGCCGCCCCAAGGGAAAGCCGGTGGAGGAGTTGCGGATGGACCCCGTAGCGGCCCGCGTGCAGGAGCTCGTTGAGTTCCCTGTGCGAAAGCTCGACCAGGTGGCCGGGGACGCCGTCCGAGGGGTTTGCGAGACCCTCAAGCCGGGAGAGGTGGTGCTCCTGGAAAACCTCCGGTTCGACCCGGGGGAGGAGGCCAATGACCCGGACTTCGCCGAGGCCCTGGCGTCACTCGCTGAGGCCTACGTCGACGACGCGTTCGGGGCAGCGCACAGAGCCCACGCCTCCGTGGTTGGGGTGGCCGAACGCCTTCCCAGCGCCGCCGGCCCGCTCATGCAACGAGAGATCCAGGTCCTCTCCCAGCTCCTGGAGAGGCCTGAGGCTCCGTTCGTGGCCGTCCTTGGAGGATTGAAAGTGTCGGACAAGCTGGGTGTGGTTCGCTCGCTCCTCGACCGCGTGAACGCCCTGCTGATCGGTGGGGCCATGGCCTTCACGTTCATCGCCGCTCAGGGCGGGGAGGTCGGCGACTCCCTGGTCGAGGAGGATCGTCTCGACGAGGTCGGGAAGACTTTGAAGCTCGCGGAGGAGAAGTGCGTGTTGGTTGTGCTGCCCGAGGACGCGGTGGTGGCGAAATTGGCGGACGTCTCCGCCCGGGTGGAGACCGTGCCGGCCGACCGCATACCCCAGGGGCTCAAGGGGCTGGACGTCGGGCCCCGGACGGTGGAGGAGTTCAGCCGGCTGCTGGCGGACGCGCGAACCGTGTTCTGGAACGGGCCCATGGGGGTATTCGAGCTGGAGCCCTTCGCCCCGGGGACCCGAGGCGTGGCCCAGGCTGTGGCCGGCGCGAAGGCGTTTACCGTGGTCGGCGGAGGCGACAGCGTCTCGGCGATCCGCCGCCTCGGCTTCGAGGACTCGATCGACCATCTCTCCACCGGAGGCGGTGCCTCCCTCGAGTTCCTGGAGGGCAAGGAGCTCCCCGGCGTGGCCGTGCTCATGGAGGACGCCTGATGGCCGGCGCGCCGAGGCGTCCGATCGTGGCCGCCAATTGGAAGATGAACAAGACCCATCTGGAGGCGATCCAGACAGTCCAGAAGCTCAGCTACCTTCTGGATGCCGGGGACACGGACCGCGTCGAGGTCGTGATCTGCCCGCCGTTCACGGCGCTGCGGAGCGTGCAGACCGTGATCCAGGCCGACAAGCTTCCGTTCCTGCTGGGCGCTCAGGACGTCCATTGGGAGGAGAAGGGAGCCTTCACCGGTGAGATCGCCCCCTCCATGCTGGCCGCCCTCGACGTCGGGTACGTGATCGTGGGTCACTCCGAGCGGCGGGAGCATTTCCGGGAGAGCGACGAACAGGTCGCCAGGAAGGTCCGGGCGGTGTTCGACCGAGGGATGTCCCCCATCCTGTGTGTGGGAGAGACCCTGGAGGAGCGAGAGGGCGGCCGCACCGAGAACAAGGTCGTGGGGCAGGTCCAGGCCGCTCTCCAGGAGGTCGGGCCCGACGAGGCCAGCCGGCTGGTCGTGGCGTACGAGCCCGTGTGGGCCATCGGGACGGGCCGGCCCTGTAACCCCGCGGACGCGGGGGAGGTCGTCCGGACCATCCGGGACACCCTCGAGACGGCCTATTCCACGGACGTGGCCGAGACCGTCCGGGTCCAGTACGGGGGAAGCGTGAAGGCCGGGAACATCCGGGAGTTCATGGCCCACCCGGAGATCGACGGGGCGCTGGTCGGCGGGGCGAGCCTCGACCCGGAGGAATTCGCCTTGATCGTCAGGCACTAGCCCGCCGGGCCTCCCTGACGGGGAGCAGCCCGGGCCAATCCCTCCAACCTGGCCAGGACGTATACAGTCGTAGAGGGAGAGGGTCCCGTTGCCCCGGAATGCGGGGAGCGGCTAATATCGCGTCTGCCCGGCGATCCCTCGGCGGAAGGGAAGCATTGGCGCAGGTCGCAAGCGAACCGATCGTAGGTACCGGGCTCGGGCCGGAGGGGGCCGCTGGCGAGCCCAGTGCCCAGGTCGTCGGGAGGAGCCCGTGGCAGCTGTTCTGGCGCCGGTTCCGCCAGGACAAGTTCGCCTTCGCCGGCATCATCTTCATCGTGCTGATGGTCGGCCTGGCCGTCGCCGCTCCTCTGATTGCCAGGCTCGTCGGACACGGCCCCAACCAGCTCTTCCTGTATGAGACGACCGACGAGTTCGGCCTGCCCAAGGGGCCTCACGCCGCCTTCTTCTTCGGGTCCGACACGGCCGGCCGGGACCTGTTCGTCCGGGTCGTCTATGGGGCCCGGACCTCCCTCATCGTGGCCTTCTTCGCCACCGGCATCTCGGTGGTGATCGGGGTGATCATGGGCCTCCTGGCCGGCTATTACCGGGGAAAGATCGACACCTTCGTGTCCCGGATCATCGACATCGTGATGTCGCTCCCCATCCTCCTGCTGGCCTTGGGGCTCGTGGCTGCGTGTGGGGCCAGCAAGGTTGGCTGTCTCGGAGGCGCCCTCAAACCGGGACTGCTCCTGGTGAGCTACGTGATCGCTCTGTTCAACTGGCCGTACATCGCCCGGATCGTCCGGGGACAGGTCCTCTCCCTGCGAGAGAAGGAGTTCGTGGAGTCGGCCCGGGCCCAGGGTTCCGGAGACCTCCGGATCATGTTCCGGGAGGTCCTCCCCAACGTGGTGGCCCCGATCATCGTGTACAGCACCCTGATCATCCCGAACAACATCCTGTTCGAGGCGGCCCTGTCGTTCCTGGGTATCGGGGTGCCGATCAACGTGCCCTCGTGGGGCAAGATGCTGTCCGACGCGGGCCAGGGGATCTTCGTCGTGGCGTGGTGGATGATGGTCTTCCCCGGCCTCTTCCTCTTCATCACCACGCTCGCGTTCAACCTCGTGGGGGACGGGCTGCGCGACGCCCTCGACCCCCGAACGGGGAGATAGGAGTAGGTCTCGTCTCGAAAGGAGGTGCCACGCGTTCGAAACCGATGAGTTCAATCAGTGAAGGGTAGAGAGGGGGAATTCGTGAGGCGATATACGAAGCTCCTGGCACTGGTGTCAGTGCTCGGGATCATCGCCACGGCGTGTGCCCAGGGAGGGCCGGAAGGGACTCAGACAGGCGATCAGAACCTGCAGCCTGGCGGGACCCTGGAGCTGAACCTCCTGGGTGACGTGTCCGCGGCGTTCGACCCGCAGAAGGAGTACTACTCGGTGACCTGGGAGTTCTACCGGTGCTGTCTCCTGCGAACGCTGATGAGCTACCGGGGAACGCCCACCGAGGAGGGCGGGACGGAGATCGTGCCCGACCTCGCGGCGGACCAGCCGACGGTCTCGGATGACGGCCTGACCTGGACCTTCACGCTGAAGGACGGGCTGAACTTCGGGCCTCCCTTCGAGGACGTCCCGATAACGGCCGCGGACTTTGCCCGGGCATTGCGGCGCGAGGCCGACCCGGAGGGGTCCTCCGGCGGCTACAACTTCTACTACTCGGTGATCGAAGGGTTCGACGAGTACGCGGCAGGCGACGCCGACGACATCTCCGGGGTCACGGCCGTGGACGACAAGACCCTCGAGGTCAAGCTGACTCGGGAGGCGGGCGACTTCGGCTACCGGATGGCCATGCATGCCACTGCGCCGATCCCGCCGAGCCCGACGGACCCCGAGGCTCCCCTGGGAGCCGCCACGGGGCACGACAAGGACTACGGGCGGTTCCTGGTCGCTTCCGGCCCGTACATGTTCGAGGGGTCGGAGAACCTCGACTTCACCGCGGCGCCGAAGCAGCAGGATCCGGTCTCCGGCTACGAGCCTGGCAAGTCGATCACGTTTGTCCGGAACCCCTCGTGGTCCGCGGACACGGACGAGAATCGTCCGGCCTACGTCGACCGGATCGAGTTCTCGATCGGCGGCACCGAGGAGGACAACGCCAACCAGGTCGACCAGGGGATCCTGGACATGCAGTTCGACGGGGTGGCGCCTCCGCAGCAGGTTCGCCAGTACCAGCAGGACCCGAACCTCAGCGACCAGATCTTCATCAACCCCTCGGACGCCGTCCGCTACCTCTCCTTCAACATCGCGCAGCCGCCCTTCGACGACATCAACGTCCGGAAGGCGGTCAACTTCGCGATCGACAAGGAGGGAATGCGGCGGATCCGCGGAGGTCCGCTGGTGGGGGAGATCGCCAACCACATCATGGTGGACTCCCTTCAGAACAACGAGCTGAAGGACTACAACCCCTATCCGTCTCCCAACAACCAGGGGGACATCGAGGCCGCCAAGGCGGCCATGAAGGAGTCGAAGTACGACACCAATGGTGACGGTGTCTGCGACGACCCCGTGTGCCAGGACGTCCTCGCCGTGACGGACGAGGCCGACCCCTATCCGGACCAGGCCGCGCTCATCTCGAGCAACCTGGAGCCCCTGGGGATCACCCTGGACATCAAGTCCTTCGAGCGCACCACGATGTACGACAAGTGCAACGACATCGGTGCGCACACGGCGTTCTGCCTGGCTCCCGGATGGGGCAAGGACTACGCGGACGGCACCACCTTCGGCGAGCCGCTGTTCGGGTCCGGCGCCATCGGTCCCGACGCGTGCTGCAACTACGCCCTGGTGGGTGCAGCCGCCGAGGACCTGGCGAAGGCCGAGTACCCGACGACCGACGTCCCCAACGTCGACGACGCGCTCACCGCGTGCGACGAGACCCCGGCTGGTGACGACCGGGTGTCGTGCTGGGCCGCCGTGGACAAGGATTTGATGGAGAACGTCGTCCCGTGGGTGCCGTACCTGTTCGACAACTACGTGCGGACCGTGTCCGAGCGCGTTCAGAACTACACCTTCGACCAGTTCGCCGGCCTGCCGGCGCTGGAGAAGGTCGCCCTCTCCGGAGGGGGCGCGTAGGAGGATCGGCACGTAGGTGGAGGGCGAGAGAGGGGGCCGGGGCCCCCTCTCTCGTTTCCCCACTTCGGGCCGCACGGGGGTAAGATGCACCGTCGTCGCAGCAACTGACAAGAGGGCGATATGGGACGCTATCTGATCCGACGGACCCTCTTCTTGATCCTGGTCCTTTTCATCATCTCGGCCCTGACGTTCGTGATCTTCCTGAAGCTTCCCGCGGGAGACCCGGCCCGCCGCGCCGCCGGTCGCCGGGCCACCGAATCGACCATCCGGCAGGTTCGGATCAACCTGGGCCTGGACAAGCCGTGGTACGTGCAGTACGGGCGGTTCGCCAAGGGGCTGATCCCCTGGCCGGGGTTCTTCCTCAACGAGCAGGTGTATTTCTCCTACTTCAACAACGTACCGGTGAAGGAGCAGCTCTATTCGCGGATCCCCTACACGGCGGTCCTGGCACTCGGGGGGGCCGCGACGTGGCTCCTGCTGGGGATCCCCATCGGCATCGTGTCGGCCATCCGACGAAGATCCTTCGTGGACCGGGCCGGGATGGTGTTCGCACTGTTCGGTGTGTCAGCCCCGGTGTTCTGGCTGGGGTTTCTGTTCCTCTTCTTCTTCTGGTTCAAGTTCAATCAGTGGTTCGGGTGGGGCTTTCCTCCCAGTGGCATTCCCACCGAGGAGAGCCTGGGGACCGCGGTCCTCAAGGGTCGGTTCCTCCTGCCCTGGCTGGTACTGTCATTTACCTTCGCGGCGTTCTACGCCCGGATGGTCCGGGGCAACCTCATCGAGACCATGGGGGAGGACTACATCCGCACCGCTCGGGCCAAGGGGCTGTCCGAGCGCCGGGTCATCTTCAAGCATGGACTCCGGGCGGCGCTCACACCGGTCGTCACGATGTTCGGAATGGATATGGGGTACCTGCTCGGCGGGGCCATCATCACCGAGACCGTGTTCCGGATCCATGGTCTGGGCGACTACGCGATCCGGTCTCTGTTCACGAACGACTTCCCGGCGGTCATGGGGGTCACCATCTTCGCTTCGTTCTTCATCGTGGTCGCCAACCTGCTCGTGGACGTGGCCTACGCGTTCCTGGACCCACGGGTGAGGTACCAGTGAGGCACACCGCTCGCCCGGGCGTGCCGGAGGACGAACGTGGCTGAGCCGCTCCTCGAGGTCCGCGACCTCAAGGTGCACTTCCCCACCGAGGACGGCCTGGTGAAGGCGGTCGACGGCGTGTCCCTCAGCCTCGGCCAGGGCGAGACCCTTGGGGTGGTGGGAGAGTCGGGTTCGGGCAAGAGCGTGACGTTCCTGTCCGTGATGGGGCTCATCACCAAGAAGCAGGCCCGGATCGAAGGCGAGATCATCTTCAAGGGACAGAACCTGCTGGACCTGCCCCCGGAGGAGATGCGGAACATCCGCGGCTCCGGGATGAGCATGGTCTTCCAGGACCCCATGACCTCCCTGCATCCCTACTACCGCGTGGGCGACCAGGTCGTGGAGGCAATCCGGGCGCACCAACCGATCCCCAAGAAGGAGGCCTTCGCACAGGCCGTATCCATGTTGAAACGCGTGGGGATCCCCCGGCCGGAGGAGCGGGCCCGTCAGTTCCCTCACGAGTTCTCCGGCGGGATGCGCCAGCGGGCCATGATCGCAATGGCCCTCAGCCTGAACCCCGACCTCCTGATCGCCGACGAGCCCACCACGGCACTCGACGTCACGGTGCAGGCGCAGATCCTCGACCTCATCGATCGCCTGCGGGAGGAGTTCAACGCATCGGTGGTGATCATCACGCACGACCTTGGGGTCGTCGCCGAGCACTGCGACAACATCATGGTGATGTACGCGGGGCGGGTCGCCGAGTTCGGCGACCGTGGTGACATCTACCACGGGGCCCATCACCCCTACACGTGGGGACTTCTCCAGTCGATCACCCGGGTGGACCAGCCGAAGACCGAGCGCCTGCGGCCCATCAAGGGCCTGCCGCCCTCGCTGATCTTCGTTCCTCCGGGGTGCCCGTTCCACCCCCGTTGTCCCTACCGCTTCGCGCCCTGTGACGTCGAGATCCCACCGCTGCTCTCCCCGGACGGGAAGCACGCCTCCGCATGCCACCTGCCGCTGGAGGACAAGGAACGCATCTTCCAGGAGGAGGTGGAGATCCGAGCGTGACCGCTCCGGACACCACCGCCTCCCCGGCTCCTCCAGGCCATCGCGGCCAGACCCCCCTGATCCAGCTGGTCGGAGTGAAGAAGTACTTTCCCATCACTCGGGGGATCCTCATCCAGCGGAAGATCGGCCAGGTCCACGCGGTCGACGGGGTGGACCTGGAGGTGTACCCCGGGGAGACCGTGGGCCTAGTCGGCGAGACCGGCTGCGGCAAGTCCACCCTGGCCCGGTGCATCACCCGGCTCTTCGACATCACGGAGGGCCAGGTGTTCTTCGATGGGCAGGACATCACCAAGCACAACCGCCGGCACATGCGTCCCCTCCGCCGCGAGATGCAGATGATCTTCCAGGACCCGTACGCTTCCTTGAACCCGAGGAAGACGGTGGGGACGATCATCGGGGACCCCTTCCGGGTTCACGGCACGGTGCCCCGGAACCGGATCAAGCCCGAGGTCCAGCAGCTCATGGAGCTCGTGGGGCTGAACCCCGAGCACTACAACCGCTACCCTCACGAGTTCTCCGGCGGACAGCGGCAGCGCATCGGGGTGGCCAGGTCCCTGGCACTGCGACCACGGCTGATCGTCTGCGACGAGCCGGTGTCGGCGCTCGACGTCTCGATCCAGGCGCAGATCCTCAACCTGCTGGAGGACCTCCAGGAGGAGTTCAACCTGACCTACGTCTTCATCGCCCACGACCTGTCCGTGGTGAAGCACATGAGCGACCGAGTGGCCGTCATGTACCTCGGACGAATCGTGGAGATCGCTCCCGGCGACACCCTGTACGAGAACCCCAAGCATCCCTACACCGGCGCGCTGCTCTCCGCGGTTCCGATCCCCGACCCTGTGTTGGCGGCGCAGAAGCGCCGGATCGTCCTGGAGGGGGACGTTCCCTCACCGATCGATCCTCCGTCCGGCTGTCGGTTCCATCCCCGGTGTCCCAACGCGCAGTTCCCGAAGTGCAAGGAAGACGACCCCCGGCTGACCCCCCACCATCCCGGACAGGTGGCCGCGTGCCATTTCCCGCTCGAGGACCGCGCCGTGATAGAAGAGCTCGCCAAGTGATCGAGGAGCCCGCCTGAGATGCTGAACGCGATCCTCATCGTCATCCACGTCCTGGCCGCCCTCCTGCTGATCCTGTTCGTCCTTCTCCACGCGGGGAAGGGGGGAGGGCTCTCCGACCTGTTCGGCGGCGGGGGTGGCCTGTCCGGGGGCACGGCGGTGGAGAAGAACCTCGACCGCATCACCGTCGTCACGGCCCTCGTCTTCACCGCCACCACCTTCTGGCTTGCCTGGAAGTGGACGTAGGGGCGGGCGCCGGATCGCCCCTTTCGCCCGTGCGGTCCTCCTCGCCGTCGCCCTGAGCCTCGCCGCGGCGGCCTGCACCACGCCTCCGCCACCGGATGAGGAGACCACGGGGCCGATCACCGGTCCGAGCGTGGGCCCCACCCCCACAGGCCCGTCGGTCCTCCGGATCGCCATCACGTCCCTGCCCGCGGCGGACCCCCGGGCCCTGGACACCCCGGACGGGCTGTTCCTGGCCTCTCTGATCTTCGACGGATTGGCCGACTACGACCACGAGACGCTCGAAGCGGTGCCAGCAGCCGCAGCCCGGTGGCAGATGCTGGAAGGCGGCCGGGCGTTCGTGTTTCGCCTCAGGGAGGGCGTGCAGTTCCACGACGGCACGCCGGTCCGGGCCCAGGACTTCGTGGCGGCCTGGAACCGCCTCGCCGATCCGTTCAGGCCCTCACCCTTCGCGTTCCTGCTGGAGCGGGTGGAGGGTTTCCACGAGTACAACGTCACCCTGGACCAGGATCACATCACCGGCGTGGTCGCCCGGGACGACCGAACCCTGGAGGTCCGGCTCACCGAGCCGTGGCCCGACTTCGTCTCCCTGCTCGGGCACCCCGCCCTGTCGCCGGTTCCCGAGGCGTCGGCCTTCCCCGGTTACTCCGCCCGCCCCGTGGGGAACGGGCCGTTCCAGCTGGCCGGGGAGCTGGCCCCGGGGGCGCCGATCGCCCTCACGGCGTTCCCCGGGTACTACGGCCCGACCCCAGGGGTGGCGGGACTGGAGCTGTCCGTGTACGCGGACCCGGAGGCGGCCTGGCCGGACTTCCTCGCGGGGGACCTCGACGTCTCGCCGATCCCCGCCGGCCTGGTCCCCGAAGCGGAGGCCCAGTTCGGCAGCGAGGGCGTGGTGACCCTGGCTCGTTTGGTCCACTGCGGTTTCAATCTAAGAGACCCCCGCTTCCGGGACCCGTCGCTTCGACGCGCGGTGTCCCTGGCGATCGACCGCCAGCGGCTCGTCGACCGGGTCTACGGGCCGGTCGCCGTGCCGGCCGACGGTGTGGTGCCTCCCACCATCCCCGGGTATGCCCGGGGCGCGTGCGGGGCGCTGTGCCGGCTCGATCAGGCCGAGGCCGCCGCCCTCGTCGCCGACCTGCCCGCCCGGTCGCGCTCCTTCGCCCTGGATTACGCCTCGTCTCCCGTGGGGGACCGGCTGGCCCGTGAGCTGGTCGCGCAGCTGGCCGGCGTTGGCCTCGAGGTGAACCCGCGCGCACATCAGGAGCGGGAGTACCGCGAGCTGCTGGAGCGGGGCGGCCAGCGATTCTTCTGCCTGGTCTCGGTGGCGGACTATCCTCGCCAGCAAGCCCTGCTCGAACCGCTGATGCTGTCGACCTCCCCCGACAACCACACCGGCGTGGAGGACGGTCGACTGGACCGGCTCCTCGAGCGGGCTCGCGCGGCGCGCGATCCCCGCGTGCGGGAGCGGTTGTACCTGAAAGCCGAGCGTCGAGGGCTGTCCCTTGCGCCCCTGGTGCCTCTGGCGTGGTTCCGGTCCCGGCTTGCCGCCGGGCCGGACGTCGGGGGGCTCGCCGTGAACCCACTTGGCAGATTCGATGCGGCCGCGCTCTCGCTCGAGCCGTAAGGGAACGCATCGGGGGGCCCGCCGGGCCGCCGGGCTCGCCCTGGCTCTCTCGCTCGTCGGAGGCGGATGCACCCCGGGCCGGGAGACCGTACCTCCCCCCATCGAGCCCCCCGAGCGACCCCCACCCGCCGGGACCCTGCGCCTGGGCTACCCGGAAGAGCCCGTCACCCTAAACCCGATCCGCGCCGCCTCGGCGCCGACCCGCGACGTCCTGCGGGCGGTGCTCCCCTCCTTCTTTCTGGTGACGCCCGACCTCCGTTACCGCCCGTACCTGCTTGCCGGGGAGCCGGAGGTCGCGGTGTCCGGCGACCGGATGACGGTCTCGTTCGTGATCCGAGACGAGGCCCGGTGGAGCGACGGGCGGCCGGTGACCGTCGACGACGTGGAGTTTACCTGGCGGGTGATGACCGACCCGGGGCTTCCCGTCGTCGTCGGGGACGGGTTCGACCACGTGCTGGCGGTGCGGAAGTCCTCCGAGAAGGAGGGCACGCTGGTGCTCTCCCCGCCGTTCGCAAGGTGGCGGGATCTGTTCTCGGCAGGGAGGTTCGTGCTACCCGCGCACGCGGGGAGGCGGAGGGACGTCGCCGGGTGGGACCGGGGGCCGCCGGTCACGGCGGGCCCGTTCCGCCTGGGCGGGTGGGTCGGGGGTCGGTCGATCACGCTGGTGGCCGAGCCCGCGTTCTGGGGCCCTCGCCCGCTGCTCCGCCGCATCGAGGTGGTGTTCGTCCCCGACCCCACGACGGCCATCCTCCTGCTTCGGCAGGGAAGGCTGGACGCGGTGGGTGCCATGCCAGGGGTGTCGTGGGGCCGTCGGCTGGCGGCCGTCCCCGGAGCGACCGTTTCGGAAGCGTACGGGCCGGACCTGGTCCACCTGGCCATGAACATCGACGAGCTGGCGCGGGCCGGCGTGCGGAGGCGGATCGCGGACGCGATCGACAGGACCCGGTTCGTGGAGGTCCTCCTCCGCGACGAAGGGCGAAGGGCCGACGGAGTGCTGGCCCCAGAGCAGCCCGGAGCTATCCCCGCCTGGGGTGGGTACGGGCGGGGTGGTGGGGTGGACGTGGGTGAGGACGAGGAGCTCTCGCTGGCGTACCCGAAGGGAGAGATCCTCGACCTCCTGGCGAGGTACGTCCGGGCCGAGCTGGGACGGTCGGGGGTGGACATCGAGATCGTGCCCCTGGATGCCGAGGTCTTCCACGATTCGTGGCTCCCGGAGCGGCGGTTCGACCTGGCTCTGTGGGAGGTGCGCAGCGGGCCGTCCCCCTGGTTGTCCCGGTGGTTCGGGTCCGGCGGGGGGGAGGCGGCCACGGGGCTGCACGACCCTGCGGTCAACGCTCTGCTGGCCCTGGCCGACCGAGGGGGACCGGGCAGCGCGGCGGGTCTCCGGCAGGCGCAGGAGCGGCTGGCGCGCCTCGCACCGGTGCTGCCCCTGTTCCAGCCCCAGGTGACGGTGGCCTGGCGGTCCGGCGTGGCGGGCCTCCGGGCGAACCCCACTGTCGACGGGATCCTCTGGAACGCCTGGCAATGGTCGCTGGTGGAAGAGAGGGATGTTGCAGCCTGAGAATGGATCCGGGCGTGGCCTATACTGGAGCCCGCGTCGGAGTGGCGGAACTTGGCAGACGCGCTAGGTTGAGGGCCTAGTGGGCGATAAGCCCGTGAGGGTTCAAATCCCTCCTCCGACACCCTCTGAGCAGGCAAAACGTCAACCCGCTTTCGCTACGTCCTCTTCGAGCCTCTGTGCGTGTCACACTTCGTGTCACACTCGAGCCCCAAAACGCGTTCGGGGGCTCGGGCTTCTTACCCTCGCGAAATTACCCAAGACAGAGGTTTGCGCTGACCGAGCCACGGGTGTAGAAAGGGCCCGGAACCGCTGGAGTCTTCGGACTCCGGCGGTTCCATTTTGGAATTGTCACCTCCACAAGGACACGGGACGCGATTCGCAAAGGACGGAGGCCGGAGCAGTGAGTGAGCTTCAGGGTATCGTTCGGTTCAAGTTTCATGAGGGCAGGCTCGAGGAGTTCAAGCGCTTGTCCGCTCAAGCCATGGAGATCGTGCGGACCGAGGACACCGGAACGCTGCAGTACGAAATCTACTTCAACGACGATCAGTCCGAGTGCATCGCCCTCGAGCGGTTCAGGGACTCCGAGGCGCTTATCGAGCACGCCGCGAACCTTGGCGACCTAACGGAGGCAATCCTTGCGACGGGATCGGTTTCCGGAGAACTCCTTGGTGAGCCGAGCGCAGAGCTCAGAGCGAGGCTGGCAGACAGCGACGTCCCCCGTCTCTTCACGCCCTACCTGTCAATGTAGACACGCTCGCCAGCTTGGGCGAGGCTGCTCCGAGCCGTTGCTGCGAACCTGAATACGCGGGGAATCGAGGTTCCCTACCGAAGTATGATGAGACCCGTGGCGAGAAGGAGGCAGCGCGAGCGCGACATCGTCGCCGAACTCAAGGAAGACGCCCGGTGGAGCGCATACACAAACGAGTTTATGCGCTCCACCGGGCGTCGCCCCCACTTCCGGCGCCCTCGGGGTGTGGGTCTGTTCACTTGGATGCTCATATCGGTCGTGGGCTTTGTCTTGGCTCTAGGGGGCATAGCTGTGTTGCTGCTCCTCTTCAGGTAGCCGCTTGCAGCTTCCGAAGGACGGGGCTCATGTGAGGCCGCTCTTAAGGTTTAGGCGCGCTGTCGGCGCCGGGCCCATCGGAGGGCCTGAACTCGGAAAGATGGCGAGGGCCCCGGCCTCCCGGGCGAAGACCACTCCCACCCTGCCGAGGTCGTTGCCATCGGTGAACGATATCCTGCGCATCGTGGAACGCTGCCAGCACGGGTCTGCCCGTCGGCCAGTGCGGGTGGTGCGATGCCCCAACCTGGCTCCCGCGGTTCGTCTTTGTGTCCGACGGCGGCCAGGTCTTCCATCGGTCGCTACGGTGTGCCGGATTGCGCGAGGGCCAGCGCCGAGTAGAGCGGCGAGGAGGCCAGCTGGGGGAGATCCGCCGGGTGGCGCTGACGAAGGCAGTGGGGATGGGGCGTCAGGAATGCGACGTCTGTTTCCCGTCGCGGTACACGCACTAGCTTGCTGACGGCCTTCGACCGGGCGGGACTGGCGGACCGGCTGCGCTTGCCGGAGCCCGGGGAGTCAATCGAACTCCGGTTCACGAGCCCGGTCGGGCGGTGAGAGGACGAGAGGGGAGGATCGATGCACGCGTTGCGCATCCACGAGCAGGGAGGTCCTGAGGAGCTCTCGTACGAGGAGGCTCCCGTCCCCGAGCCTGGGACCGGCGACGTGCTGGTGCGGGTCCATGCGGCCAGCTTCACCCCCACCGAGCTCACCTGGCCCTCGACCTGGGTGGACCGGCTCGGGCACGATCGGCGCCCGGTCATTCCCGGCCACGAGGTCTCCGGGACCGTGGAGGCCCTGGGGTGGGGCACGACCGGGTTTGCCGTCGGCGACGCCGTGTACGGACTGACCGATTGGTACCGGGACGGAGCCCTGGCCGAGTATGTGGCGGTGGAGG
>DASYUI010000039.1:0-8887 GCA_036001425.1 Actinomycetota bacterium
CCGCGCTATCCATGGCCCGACCAGACGTTTTCGATCGACGTCAGGACCCTCCAGCGGCGCCTCCGAAGGGACGCGTTCATGCCCGCCGACCCATCGGCCGACCCCTCACTGTGGCCGTATCTCATCGGACCGGGGGCCGACCTCGTGGGAAGGCCGGTCGAGGAGTTCCGGGTTGGCGCACCGGCAGGGGTGCAGGCAACGATCGACAGCCCCCGGAGCTTCGACCACGTCAACCTTTCCAGGGGGGTCCTCACCGCGCTCGTCGCCGGGAACGTCAGCGGCGATCCTGGGAACGCCCTGGTGGCGGTGGTCCTCAACGGACGGATCGCGGGAGGGTCACCCACCTTCCCGCGGAACGGAGCCAATGGCGGCTTCGAGGTCCTGATTCCCGATCGCTTCTTCCGGCAGGGCCGGAACGATCTCCAGCTCTACCTGGTGGAAGGCTCGGTGCTCCGGCCCCTTGCGACCGGCTGATCACGCGGCATAGGTCTTGACAGCCCCTCGGAGAGGGGAGTACCTTGAGGATCTTCTCGAACATATGTTCGATAGAGCAGGGGAGAAATCCCGTGTCCAAGCGCTACGACGAGCCGGTGGTGGTGGAGCGGGACGCGGGGATGCCGATGGCCTTCTCCTGGCGGGGCCGGCGCTACGAGGTGGCCGACGTCATCGGTCGGTGGCGGATCGAGGGCCGGTGGTGGGAAGAGGGCCGGGACCGGGAGTACTGGCGGGTAGAGGCCCGAGGCGGAGCCGTCTATGACCTGTACCTCGATCGCCGGGAGGGCCGGTGGCACCTGGAGCGGCTGTGGGACTGACACCAGCCCAGCAGGCCGCACGGCTCATCGGGGAGCTCGAGGAGGCCGGGACCGAGGAGACCAGGGCCGGGATGGCCCGGTTCGGCATCCACACGAAGAGCGCGCTCGGGGTTCCCGTCGCCGTCCTCCGGCCCATGGCCCGCCGAGCGGGCCGGGACCACGCCGTGGCCGAGGCGCTGTGGGCCTCGGGGATCCACGAGGCCAGGATCCTGGCCTCCATGGTCGACGAGCCGGGGAGGGTCACCGCGGCGCAGATGGAAGCGTGGGCCCGGGACTTCGACTCGTGGGACCTGGTCGACCAGTGTTGCGCCAACCTGTTCGGCCGTACGCCCATGGCCTACCGGATGGCCGAACGGTGGGCGGGGCGGCGGGCGGAGTTCGTGAAGCGGGCGGGATATGCGCTCATGGCTTCGCTGGCGGTGAAGGACAAGGAGGCGCCCGACGCTCCGTTCGAACACTTCCTCGGAATCATCGAGCGGGCCGCGGACGACGACCGGAACTTCGTGCGGAAGGCGGTCAACTGGGCGCTCCGGCAGATCGGGAAGCGCAACCACCGGCTGCGAGGGAGGGCAGTGCGCACCGCGGAGCGAATCCTCGCCCAGGGCACCCGGTCCGCCCGGTGGATCGCCACCGACGCCCTGCGAGAACTACGCCGGGAATAGCGAGGGAGCGAGCGCCGAATGTCCTCCTCCTCGTTCGTCCACTTGCACTGCCGGTCGTACTTCTCGATCAAGGACGGGGCCTACTCGCCTGAAGACCTGGCCGTCCGGGCCGCCGAGCTCGGTATGCCGGCCGTCGCCCTGACCGACCGCGACGGTCTCTACGGCGCGGTGCGATTCACGGATGCGTGCCGACAGATGGGAGTCAAGCCGATCCTCGGCGCATGGCTGACGTTGGGGGAGGCCGGCTCGGGCGCTTCGCGGAGAAACTCGGCCTCCCCTGCTCTGTCGCTCTCAGCGGGCGAAACGCGTGTCTCTCCGGGCCCTCGAGCCACGCGTTTGCCGCCGCGCTTCGAGCTCGGTCGCGACGGCTCGGCCTCGTACTCTCCCCTCCGGCCCGAGCCGGCCTCCTTCCACCTTTTGCTACTTGCTCGTGATGCGGTTGGATACGCCAACCTCTGCCGGCTGATCACCGCAGCGCACATCTCCGGCGAGCGCGGCGAGCCGTCGCTGACTGCTCGACAGCTGATGACTCGGGCTGAAGGACTCGTCTGTCTTCTGGGCCCAGAATCTCCCCCAGGAGTGATGGCACTCAGCGGTCGTCCGGGCGCCGCTCGTGAGCTGGCTCGGCCGTGGCGGGAGGCGTTCGGACCGTGGTGCTTCGTGGAGGTGCGGGACCTCCTGGAGCCGGGGAGCACGGGGGAGGTCAGTCAACTCCTGAGACTCGCGAATGATGCGGACCTCCCCGTAGTGGCCACCAACGCCGTCCGGCACCTGACGCCCGAGGATGCCTTCATCGCCGACGCGCTCGAGTGCATGCGGGAGATCGTCCCGGTGGCCGAGCACCACCTAACCCGGGTGAACACCGAGGGCTATCTCAAACGCTCGCATGAGATGCGGGCGCTGTTCGCCGACCGCCCGGACATGTGCGACAACACGCTCCGCATCGCCGAGGCGTGCGCGTTCCAGCTCGACCTGGGGACCGTGCACTTTCCGAGGTTCCCCACGCCGCGCCGCCGAAGCGCCACGTCGCTCCTCGCCGAGCGGAGCCACCACGGGCTCGATCGCCGAGGGATGCCGCGCTCCCGCGAGGTGCTCGATCGACTCGACGCTGAGCTCGCGCTGATCCACAAGCTCGGCTACTCCGGCTACTTCCTCACCGTCGCGGATATCACGTCGGAAGTGAAGGCGCTGGGGATCCGGTGCGGCGCCCGGGGCTCTGCCGCCGGCTCGCTGGTGTGCTACCTCACCGGGGTCTCCGAAGTCGACCCCATCCACCACGGCCTGCTCTTCGAGCGGTTCGTGAACCCCCTCCGCGAGGAGCTTCCCGACATCGACATCGACGTGGAGTCGGCTCGCCGAGAGGAGGTGTACGAGCGGATCCTCCGGCGCTACGGCGAGGACCGGTGCGCCTGCGTGACCATGGTGGACACGTACCGGGCCCGGGCGGCAGTTCGCGAGGTGGGCAAGGCCCTGGGCTATCCCGACCCCGAGATCGACCTGGTGGCCAAGGCGTTCCCGCACGTCGGGGCACACCGGATCCGCGACGCGCTCGACTCCCTGCCGGAGCTCCGCGGCTCGAACCTCCAGGCCGGCCAGCTGGAGATGCTGTTTCGGGTGGCCGAACGGCTGAACGGGTTCCCCCGGCATCTGGCCCTCCACCCGTCCGGAATCGTTCTTTCCCACCACGACCTGCCCGACCGGGTGCCGATGGAACGATCGTTCCTCGAGCACCGGATGGTCCAGGCCGACAAGGACGACGTCGAGCGGCTCGGGCTGCTGAAGCTCGACGTGCTGGGGGTGCGGATGCTCTCGTCCATGCGACACGCCCTCGACGAGATCCTGCGGACCACGGGGGAGGCCATCGACCTCGATCGCGTACCGAAGGACGATCCGGCAACCTTCGAGCTGATCCGCTCGTCGCGAACGGTTGGATGCTTCCAGATCGAGAGCCCGGGACAGCGGGAGCTACTCCAGAAGTTCCAGCCGGACCGGTTCGAGGACCTCATCGTGGACATCTCGCTGTTCCGGCCGGGCCCGGTGAAGTCCGACATGGTCACGCCGTTCCTCAACCGGAGACATGGATTCGAACACCCTCGTTACGAACACCCGTTGCTCAAGCCGATCCTCCAGGAGACGCACGGCGTGATCGTGTACCACGAGCAGGTCATGCGGGTGCTCGCGGCCAGCGGCTGCTCGCTTCCCGAGGCCGACCGGATCCGCCGGCACCTCGACGACGACACCGAGATCGACGATCACCGAATCGGGTTCCTCAGGCGGGCCACGGAAGTAGGACTCGGGACGCAGGATGCCGAGAAGGTGTGGCGAGAGCTCGCCTCGTTCGCGTCGTTCGGGTTCTGCAAGGCTCACGCCGCCGCGTTCGCCGTGCCCACTTACCAGTCGGTGTGGCTCAAGGCGAACTTCCCGGCGCACTTCCTCGCCGGCGTGCTCACCCACGAGCCGGGGATGTATCCACGGCGGCTGATCCTCGAGGACGCCCGGCAGTTCGGGATCGAGGTCCTCCCGCTCGACGTGAATCGGAGCGAGAAGACGTACACCGTCGAGGAGGTCGGCCGATCCGCTCCGCTCATCTGTTCGGGCTCGGCTGCTCGGTCGCCCTCGGAGGGCGAAACGGCCGTCTCTTCGAGCCCTCGAGCCGACCGTTTGCCGCCGCTCCTCGGCCTCCCTCGCGACGCCTCGCCCTCTCGCGATTCGCTCCGGAATCGGCCTCCCTCCACGCTGGCCTCGTCTCGCCAGCATTCGCTCCAGGGCGGGCCTCCCTCCAGAACGCAGTACGGCATAAGGTTGGCGTTGCAGGACGTGCACGGGATCTCCGACGACGAGATCCGTCGCATCCTCGAGGCTCGCGCCCAGCGTCCGTTCACCGGTGTCATTGATTTCGTGCGGCGGACGAACGTCTCCCGCCCTGTGGTCGAAGCGCTCGCGCACGCCGGCGCCTTCGACTCCCTGGATGAAACAGCAGAGGAAGAGCCGGTCGCGTCGACGTCGCAACGTCGGCCGGAGCCTGGTAGCGCGGGCCCGCGCAGCCGCGGGGGAACCCTCCCCGAGCGAGGAGCGAGGGGAGGGTGGGATCCCGCGGCGTTGCAGGGCTCGCGGAAGAAGCCGCGACCTCGCCGGTGGACTCGGCGCGACCGGCTCTATGTCGCGATGACCGAGGATCCCGAGCGCGAGGGCGAGCAGCTCGCGCTTCCGCTCTCCGGGGAGCCCGGCCCTGCGGGACTGCGGGAGTACACCGACCGCGAGGTGGTGCGAGCCGAGCTCGAGGTGATGGGCCTGGATGCCTCCCGTCACCTGCTGTCGTTCTACGAACCGCTCCTCGAGGAGCTCGGGGTGGTTCATTCTCGCGACCTGGCGAAGCACCGAGGCGACGAGATCATCACGGTTGCGGGGGTGAAGGTGGCCTCGCAGACTCCCGCGGTCCGCAGCGGGCAGCGGATCATCTTCCTCACGCTCGACGACGCCACCGGCCCGGTCGACGTCACGGTGTTCGAACGGGTGCAGGACCGGGTGGCCCGGACGGTGTTCCACTCTCACCTCTTGGTGGTTCGAGGACGGTTGCGCCGGACCGGGGTTCGGGGGGCGAGTATCATCGCCGAGGAGGTCTGGGACCTCGCCGCCCTCGACGACGCACACAGAAAGGGAGACCTCCGACTACCGGCACCTCGTAAGCTCTGGCACGCCAGCGGAGGCTCCGCGGGCTGGTGAAACGATGACCGACGACGACGCGCCCGACCGATCCGCCGAGGGAGCCCTGCTCGAGGTCCCGCTCCCGCACGCCGAGGCTCCGTCCGCGGCGCCGCGGCTCCTCACCAACCGTCCGTTCCTGTGGCTGGTGGCGGGGGACAGCTTCGCAACCCTCGGCCGGTGGGCGTTCTTCCTGGCGGCGGTGGGGGATGCCGCGTACCGCCTGGATGCCTCGCCCGCCCAAGTGGGGCTCCTGTTGGCCTCGTTCTCGGTCCCGCTCATCGTGGCCAGCCCGCTTTACGGAGCCGCCGCCGACCGGTGGAGCCCGAAGCTGCTGTTGGTGTTCACCGTGGCGGCGGCCCTGGGCCCGCCGTTCCTCGCCCTGAGGGCGAACTCACTGGGGTCGTTGTTCCTGGCCACCACCCTGTACGGCCTCGTGCACGGGGCGGTGATGCCCTCGCGAGGCGCGCTGGTTCCCCGGCTGGTCGCCGCGGATCAGCTCGTCCGGGCCAACGGCATGATCTCGGCAGCGTTCTCCGCGCAGTTGGTGGTGGGCCCCGCTCTGGCCGCCCTTCTGGTCCGCATCGGTGGCCCGCACGCCCCCTATCTGGTCACGGTCGGCGCCTCCGCGCTGGCGCTCCTCGCCTACCTGGCGGTGCCGGACCGCCGCAAGCAGGGAGGCCGCGGCCCCCGGAAGGCCATCTTCGCCGACGTGGGATCGGGGTTCCGGGAAGGCTGGCAGAACCTCGCCCTCCGGAACCTGTTCGGAATCTCGATGTCGATCTGGTTCCTGATCGGCCTGCTGCTCGCCCTGGAGCCCCTGTACATCAAGAACGACGTGGGCGGGGGGCGGGACTTCCTGGGTTTGGTATGGGCCGTGTACGGCGCCGGCGAGGTGGTCGGGTCGGTGATCCTGGCCCGCACGCGGCGAGGTGCGGGGCGGGAGCCGAGCCTCGTGGCCTTCGGGCTGCTGGTGGCGTCGGTGGGGTTCCTCCTGTACGTCTCGGTGTCCTCGCCGCTCGCCGTCATCGCCGGCAACGTGGTGTTCGGGATCGGGTTCCCCTTCTACACGGCGACGTCGAACGCGCTGATCCAGCGGGTGGCCCGGCATCCGGGGAAGGTCACCGCCGCGTTCAGCATGGCCGGGGAAGGCGGGCCCGTGGCCGCCTCCGCACTCTTGGCGGTGGGCGGGGGAGCCCTGTCGGTGCGGGCTTGGCTGCTGGTCTCGGGGCTGGCGTTCACCGTGGTGGCTCTGACGGCGCTGCGGGTCGCCCGGCGCCAAGCCATGCCGCAGGAGACCGCCGCGACATGACCCGCGCGACCACCGGGCGAGACGCGCCGCCCGAACCCATCCTGCATGTGGACATGGACGCGTTCTACGCGTCCGTCGAGGTGTTGAAGGATCCCTCTCTCGGCGGGAAGCCCGTGGTCGTGGGGGGTCCCGGCCCGCGAGGGGTGGTCATGTCGGCCTCGTACGAGGCCCGGGGCTCCGGGGTGCGCTCGGCCATGCCTTCGGCGCGGGCCCGCCGCCTGTGCCCCGAGGTCGTGTTCGTTGCTCCCGACTTCTCCTCCTACCGGGCCTACTCCACTCGGCTGCGGGAGGTCCTGCTGTCGTTCACCCCCCTCCTTGAGCCGATCTCCCTGGACGAAGCGTTCCTCGACGTCTCCGGGGCGACCACCTTGTTCGGGGAGCCGATCGAGATCGCCCGCAAGGTTCGCGCTCGCGTCCGCGACGAACTGGACCTCACCTGCTCGGTGGGGGTGGCGCCGAACAAATTCCTGGCCAAGCTGGCCTCGGCGCGGGCCAAGCCCGACGGCCTCCTGGTGGTCCCGACGCGGGAGGTCGAGGGGTTCCTCCACCCTCTCCCGGTCGATGCGTTGTGGGGCGTGGGGGAGCGGACCCACGAGGTGTTGGAGCGACTCGGGGTTCGGACGGTGGGGGAGCTGAAGGGCGTGGCCGTCCGGGTCCTGGAGCGAACCCTCGGCCAGCGGGCGGCCCGCCATCTGGCCGAGCTGGCCGCAGGGCGCGACGACCGGGCCGTGGTCCCCTACGAGCCTCCCAAGCAGGTCAGCCACGAGGAGACCTTCGACCGGGACCTGGACGAGGAGGAGCAGGTTCTCCGGGAGCTGCTCCGACTGGCCCACCGGGTGGGGGCGCGGTTACGGAAGGAGGGGTTCCGGGCCAGGACCATCACCCTCAAGGTTCGGTTGGCCAGCTTCACCACCCTCACCCGGTCACGAACGCTTCCCGACGCCACCGATACCGGCGCGGACCTGTACCGCGTGGTGGGGGAGCTGTACACGGCCCTGCCCCCCGGCCGGCGGCGCATCAGGCTTCTCGGAGTGGCGGCTTCCGGACTGGTCTCCGCGGGAGCCGAGCAGCTGGCCCTGGTGAAAGCGGGCCGGTGGGAGGACGCGGAACGAGCCCTCGACCGCATCGAGGCCCGATTCGGGCCGGGGTCCGCGCTCCCAGCAACGCTCCTCGACCGGGACCCCCCGCGCGGTTGATGCGCTGGCGGTGGGGACATAGTGACTTCCGAACGCCCGTACCTATAATGGGGGACGTCCCAGGCTGAGGCGGGTCCATGCCCCTATCCGAGCACGAGCAACGCATCCTCGAAGAGATCGAGAAACGCCTCCAGGAGGAGGACCCCCGGCTGGCCGAGGCGGTCGCCCGCAGCTCCCTCTACGCGCACATCGCCCGACGGATCCGGTGGGGCGTTCTCGCATTCGTCCTCGGCTTCGTCATGCTCCTGCTGTTCTTCCTCTCGGTGTGGGTGGCCATCACCGGGTTCGTGGTGATGCTGGCGTCGGCGCTGCTCGTCTATCACCAGCTCCGGCGGCTGTCCCGCGACCAGCCCGCTCCTGAAGGGACCCCGGACCGTTCCGTTCCGAGCTTTCTGGCTCGGATCTTCGAGCGGTTCCGCGGCCGTCCCCGCCAGTAGCGCGAATCCCTTCGCATCCCCCCAGGTCAAGAGGCACGTTTCGGCTTGAATCCACGGGAACGAGTCCGGCACCCCATCGCGACCTGCGCCCTTGCCAGGCGCCACCGCTTTCCTCTACAACTCAGGTCCGTTCCTTCCCCCGGGGATACCCATCGTCATGGGGTCTCCGACCATTGGGGATGGAGCGTCTGGGGGAGAGCCGGAGGATCCGTTGGAAGGTTTCACGTCACATCAGGCATCTCGGCTGACGGGTTGCACACCGCGTCAGCTCCGCTACTGGGACCAGATCGGACTGGTGAGGCCGGCCGTCCGGCAGACCGGCGGGAGGCCCGGGGTTCCCCGCCTGTATTCCTTCCGCGACCTGATCGCGCTGAAGGTCGTGAAATCCTTGCTCGACGGGGGGATGTCCCTTCAGCGCGTCCGCAGGGCGTACGACTACCTCCGTCGTCGGGCGGGTCTGGAGGAGCACCTCTCCGAAGTGAAGCTGATCACCGACGGGAAGAGCATCTTCAAGGTTGCCCGCAGGGAGGGCGAGATCCTGGATGCTCTCCGGGAGGGACAGATGGCCTTCTTCGTGGCCATCGACACCATCGCCCGGTCGGTCGACGCCGAGGTCAGCGAGTTCCGCCGTGACCGGGAGCAGTTCGTCCGGGCCCTGCGGGACGCAACGCGCCAGGTTCGCGCCGAAGCCTAGAGGGGGGTCCGGGGGGAGTAGCTCGCCCCGTGAAGTGGAGGCGATGAGCGGGAGAGCGAGCGGTCCCCCCGG